>CAZAGE010000035.1:0-36224 GCA_964484345.1 uncultured Oceanicaulis sp. | reverse complement strand
GTGAGTCACAAAGGACACATCACCTCGGCGCTGTTCAGTTATGTATACAATCGCCATAATTTTCCTATATTACCGCCATGGTCGGACGAAGCGCCTTATTCACCTGTATTGTTGCCACGTTGCATCCAGTAGGTGCATCGGCGGAGCCCCTGCCCGGTCCGATCCCCGCCGAGTTGGTCTCTGTGATAGACGGCGACACGGTGGCGGTGCGCGCCCGCATTTGGCCAGGGCAGTTTGTCGAGACCCGGGTTCGTTTGGCGGGCGTCGATACGCCCGAGCGGCGCGGCGCCGGCTGCGCCGCCGAGCGGGCGCTGGCCGATACGGCGACCCGCTTCACGCAAGAGTGGCTGGCGGAGGCCTCGATTGCGCTGCATGGGGTGGAGACCGGCAGCTTCGCGGGACGGGTCATCGCTCATATTCAGCGCACCGACGGCGAAAGCCTCGGCGCCGCGTTGACGCAGGCGGGTCTCGCGGTGGCCTATGGCGCGCCGGCGCCGTGGTGTGACGGGCCCGCGGACGCCATCCCCGCGCAGCGCTAGCGCGCCGGGAAGCGCTCCCCCAGCCAGGTCAACAGCAGGGCGTTGAGCTGATCCGGGGCCTCATACTGGGTCCAGTGGCCGATATCCTCGATCATCTCCATGGTCAGGTCCGAGCATAGCGCCGGCATCCAGGCGGCCAGCTTGGGCGGCAGCATGAAGTCGCACTCCGCGGTGATCATGAAGACCGGCATGGACAAGCGATGGTCGACCCCGCCCATGCGCTGCCAGTTCGCATCGAAATTGCGATACCAGTTAAAGCCGCCGCGAAATCCGCTTTGGCGGTAGACATCGGCGTATTGCGCGCGGATATCCGCCGGCACGACGCTGTCTTCCTCTGATTTCAAACCGCCGCGCTCGACAAAGCGTTCAAAGCGTTTGGGCAGGTGCGCGACGGAGGGCGGCAGTTTGTCGAGATCGGCGGTGGGCGGCGGAGTTCCGAACACGAAGGCGAAGAAATCCTCTTCCCGGCTCTCAAACAGGGTGTCGGCGGCCTCATCCTGGAGGCGGACGATATAGTGCTCGGGTCCGGCGAGCTCTTCGAACACCTCGGTGGGCGGGCGCGCGCCGCGCGGCAGGTGGGGCGTGTTGACGCCGACCGCCGCCAGGAAACGGTTCGGGATCAGGCAGGCGGCATGCCACATGACGATCCCGCCCCAGTCATGGCCGACGATGATCGCCTTTTCGATATCCAGCGCGTTTAACAGCCCGGAAATGTCGCCGACGATTTGATCAACGCCATAGGCGCTGACCTCGTGAGGCGCATCGCTGGCGCCGAAGCCGCGATTATCCGGGGCGATGACGCGATAGCCCGCTTGGCTGAGCGCTTCGATCTGGGACGCCCAGCTCATCGCCAGTTCCGGCCAGCCATGCAGCAGCAGCACGGGCACGCCGTCGGCCGGTCCCGCCTCGTGCACAGACAGGGTCACCTCGCCCACATTAACGCGGCGGGCGGGCGGCATGGCGGGATGGGTCATCAAGAAGCGTCCTGGGCTCTGGCGGCTTTACGTTCAAAGTTTACGAGATCAAAGACGAAGACCGCCAGCCCCGCCCAGATCAAACCGAAGGTGACCGCGTTGGCCCAACCAAAGGCTTCGCCGGTCGCCAATCCCACGGCGAACTGGAGCGTGGGAGCGAGAAATTGTGCGATGCCGATCACCGCCAGCGACAGGCCGCGCGCGCCCAGAATGAAGAGCAGCAAGGGCGCGACCGTCATCGGTCCGGTCAGGATGAGCAGAAGCGCCTGACCCCAACCTTCGAAGAAGTGCCCGCCGCCGCTCGCCTCGAGAAAAATGATCGCCGGCAGGCTGGGAATGGCGATCAGCACGGTTTCCCAGAACAGGCCGATTCGTCCGTCCACCGCGATGGTCTTTCTAATATAGGCGTAGGCGGTGAAGCTGACCGCCAGAAATAGCGCCAGGATGGGCGGCTCTCCGACAGTGATGACCTGATTAAGCACGCCCAGCGCCGCGAGGCCGACTGCGAGCGCGCGCCAGCGCCCAAACCGTTCATTCAGGACGAAGACGCCGACCGCGATATGCATCAGCGGATTGATGAAATAGCCCAGCGAAACTTCCAGCACCCGGCCGGAATTGACCGCGAAGATGAAGAGCCACCAATTCGCCCCGATTAGGATGGCGGTGAGAAGCAGCACCATTAGCGCTTTACGATCAGCGAGCACCGCCAAGGTCGCGCCCCAGCGTTTCGCCATCAACAGCATCGCCAGCAGAACCGGTGCGGACCAGATCGCCCGATGCAAGACGATCTCAGCGGCGCTTGTGAAGTCCAGCAGCATGTAGAAGAGCGGCGACAGGCCCCAGATCGCATAGCCGGACACGGCGGCGAGGCCGGCGCGGGCCGGGTCGAGACGGCCGGTATCGGGGGCTACGTTGCTCATAGGCCCGCTCTAACCCCGACCCTTCGCGCTGTCATTCCGAAATATGCGGCGCCCACAGATGCAAAGAAGTTGAATTTCATCACCGCGCGGCCTCAAGCTTAACCTTCACTAAACGGATTTATCCAAGGATCCGCGCCGTCATAATTGGCTCTGATAGGAATACAGCGTGGCTTGGTCGAACCTCAAAATCGCTCAAAAACTTCCCTTCTTGATCGTCGGCTTCGCGCTGCTCGGCATGATCGCGACCGCCATGGCGAGCGCCATCCATTCGGCCAGCACCATCAATGGCTTAGGCGCCGAGCGCCTCACCGCGGCGGCCAGTGCGCGGGCGAATGAGTTGGAGCGTTATCTGGAAAGCCTCGCCGCCGACCTGCGTTCAGTGGCGGCTGCGCCGTCCACGGCTGAGGCGATCGAGTCCTTTGACGCCGCCTTCCAGACCCTGGCGCGCCAGACCGACGTCACCGAGACGCTGAAAGACGCCTATATCCGCAACAACCCGCACCCGCTTGGGGAAAAGCACAGGCTGGACGCTGCTACGGGCGGGACGGCCTATGACGGGGTTCATGCCCGCTTCCATCCCTGGATGCGCACCCATTTGGAAGAAGGCGGCTATTACGACATCTTCCTGTTCAACACCCAGGGCGACCTGATCTATTCCGTGTTCAAGGAAGAAGATTACGCGACCAATTTCGCGCTGGGCGGCGGCGAATGGGCGGGCAGCGATTTAGGCCAGGCGTTCCGCGCTGCGATGCAGGGACCGGAAGGCGCACTGCACTTCTTCGATTTTGCACCTTACGGGCCCAGCTATGGCGCGCCCGCCAGCTTCATCTCGACGCCAGTCTTCCGGGACGGCGCGCGCATCGGCGTGCTGGCGTTTCAAATGCCGATCGACGCCGTCAATACGATCATGGGCGACGCCAGCGGACTGGGCGAAACCGGTGAAGCGCTGATCATCGGCGGCGACATGTTGTTGCGCAACGATTCCCGCTTCACACCGGACAATGACATTCTGTCGGCACGCTTGGACGTGGAACTGGCGCGCGGCGTAGTGGCCGGCGGCGCAGCGAATACCGCCAATGACGTCTCGTTCGGCGCGCGAACAGTCGCCGCCGCTGCGGTCCCTTTGGAGTTCAGCGGCGTGCGCTGGGCGATCCTGGCCGTGCAAGACACCGGTGAGAAAAACGCGCCGCTGACCGCGCTTCTGATTGCGCTGGCGGTGACGCTTCTGGTGGCCTGCGTCGTCCTCGCGGCGGCGGGCGTGCTCGGCGCGAGAACGCTGACTCAACCGATAGCCCGGGTCGTCACGGCGCTGGAAGCGGTGGCGCACGGTCAAACCTCAGACGCCGCCGCCGGCGATGCCGGTCGCGGCGACGAGATTGGCGAGTTGGCGCGCGCCGTTGAGACGTTTCAGGCCGGGCTGCGCGAGCAAAAGCGGCTGCAGAGCGAGCAGCGCGCCCGCGACGATATGGATAAGCGCCGGCAGGCCGAACTGGAACGCCTGGTCAGCGCCTTCAAGTCTACGGTCTCCGGCGTGATGGGAACGGTGCATGATGAAGTGCGCCGCATGCAGACCAGCGCCCACGAGGTCACCGACGTGGCTCAATCCGCTGCAAACGGCGCCCGGACGTCCTCCCAGGCTTCCGAAAACGCGTCCGAGGCGGTGTCGTCCGTCTCGGCGGCGGCGCAGGAATTGGTAGCCTCGATCAGCGAGATTGCGCGCCAGACGGAAACCGCCAGCACGGTCGTCACCGAAACGGTGCAGCTGACCGAACGGACCGACGCCGAGGTGAAACAACTCGCCGACGCGGCGCAACGGATCGGCGAGGTGGTCGAGCTGATCAACGCTATCGCCGAGCAAACCAACCTGCTGGCGCTCAACGCCACCATCGAAGCCGCGCGCGCCGGGGAGGCCGGCAAAGGGTTCGCCGTGGTGGCTCAGGAGGTCAAAGCCCTGGCCGAGCAAACCGCAAAAGCGACGGGCGACATCTCCGCCCAGATCAATTCCGTGCAATCCTCGACGGAGGGCGCTGTGCGGGCGCTGGGCGATATCTCCGGCTCGATCCGCCAGGTGGCGGAGATCAGCAACGCCATCGCCGCAGCGATCGAAGAGCAAAATGCGGTGACCACTGAGATTTCCAACTCGATCACTGTCGCCTCCGACGGCACAAAGCAGTCGGCGGAGGAGACCGGCAAGGCCGCTGCGTCGATCGCGGCGACCTCCCAGCGCGCTGACGTCGTGCTTGAGGCTTCAGAAACCCTCGCAGAGGCGCGCGAAAGCCTCCAAACGACGATCGATCGGTTCCTGGAAGCGGTCAGCCAGGATCTCGAAAATCGCCGGAGCGAAACACGGCTTGAAGCCCATGATGCGGTCGTGGTGACCGCGCGCGGCGAGCGGATTTCAGCCCAACTCCGCGATGTCAGCCTTGGCGGGGCGGCGGTGGCGACCTCGGCGACGATGACGGTCGGCGACCGCCTGGGGGTCGAGTTCAGCGACGGGACGACCAGCCAGGGCCGCGTCGTGCGCAGCCGCCCCGGGGACGTCGGCATAGCGTTCGAACCCGCGCTGTCGGCCTTGCCGGGAAGTGTTGAGCAAGCCGCATAGCGAAGACCCTATCGGCGAGCGCCGCTCTCAGATGCGTAACGGCGCGGTAGCGATTGCACCCATAAATTGCTTGCTCTGTTCGGAAGCTGCAGGAGAGGCGAATGAGCTGGGCGATCTTGATGCTGGGCGCGAGCGTGATGGCGGGCGACGACAGCCCCGCCACGCTGGAGGCGCATCTCACCCTGGTGTCCGATTATCGCTCGCGCGGCCTGTCCTCCAGCCGGGAAGAACCCGCCGTCCAAGGCGGCGCAACACTCATCAACGACACGGGCGCCTATCTGGGCCGCTGGGCATCCAGCCTGGAGCCGTCCGGAGACGCCCGCTCGGAAGTCAATGTCTTCGCCGGATACGCTTGGGGGCAGGCCGGGTTTGAGTGGGATGTCTCCGTCACCGCTTACGCCTTCCCGAACCAGGACGACACCGCCTATGGCGAGCTGACGCTGGCCGCGTCGCGCGCCATCGGCGCCGTGACGACGACGCTCGGCTTCGCCTATGCGCCCGCCCAGGACAATCTGGAGACGGAGAACAGC
Source organism: uncultured Oceanicaulis sp. (assembly GCA_964484345.1). Lineage (GTDB taxonomy): Bacteria > Pseudomonadota > Alphaproteobacteria > Caulobacterales > Maricaulaceae > Oceanicaulis. Next base: position 30,659 of record CAZAGE010000035.1, on the reverse strand, counting down.
TACTGGTTCGCCGAAGCCGAAGCGCCGCTCGCCGAAACCAGATTGAGTGTCAGCGGCGCCGTCGGTCTGGAGGACGGGCCGCTGGGGGATCTGGCCGAAGATGGCGGGACGAAATGGGACTGGACGCTGGGCGTTTCCGGCGACCTTGAGCGCTTTAGCTGGTCGCTCGCCTATATGGACTCCACGGAGGATACCGGTTTGTCCGACGCGCGCATCGTGCTCAGCCTGGAGCGCCGCTTCTAAGCCCGCTTACGCCGCACGCCGCTCCTGGATCACACTGGCCAGCCGCCACGCCATCCAAACCGCCGCCCAGACATTACCCAGGAAAGGCAGCGGGAGGATGAAGAGCAGCGCAATCCAGCGCTTGGGCTCCAACAGCCAGATCAGGACCCCGATGAAGAAAAAGCCCAGGTAAAGATCGATCAGGCTGACGACGCCCCAGGACTCGGAGATGAGCCAGTTGATGGCGTCCATGAAGCTGCCCTCCCACGCGCCCATCGCCCAGATGATGGCGGCGAGCAGGATGAGGCCTCCTAGAAGGCTGAGTATCCGGATGACGGTCATGGGTGCGCTCCTGATCAGATCGTGATTAGGTTTACGCGCTTGGGGCTAGGACGGTTCAGTCACAACGGCGTTGGAGCCGGGCATTGGCGCACCGGTTCGCGACTGCGCGCGGGAAATCTCGCCATCCAGCAATCGTCGAAGACCGAGCAATAGCATACCTCGACCTCGATCTCATGGCGAATTTCGTCGAGCTGCCGCCAGATATCATAAGCCTCCGGCGCGGTGGCCTGATCAGGACGAGGGAAGCGAATGAATGTGATCTCTTGTTGAGGCGCGAAATACCGGCCCTGAACATGGTCGGTGTAGATTCGCATATTTCCGGTCTGGAAGGCGCTGAAGACATAGGCGCGCCGCTGGTCTTCTGGAATTTCCTCGGGAACACAGCACATCACCATAAGATCAGCAGCCTCCAGTAGCACGGTGTCCTGCCAGGACATCTGGAAAGAGCGCACCTCAGTCGGCCCCAGGCCGTTATTGGCGATGCTGAAGGTCATGCGCCATTCGTTCGTCCGGTCGTCATAATTGCCGGTGTCATAATGAATGATGGGCAGGACTTGCGCTTCCAGTGCACGCTGCATGACGACACCCTGAAACAAGGCCACGGCGAGTGACGCCACCGAAATCACCACGACCGAAACCGCAACGACGATCTCGATCAGGCGAATACGGCTGGTGCGCATGGCGGTGTCTCCTGCGACCTAGTCCCGGTCGGCTTCCGCGACCGTCGGCGGCTCGTCCTTCGGCTCGTAGGGCACGTCGGCCGGCCAGCGGAAGCGGTCTTCGTCCAGCTCGCCTTCCCACTTGGCGACCGCGGTCGCGACCGTGGCGTCGCCGGTGACGTTGAGCGCGGTGCGGGCCATGTCCATGATCCGGTCCACCGGCAGGATGAAGCCGACAATGATCGCGATCTGCTCCGCCGGCACGCCGAAGGTGGACAGCACGGTCGCCAGAAGGAAAAGGCTAGCCGACGGGATGCCGGCCGCGCCGACCGAGACCGCCGCAGCCGTGACCGCAATCAGGATATAGTTGGCCAGGGTGAGGTCATAGCCGAAAGCCTGAGCGGTAAAGAGCGCCAGGACGCCTAAGTAAAGCGCCGTGCCGTCCATATTAATGGTCGCGCCCAGCGGCAGCACGGAACCGGCCACCGACTTCTTCACGCCCAGGTTTTCCTGCGCATTGGCGATCGTCACCGGCAGGGTGGCGCTGGAGCTGGCGGTGGAGAAGGCGACCGCGATGGCGTCCAGCATGCCGCGGACGAAATTCATCACCGGCAGGTTCAAAACGAAACGGATGATGCCGCCATAAATCAGCACGGCATGGGTGAACAGGCCCAGATAGACCGTTCCGATCAGCACGGCGATGGACAGCAAGGCGTCGATGCCTTGCGCGGCGGTGGTGTAAGACACCAGGGCGAAGACGCCGAAGGGCGCGACTTCCATCACGATATGGGTGACCTTCAGGACCACCTCGGAGGCCTGGGTGAAAAAGTCGCCCACCAGCTTGCCGGCGCGGCCCGCCATCAAAATGCCGACACCAATCAAAATGGCGAAGAAGATGATGGCCAGCACGTCACCATCGGCCAGCGCCGCGATCGGGTTCATCGGCACGATGGCCAGCAAGCGGTCGATCAACGCGGGAGCCGCCCCGGTGTCCACCGGCACAGCGTCCGCGCCGCCCAGATCCGCGCCGGCGCCCGGGCGGAAGATGATGCCGTAGATGATGCCGATGACGTTCGCGAAGAAGGTGGTGAAGAGGTAGAGCGCGATGGTCTTCAGGCCGATCGTGCCCAGCCGGGCGGGTTCGCCCAAGGCGACCACGCCCGCGATCAACGTCGTAAGGATCAGCGGGACGATCAGCATCCGAATGAGGCGGATGAACAAATCGCCCACCGGCTTCACCCAGGTCTCCAGGATCGCTGCGGCTTCCGGACCGCCGAGGGCTTGGGTGAGGATCGTGCCGACGATGACGCCGAGCACCAATGCGCCAAGCACGCGCTTCCACAGCGCGATACCGAACCAGCCTGCCATATGAAGTCCGCCCTCCCGCGGCGATGATTTGCGGGCCAGCCTAGCGAGGGGGCGTGCGAAATCAACGCCCAGGGGCGGTCGCACGGCGCGCCGGAGCCTTGAAGAGATGTCGGACCGCGTTAGAGGACGGTGGCGGGACGGTGGCGCGCCCGGGATCAAGGCGCCTCAGCGCTGCTGGTCGATCAGCTTGAGCAAAGCCGCCCGCACACTCCAGAGGAGCCAGGCGCCGCCGAAGAGCAGCAGCCAGGGCGCGAACGCCGAATTTGGATCGATCCGCGAGACGATCACAACCGCCAGCGCGACGCTGGCATACAGTCCGACCCGCACCCAGCTCCAGTCGCGAAACGCGCCCGAGGCGCGAACCGTCCGGTCGGAGAACCACCGCCACGCGCGCGCCGCCCGGCCCCCGTCTTGGGCCCGGCGTTCGATTTCACTGGCTTTAAATGCGTGCGGCATTTTCTCAGGATGCGGATTTATTCTTACAAAGTCAATTTAATCCGTATCCGGCGCAATATAACAGTTTTGCGACACCGCCGTTAACCCTTGTTCCCATGTGGGAAATGACAAAACCCGCCGGAGCCGAAGCTTGGCGGGTTTTGGACGATTAGGAGCGGATTTATGCCGCCGCGACTTCGGCCCGAAGGACGGCGGAAACGGCGTTTACGACCGAGGCGATGCGCACCGCCGCCTGGATCTGCTCGGCGGTGACGCCATGCTTGCGCAGTTCGGCTTCATGGGCGTCGATGCACATGCCGCAACCGTTGATCGCAGACACCGCCAAGGACCACAATTCAAAGTCCGCCTTGTCGACGCCCGGATTGCCGATGGCGTTCATGCGCAGCTTGGCCGGCAGGGTGGCGTAGTCCTTCGCCGAGGCGAGGTGCACGAAGCGGTAATAGACATTATTCATGCCCATGATCGCCGCAGCCGCTTTCGCCGCATGCACGGCTTCCGGGGACATTTTCTCAGCGAATTCCGCCGAGAGGCTTTGAACCACCACGTCCACGCCGACCGCATAGGCGGACGCCAGGAAAACGCCGGCCTTGGTCTCATCGCTCAGCACGGTCTCGCGCGCCAGCGAAGACAGGTTCAGCTTTAGATCCTTGGCGTAGTCCGGCAGGGCGTTCTTCAGGGTGTCGAGGCTCATCACGCAATCCTTTTGGAGCTTGAAACGGGGAGTAAAGCGAACCGGCCGGCCCAATCATTTGGGACAGGCATGACAACAGCGCCGGGGAGGACACGCTGTGCCGGGGGGATGGGGCCGACCGGTCCTGCGCTGGGCTTGGGAGCTCCAAACCCAAGGCGGGATGGGACGCGCCGGTTCGCCAACGAGTTCGGGATGGCGGCCCGCCCATAGAGGGGATGGACGGGCCGCCAAACGCGAACGCGACTTAGGCTGCGAGGGTGTCGCCGCCGACCGCGCGGTTGCACGGGCACAGCTCGTCGGTCTGCAGTGCGTCGAGGACACGCAGCGTGTCTTCAGGGTTGCGGCCGACATTGAGGTTGGTCGCATAGACGTGCTGGATCGTGCCTTCATCGTCCACGATGTAGGTGTAGCGGTAGGCCACGCCTTCCGGAGAGCGCACGCCCAGGCCGTCGACGAGGGAGCCGGTGGTGTCGGCGAACTGCCACTGGTTCAGGCCGTTCAGGTCGGCATGCTCGCGGCGCCAGCCCAGCTTGGAGAATTCATTGTCGGTGGAGCCGGTCATCACGACCGCGTCACGATCCGCGAACTCGTCTTCCAGGTTGGCGAAAGCGACGATTTCAGTCGGGCACACGAAGGTGAAGTCCTTCGGGTAGAAGACGATCACTTTCCACTTACCCGGGAAGCTGTCCTGGGTCAGGGTTTCAAAAGCGCTCTCGCCGTTTTCTTCGTGATTGTTGAATTTCGGCTTGATGCCGACGACTTCAAAGTCCGGCAGCTTATCACCAATACCAAGCATGGATCGTCTCCTGATGAATCCGTTGTGACGGCCTCAGGCACAGCCCCGAAGCCCAGCATCGCACGGGCGCTTTTGCTGCACCTGCGAGCGCGATGGGGCGGGATATGGAGCGCGCCGCGCCATGAAGCAAATGGATTGTTTCTTTCCAAGCTATAGGATATTCCGATAGCCCATGAGCACCGCCCTTCCCACCTTGCGACAGCTGAAATTTCTCGTGGCCCTGGCCGATCACGGAACCTTCTCACGCGCGGCTGAAACCGCCTTCGTCACCCAGCCGACCCTGTCGGCGGGCATCAAGGAATTGGAGGGGGTTTTGGGCGCCACCCTGGTGGAGCGCGGCGCGCGGGGCGCGACGCTGACCCCGGCCGGTGAAGCCGCAGTCGCCCGGGCGCGCCTGATCCTGACCGAGGCGGAAGACCTGGTGCACGCGGCGCGGGCGGCGGGCGAGCCGCTGTCCGGCGCCTTTAGGCTGGGCGTCATCCCCACCATCGCGCCCTTCCTGTTGCCGAAAGTGCTGCCGGCGATCCGGGCGGCCTTCCCGCAGCTTGAGCTCTTCCTGCGCGAAGACCTCACCCACCGGCTGATCGACGCGCTGAAAGAGCGGCGGCTGGACGCCGCGCTGATCGCCCTGCCCTATGAAACCGGCGCGATCGAAACCGCGCCGCTGATCTCGGACGAGTTTTTGTTTGCGGCCGCGCCCGACCATCCGCTCGCCGAGATCGACACGCTGACGCCGGACACGCTCCGCCATGAAGAATTGCTGCTGTTGGAAGACGGCCACTGCCTGCGCGACCACGCCCTGGCGGTGTGCTCGGCGGCGTCCAGCGATGCGGACAGCGCGCGCTCGGACTTTGCGGCGACCAGCCTGCATACCCTGGTTCAAATGGTGAAATCGGGGCTGGGCGCCACGCTGTTGCCCAAGCTCGCCATCGATGCGGGCCTCGCCGACCGGCTGGACCTGGCCATCCGCCCCTTCGACCCGCCGGTCGCCGGCCGCGAAATCGGCATCGCCTGGCGCAAAGGCAGCGCCCGCGCCGAGGAAGCGCGAGCGCTGGGCAGAGCGGTGACGGAAGCGCTGGGGGGTTAAACCCGCCCCAGCACCAAGGTCCCGTTGGTCCCGCCAAAGCCGAAGCTATTGGACAGGATGGTGTCGAGCTGCGCCTCGCGCGTTTCCGTCACGATGGGCAGATCGGCGAGCTCGGGATCGACCGTGTCGATATTGATCGAGGGCGCGATGAAGCCGTGCTTCATCATCAAGAGCGAATAGATCGCTTCCTGCACGCCGGCCGCGCCCAGCGAGTGGCCGGTCATTGATTTGGTGGCCGAAAGCGGCGGGATGTCCGATCCGAACACCGTGCGCAGGGCTTCGGCCTCCTTCACATCGCCGACGGGCGTGGAGGTGGCGTGCGGATTCACATAATCGATCTTGCGGCCGTCCAAGGTGGACAGCGCCTGCGTCATGCAGCGCGCGGCGCCTTCGCCATTGGGCGCGACCATGTCATGGCCGTCGCTGGTGGCGCCATACCCCAGCACTTCCGCGTAAATCGTCGCGCCGCGGGCCTTGGCGCGTTCATATTCTTCCAGCACCACGATGCCGGCGCCGCCGGCGATCACGAAGCCGTCGCGATTTACGTCGAAGGCGCGGCTGGCGATGGCGGGCGTGTCGTTATAGCCCGAGCTCATCGCGCCCATGGCGTCGAACAGGTTGGACAGCGCCCAGTGCAATTCTTCGCCGCCGCCGGCGAACATCACATCCTGCTTGCCCCACTGGATCTGTTCGGCGGCCGCGCCGATGCAATGCACGGACGTGGCACAGGCGGAGCTGATCGAATAGTTGATCCCTTTGATCTTAAACGGCGTGGCCAGCGTCGCTGAGCCGGTCGAGGCCATGGCTTTAGGCACGGCGAAGGGGCCGATCCGCTTGGGGCCACGTTCGCGGGTGATGTCGGCGGCTTTGACGATCGCCTCAACCGAGGGGCCGCCCGTGCCGACGATCAAACCGGTGCGCTCGTTGGAGACGTCGCTGTCTTCCAGGCCGGCGTCGGCGATGGCTTCCGCCATCGACATATAGCACCAGCCTGCGCCTTCCCCCATGAAGCGGTAGGCGCGCTTGTCGACATGCTCGGCGGGATTGGCGTTCGGCCGGGCATGGACCTGGCACTTAAAGCCCAGCTCTTTGTATTCATCCGCTGCGCCCACACCGGATTTGCCGGCTTTCAAGGATGCAGCGACCTCCTCGGCATTATCGCCGATGGCTGAAACGATACCGATGCCGGTGACGACAACCCGCCTCATGCCGCGCCTCCGCTTTTGCTGATCTCTTCAGGCTTGAACAGACCCACGCGCATATCTTTGGCCACGTAAATCTTCTCACCATCAGCTTCGACATGGCCATCGGCGATGCCCAGCACAAGGCGGCGATTGATCACGCGCTTCATGTCGATGACGTATTTCACCAGCTTCACATCCGGCGGAACCTGGCCGGTGAATTTCACCTCGCCGACGCCCAGCGCCCGGCCTTTGCCAGGCGCGCCGGTCCAGCCCAGATAAAAGCCGACCAGCTGCCACATGGCGTCCAGCCCCAGACAGCCCGGCATCACCGGATCGCCCTGGAAGTGGCATTCGAAGAACCAGAGGTCCGGCTTGATATCAAGCTCGGCCACCAAAGAGCCCTTGCCGTATTCGCCGCCATCACTGGTGATCTCGGTGATCCGGTCGAACATCAGCATGGGCGGCGAAGGCAGCTGGGCGTTGCCGGGGCCGAACAGCTCGCCGCGTCCGCAGGCGAGCAGGGCTTCGTAATCGTAGCTGGATTGTTGTTGCGTCATGTGTCCCTTGGCGGGTCCGCTGTAATGGCGGCGCATCCGCGCCTCTGTCTTGGCGCTGTTCCCGACCTCCAAGCTCTCAATCATTGAGCTGGATTATATCGGATCAGCGCGAAGCATCCTTGTGACTGATCAGCGTGCCGGCGACGCCTCATCCGAAGCTGTCGACGCGCGCGCCCTAACAGGCTCAGAGCGGTAGCACGGGTCCATATCGCCCTCAAGGTCGAGGCTCGGCTCGGCTTCTTCGCCATAGGCGCCCCAGAACAGCCGGGCCTCCGCCCAGCCGCGCCGGCCATCGGCCTCCAGCCGGCACCATCCGCCGCGGCAACGCTCCAGCCACAGCCGGGCGCCGGGCTCGATCCGGGCGATCAGCGAGGCCTCGTCGTCCGGGCGGGCGCGCAGGTCCGCCGGCTCTTGCGCCCACAAGGCGCGGCGGCCGGACAAAAGGCGCTTATGCATCCAGACGACTTCGCCGCCCGGATCGCGCACCCGGCGCCAATCGGGGGTCTCCGCGATGACTTCAACCGGAAGCCCCCGGCGCACATACATCCAGCTGATCGGATGATCGCCGCTCGGCCCCGCCCGGCCCGCCGCTTCGTCATAGGCCAGCGTCACGAAACGCGGCACCGGAAAGCCCGACGGCGTATCGCAGGATTGCGCAAGCGCCGGCGCAGCGGCGGTGAAAAAGCCGAGAAGGACGAGCAAGACTCTCATACCCGCCAAAACACCCCAAACACAGTGAAGCCCCGGTAAACGACAGTCACGATGTCGCGCAATTGTGACCGGTCCCAGGCGCGCGAAACTGGACGCCGGCCCCAGGCGCTTCCATGTATGCGCCAGTTCATTTTCAAATCGGAGCGCCTGTCATGGTCAGCCTCACTGTTCTCGTCGCCGCCGCATCCCTGGCTCAGGAGCCTGCCCAGGAGGTGTATGTTGAGACGCAGGACCTGGGCGGCGGGGTCTATGCGCTGATCACCAATCGCGGCGGCAATGTCGGCGTCAGCGTCGGCGAGGACGGCGTCTTTATGATCGACACCCAGTTCGCGCCGGTCGCGCCCTTCCTGGACCTCGCCCAGCGCGCGGTGTCGGAAGACAAGCCGGTGGAGCTGGTGCTCAACACCCACCTGCATGGCGACCATGTGCTGGGCAATGCCTGGTTCGCCGAGCGCGGCGCGGTGGTGATGGCCCATGAAAGCGTGCGCGACGCGCTGATCAATCCGGTGACGGCCAATCTGACGGGTTCAACGCCCGAACCGCTCAGCGGCGACTTCCTGCCGGTGGTCAATCTGAAGGGCGGCGAGACGCTCAGCTATAATGACCAGACCGTGCGGCTTTATCATGAGCCCGACGCTCACACGGCCGGTGACATCTGGGTTTATTTCGTGGAGGCCGACGTCATTCACGCCGGCGATCTCCTCTTCTCCGGCTGGTTTCCCTATATCGATTTGGACAATGGCGGCACCGTGAACGGCTTCATCGCCGCCATGCAGTCCATGGTCGATGTCGCGAACCCCGATACGCAAGTCATCGCCGGCCACGGCCCCATGTCCACCGAAGCCGATCTGGAAGCCAGCATCGCCATGCTCACCGAAGCGCGTGCACGGGTCGCCGCCCTGGTCGAAGATGGCCACAGCTACGCCCAGGTGCTTGAAGCGGAACCGCTCACGGACTTCCATGACGCGTGGAATTGGCGTTTCATCACCACCGAACGCATGATCTGGACGCTGTATCGAGATATCACCGGTGAAATCCCACAAAGCGAGTAAACACCCGCCCGCCCGCGTCGTAACGATGATCGCCATGGTCGCGATCATCGTCGCCGCCCTGTTCTCCCTGATGCTGGGCGATTGGATCATCGGCGCGATCATCGGCGCCGTCTTTGCGGCCGGTTTCTATTTTGTCGTGATATTTCAGGCGCGTCGCGCGCCAAAGAAGCGCCGTCGGCGCTGAACATAGCGCCGATATTGCATACGATTATCATTGAGCTGGCGCTCAGACCCCTATAGGACTGAATTTCGTTGAACGCAGTCCAGTGAAACTTCAATGAGCGCGTCCGCCTCCGAACCTCAGCGCAAACGCGCCAACATGACTTTCATGGCCTTCTGCGCCGTGGGCGTGGCTGTGGCTTTGCTGGGCGCATTGCTCACCGGCAGCCTGCTCCTTGGCGCCGCCTATGGTCTTGTGCCGGGCGTAGTCTTGGGCGGACTGGCTTGGCTGCGCGTGGCGCGCGGCGGGCTATTTAGAGTCCGGAGCAAGTCGGACACGTCGGGTCCCGTTTAATCGCCACCGTTCGCGTCCGCCCGGACAAGCCGTCATAAAGGATCATGCGCCCCACGAGCGGGGCGCCCGCGCCCGCGATCAATTTGATCGCTTCCAGCGCCATCATCGAACCGATCACGCCGGTCAGCGCGCCGACCACGCCCACCTCGGCGCAGCGTTCCGCATCCGGCGGCGCTTCAGGCACCCAGCATTGATAACACGGCGCGTCAGGTCCCTGAGCCGGGGCGAATACGCCGACCTGCCCATCCCAGCGCCCGATCGCGCCGGACACCAGTGGAACGCCGGCCCTCACCGCCGCCGCATTGACGGCGAAACGCGTTGGGAAGTCATCACACCCGTCGAGCACGACATCCGTGCCGTCCAGCAGGCCCGGCAAGCTGCCCGCGTCGGCCGCCCCCTGGATCGCCTCGACCGTGACATCGGGATCCAGCGCGCTCAGCGCCTCAGCCGCCGCCTCGGTCTTGGCCCGGCCCACATCGCGGGTCCGAAACAGAATCTGGCGCTGAAGATTGTCCAGCGACACCGTATCGGGATCGACGATGCGCAACCGCTTCACGCCGGCCGCCGCCAAAAACAGCGCCGCCGGACCGCCCAAACCGCCCGCGCCGATCAGCAGCACACAGGCCTCGCTCAGCTTGCGCTGACCGGGCCCGCCTATTTCCTTTAACAGGACATGCCGGGCGTGGCGGTCCAGATTCACGGCCATGCGCGCCTCACTAGAGCGGATACTCCGCTTCGATCTCATACGTGTTCGGCTTGCCCGGCTTTCGCGGGCGGCTGGAATACAAGAAGAAACGGTCCGGTTCGAACAGTTGGGATTTAAACAGGCTATGGCGTTGTTCAAAGCGCTGCAGACGCACTGGGTCCACGCTCCCGCTCAGATAGGCCAGCGTTACATGCGGCAAATAGTTGCGCTTCTCCATCGCAACGCCGGCGCCTTTTGCGGCCTTGCGGCAACCTTTCGCCAGGCGGGTCAGGGTCTCATTGGGCTGAACCAGCGTCCACAGCGCCGCGCCATCGCTGCGCCCGGATCGCCCCACCCCGGCCAGCTGCAGCTGCATCTTCGGCGCGGTCAGGCAGGCCAGGCCCGCATCGAGATCATGGATCACCGGCTCATCCAGCTCGCCGTAGAAGGCCAGCGTGATATGCAAATTCTCCCGCGGCCGCCAATTGGCGCCGGGCACCTGATCCATCAGCGCCATCACCTCGTCCGCAATCGCATCCGGTAACGGCAGAGCGGCAAAAACCCGTAAAGACATGACTGCCTTGGCGCATGCCCGACGCTCAAGGTCAAGGCTATGACGCCTCACGCCGCTTTTCCCCAGTAAATTAAGGGACTTTTTCGGCAGAGCTTTCGACCAGTTTTGCTTGAATCTAGGGCCTGCAACTCTGATATTCAGTGTCAGAAGGCGTCTGACCCAGCGTGAAACGCCGAAATGATTTTGTGAGAAGGAAGCGATGAACCAGTTCAACCGCACCGCCTATGACGCGCGATCGCTCGACATGTCCGTCGATGCGGGCCTGCGCAGCTTCATGCTTGGCGTTTACAACAAGATGGGCCTGGGCCTGCTTGTGACCGCTGCCGTGGCCTACCTTGTCGGCACGGTGGCGCCCGTCACGGCGCTCGTTTACAACACGCCTCTGCTCTTCGTCGTCCAGTTTGGCCCGATCGCCCTGCTGTTCGGCTCCATGTTCTTCATGCGCAATCCGTCTCCGACCGGCGCCTCGCTGCTATACTGGGCGGTCGTCGTCCTCATTGGCGCAGGCCTGAGCGTTTGGGTGGTCATCGCGCAATCACAGACGGGCGCTCAGATTACCGGCGCAACGGTGTCTGTAACGTTCAGCACGATCGCCCAGGCCTTCGTGATCACGTCTGCCGCCTTCTTCGGCCTGTCGCTGCTCGGTTACACCACCAAGATGAACCTGCAGCCCCTGCAAACCTTCCTGTTTATGGGCATTATCGGGGTGATCGCCATCGGCCTGATCAACACGTTCTTCGTGCAGAGCACAGGTCTGATGTGGATCATCCAGTTCGCGATCCTGGGCCTGATGGCGGGCGTGGTCGCCTGGCAGACCCAGAACCTCAAGATCATGTATCATGAGATCGCGGGTGATGAGCGCTCCTTGGCGGTGGCCACCACCTTCGGTGCGCTGAACCTCTACATCGCCTTCATCAACATGTTCCAGGTCATTCTGATGCTGCTCGGCAATCGCGAATAGCGCCTGACCTGACCTCACAAAGAGACGCCCCGGAGCCTGGCTCCGGGGCGTTTTCTTTTGTCGGAAGGGACAGATCTAGCCGCCGCCGCTCCAATTGAGCTTGGCGAGTTGACGGTCGAAAACCTTCAGCACCTGCGCCAAATCCTGACCGCGCTTCAAGATCACCCCGCCTGCCCCTATGACCTGCCAAGCGCCCTGGCGGCGCGCGTCGGCGGGTGTTTTGACGATGCGGTAGACCGGAAACTCCGCCGCGTTGCGGAATATGGCGAATTCAGCCCGGTCCTTAAGACCGTCAATAGCGTAATCCTTCCACTCCCCACCGGCGACCATCATGCCGTAAACGCGCAGGATGCGGTCCAGCTCGGTGCGATGGAACATCACGATATCGGCCGCGCGCTGCGGGTTTGGTTGTGATCCCGAAGGGGTTTGAAACATCACTCAACGATCCGCCGATTACCGGCCTGTTACCGAGAATTCATTCTTAGCCCGATTCTCGCCTTATTTTGGACGCGGCGCGAACAAAGCCCGTTCGCAAGCTTCTCAGCGTCGGTCGACATGGACAAGCCCACTCGGTCTGGATTCACAGCCCCCCCAGCCCCCCGGATCAGGTGGGTCATGTTGGCCGACGCCTCATCTCCCCTGAAATTGTCCGGGCTGGCTGGGTCCGCATGTGCGGACCCAGGGCTGGCGGATTCAGGTTTTGGTGACCGTCTTTCAGGCAGGCTTGCAGCCGGCTGCGCAACGCGATTTGATCGCGGCTGCGCCGCCTTCCTTCGCCCTGGTCTGAAAAGCCGCCCCAATGATCCTCGCCGACGCCCTGACCAAACGCTTTAACGGCGTGACCGCCGTGGACGCGGTCCAATTCTCGGTGGAGCGCGGTGAGGTGTTGGGCTTTCTTGGCCCCAATGGCGCAGGCAAATCCACCACCATGCGCATGCTGGCGGGCTGTCTGGAGCCCGATGAAGGCCGCGCCGAGATCGCCGGCTATGACGCCGCGTTGAACCGGCGCGAGGCTCAGACACGGCTCGGCTATCTGCCAGAAGGCGCGCCCGCCTATCCGGCCATGACGCCGCGCGGCTATGTCCGCTTTCACCTGCGCGCGCGCGGCTTTGCTGGATCCATTCTCACCGACGCCTGCGACCATGCGCTGGCCCGCGCCAATCTGGGCCCGGCCGCCGACAAACCCATCGGCGCCCTGTCCAAAGGCTATAAGCGCCGCGCCGCGCTGGCCGCCGCCATCGCCCACGACCCGCCGGTGCTGATCCTGGATGAACCCACAGACGGCCTTGATCCCAACCAGAAAGACGGCGTGCGCGACCTGATCGCGGACATGGCGCCGAAAAAGGCGATCATCATCTCCACGCATTTGCTCGAGGAGGTCGATACGATTTGCAGCCGCGCCATCGTCATCGCCGGCGGGCGCCTCCTGGCTGATGAAACGCCCCATGAATTGGCCAGCCGCGGCGAAGACGGCACCGTCGCCGCCGCCTTCCGCGCGCTGACCCGAACCAGCGGGGAGACCCTCAGCCGAGCCGGCGGGGAGCGGATCTCTTGAACGGCCTAATCGCAGTTTACCGGCGAGAGCTCGCCGCTTACTTCCAAACCCCGCTCGCCTGGGTCTTTCTGGCGGTATTCGCCTTTGCCGCGCCGAGCTTCGCCTGGCGCGCCGGCCGCTTCTTTGACACCGCCCGCGCCGATCTCGCGCCGCTCTTTGATTTCATGCCTTGGCTCTTGCTGGTGCTAATGCCGGCCTTGGCCATGCGCGCCTGGGCGGAGGAACGCGACCGCGGCACGCTGGAAATGCTGCTGGCGAGCCCGATCCCGCTCTGGGCCGCCACAGCCGGCAAATTTCTCGCCGCCTGGACCATCGCCGCTCTCGCCCTGGCGTTAACCTTTCCCATGTGGATCGCGGTGAATTATCTCGGCTCCCCCGACAACGCCGCGACCGCCACCGCCTATATTGGCGCGCTCTTGCTGGCGGGCGGCTATCTGGCGATCGGCCAGGCGCTCTCCGCTTCCACCGGCAATCAAGTGGTCGCCTTTGTCTTAGGCGCCGCCGCCTGCGTGCTGATCACGGCGGCGGGCCTGCCTATGGTGATCGACGCTTTGTCCGACCGCGCGCCCGGCGCGGCGGTGGAAGCGGTCGCGGAGCTCTCGGCCCTTGCTCGCTTCGACTCGCTGCGGCGCGGCGTGATGGGCCTATCCGATCTGATCTACTTCTTCAGCCTGATCGGACTGGGTCTGGGCGCGGCGATGCTTCTGATCGATGCGCGGCGCGGAGTGGGCCGATGAGCCGGTCCTTTTACCTCGCCGCGATGCTGGCCATTCTGGTTGCAGGATTTGTGGGCCTCAATTGGACCGTGCGTAGCCATCTCGACGGCGTGCGCCTCGATTTGACCGAGCGCGGGCTCTACCAGCTCTCGCCGGGCGCCCGCGACGTGCTCGCACGCCTGGATGAACCGGTGCAGCTGGATTTCTACTACTCCCGCCGGGACGCCGCACAATATCCCGCGATCCGCGCCTATGGCGCGCGCGTGCGGGAAATGCTCCGCGCCGTCAGCGCTGAAGCGGGCGGCGGCGTGCGGCTGCTTGAAATCGATCCCGACCCGTTCTCTCATCAGGAAGACGCCGCCATCGCAGCCGGTCTTCAGGCCATTCCCACCGATGATGGCGGGCAGATCTTCTTTGGCCTGGTGGGCCGCAACGCGGTGGATGAAGGCCGGATCATCGCGCTGTTCGATCCCAATAACGAAGCGCGGCTGGAATATGAGATCATTCGGGCGATCGCCGAGTTGGAGCGGGCGCGCACACCCCACATCGCGATCATTTCCGACCTGCCCTTCGCGCCGGATTTGGATGGCGTCAGCGCCAATCCCATCGTCAACGAGCTGGCGCGCACCTATCAGATCAGCTGGCTTGAAAGCGATTTTGAAACCCTTCCCGCCGACGCTGACGCCCTCTTCCTGTTCCACGCCGCCCCGTTTTCCGACGCTCAGGCCTATGCGGTCGACCAGTTCGCCCTGACCAAGGGCCGGGTGCTGGCGCTGATCGACCCGATGGCCCATGTCGCACTCAAGCCCGGGCCCGACGGCTTGCCGCCAATCAACGCCGAGCGCGCCTCCAGCCTGGGTTCGCTGCTGGGCGCATGGGGCGTGCGTTACGACCCCAACACGGTGGCCATGGACGCCGAGACCGGTCTGCCGGTGCAGATCGTCGAAGCCGGGCGCACACGGCTGCGCGCCTATCCGCTCTGGTTCACCGTACCGCCCACCGGCATGAATACCGGGCTGCCTGCCACCCTGTCTTTGTCGCTGGGCGTCAATCTGGGCGCGCCCGGCGTATTCACGCCGCTGGCGGGTTCGGGTATCGCCTTCACGCCCCTCTTGAGCACCACCCAAGCCTCGGGCCGGATTGATGCGGATATCGCCGCCGGCTCACCGCCGCCCGAGACTTTGCTGAGGGACTTCGCACCGGCGGAAGACGCCCCGCTCGTGCTGGCGGCCCAGCTTTCGGGCCGGTTTGAAACCGCCTTTGTGGACGGCCCGCCGGGCAGCGCGACCGTCAGCGCCGGCGATCACGTCGCGCAATCTCAAAGCTCCGGAGAGATCGTCCTGATCGCCGACGCCGACATCCTCGATCCCGCCTTTTATCTCAGCCCGGACGGGTTGGGCGGCGAGCAGCTGGCGGCGGACAATCCCACCCTGATCCTCAACCTGGCAGACCGGCTGGCGGGCGATCCGGCCTTGGTGGGCCTGCGCTCCCGCGCCGGTTCGGCCCGGCCCATGGACCGGGTGGAGGCGCTGCGCTCGGACGCTGAAGCACGCTACCGCACCCTGCAGGACGAGCTGCAGGCGGAATTGCTGGAGGCGGAAACACGCCTCGCCACCTTGAACGCCGCCGGCCGCGCCAGCGCGCTGGGCGGTGCGGACGCGGACGATCAGGCCGAAGCGAATGCTCTGAGGGGCCAAATCCTCGACGCCCGCGAGCGGCTGCGTGAGATCGAGCGCGGTTTCCGGGTCGAGATCGACGCGCTGGAACAACGCTTGATGGTCTGGACGATTTGGTTGCCGCCGCTCTTGGTGATCGGACTGGCGGGCGTGATGTTCCTCCTGCAGCGGAGGCGGCGCGCATGAGCTTGTCCGAACGCCGCTTGAAGCACGCTCTTTTCGCCGGCGCCGGCGCCGCCGTCTTGGTGGTTGCGGGCGTGGTGTCCATCACCCTCGACGCCCAGCGCGCCAGCGCGCCTCAAGTCAGCGGTCCTGTTCTGCCGGGCTGGAGCGCACAGGCGAGCGACGCCGCCGCCATCGAAATCATCGCCGCAGACGGCCCCTTCCGCATGATCCGGACCGAAGCGGGCTGGGTCATGCCCTCACGCGGCGACTACCCCGTACGTGCGGAACGCATCGCCGCCCTCGACGCAGCGCTCAGCACGCTGCGCTTTGAGCGCGCCATGACCCGCGATCCGGACAAATTCGACCGCCTCAGCCTGGGCGATCCGCTGGAGGGCGGTGAGGGCGTACGTGTCATCGTGCTGGATGATGCTGGTGAACGCCTCGCCGATCTGGTCGCTGGCCGCACCCAGGCGGACGGCGACGGCGTCTATGTCCGACCCGCAGAGCGCGCCCGCGCCTTCGCCGCCAGCGGGGATTTGCCGCCGCTCGCCGATCCGGGGGTCTGGCTCGGGCTGGATTTCTGGAGTTTCGAGCCCAGCGCCATCGCCCGCGCCCGCATCGAACCGGAAAGCGGCGAGGTTTATTTCGTGCAGCGCGCCGGCGTCGCCCAGCGCAATTACGAGCTTTTAGAGCCGGCGGACTACCGCCTGATCACGGGCGGGGCCGCTAATGGCGTAGCCACGGCGGGCGCGCGTCTTCGCTTCCGCGATGTACGCCCGGCGCAGGATCTGGACGGCAGTTTTGTCGCGCGCCATGTCGGCGCGACCTTTTCCGGCCTCGCCTATCGCTTCGATTTCATCGCAGAGGGCGAGGAGCGCTGGGCGGTGATCAGCGTGGAAGCCGTCGCCGACGACGCCGAGCCGCGGGCCGAGCGCTTGCGCGGCTTCACCGACGGCTGGGCGTTTCTGGTGAGCGACGACGCCTATGAGCGCTTGACCCGGCCGCTTGATCAGCTGGCTGAACCCTCAACGCCTTAAGGCGTTTCGACCCGGGCGGCGGTGATGATCGGACCGCCCTCGCCATCCTGAACCAGGATCGCCGACGCCAAGCCGTCGCCGGGGGCGTCGAGCTCCATCACCATAGCTCCGCCCGACCAGTCCGACGCAAACTCCAGCGCGCGCACCATGTTGAAATGACTGACCTCGCGGCCGGCGTTGGGGCCTTCGTCCGGCGTCACGGTTTCGCGGCCGGGATGATAGGCGACCGCCCAGATCTGGGCCGGCGTGTCGCGCGCCTCGCCAAGCAGGCGCAGTTCGATGCGATCGTTGACCCGCTCCGCGCTGATCTGGATCGGCAGGCGTTCAGCCTCCGCCACCGCTTCGGTGACGCGCTCCGCGCTGAAGCGCAGCTTTTTCGGCGAGCCGTTGATGACGAATTGCGGCGTATAGACCCGGCGCGCTTCGCCGGTGTCCACATAGGCTTGCTGGCGGTCGGCGAATTCGGGCCGCGCAAACGTGTCCCGCCACCCATAAACGTCCCAATAGCCCACGCCATAGGCCAGGGCGAGCATGTCGGGGTCTTCTCCGGCCAGCTCTTCCAGGAGCTCATTAGCGCCCGGGCACATGGGGCAGCCCTGGCTGGTGAACAGCTCGACCACCGTGACGCCCTCGCCCGTCGCCATGGCTGGATCAGCGTTTGGCGCAGGAGCGTCCTGCAAGCTGGCGCCGGCAAGGGCGGCGAGGAGGAGTTTGATCGCGGTTACCATTAGACAGGATGTAGCCCAGCCATCGCTCTCTTTGAAATCACAGCCGTGTTATGCCGGCGGCGGTCCAAGTCTGGCGCTTAGTCCGCGGCCGCCTCCGCATCCCCGCCGCCCGGCTCCTTGGCGTATTTCATCGTCAACGGCAGGTTGAGCAGCAGGAAGACAAAGAAGAGGGGGTAGGTCGCAAAGAAGCGGAAATTCACCCAGAAGCCTTCACTCCAGGCCAGGCTCTCAAACCAGCGCATATCCGGCGTCACCACCGTATCGGTGATGTGACGCCACAGCACTTCGTTCATGAAGGCCAAGAGCGCAAAGAACAGCGCCCAGCGCACGCCGAGAATGAACCAGGCGCGTTCCGGCATTTCAAAAATCGCCCCGAACAAGGACTTCCAGACATTGAAGCCGAATGCAAAGCAGACCAAAATTGTGACTGAAAACAGTAGGTTAATGATTGTCGGCTTGATGTATATGAAGATCGGATCCTGCAGATAAATCGTCATCGCCCCAAAGCCCGTGACGATCACAAAGGTGACCACCAACATGGGCGGAAAGCGCTTTTGAGCGAAGTACGCATAAGCCAGCGCCAGCGCAGTCGCCGCCATGAACAGGCCGGTCGCCCAATAAATCGCGTCGCTACCGATCATGCCGCGCCCGACATTATAGGCGATCATGAAAACGGCGGCGGGTCCGACATCGACCATCAGCTTGGAGAACTGGCCCGCGGTCTTTGTCTCTGACTGGGTCTGTGAGGCCATGAGGATCCCTTGATCGGCAAAAGCGGTGAAGTGTTATGAGATAATACGTCAAAGAGCGCCAGCTGGTTCGGCGGAATCGCACCGGCGCCCTCCTCTCACCCCAGCTGCAGCGCCACAAGGCCTAGCGCCAAAACGATGGCCAACACCCCGCGCTTCAGCCCGAACGGCTCTTTGAGCACAAAGGCCGCCAGGATCGCCCCGAACACGATGGATGTTTCGCGCAGCGCCGCCATCGGGGCCACCGGCGCATTGGCGTAGGCGTAAAGCGCCAGGCCATAGGTGGTGATGTTGAAAAACGAGCTGAAAAAGGCCGAGCGAAACTCGGTCTTCATCGCCCCCCAGGTTTTCGCGCGACGTCGCACCAGGACCGTCGCGCTCAGCGCAATCGTGATTAGCCAGAAATGCCAGGCAAGATAGATCAGCGGCGAGCCGGCCGCGCGCACGCCCGAGGCGTCGTTGACGGTATACATCGCCGTCATCACCGCGGCGCACAGCGCAAAGGCGATGGCGGCGGCTTTGGGCGCCGCGCCCCGTTCCGGCCAGGAAAAGGCGATGATCGCGGCGGACGCGATGGCAAGGCCCAAGATGGCGACCAGGCTGAGCGGCTCGCCTAAGATCAGCCACGCGAACATGCCCGCTAGAGCCGGCGCCGCGCCGCGCATCACCGGATAGACCAGATTCATCGATCCGCGCTGGAAGGCGGAGATCATGAGCATGTTGAACGCCCAGATGATCGCCGAACCCAGAAGCAGAAACCGCCATACCTCCCAGCTGGGAAAGGGCATGAGCACCAGAACCGGCGACAGCCAGAGCGCGGAGATGCCCAGCGACAGCGTACGGAACACCAACGTGTCGGTCGCCTGCTTGGTGAACAGCGCCATGCCCGCATGGGCCATAGCGGAGACCAATGCGGCGAGCGCGGCAAGGGTGGGGATATCGGTCACGATGCGAACAAACGCCCCCTATCCCGGACGCCGGAGGCGATCCGGGACCGACCGCCTCCACAGGTGGCGCCGGGCCCGGGTGATGAGGGTTGATCCCGGCTCTGCGCTTCGCTGGGCCGGGACGGGGGTTCGAAAGAAGGCCTGAACAAGCTCCCGGGTCATCGCTTCGCTCGCCCGGAATCTCAGCACCGCTTTAACCCT
This sequence comes from uncultured Oceanicaulis sp., assembly GCA_964484345.1. Classification (GTDB taxonomy): domain Bacteria; phylum Pseudomonadota; class Alphaproteobacteria; order Caulobacterales; family Maricaulaceae; genus Oceanicaulis. Next base: position 11,026 of record CAZAGE010000035.1, on the reverse strand, counting down.
CAAGCCCCGCCAGCGCGCGGGCAAACGCCTTGGCGTCAAACGCCGTGAGGTCCGCTTCGCCCTCGCCCACGCCGATGAAGTGGATGGGCAGTTTGAATTTCTCGGCGACCTGAACCAACGCGCCGCCCTTCGCCGTGCCGTCCAGCTTGGTCATGATGACGCCGGTGACGTCTGCGGCTTCCATGAAGGCTTCCGCTTGCGAGAGGGCATTGGAGCCGACCGTCCCGTCTAGCACAAGCAACACGTGATGCGGCGCAGTCTCGTCAATCTTGCGGATCACTCGAACGATTTTGCGGAGCTCGTCCATCAGCTCAGCCTTGTTCTGAAGCCGGCCGGCCGTGTCGATCAGCAGCGCGTCGGCCTTATCCGTGCGCGCCTGCTCAAGCGCGTCGAACGCGAGGCCGGCGGCGTCCGCGCCGATGGGCCGCGACAGGAAGGTCGCCCCGGCGCGCTTGGACCAAACCTCCAGTTGCTCGACCGCGGCGGCGCGGAAAGTGTCGCCGGCGGCGGTGACGATGTCGGCGCCCTCCCGCGTCATCTTCACGGCGATCTTGCCCAGCGTGGTGGTTTTTCCCGAGCCGTTGACGCCGACGAACAGCACCACTCGGGGGCTGGGCCCGGACATGTCGAGCGGCTGGGCGTAGGGCTCCAGGGTCTCGGCGACCACCTCGGCCAACGCCTCTTTGACCTCGTCGGCGGTGACGTCTTTGTCGAATTTGTCTTTGGCCAGGCGCGCGGTGACCCGGGCCGCGGTGGCGGCGCCCAGATCGGCGGCGATCAAGAGATCTTCAAGCTCTTCGAGCGCCTCATCGTCCAGCTTGCGCTGGGTGAAGACCGCCGTAACGCTGTCGGAAAAACGCGAGCTGGTCTTCTTCAGGCCCGAGGCGATGCGCGCGAAAAAGCCCTGCTTCTCGCTGGTCTCGGCGACGCCGTCGTCCAGTGTCTCGTCGGGCGCATCCTGAGCGACTGGGGGCGCGGGGTCCGGTTCCACTTCCAGCGCGGGTTCGGTTGGCGCCATGGGTTCAGGCTCACCGTCCGGCTCGCTGTCCGCATGAGGGATAATGTCAGCCTGCGCCGCCGCAGCAGCGTCCACCTTGTCCTCAGGATGAGACTCAGCGGCAGGCGCCTCGACGGGCTCGTCCGCGACAGCGGCCTCGTCCACGATATCCGACTGGCTGTCCAAGCTTTCGACCTTGTCTTCCAGCTCTTCGACCTTGTCGGACGCCTCTTCGACTTGGTCCTTCTTTTTGCCGAACCCGAATTTGAACCAGCTCACGACAGCGCCTCCACGGCTTTCCCCGTCAAGCGCTCGCCGTCGACCCCGGTGATCTGAACGCGGATAAAGGCGCCAGGGCGGGCCGGGCCGTCCAGCGCGATGGGCGAGAAATCATCCCCGCGGGCGAAGCCCGGCTTTTCCACGATGGCCGCCATCTCCACCCCGACGCGGGACGTCAGGTGGCGGCCCAGCGCTTGCTTGGATTTTTCGCGCAGGCGCGCGGCGCGGTCCTTGATGATCGCGCGATCAAGCTGCGGCATGCGTGCGGCCGGCGTGCCAGGGCGCGGCGAATAGGGAAAGACATGGACATAGGAGAGCTCGCATTCGTCCACGAGTTTCAACGAGTTCTCAAACATCGCTTCGGTTTCGGTCGGAAAGCCCGCGATGAGGTCCGCGCCAAAGGCGATGTCCGGGCGCACGGCTTTTAGACGCCGGGCGAGCGCAATGGCGTCGTCGCGCAAATGGCGTCTTTTCATGCGCTTTAGGATCATGTCATCGCCCGCCTGAAGCGAGAGATGCATGTAGGGGCAAAGCCGCTCTTCTTCAGCGATGGCCTGAAACAAATCCTCGTCGATTTCGATGGCGTCGATGGAGGACAGGCGCAGGCGCTGCAGGTCGGGAACCTGTTTCAGGATCGCGCGCACCAGCCGGCCCAGCTGCGGCCTGCCCGGCAAATCCTGGCCCCAGCTGGTCATGTCGACGCCGGTGAGAACCACCTCGGAATGGCCGGTTTCGACCAGGCGTTTGACCTGATCGACCACCTCGCCGGCCGGCGCCGAGCGGGCGTTGCCGCGGCCATAGGGGATGATGCAGAAGGTGCAGCGGTGATCGCATCCGGTCTGGACCTGGACATAGGCCCGCGCCCGGCCGTCGAGACCATCGACCAGGTGGGAGGCCACCTCGCGCACGCTCATAATATCGCCAACCTCGACCCGCTCGCCGCCGGAAACGGCTTTAGAGGCAAAGGTTTCCGGCTTGAGCTTTTCGGCGTTGCCGATGATGCGCCCCACTTCCGGCATGGCGGCGAATTCATCGGGGTCGATCTGCGCGGCGCAGCCGGTGACGATCACCTCGACCTCCGGCCGGTCGCGCTTGATCCGGCGGATGGTCTGGCGCGCCTGGCGCACCGCCTCATTGGTCACCGCACAGGTGTTGACGATGACCGTATCCGTCATCCCGCCCGCCTTGGCATGGTCGCGCATCACCTCGCTCTCCCAGGCGTTCAGCCGGCAGCCGAAGGTGACGATATCGACATCGTCGCGCTCAGCGTCAGTCGCTGGCGCCGCAGGGTTTTCAACAGGGGCGGTCATGGCGGCGCAAAGTGGGGATGAAGACCCCGATCGTCAAGGCAGGACAGGCGATGACGCTCAGCTTTGATGCGCCACGGAGTCACCCGCTCTGGCCTCGTCCGGCGCGCAGTCCTGGGTTTGAAAGCGGTCCAAGATCGCGAAGGTGATGCCAGCGGTCATATCGATGAGTGCGTGGGCCAAGATGGCCGGCCATAGCGAACCGCCCAGCAGCACGATGGCCGTCAGCACCGCGCCGGTGGGCGCGACACGGATCATGCCGGCCGGGCCCTGATAGGCATGGGGCAGCGTAAAGGCGATCAGGCTGAGGATCACGGCCGCCCACAGCGGCATCACCAGCGCAAAGGCGGCGATCAGCACGCCGCGGAAGATGATCTCCTCGGTGATCCCGGCCGTCACGGACAGGGCCTGAAAGTGCCAAGCCTCATTGGCGGTGCGCGGGCGAATGTCTGTCAATTCGATGTCGCCGATCTGCTTGCGGATCGACACGCGCGCGGTTCTCGACACCCAGGCCTGGAAGATCTGCCAAAGACAATAGCTGACCACCACAGCCGTGATGGCCCACGCCGCAAGGCCGAACCACCCCTCCCGCACCGGCGCAAAGCCGATTTCGGCCATTGGTCGGCCGGACAGCGCCCAGCCGGCGACTGCGATGATCGCCAAGCCCCACAGCAAGATCATCGTGTCGCGATACATCGCCCGGCGAGCGGCCGGTGTTTCGCCCCGCCGCTGATGGCGTTGCTCCAGCGCGGGTATGGCGGCGAGCGCCAGCGCGATCAGAACCACGGCGAGGATCAGGATGCCGTCCGGGCTGAAAAGGAGGTCGGTCATGGCGGTCACTCCAATCGAACTATGCCTTGCCGTCGCGCCCCCAAATATGGGAATGTGAACGCAAAACGCGAATGCGAATTCGCATTCACAATACAGGAGCGCTCTTATGCGTCAAGGTGAAATCGAGGCTGCGCAGGATCGCTCGCGCCGGACGCGGGACAGGCTCGTCATCGCTTTCGGCGCGCTGCTCCGGGAAAAACCGTTTGACGCCATCACAATGGCCGAGCTGGCGGAGCGCGCCGGTATCGCCGTGGGCACTGTCTATCGCCGCTTCGCCAACAAGGACGCCCTCATCCCTGTGATCTTCGAAGTGTATTTGAAAATGCTGGAGCATTACGCCGCCGATCCCGCCAACGCGTTGCAGCTGGACGAGGCGGACACCCTGCGCTCGGCGTTGGGGAAGATGTGCGTTCAGGCCTGGCAGATGCTGCGGCGGGAGCCCCAGCTGATCCGCACCGCTCATCTTTATGCGCGCATGCGGCCCGATCTGGTGGGCGAAGATTGGGACGCGATTATCGAAACTTCCGTGGCGCAATTTCGCCAGCTGATCGATCATTTCGGCGCCGAGGTGAAGCGCCCGGACCCGGATGCCGCGTCCCGCATGGTCTTCTATCTGCTCAACACCGTGATGGTTGAGCAGGGGCTCTACGGCGAGGCGGGCCCAGGGGCGGCGTTGAAAGCCGGCAATGTTCAATTCGTCCAGGACTGCGCGACGACGATTTATGGCTATTTGACCGCGGACGAGAGCTAGGGCCGCTCGGTTTGAGTCCGGGCAGCCTCAGACGCGATGCCCCATCGCGCCAGGCAAGGTGACGTCGCCGGGTCTGGGCGCGCTAAGCGAACAAGCTCAATCTGCATGTCTGTGAGCTGGTGGCAGCCGTCCTCGTCAATTGGGCCCCATGCGGGCCCGCCCATCGCCGCAATCGCGGAGTTGGTTGAGGATATCACTTGGATGCGAGACAGGTAGGCGGCGCCTTCCAAAGCTTCCGGAAGCTTGGTTCCCGTTTGACTCTCAACAACGTAGCCAAGATGGACCCAGTGGGCTGCGTGGTGATCCACTTTGATGGAGTGATTTGCACTCGTCGCCGTATAGCGCTGGTTCGCGATGATGCACTCTAAGGCCGAGCGATCGCCGCCATAAGCGGCGTCCAACATGGCCGCCGCTTTGCCGGGCTGCCAGCCTTCGCACAACCGCTCAGCCTCGCGCAAAGCCTCTGTTTGGATCGCTTGAGCCTCGGCTATCCCGCCGCTGAAGTGCGCGATCATCAGGCCAGAAAAGATCACACACGCCGAAAATCCGCGCACCGGGATCTCCCCTCATAATTGCTCTGTATATTCCTAGGAGACGAATTATGAGTTCATTCCACCCTGCGAGCAATGAAGCGCGTGTTTGCGCGACAATCAGGAGGAGCATTCGCGATCTCAGTCGCAGAAGAACTGACCTAAGGGCGCTTGCGGATCAAAGGCGAGCCCGAGCGGCGGAAGCACTGGATGAATGGAACGCGGCGCGAAAACAGCTTCAGGATGCCAAGAAGCGCGCAAAGCAGCCACGACAAGCCAGCGCCGAGAACCGCAACAGACGCCTTGAGCAATTGGAGCGCGCCGCAGAGCTGGCTCAACGCCTTGCTGAGGCATTGCTCGGGGACTACACGGCGAACGCGCGTCAAAAGGAAGCCAACTACCGTCTGGCTCAACACCTTCACCAAGAAGCTGAGCGACGCTGGCGTGAAGCCGACCAAGCCCTCTTGGCGCAGGAGCAACGCTATGAGCAGCTGGGATGCGGCTCAGCGCTCGATCACCGGTTCCCCGCCCACTAAAGCCCCATCTGCTTCACGGCGAGATCGCGCATAATCTCTTCCGAGCCGCCGCCGATCGCCATGACTTTGACCTCGCGATAGATGCGCTCCACCGCGCAGCCGCGTAGATACCCGGCGCCGCCGAGGATCTGCATGGCTTCGTTGGCGCAGAACTCCGCCGTCTTGGACGCCAGCACCTTCACCTTCGCCAGCTCCGCTGCGGGCATGGGCGCGCCTGCGTCACGTGCGCGGTTGATCCGCCAAGCGATCATCTGAATGTAAGCATCCAGCGCGTCGATCTTGGCGCTCATGTCTGCGATTTTGTGGCGGATCGCCTGGTGTTTGATCAGCGGCTTGCCGAAGGTTTCGCGCTGCTGGGCATATTCAATGGCGTCATCGAGACAGCGCCGCGCCATGCCCAGACAGCCCGCCGACAGACTTAGCCGCTCATAGTTGAAATTATCCATGATCGCGAGCAGGCACGCCCCCTCCTGGCCCAGCTGGGCGGAGGCGGGAACGCGGCACTTGTCGAAGTGCAGCGTCGCGGTGTCGGACGCCCACCAGCCCATCTTGTTCTTGATCGCCGTGCGGGTGAAGCCGGGCGCCTCGGCGGGCACGAGGAAAAGCGAGACGCCGCCAAACCCTTCCCCGCCCGTGCGCGCGCCGACCACGAACCAGCGCGCCTTCATGCCGCCGGTGATGAAGGTCTTTTCGCCGCTGATCAGCCAGTCCTCGCCGTCGCGCACCGCCTTGGTTTTCAGCCGCGCCAGGTCAGAGCCGCCGGACGGTTCGGTCATGGCGAGCGCGCCGCCAACCTCGCCGGAGACGATGGCGGTCAGGGCTTCGCGCTTTTGATCTTCGCTGGCGAGCTGTTCGATCGGTCCCGTCATGATGCCGCGGGAAAATAGCGAGGCGTTGACCCCGCCCACCCCGGCATAGCCCATCGCCGTGCCGCAATCGAAGCGCATCAGCGCATCATCGAAACCTAACCCGCCATATGCGTCGCTGACGCCGAAGCCGAACAGGCCCAGCGCGCCCGCCTTTTGATGGAGCTCCCAGGGGAAATCCCCGGCCTCGTCCCAGGCATCTGCGTGGGGCGCGATCTCAGTCTCGATGAAGCGCTCCACCGTCTCGCGGAACTGGGCGCGTTCAGGCGTGTCGAAGGGGCGGGCGGGCGAGGTCGTGCGCATGGATGAGCGTCTCCAAGAGGTGGGAGGCTCACCCTAATCCGTTCGGCGCCCAGGAAAAGGAGACAAAGAAAAAGCGCCCGCCGGAGATCCGGCAGGCGCTTGAGAGTCTTGGTGAAGTCCGTCGACTTAAGCGTCGGCGTTCTTCTTGCCTTTGGCCGGGCGGGCTTCGATGCCGCGGCCGGTGGTGCGCTCGGCGATCCGCGCGGACTTACCGCGGCGGTCACGCAGATAGTAGAGCTTGGCGCGGCGCACCTTACCCTTGCGCTTCACTTCGATCTTGTCGATCAGCGGCGAATAGACCGGGAAGACCCGCTCTACACCTTCGCCGAAGCTGATCTTACGGACGGTGAAGTTTTCGTTCAGGCCGCCGCCGGACCGTGCAATGCAAACGCCCTCAAAGCGCTGAATACGCTGGCGGTTGCCTTCGCGGATCCACACGTGGACGGTCAGCGTATCACCGGCGGAAAAATCCGGGATCGTCTTCTCGCCGAGAACGCGCGTGGCTTCTTCCTGCTCGAGCTGCTGAATCAGGTTCATGGCTCTTCTCCTTGGCGCCGCTGATATCTCGCCCAGAGATCGGGACGGCGCTGACGTGTTATCTCTTCGGCCTGTTCTTTTCGCCATCGCGCGATCCGGCCATGATCACCCGACAGCAACACTTCTGGGATGTCCCGGTCCTCCCAAACCCGCGGGCGGGTGTAGTGAGGATATTCCAGGAGATCCCCTTCAAAACTTTCCTCTTCGGTCGAGGCGATCTTGCCAAGCACTCCGGGGATCAAGCGCACACAGGCCTCAATGAGGACCAGAGCGGCGGCTTCTCCACCGGCGAGCACGGCGTCTGAGACGCTCACCTCAACCATGTCGCGCGCTTCGATGACCCGTTGGTCAAGCCCTTCGAAACGGCCACAAAACACAATAACGCCCGGACCGCCCGCCCACTCCCGGACCATCGTCTGGGAGAGCGGCCGACCTCGCGGCGTTAGATGGATCAACGGGCGTGAACGCCTGTCCACACTGTCGATCGCGTCCGCAGCGACATCGGGGCGCAGCACCATTCCTGGGCCGCCGCCAGCCGGCGTGTCGTCAACGGAGGCGTGCTTATGACGGGAAAACGACCGTATGTCTACTGTTTCAAGCGCCCAAAGACCGTTCTCTTGCGCCGTCTTCAGCAAAGACACGCCCAACGGCCCCGGAAAGGCGTCCGGATAAAGGGTCAATGCCGTGGCGATAAAGGGTGCGGGCTGGGTCATGGCGCGCGGTTATGCGCGCGAGAGGGCGCAGGGGCAAGGGCTAGCCTTTGTCGCCCTCGTCTTCATCGTCCTCGCCCAGTTCCGGCGGATCCGCCGTCAGCTTGCCGGCCTTAAGGTCGACATGGGGTACGGCCGCCTTGGTGAAGGGGATGAAGAGGAGGCCGTCTTCACCCGTCACCTCTAGAAGGTCCCCGGCGCCGAAATCCTGCACCGCTTTCACCGACCCGATCAGGCGGCCCTCCAGGTCCTCCACCGCAAGCCCGATCAGATCGGCATGGTAGAACTCGTCCTCTTCCGGTTCCGGCAGAGCGGCGCGAGGGGCATGCAGCAGCGTGCCTTTCAGCGCCTGCATCTGCTCGCGGGTGTGGCGCTCCTTAAACCAGATGATGGACAGACCGTTCGGGCCGGGTTTTGAGCCCGCCGGGGTGAGCAGCACCTCGCCGTCTTCATCGAGAAACGGACCATAGGCGGTCAGCTGCGCGGGATCGCCAAAGGGCTTCACCTTGGCGTCGCCGCGCACGCCATGGGCGCCTGCAATCGCGCCGATCACCACCAGGTCAGGCTTGGCCATGCTGTCTTCCTTTTCTTGCGCGCCTGCTTAGGGGGTCGCGCTCGCCCCGTCTAGGCGGGCCTGTCTGAAGCGCACCCGCCCTCTTGCCCCTAACACCCCGCACGCGCCATATCCGCAGGCATGGCCGCCCCGCTTCTCACTCTCGACCATATCGCGCTGACCTTCGGCGCGACGCCGCTTTTGACCGATGCGTCCCTCATCGTGCGCGAGGGCGAGCGGATCGGGTTGGTGGGCCGCAATGGCTCGGGAAAAAGCTCCTTTCTAAAGATCGCCGCCGGCATCATCGAAGCAGACGAAGGCGAGCGCTTCATTCATCCCGGCTCCACCGTGAGATACCTGCCCCAGGAACCTGACCTGGCCGGCTTTGACAGCGTCATCGACTATGTCCGCGCCGGCCTTGCCCCGGGCGATGACGCCTACCGGGCGGATTATCTCCTGGAGCATCTGGGCGTCTCCGGCGACGCAGACCCGGCGACGTTGTCCGGCGGCGAGGCGCGCCGCGCCGCGCTGGCCCGCACGCTGGCGCCGGACCCTGACATCCTGCTGCTGGACGAGCCGACCAACCATCTCGACCTGCCCGCCATTGAGTGGCTGGAGAGCGAGCTGGCGGCCAAGCGCGGCGCCCTGGTGCTGATCAGCCACGACCGGCGCTTTCTGGAAACCCTGACCCGCCAGACCGTGTGGATCGACCGGGGCGAGACGCGCCGCCTGGACAAGGGCTTCGCGCATTTTGAGGCCTGGCGCGACGAGGTGTTTGAGACCGAAGAGCTCGAACGCCACAAGCTCGCCCGCCAGATCGCCCGGGAAGAAGACTGGATGCGCTATGGCGTCACCGCCCGGCGCAAACGCAATGTGCGCCGGGTCGCCGAGCTGAAAGATCTTAAGACCCAGCTGAAGACCTGGCGCGGACCGCAAGGCGCCGCCTCGCTCACGGTCAGCGAAGCGGACCGGTCCGGCAAGCTGGTGATCGAAGCGCGCAAAATCTCCAAGCGCTTCGGCGACCGGCCGATCGTGTCCGACCTCTCTTTGAAGGTGGCGCGGGGTGATCGCATCGCCTTTGTCGGCCCCAACGGCGCAGGCAAGACCACGCTGATCAAGCTGCTCACTGGGGCGTTGGAGCCCGACGAGGGCTCGGTGCGGCTGGGGACCCAGCTGGAGATGGCGAGTCTCGACCAGCGCCGCGCCGCGCTGAAGCCGGACTGGACGGTCACCGAAGCGATCGCGCCCGGCGGCGGAGAGCGCGTCACGGTCGGCGGCAGCGTCAAGCATGTCGCCGCCTATATGAAGGACTTCCTGTTCGCGCCGGAACAGGCTCGCACCCCCGTCCACGCCCTGTCTGGCGGCGAGCGCGCGCGGCTGATGCTGGCGCGGGCCCTGGCCCTGCCCTCCAACCTGCTGGTGCTGGACGAACCGACCAACGATCTCGATCTGGAGACGCTGGATCTTCTTGAAGAGCTGATCTCGGATTACGCGGGAACCGTTCTGTTGGTCAGCCACGACCGGGATTTCATCGACCGCACCGCCACCGCCACCATCGCCTGGGACGGCGACGGGGTCTGGCGGGTCTACGCCGGCGGCTATTCCGACATGGTCGCCCAGCGCGGCGCCGGCGTTTCCGCGCGCAAGGCGGAGAAGGCGGCTGGCGGCGCGAAAGCGCCCAAGACTGACAAACCGCGCCAGCGCAGCGCCAAGCTAAGCTTTAAGGACAAGCACGCGCTCGACACCCTGCCCGGCGAGATCGCGGAGATGGAAACGCGGATCGCGTCGATCGAGACCGAGCTGGCTGACCCCGCCCTGTTCACCCGCGAACCCGACCGCTTCGCGGCGCTGACGAAAGAGCATAGCGACTTGCTGACCGACAAAGACGCCAAGGAAGAGCGGTGGCTTGAGCTGGAGATGAAGCGCGAGGCGCTGGAGGCGGGCGAGGCTTGATCGGCGCTGCGGCGCCGTCAAACTGAACCCCATGCTTTATTACGCCATCGGCGATATTCACGGCTGCTCGGCGCAGCTCGACAGGCTCCTGGAGACCATCGAAGCGCACGCCGCCGCCCACTATCCGGAGCGCGCCTACCGGCTGGTTTTGCTCGGGGATTATGTCGACCGCGGCCCTGACAGCGCGGGCGTGCTGGACCGGGCTATCGCGTTGACGGACCAAGGCCATATCGTGCTGCCGGGCAATCATGAGGCGATGTTCCAGGATATGCTGGCCCATCCGCATTATGGCGCGTCGCAAGCCTGGCTTTGGCTAAGAACGGGCGGCGCCGAAACCCTGCAAAGCTATGGCGGCGTCTATGACGGCGCCGGCCCGATCGGGCAAGCTTGCCGCGCCGTGCCGGAAGCTCATCGCACCTTCCTTCACCGATTGTTTGACGGTCGCCCGCTTTATCATATCGACCGCGAGGACGGGCTGTTCTTCGTCCACGCCGGCGTGCACCCCTTCGAGCCGCTCGCTGCACAGGACGAGGAGGTCTTTTTGTGGACGCGGCCCTTGGCGCCCGACTCCCATGACGATCCGCGATGGATTGAAGGCTTGCGGGTGGTGCACGGCCACACGCCCGTGAAGGCTCCGGTGATCGCCCAAGCCCGGATCGGACTGGATACCGGCGCCGTCTTGGGCGGCGCGCTCAGCGCCGGCGTGTTCGTGGACGGCATGTTGACCGAGGTGCTTTCAGTCCCGGGATGGGACCGCGGCAAGCGCTAGTGGCCGGCGGCCCAACGCGTCCCTTCGTCCAGATCGAAAAAGCCGCGCACCCGCACCGCGAACGGTACGCCGGCGGTCTCGATCAGGCGAAGCGTCTCCTCGCG
>CAZAGE010000034.1:0-38137 GCA_964484345.1 uncultured Oceanicaulis sp. | reverse complement strand
TTCAGAGGCTGACGGGATAGGCCACCTTTGTCGCGGGAGCTATGAGCCAGAGCGCGGTTGTTAGACTCTTGCTTTCCACACAGCCCTTTCTATCGGTGTGCCCATTCACACGTGACCGATGAGGTGGACTGCCGCTTCCAGCGGCATCTTTGTGCCAGAGTGCGGCTGTTCTCAGAAGGGGTGAATACAACGACGATCTTATTGCTGATTTATGAGATTTATTTGCGAAGACGCACGAAACCGAAATTGGAAAGTATTGTTCCTGACTCCCACAGCGAAAGTTGCTAATGGGAAAATTCCAGGCTGAGCACCGAGATGTCAAACACCGCACCACCAAGAACGCAATCGCATCCGAACGCCGGAACCTCCTATTCCGCCAAGTCCGATTTTCCCCCAGCGCCTCCTTTTTCAGGACATGATGTCTTTGTGTTGTTATTCGCAACAGTCGTGGTTGCAATATGCAATGCAATTTACATTTCAGACCTTTACATGCTTTGGCATGACGATAATCAGTCTTACCACTTTGCGGGCCTAAATCAAATGAGCGGTCGGCTCCCAGAGGTCAGCCGCCACATGCTTGTGGACAGTTTCTTTCTTCATATCCTGGCGGATGTGTCACCTTTCGTCGCCAGGATCGCGGTTATTTTGCTCGGCGGCGTACCACTTTTGGTTCTGAGCTATACTGCTTATAGATTCATATTCAGGCTGCGCCATGAAGTCGCGGCATTTGCATCGGCAGCGCCACTTGTTGTAGCCGGTCAGTGGGAGGTGTTCGTCGGCGTTAATCTCAGCTATATAGTTTTTGACGCCGCGATATTTTTCGCGGCCCTTTTAATATTAAAATGGGCTAGCAGTTGTAATCAGTGGGCGGCCACTGCGCTGGCTAGCGTCTCCATTGCGTTTGCATTATCAGATGGCATGGTGTCCAGCATATTACTGGCGCCGGTACTATTATTTGCCGCCTACTTCATTCGTCCCGATTCTCTCTACCAAACCGGAGTAATCGCAGTATCGATCATAGGCGCAACATTAAAGGCCGTCCAAGAGCAGAATGGAACTGGCCGCGCCCGATTTGCGGACGAGCCAGTGAAAGACTTGATCCAAGGACTTCAGGCGCCGCTTGACTTCCTTCTTCCTGGCGGATGGGTGCCGGCCACCATAGCACTATTAATCCTCGGAGCATGGTGCCTCATTGGTCTACTTTGGAGTTTGCGCGATCGGAGGGCGCATCCCGTTTTGACCCTCGGTTTCGCCGCTGCGCTTTATGTTGTCCCAGTCGCAGTCTATTCGCTATTCCGTCCAAGCTTTCCAAACAGGTATGCATTTTTGCCGACGATCGCGGTCTTCCTCGCAGTTGGGGTTCTGCTGCACCTCATAATCCAAAGGCTTCCGGAGAAGTTGGGCCGGGCTAGCGGAGATGCTAAAGACACATGGGCGATACCCTCTGGTCATGCAGGATTAGCGGTTCTCGTTCTTTTAGGCGCGCTCGCTTATCATAAATCTCAATACGAAGCGCCGCTATTTCAGTTAATCAATCGGGCAACCAAACAGGTCGCCGACTACTTCAACCCTCCCTCAGACCCGATCGCTGGCATGGTGCGGCTCAATACAGGAGCACAATTGTTGGTACTCTCGGAGAACGGGTTTCCCTACATGTATCCTCACCGCTATCCAGCCTTGGGTTATTTGCGATTCGTGACCGGCAACCCCACTGCCGTTGGGTTTGCAGGGAGTAGAAGGTTGTGTGCAGATCCGTTTCAGCCATGGAACAGTCCTTGGAGCGTTGGCCCCGGTGGCTTTTCTCCAGAGTTGCCGTTTTCCGCGCATGCATTTCGAGGTCAAAATGGAAGCGGCACGCCGATAAACCACATGTTATCTACAACCGCCTCAGACCTTGATGCTCCAGAGTCGCATTGGGTCCTGTACGAGATAGGCGAGATCGGTGCGATTATAGCGGCGGAGGGAACAGGCCGGTCAGCCCTTGAGGCAGAGCTGGCAAGGCTCGCAATTGAACCACATCATGTGGCCTTCAGTTGTGGCCTCTAGGCATTGCAACAAAATGACACGAGCTGATTGAATTTGTTAGAGGGCGGCTTTGAGATGAAAAGCTCTACGCCCTCATTATGGAGGTTGGACCGCAGCTATGAAAATTCTTGTAACCGGCGGCTTGGGCTTTATCGGATCTGCGGTTGTCCGTCGGCTAATAGAGCATACCATCCATGAAGTGGTGGTGCTCGATGCCATCACTTACGCGGCGCTTCCTGAAGCCGTTGAGGCTTGTGCGTCCACCGGTCGGTACGCACTGGAGCGCGGCGATATTCGTGACGCGGAGCGCGTTCGCGCGGTTTTCGAGACCCATCAACCCGACCTGGTGATGCATCTGGCAGCGGAAAGCCACGTGGACCGGTCGATCGACGGACCTGGTGAATTCATCCAGACCAATATTGTCGGCACCTTCAACATGATTCAGGGGGCGCGCGCATACTTGGAGGGGCTCAGAGGACAGGATCGAGACCGTTTCCGGTTCCATCACATCTCTACTGACGAGGTTTTCGGTTCGCTGGAACCCGATGATCCCGCGTTCACTGAGACAACACGTTACGATCCGCGCTCTCCTTATTCAGCATCCAAGGCCGCCTCAGACCATCTCGTGCGCGCATGGGGGGAAACCTTCGGGCTTCCAGTGGTATTGTCGAATTGTTCGAACAACTACGGCCCGTGGCAGTATCCGGAGAAGCTGATACCGGTCATGATCGCGAAGGGACGTGATGGACACCCGATGCCGGTCTATGGCTCGGGTGACAACATCCGAGACTGGCTTCACGTGGAAGATCACGCCGAGGCGCTTGTAAATATTGCGACGAGGGGGCGTCTTGGAGAGAGCTACAATGTTGGCGGAGATTCCGAGCGCACTAATCTGCAAGTTGTGAGCGCCATTTGCAAAGCTCTGGATGCGCGCTTTCCTCACGCCGCCCCCCACGCTCAATATATAAGCTTTGTAGAGGATCGGCCCGGTCATGATTTTCGCTATGCGATCAACTGCAACAAGCTGAAGGACGAATTTGGCTGGTCCCCGCGCCGGGACTTTGAAGCAGGTATCGTGGAGACCGTGAACTGGTATATCGACAACGAGCACTGGTGGCGTCGGGTGCTTGATGAGAGCGGCGGCGCGACCCGTCTCGGGCTCGCAAAGAGAGCACCCTAGCGCGCCGGTTCAGCGGAGGTTCCAATGAAAGGCATCATTCTGGCCGGCGGGTCAGGCACTCGACTGCATCCGTTGACCGTCTCACTGTCAAAGCAGGTGCTGCCGGTCTACGACAAGCCGATGATTTATTACCCTCTATCGCTACTCATGCTGGCCGGTATTCGGGAAATCCTGATCATCACTACGCCGCGTGACGCGGAGGGGTTCAAAAGCCTGCTGGGCGACGGTTCCAGCTTCGGGATCGATTTATCCTATGCCGAGCAGCCATCACCAGACGGGCTTGCACAGGCCTTCATCATAGGGCGAGACTTCGTTGGTGATGACAGCGTAGCTCTGGTGCTTGGCGACAACATTCTGTACGGCCACGGCCTGCAGCGAATCCTGACAGAAGCCGCCGCCCTTGAAAGCGGCGCCATGGTTTTCGGATATCGCGTCGCTGACCCCCAGCGCTATGGCGTGGTCGAGTTTGACAGCGAGCTACGTGCGCTCTCCATTGAGGAGAAGCCGGCCGAACCGAAGTCGAATTTCGCGGTGATCGGTTTGTATTTCTATGACAACGACGTGCTCGACATCGCGGCGAACGTGAAACCGTCTCACCGCGGCGAGCTAGAAATCACCGACGTCAATCGCGCCTATCTCGAGCGCGGCGATCTGGGGGTGCGGCTCTTTGGACGTGGATACGCTTGGTTCGATACCGGGACCCACGATTCGCTACTGGACGCGGGCAATTTCGTGCGCACCCTATCGGAGCGACAGGGGGTGCGTATGTCCTCGCCCGAAGAAATCGGCTGGCGTAATGGCTGGCTGGACGACGCCACATTGTCTGAGGCCGCCCGCAAGTACGGCAAAAGCGGCTATGGTGCGTATCTTGGCGGTCTCGTGGAGCGGCGCTGACCGAGCCTTGCAAGCGCGCTTTCTTTTCAGGAATTCACATCAATGACCTCTGTGCCCTTCAATACGCCCAACCCCGTTGGCCAAGAGGAGCGTTACCTTCTCGAGGCCGTGCGCAGCGGTCACCTCAGCGGTGACGGCGCTTTCACAAAGCGCTGCCACGCCTGGCTCGCCGAGACGGTGGGCGGTCACGGGCTGTTGACCCATTCATGCACCGCGGCGCTGGAGATGGCTGCGCTTCTGGCCGACCTGAAGCCGGGCGATGAAGTGATCCTGCCCTCCTACACCTTCGTGTCCACCGCCAACGCCGTGGCGCTGCGCGGCGCCACACCGGTCTTCGTGGACATCCGGCCTGACACGCTCAACATCGACGAAACCGTGATCGAAGACGCGATCACCGAGCGGACGCGCGCGATCATGGCCGTGCATTATGCC
This sequence comes from uncultured Oceanicaulis sp., assembly GCA_964484345.1. Lineage (GTDB taxonomy): Bacteria > Pseudomonadota > Alphaproteobacteria > Caulobacterales > Maricaulaceae > Oceanicaulis. Next base: position 33,606 of record CAZAGE010000034.1, on the reverse strand, counting down.
GGCGTCGTCGCGGAGATGGACGCGATCAACGCCGTCGCGAAACGCCACGGGCTCTTCGTGATCGAAGACGCCGCCCAGGCCATGCTGTCGACCTATAGGGGCCGGCAGGCCGGCACCCTGAGCGATGCGGCAGCCTTCAGCTTCCATGAGACCAAGAATGTTCTATCCGGCGAAGGTGGGGCGCTGGTGGTACAGGACGAAGCGCTATTCCATCGCGCGGAAATCCTGCGCGAGAAGGGCACCAACCGCAGCCAGTTCTTCCGCGGCGCGGTGGACAAGTATTCCTGGGTGGACCTGGGGTCCTCCTACCTGCCCAGCGAGCTGATTGCGGCCTTCCTGCTGGCTCAGCTGGAACAAGCGAGGAGCACGACCGCCTATCGCCTTGATGTGTGCGCGCGCTATCGCGAGGCGTTCGAGCCCCTGGCGGGTGCCGGCGCGGTGAAGCTTCCCATCACGCCCGAGCACTGCGAGAGCAACGGCCACATGTTCTACATGCTGCTGCCGTCGCTAGAGGCGCGCACCGACTTCATCTCCGCCATGAAGGCGGAGGGCGTCATGACCCCGTTTCACTACGTGCCGCTGCATTCCTCGCCGGGCGGGCGCAAATACGGGCGCGCCCATGGCGACATGGCCGTGACCAACGATTTGAGCGATCGCCTGGTACGCTTGCCGGTCTTCTACGGCGTCAAGGAACAGCAGGACCGCGTGATCGAAGTTGCGCTGCGGGCCCTTCAGTCCTGACGGGTCGCGGCGGGCCGGCGGGCGGCGAACACCCAGAGATTCAGCAAGGTAAAGATGGTCACGGCCGCGGCGCCCATGGCTATGAGTTGCGCGATCTGGTGTGGCGCGCCGGCGAGCCTAATTAATGCGGCGAGGACCCCGATTTGAATACCGTATCCCGCGAGGTAGACGGTGACGTATCGCGCCGCCGAGCTCAGGTGGCTACGCGACCGCTCGAACGCCCATAAGGCGTTACCCCCATAGGTCAGTGCAATCCCAGTCGCGAATACGACCGTGGCCGCGGTGAGCGGCGCGACTGGGGTCAACATCGTGAGCGCGAGATAAAGCCCGTAAAGAGCCAGGTTCGAAAGCGCTCCCACAACGGCGTATCTGATCGCCTTGCGCACGGTCTTTTCAGGCAAGCGTGATAAAACAGAACCCATTGTCGCTTTCCCAAGTATCCAAAGGCAAACTGGTCCGCCCGCCGCGACACGGCGAAGGCCGGCGCGTGACCTGAACTAGGCGCCTGTTTGCGAGGCCTTCTCGATGGCGCGCACGCTTGACGCGTCGCTGCGGAGCGTGCGGCGTTTCACGGTGCGTCCGGGAACGCCGATGATGATCGACGTGGCGGGTGCATCAGCCACGACAACGGCGCCTGCGCCGATGAAGGCGCCGCGGCCGATCTTGACATCCGGCAGTATGGTGGCGTTGGTGCCGATGACCGCGTAGTCTTCGATGGTGACGCGTCCAGCGATCGCCGCCGCGCCCATGATATGAACGCCCTCGCCGATCCGGGCTTCATGGTCGATGCTGCACGCTGTGTTGAGGATGGCGTCCCGACCGATCCGACACTCATGATTTATGGTGACGCGCTGCGCAATATATGCGCCCGGCCCAAGCTCGACGCTTGGCTTGATGTCACAGGACGGGTCTAAGAGTTGCGCGGGGCTGAGACCTGCCCGCTGGAGGGCGTGTGAGATCTCGACACGCGCCTTTCCATGCTCGCCCCCCACCGCGACAATATAGCGTCGGCATTGCTTCAGGGCATATCCCAGCTCATCGCCAACGCCGAAAAAGACATCGCCCGGCTCGATCCAGGCCGGCGGCGCGTCTGCGGCGGGATCAACGACGATTGCAGTCTCATCGAAGCTCCGCGCCAGGCGGTGGTAAAGCAGCGCCTGTGATCCGCTGCCCCAGATCAGTAATCCGTCAAGTTGAGCCATCGGTCTTCGCGATCTGTTCCACAATGAAAATGGGGCGCCGGCGCACTTCCACGATGGCGCGGCCCACATACAGTCCGACCAGACTCATCAAAAACAGGTGTATGCCGCCAATAAAGCTGACCAGAATGGCGATGGTGGCGAAACCGGGGACGTCGAAGCCGAAGAACACCGCCCGGATAAGGGTCAACAGGGCGAACGCCGCGCTCGCCCCGCAGACGAGCAGGCTGAAAAAAATCGAGAGCCAGAGCGGTTTCTCCGAGTACGCGATGATATTCTCAAGCGCTAGACGGATCAACTTGCCAAAGGTGTAGGAAGACTTGCCCGTAGCGCGCTCGGCGCGAGACAGTAATAATTTGCCCTGTTTGAAGCCAAGGTGGCTCATGAGCGCTGGAAAAAAGCGCAGTTGTTCAGGGTAGGCGCGAAACGCCGTCGCAACCTTGTCCGAGAAAATCCGGAAATTTCCGTGCCGACTCGACACGTCCATGTCCGAGGCCCAACGCAGCACGCCATTGAAGATGCTGGAGCCAAGATTTCGATCCGCACCCAGGCCCGATGTTTCGCGCTCGGCGACCACGATGTCGTCGCCGGTGTCTTTCGCAGCCTGATAAAGCTCGACGAGCTGCTCGGGCGGATCCTGCAGATCGCAGTCCATGACGACGTACCATTGCGCGCTGGCATGGGCGATGCCGGCGGAAATCGCCGGATGCTGACCGAAATTCCGGCTAAGCCGAACTCCGACGACCCGCCCGTCCGCCTCGCTTGCGGCCACGATCATAGGCCAGGAGGCGTCGGGGCTGCGATCGTCGACAAGAATGATTTGGTAGGACGCGCTGATGCGCTGCAGCGCGGCGTGCAGGCGTTCGACGAGCGCGCTGAGAAAGGCTTCGCCCTTATACACCGGGACGATGACCGCGATCTCGCAGTCCGGCGATGTGGAGCAAGCCGAGACATGGGGGGCGGTCAAACCGGTCTGCATTCAATCCTCACGCGCGGAATGTTGGCCGGCTCGTCCCGGCGACAGGCGTCTTATTGAAGCGCTTGTGGAATTTTGACAAGGCCGCGCTGTCAAAGTCGGCGCTGGCGCCCCTGGTCGCCCTGCAACCCGAAGCATGAAAAGATCGCCACAGCCGCGGCGGGGCTTGGGCCGCGAGGCGCACTAAAACCGGGCGCAGCGCGTCGAACGAGGAAAGATGATGGCGAACATATTGGTGGTGGGCGGCGCGGGGTATATCGGGGCCCATGTCTGCAAGGCTCTGGCTGCGCGCGGGGATACGCCGATCGTGTTCGACAATCTCTCCTCAGGCCATGAACATGCGGTGAAATGGGGCCCTCTGGTCAAGGGTGACCTGCGGTCGGCCGCAGACCTGGACCGGGCGTTCGCCGAGCATGCGCCCGAAGGCGTGATGCATTTCGCCGCCAATATCGAGGTCGCCGAAGGCCAGCTCTTCCCCTTGCGGTTCTGGGACAACAACTTAGCCGCAGTCGTCACCCTGCTTAAGGCTATGGAGCGCGCCGACGTCAAGACGCTGGTCTTCTCGTCCACCTGCGCCGTGTATGGAAAGCCGGAAATTGTTCCGATTACCGAGAGGGAAATCTGTAGGCCCGTTTCCGTATATGGGCGCACAAAGCGCGCCGTCGAGGAGCTTCTGGCCGATGTGGCGCGCGTGGACGGCGTGTGCTACGCAGCGCTTCGCTATTTTAATGCCGCCGGGGCTAGTCCAGACGGAGAAATCGGCGAGGAGCACAATCCGGAGACCCACCTAATCCCCAACGCATTGAAGGCCGCTGCCGGGATCGCCGGGAAAATGAAGCTGTTCGGGGCCGATTACGACACACGCGACGGCACCTGTATTCGTGACTACGTCCACGTCATGGATCTCGCCGACGCACACCTCGCGGCATTGGACAGGTTGCTCGGTGGAGAGCGTGAAATTATCGCCAATTTGGGCGCCGGGTGCGGCGTTTCGGTCCTAGAGGTTTTGCAGGCGGTAGAAAATGTTACAGGCGTTAAACCGCCATACGAAGTTTATCCACGGCGCGACGGTGACCCGCCAGTTCTGGCAGCCGACCTGTCCTATGCGCGACAGACACTAGGCTTCTCGCCAAAGCGCTCAGATATCGACACGATCATCGCCGACGCTTGGAGGTTTCATAATCGTGCTTGGGCGCTATGAGTGGAAGAGTAGGCGCGGCTATGAAGTCGGACAAGCTCAAATGGCTAAATGACCTATGATCGCCCCTCAGGCACGGGACCAGTACCGTCACGCCTACTTGCAGCGCATGCCCTTAGCACCTATCGATGGTGCGTATGTCCACCCATGAAACAGAAGACCTGAAAGTGTCGCGATCCTCCACTGAGACGAAACCGCCTTTGTATATTTATGATGCAGAATCCAGCGGTTTCTCGTATGCGCTTGCGGATTTCGTTGGTGCATTCAAGCGCCCGCGCCTAGCGCTAACGTTGATTAGAGCTGGATTCATTCAACGACACAACGGGATTTCACAGGCGATCTTTTGGATCATAGCTCTTAATGCCGCGACAGTCGGTGGCATGTCGATCTTGTGGGGTCGGATTTTCGACACCGAACTCGAGTTTTACCTACCATACCTAACGGCCGGTCTCATCACTTGGGGGCTCATGTCGAGCCTCCTGACCGGCGCGGCTGGCGTGTTCATCGCTGCAAGGGGCACTTTCAACGACACACCGATACCAAAAAGTCTTTTTGCCATTCGTACTGTAGGCATAGATTTGGCGGCTTTCTCCATAAAACTCGTTGTATTAGCCGGTGCGCTGGCGATCGTCTCGCACCCGGTCGACTTCGGCGGGCTTGTTCTAGCGGCTACGGGCTTGGCGCTCATTGTAACCACTGGATATAGTCTTTGTCTTTCAGTCGGCGTGCTTGGCGCGCGCTTTCGAGACGTGCCACAGTTAACCAACGTCGCCATGACATTCGCCTTTTTTTTAACGCCGGTATTCTGGACGACTGACAGGCTTGGTGACCTTTCTTGGGTCGTCACATTTAATCCGCTGTATCATTATCTGAATGTTTTTCGCGGGTCGCTTATGGGTTTTGAAGGGCTTTCGCTCAGCTTCGCGGTCGCGGGTGGCTTCACAGCATCCAGCCTGGCTTTAGGCGCAGCAGTGTACGGGTTTTATGGGCGTCGCCTTACCTACTGGAATTGATCTGTCATGGCATGCGTGAAACTTGAAGGGGTCGGAGTACACTTCGCTTTGCCCAATGTGCAGTCGGCAAGCCTGAAGGGGGCGCTTACTAAACTCGCGCTCGGAGGCCTGATTGGCGAAGGCCGCGGCGGGGTCGGCATCACAGCTATACAAGGAATTGATTTGGACCTCCAACAGGGTGACAGGCTCGGTTTGATCGGTCCGAACGGATCAGGAAAGACTACGCTCCTGCGCGTGCTTTCCGGCATCCTTCCTCCCACCGCCGGCCGAGTTGCCATAGAGGGCCGGATTTCAGCACTCTTATCGATACATACCGGCCTCGACCAAGAAGGTACTGGCTTTCAAAATATCCGCGATCGCGCCCGGCACATGGGATACAGCGAGCACGAAATAGATACAAAATTCGACGACATAGTAGAATTCAGCGAGCTCGGCGAATACCTGCAGCTTCAAATGAAAACCTATTCAGCCGGCATGCGGCTCCGGCTTGCATTCGCGATTGCGACCGCATTTGAGCCGGACGTTCTTATTCTTGACGAATGGATTTCGGCGGGCGATGAGCAATTCCAGTCGAAAGCGCGGGCCCGACTGGAGGGTCTCATTGAACGGTCTGGGATTTTCGCGTTTGCAAGCCATAATCGTAGACTTCAGTCTTCCTTCTGCAATAAAGGGCTAGTTTTGCACAAAGGGCGGCCAGTATTCTTCGGAGCAATCGAAGAAGCGCTAGAATGCTACGAGGGTGGTTAGAACACATCAAGCCCGCGCGCCTGACGCGAAGCGAAATTCCAATTATAGCTGTCAATCAGCTCACGCCCGTAAAGACGGTGTAAAATCTTGAGAACTAGATGATGAACAGCACGCGCCCATGGTGGCGGTTGGTGCGATGGCTCGGGGTCGTAGAATCCACGCTTGTCAAAGACCCGATACAAAAAGCGATAGGCGTCGGCGAGCGATCCGCCGTGCGGCCCATGACGCTTGAGCACCGTGTACATTTCGTCCGCCAGCCGGTCACCACCGGTGGCCGTCAGATTTTCACCGGAAAATACATATTCGGACGCCAGATGATCCACGGCGACGAACGATCCTTGCGCGCGCAGGCGCAGCCAGAAATCCCAGTCGAAGGCGTAGCGCAGGTCAACATCCAACGGCCCGGCACGGCGATGCGCGTCCGCGCGCCACAGGCTTGAAGGCTGCTCGATCGTATTCATCCACGACAAGCGCCCCTCGAAGTCCCGTACCGGACATGTAACCTCCTCACCCCATGTATAGCGCCGGCGACATCGCCCGGTGGCGAGCACAGCATCTAAATTTCCTTCAAGCGCCGCGACGAGTGCGGAAAGTGCGCCCGGCATAAGCCGGTCGTCCGCGCACAACCAGGCAAAATAGGTACCCCCCGCGCGCGCGAACGCTTTGTTGAGCGCATCGGCCTGCCCGGCGTCGGGTCCACTGATCACCAAATCTACGTGTTCTGAAAAATATGCGACGCGCTCGAGCGTCGCGTCCGTGGAGCCGCCGTCGGCAACGATGATCTCAAGATCAACTTCAGCCTGATCCACAAGCGAGCCAAGGGCACCAGCAATAACCTCGGCACCGTTGAGCACCGGGACGACAACGGAAATGCGCGCCAGCTCGGTTGATTGCATCAAGCTATAGACGCCTCGCTTGTGTCGGACGTTTGCACGGTTTAACACGTTCTCGCAATCAGGCCAACCAATCAGCTATTTGCAGGGGAAACTTATGTCAAAGCGGGCGCTCATCACAGGGGTGACCGGCCAGGATGGCGCTTATCTCGCCGAACTGTTGCTGGATAAAGGCTATGAAGTCCACGGGGTCAAGCGTCGCGCTTCATCGTTCAATACCCAGCGTGTCGATCATCTCTATGTCGACCCCAATGAAGCGCAGAATCGCTTTTTTATGCATTATGGCGATATGACCGACTCGACCAACCTGATCCGGTTAATACAGGAGACGCAGCCGGATGAAATTTACAATCTCGCAGCTCAAAGCCATGTGAAGGTCAGCTTCGAAACGCCGGAATACACGGCCAACGCCGACGCTATTGGTACCTTGCGCATGCTGGAGGCGATCCGGATCCTGAAAATGGAGACGCGCACGCGCTTCTATCAGGCTTCCACATCCGAGCTTTACGGCCTCGTTCAGGAAGTGCCTCAAAGCGAGACCACACCGTTTTACCCCCGTAGTCCTTACGCCGCAGCAAAGCTTTACGGTTTTTGGATCACGGTGAACTACCGCGAAGCCTATGGGATGCACGCTTCAAACGGTATCTTGTTCAACCACGAAGGCCCGACGCGCGGCGAGACCTTCGTCACCCGCAAAATCACTCGCGCAGTCGCCGCAATAAAGCACGGCCGGCAACGCAAGCTGCTCCTTGGCAACCTTGACGCCAAGCGCGACTGGGGCCATGCCCGTGACTACGTCGAGGGGATGTGGCGCATCCTGCAGCAAGAGGCTGGCGACGACTACGTTTTGGCCACCGGCGAAACCCACACTGTGCGCGAGTTCGTCGAGTTGGCGTTCAAAGAGATCGGGGTTGAGATCACCTGGTCCGGCAAAGCCGAAGAGGAAATCGGCCTCTGCGCCAAAACCGGCCGGGAGCTCGTTGCCGTTGACCCGCGCTATTACAGGCCAACCGAGGTGGACCTCCTGATCGGGGATCCTTCGAAGGCGCGTGACAAACTGGGCTGGACGCATTCCATGTCGTTCCCCGACCTGGTCAAGGAGATGGTGAACAGCGATATTAAGCTGATTGGAATCGAGGCAGGTTTCCGACGTAATCATGGGGGGGATTGATCTCCATGATGTATTCGCTGAAGAACAAACGCATTTGGGTAGCCGGCCACCGCGGCATGGTAGGTTCAGCCTTAGTGAGACGGCTGGAGCGCGAAAACCCGAGTGAAATTCTGAAAGTAACGCGCGATCAGGTTGACTTGATTAATCAAACCGCAACGACCTCGTGGATCGAGCGCGAAAAGCCGGAAGCGGTTTTTGTCCCCGCGGCAACGGTCGGCGGCATTTTCGCCAACAACGCTTATCCAGCTGATTTCATTTATAACAACCTTATGATTGCGACCAACATTATCCACGCCTGCCACAACGTAGGGGTGGAAAAGCTATTGTTTCTCGGATCATCTTGCATCTACCCGAAATTCGCACACCAACCTATAGTCGAGGGCGCGTTGCTTACCGGTCCGCTTGAACCAACCAACGAGTGGTATGCGATAGCGAAGATCGCCGGCATCAAGCTTTGCCAAGCTTATCGTAAACAGTTCGGCGACGACTTTATCTCCGCCATGCCGACCAACCTTTACGGCCCTGGTGACAACTATCATCCGGAAAACTCTCACGTCATCCCGGCACTTATACGAAAGGCCCATAACGCCAAAGTTGCAGGCGCGAAAAGCATGGAAATATGGGGAACCGGCACACCACGACGCGAGTTCCTGCATGCAGATGACTGCGCTGACGCACTCATTCATTTGATGAAGGTATACTCCGCGCCTGGGCATGTGAACGTAGGCTCCGGGGAGGATATCGAGATCAAGGATCTCGCCCGCATGGTTATGAGTGTGATTGGCTTTGAGGGCGCGCTGACCCATGACCTGACCAAGCCGGACGGCACGCCGCGAAAGCTTATGAGCGCTGACCGTATTCGAGAGCTTGGCTGGCGCCCCTCCATCGGACTGCCAGAGGGACTGGCACATGCCTATGACTGCTACTTGGCAGAAACCTCGGCGCGTAGCTGAGGGCTGCGAGCTTCCTGTGGTGGAAATTCTCGTCCTGATGCCTGTTTTCAACGGTGCTGCATTTCTAGATGCAGCGATCGCCTCTGTCCGCTCTCAGACCTATGAGCGCTGGCGGCTTATTGTGCTGGATGCTGGAAGCACCGATGGATCCTCCAGCATCGCACGGCAACATGCTAGTGTAGATTCGCGCATCACTCTCCGCGAGGAGCCGGACGAGGGCATGTACGACGCTCTGCGACGCGGGCTTGAGCGTGAAGCGGGCTGTTCTGATATCATGTGCTGGCTCAACAGCGACGATCTCTATACCCCGTGGGCTTTCGCGGAGGTGGCCGCAACGCATGCGCGGGGTCACGACTGGATATCCGGACTACCGGCTCTTTGGGATCAGCACGGTCGCCTTCGCGCGGTTCTTCCGCGGGGTTCGGTGGGCCGGAGCTCTATTCTCGCAGGACGCCGTCATGATGGCGATCTGGGCGCGATTCAGCAGGAAAGCGTTTTTTTTGCACGTCAATTATTTGAAGACCTCAGCATGGAAGAGCGTGACCTCTTCGCTGTCCAGTCTCTCGCAGGTGATTTCCATCTTTGGCGCTGCTTCGCCAAGCGGGCTCCTTTGCACATCACACCAAGTGTACTCGCCGGGTTTAGGGTCCATTCTGGCAATCGGTCGCGCCACAAAGCAGATGTCTACGCCGCTGAAGTATCTGCGTTGGGAGGGTCTAGTGCCAAGCTAGGCGTTCTACGTCGACTTCATCGACGTATCGAACGCGCGCGCGCGGCCATTGCGGCGACATCTGCATTTGAAAGCGCCGCACAGCAATTAATTGCGGACCTCGGAGACGGAGCGTAAGTACTTTGCCTTCTATAGCCGTAGTCCTTTGTACTTTTAACCCGGATAGGGCATTGCTGAAGCAAGTCCTAGACGCACTGGCTTCACAGACCGTTAAATTCCAACTTCTAATTGTCGATAATAATTCGGACCCACCGGTGGAGATCGATAGCAAATTAGCAGCCTGTTTGGACGTACGGGTGCTCCATGAGCGCCGGCAAGGTCTCAGCTTTGCGCGCGTTCGCGGAATATCTGAAACCACTGCGCCGTTTGTCTGCTTTGTGGACGACGATAACCTTCTACAGGCACAGTATCTTGAGAATGCTTTGGAGATTGGAGCATTAAATCCTCAGCTTGGAGCGTTCGGAGGCAAGGCTTGCGGTGTGTTCGACCGCCGTCCAGACTGGCTCGTACGCCGCCACATCGCGCGATACGCAGTTCGCGATAATGGTCCACATCCAATTACGGGCCCAGGTGACCGGTGGGGGCTGTGGGAGCCTTTTGGGGCCGGTCTGATCGTCAGAGCGGACGTGGCGCGCGCATTCGCAGAGCTGATCGACGCCAGCGAGGATGCGGGAGGCCTCGGCCGCACCCGCGCAGAACTTGGAAGCGGCGAAGATAGCCTCTTCTCTCGTATCGCTCACCGGCTAGGCTATCAGGTAGCTTACCGCCCCGAGCTCGTACTTGATCACATTATCTCGTCAAACCGACTCAACTGGCGGTACCTCTTCAGGCTTATCGCGGGCCAGGCACGTGCCCAATTTGTTCTCAATCGAATATGTGGGGGACCTGAACCCGCCGCCCCGCCGCCACGCTGGCGCGAACCTGACCTGAACATAAGGCGATTCATTGCGCGGATACGCAACCCGGGTTTATTTGAGGCTATAACCCATGTTGCCTGGGACCATTCCTTCTGGAATGCGCAACGCCAACCGGAAACTCGAGGTCAGCGTCAGCTAAAGGATGCCTTCACCCGGCTGGAGCCGGTCGATCGTGATGACAATAAGCCCGAGCAGGCATAGCTTTGATTTTGAAAAGTGCGCGTAATTATCCGGGAACTGTCATGCAGATCGAGACGTTGGAAATTCCTGGCCCTCTTCTTCTCCATCCGAAGCGGTTCGAAGATGCCCGAGGGTGGTTCTCCGAAACGTGGTCACGTCGCACAATGACTGATGCCGAATTTGCTGTAGATTTCGTCCAAGATAATCTTTCACTCTCACTCTGTCCTGGGGTCCTAAGAGGCCTTCACTGCCAGATCGCGCCGTATGCGCAAGGCAAGCTCATCCAAGTCGTTACGGGGGCGGTGCGTGACGTGGCGGTAGATATACGAGAAGGCTCGCGGACCTACGGGCAGCATATAACTGTTGATCTCTGTGAAGAAGAACCCACTCAACTTTGGGTACCGCCCGGCTTTCTCCACGGGTTTGTAACCCTTCGGTCCGACACACGAGTTCTCTACAAGGCGAGTGAGGCATATTCCCGCGAGCACGAACGGGTTGTCGCTTGGAATGATCCAGATCTGGCGATTGACTGGGGCGTAGACATGCCAATCCTATCCTACCGAGACAAAGCCGCCTTATCCTTAAAGGACCAGCCGACGCTATTTCCAGAACTGCCACAAGGTAGCTAGGCGGTGTCGGAGCGCCTTTTAGTCCTTGGGAAACGCGGGCAGGTGGCGCAAGCCATAGCCAAGGAGCCGATGTCTAGGGCTATGCAGGTAATCTGCGCGGGACGAAACGAGGCTGACCTTGCCAAACGGGGCGCAATCAGCAGCTTAGTAGAGGACTTGAGGCCGACAATTATAATAAATGCGGCGGCGTTCACCGCAGTTGATGAGGCTGAGCGGAACCGCGAAGAAGCGTATGCCGTGAACGCTGCCGGCGCACAAGAAGCTGCACGCGCCGCGCATCGCTTTGGCGCGCGTTATATCCTCATTTCTACTGACTATGTATTTGGCGGCGACAAAGCAGACGGCCCATTCGATGAAACCGCTCATCCGAAGCCGGTCAATGCCTACGGTGAGATCAAGCTAAAGGCTGAGGCTCTTACGCTATCGGCCTGTCCCAACGCTATTGTCGTGCGCACCAGCGCAGTGTTTAGCGGCGGAGGCGCAGATTTCCCGAGCACTATGTGGCGGCTCGCTTCCTCGTCGGATACAATATCGGTCGTCGACGACCAGCTTACCTGCCCCACCCATGCAGGTGGTCTGGCCCGACGCCTCATCGCTCTGGCACGGTCGCCTGGAGCTTGCGGCACCTACCACGCCGTCGGCGTCCCCGATGCAAGCTGGGCGGATTTTGCGAAGACGGCAATGGCTGTCTCACGCAATGCGGGCGGGCCATATGCTCGCATTGAACCCATCGCCACATCTCAGCTCCAAAGGACCGCCCGCCGTCCGGCAGACTCCCGTCTCGCCAGTAGACGTCTCGAAGCGGAGATCGGCCTCGCACCAGATGATTGGCGTGATAGTTTGAGTAAAGCCTTCGAAATATGGCGATCGAAGGCACAAAACTGACTAAGGTCGATGCCCCTGTTACGTATGCATTGGTGCATCTGTCTTTGTAGCACCACGAAGATCAATTAACGAGCGATCCATGACGCAGACGCCGACTGACTCCATTAATACATACGCCGCCCGTTTCGCCGGCGACCGCCAGGGCGACAGCAATCGATTGCCACCACATTTGGCATCGCTTGAGGCTGAGGCAATCTACATCATGCGCGAAGTCGCCGCCGAGTTTGAGCGCCCCGTCATGCTGTATTCCATCGGCAAAGACTCCACTGTGATGCTCCACCTGGCTATGAAGGCGTTCTGGCCGGCCAAGCCGCCCTTTCCGTTCCTACACATCGACTCCCTCTGGGAGTTTCAGGCGATGGGGGCTTTCCGCGATGCGCTTGCCGACGCGCTGGGCCTTACCATGATCGTGTGGGTCAATGAGGAAGGCCGGGCGCGCGGAATCGATCCGTTTGTGCACGGATCGGCACTGCATACCCAGGTGATGCGCACCGATGGCCTTCTGCAGGCGCTGAACCACGGCAAGTATGACGCCGCTTTCGGCGGCGGGCGCCGCGATGAAGAAAGGAGCCGAGCCAAGGAGCGTATCTTCTCCTTCCGCAACGAGGCGCACGTCTGGGATCCGCGCAATCAGCGCCCGGAGCTGTGGCGCATCTTCAACACCCGCATCCGAAAGGGGGAGAGCATTCGGGTTTTCCCGCTCTCGAATTGGACCGAAGTGGATATCTGGCAGTACATTTTAGAAGAAGACATCCCGATAGTGCCGCTCTACTTAGCCGGCGAACGTCCGGTCGTAGAGCGTGAAGGCACGCTGATCATGGTCGACGACGGCCGGATGAAGCTCGAGCCGGGCGAAACCCCTAACACTAGGAAGGTCCGGTTCCGCACGCTAGGCTGCTATCCATTGACCGGGGCGGTGGAGAGTGAAGCCAGCACGCTGGAAGAGATCGTGCTTGAGATGCTGACCGCGCGCACGTCCGAACGCGCCGGGCGCCTGATCGATTTCGACGAGTCGGGCTCCATGGAGAAGAAGAAGCGCGAGGGGTATTTCTAGGATGGCCGATGACGGTACGCGCGTGGAAGTCATAGAACGGCTCACCAAGGCCGGAGAGCACGGTGTGCTGCGCTTCATCACCTGCGGCTCGGTGGACGACGGCAAGTCAACACTGATCGGCCGCCTGCTTTTCGATTCAAAGCTCCTATTCGAGGATCAGGTCAAGATCCTTGAAAACGAGTCGAAGAAGCACGGCGCCGCCAGCGACGAAATCGACTTCGCGCTGCTGCTGGATGGGCTCGAAGCCGAGCGCGAGCAGGGCATCACCATTGATGTGGCCTACCGCTTCTTCAACACCGAGAAGCGCAAGTTCATCACCGCCGACACGCCAGGTCATGAGCAGTACACGCGCAACATGGCCACAGGCGCTTCGACGGCGGACCTGGCCATTATCCTGGTCGATGCACGCAAGGGTGTGCTGCCACAGACCAAGCGTCACACCTACATCGCCAACATGATGGGGATTCGACACGCCGTGTTGGCGGTCAACAAGATGGACCTCGTCGAGCACAGCCGCGCGCGCTTCCATGAGATCGTCGCCAATTACATGACGATCGCGGAGCATCTCGGCTTCGCGACCATCACGCCGGTGCCCATGTCCGCACGCTTCGGCGACAATATCTTCCAGCGCTCCGGCGCCATGAAATGGTATGATGGTCCGACGCTCATGGAGCATTTGGAAACCGTCGACACGACGACCGTAGAAGAAAAGGCCTTCGCCTTCCGTTTCCCGGTCCAGTGGGTCAACCGGCCCAACCTTGATTTCCGCGGCTTCGCCGGCACCATTGCGTCGGGGTCGATCAGGCTAGGAGACGAGGTGCGTGTCGCCCATAGCGGTAAAACCGCGATCGTCAGCGGCATCGTCACCGCCGATCAGGATCTCTACGAAGCCTCAGCCGGCGACGCTATAACCGTGTTGCTCGATCGAGAAATTGATATCGCACGCGGCGATATGTTGGTCGACCCTATGGTGCCGCCAGAGGTCTCCAACCAGTTCGCCGCCGAGCTTCTCTGGATGACGGACGAGGAGATGCTTCCCGGCCGCTCTTACCTTCTGAAAGCGGGAAGCCAGATCACTCCGGTCTCAGTGACCAAGCTTAAGCACAAACTCAACATCAACACCTTCGAAAAGGAACCAGGCAAAAGCCTGAAACTCAACGAAATCGGGGTGTGCACGCTGAACACGTCAAACCCGATCGCCTTCGACCCATACGCCGAGCAGCGCGAGACCGGCGCTTTCATCCTGATCGACCGCTTCACCAATCAGACTGTGGCGGCCGGCATGATCGAGTTCTCCCTGCGCCGGGCAAGCAATATTCGTACCCACGCCATGGACGTGAACAAGGCGCGCCGCGCCGAACTCAAGGGACAGAAACCCGCCATCTTATGGTTCACCGGTCTTTCCGGCGCCGGCAAATCCACCATCGCCAACCTGGTCGAGCGCAAGCTTGCGCAAGCGGGGCGGCACACCTATTCGCTTGACGGTGACAATATCCGGCAGGGGCTCAATAAGGATCTTGGGTTCACCGATGCCGACCGGGTGGAGAATATCCGGCGGATCGGAGAGGTCGCGCGCTTAATGGTCGATGCGGGCCTGATCGTGACCTGCTCCTTCATTTCACCCTTCCGGTCCGAGCGTCAAATGGCCCGCGAGCTGGTCGAAGAGGGCGAGTTTATCGAAGTATTCGTCGACGCGCCGATCGAGGTCTGCATGCAGCGCGACCCGAAGGGTCTTTACAAAAAGGCCAAGTCTGGCGAGATCAAGAACTTCACCGGCTTCGACAGCCCGTATGAAGAGCCGGCACGGCCAGAGCTTCACATCAAGACAGCTGAAATGTCTGCAGAGGCCGCCGCCGAACAGGTGATAGAACAACTCATCGCGCGCGGCCTGATCGGCTGACCGCAGGCGAATAAGGGGGAATAGCGCCGTGACCAAGCTACGCAAAGCGGTCCTGCCGGTCGCCGGTCTTGGGACCCGGGTCCTGCCAGCGACCAAGGTGACGCCCAAAGAGATGCTGCCTGTTTTCGACAGGCCTGCGCTGCAATACGTCATCGATGAAGCCCGCGCCGCCGGCATAGAGCACTTCGTCTTCGTCACAGGCCGGAACAAGAACGCGATCGAAGACTATTTCGACAGCGCCTATGAGCTCGAAGCCACTCTAAGTGCAAAGAGCAAGTCCGCGCTGCTCAGCGAACTCAGCGATCTGCTTCCCGAGGCGGGGTCGTGCAGTTTCGTGCGTCAGCAGGCACCCTTGGGCCTGGGCCATGCGATCTGGTGCGCGCGCGATATCGTGGGCGATGAGCCCTTCGCCGTGATGCTGCCCGACATGATCATGGTGTCCGATCCGCCCTGCCTGTCGCAAATGGCTGAGGCCTATTCACAGACCGGCGGCAACATCGTCGCTGTTGAAACCATCCCGCGCGAAGAGGTGTCGAATTACGGTATTGTCGAGGTCGGCGGGGCGTCAGGCGCGGGCATGAAGCACATGACCGGGATGGTCGAAAAACCCGCAATCGAAGAAGCCCCCTCCACCCTGATGATCTCGGGACGCTATATTCTCCAACCGGAGGTTTTCCAGCTCCTCGCCGACCAGGGCGCCGGGGCGGGCGGCGAGATTCAGCTCACCGACGCCATGGCTCGCCTGATGGCCAAACAGGCTTTCCACGCCTTCGAATTCACGGGGCGCACGTACGACACCGGCTCCAAGCTGGGCTATCTGGAAGCCTTCCTGGCGCTGTCGCTTGAGCATAAAGAGCTGGGCGGCGAAGCGGCGGCCATGATCAAGAGTTTCGCCAAGCGCCTCTAGGACGGCGGATAGCCCCAGGCGATGAAGGGGCCGTTCTTAAAGCCATCCTCCTCCTTGCCATAGGCGAACGCCTTTCCATCCGGACAGGTCAGCCTGCCGCCCGCAGCCAAAAGGACGGCGTGGCCGGCCGCGGTGTCCCATTCCATGGTTGGCGCAAAGCGCGGGTAAAGATCAGCGCACCCTTCCGCGACCCGGCAAAACTTCAGCGACGAGCCTGACGCAATCGTTTCGGTCACGCCTTCGCTTTCGACAAAGCGCTTGGTACGTTCATCGAGATGGGACCGGCTCGTGACTGCGGTTTTTCCAGCTTTGGGCGGCGTGCGCACGCTGATGGCCTCAAGCTGGTCCGCGTTCAGCGCGGCTCCTGGCCGCCTCGCGCCCGCAAGCGCGGTTTCGCCGCCCAGAAAGATGCGCTCCAGCGCCGGCGCATAGACGCAGCCTGCAACCGGAACGCCGCGTTCAATCAGGCCGATATTGATGGTGAACTCATCATTCTTCTTGATGAACTCTTTGGTCCCGTCGACCGGGTCGACCAGGATGAAACGCTCGCCGACCGTCGGGCGCACCCCGGCCTCAAAGCTCTCTTCGGCCAGCACCGGCACACCGGGCAGGATGTCAACGAGGCGCTGCAAGATAACCGCCTCGGCGCAGCGGTCAGCCTCTGTGACCGGTGAACGATCCGCTTTTTGCTCCGGCGTGAAGTCAGTGGCGTAGACCTCCATCACCGGAACCGCTGCGTCCAGGCAAATCTCCGCAAAAGCGCGGGCGACAGCGTCGCGGGTTTCAGTCATGCGACCTCCAGGAGAGCCGCCGATCACCGCCTTAGGCGTCCGGTTTCTCAGGCGGCGCGATCGGCGCCAGCGCCGTCATGAGATGATAGACCATGCTCGCCGGCACGTTTGCAGCCACCGGCGAGAGATCGCCGCCAAGCTTATCAACCCAGCCATGAGCGGGCCCGGGCTTGAGGTAGTCTTCAATGATCCGATCAAGGATCAGAGGAATAGTGATGCCAGGGCGCGGCGTGTGAGCAAGCGCGCGCACGCGCTCAAGCTGCGGCCACAGCCGGAAACTCGGCGTTGCTGCGCCGACCTGATCAAGCGCAAACCCGCCCTTCAGCCCATGCGTCTCGGCATAGTCGATCAAGCGGCGCCGCCAACTCGCCGTGTCGCGGCCGGTGAGACGCTCAACTTCGCCCAGCAAGAACGCCCATTCATAACAATGGCCAGGCTCGATCCGATCAGCGTCCTGGCGCGACCAGTCGACATTGAAGGTTTCAATCATGGCGCCGGTCGCCGGGTCGAACATATGGCGCTCAAAGAGCACGCAAATGGTCTCGATGCGGGCCAGAGAGGCGGCGTCGTGAACGGCCTCGTAGTGGGAGAGACTCGCCTCTAGCAGATGCATGTGCGGGTTCGCCCGCTTCACACCGGCCGCCGTCTCCGGATCATGCCAACCGCCCCGGCGGTCATCCGCGAAAACCCTGTCGATGGTGAAGAAAGCCTCTTGGGCGAGGGCCTCGCCGCGTTCGTCGCCAAGCGCGGCGAGCTCACACCCGGCCAGGGCGACGAAGGCGTGATCATAAAGATCGCGCCGGCAGTCCTGGATTGCGCCATCGGCGTCGAACTTATGAGCCCAGCCGCCCGCCGTCAGCCGCGCTGCGCCATCAAGGAAGGCGAGCGCGCCTTCGATGACCTCGTCCGCCGCGCCATCCGGGTTCCAGCCCAGCTGTTTGGCGCGCGAGAATGAAAACAGTTGGCGGGGCGCGATCCGGCCCCGTCTTGATTCGCCGGGACGCGGGTGTCCGTCGAGATCAATATTCTCCACACAGCCGCCGCTCTGTTCGCACAGTGCAAGACTGGCCCAGGCCGGCATAACATGGCCCCACAACCAGTTTTGCAGCCAGGCCCTCTGGTCCGGCGTCGCGGCGATCCGGCCGGTTTCGGCGAGTTGGCCGGTGACCGGCTTGATCCGCGCCGCATCACTCAATCGGCTGACCAGAACATTCTGCGGCGTCGCGACAACGGCGACGTCGTCCAGACCATGAACCGCAACCCGTACACCCTCGCTGCGCACATAGATATTGGTCGACTCCGTGACCGCCGCATGGCCTTCGGTGTGGACATTGTGCGCGTCATCATCACACCGGGCCTGGTGCAAGGCGCGAAAGTCCCCCAAATCGCTCCATCCCATCGAGACTGGAACCACGGAGATGTTCTGCGCGGTTTCTAGAACCGCATAGTCGATGGACTCGGCGCGCACGTCGCGAAAGGCGGCGCGGTCCAGGCGGTCATCAATCAATGCCCGCCGGACTCCCGCCAGAATGTCCGGTGCGTGCGCCTCCAAGGCGTCGAGCATGACCGAAGCCTGAAACAGGAAAATGCCCGCATTCCAGAAGAAGCGCCCGGTCGCGAGATACTCGACAGCGGTGTCATGGTCTGGCTTCTCGACGAAGCGGACAACCGGCCGCGACAGCCCCTCCCCCTGAGCTTCAATATAGCCATATCCGGTCGCAGGATGATCCGGCTCGATGCCGAACGTGACGATGCGCCCGTCGGCGGCGGCAGCCGCGCCGGCGTCGATCGCCGACCGGAACGCAGGGACATCCTCGATATAGTGATCAGCCGGCAGAACCAGCAAAAGATCCTCAGGGGCGCTCATCAGGCACGCCGCAGCAATCGGCGGAGCCGAGTTCTTGCCGACCGGCTCCTGCAAGATCCTGGCGTGGGTCAGGGTTTCGCGCAACAAGGCCGCGTGCCGTGCGGAACCGATCGCGATCGGGCGGCGGAAGCGGTCCTCGTCCCCGACCCGCGCGGCCGTCTCGGCCAACATGGTCTTGGGGCCCGACAGGGTCAGGAATTGCTTCGGCTTGAGCGGCGTGGACAAAGGCCACAGACGGGTTCCGCCCCCGCCGCAAAGAATAACTGGCGTGATCTTAACCAACTCATTTCCCCAACACGGCGAGACGCCCCGCCTGATAGCGCACACGCCCCATGGCGCGCATCCTCAACGCTAGTGTTATTCCACCGTCACCGACTTGGCGAGATTGCGCGGCTGGTCAACATCAGTGCCCTTCAGCGCGGCCACATGATAGGCGAGCAGCTGAAGCGGCACCGCTGCGATGATCGGCTGAATGAAGTCGTGGCAGCGCGGCAGGACAAGGGTCTCGGCGCTCGATGAGCCGACAGCCTCAGCGCCCACCTCATCGGTGATCAGGATCACCCGCGCGCCGCGTGCAGCGACTTCCTGCATGCTGGAGACGGTTTTTTCAAACAGCGCATTATGCGGGGCGATGACGACGACCGGCGAGCCCTCTTCGATCAACGCGATCGGCCCGTGCTTGAGCTCCCCGGCAGCATAGCCTTCGGCGTGGATATAGCTGATTTCCTTCAGCTTCAGCGCGCCCTCCAGCGCCAGAGGGAAGAATTCGCCACGGCCGAGATAAAGAACATCGCGCGCCTGAACGAGTTGGTGGGCGAGCGCCTCGACCCGCGGCTCCAGGGCGAGCGCTTCATTGATCCGGCGCGGCGCTTCGAGCAAGGCGCCGGCAAGCTCGGCCTCTCCAGCGTCATCAAGATGCCCCCGTGCGCGCGCCGCGCCGGCCGCCAGGCTCGCCAGGGCCGCGAGCTGGGCGGTGAACGCCTTCGTGGAGGCCACGCCGATCTCCGGGCCGGCCTGGGTGAACAAGGCCGTATCCACCTCACGGGCGATCGTAGAGCCCTGCACATTAACCACCCCGAGGGTCGCCGCGCCTTCCGCCTTACAATGGCGCAGGGCGGCGAGCGTGTCGGCTGTCTCGCCGGATTGGGAGACGAACAAAGCGGCGTCCGACGCGGTGATGACAGGGCTGCGATATCGAAACTCAGAGGCGATATCGGCTTCGACCGGCAGGCGCGCCAAGCCTTCAAACCAGTATTTCGCAACCGACAGGGCGTAAAAGGCGGTTCCGCAGGCCGAGGTCAGGAGCCGGCCGGTTCCGGCCCAGTCATGGACCGCCGAGGACAGGAAGCGGCGTTGCGATGCGTCGACGAAGCCGGACAAGGTGTGCGAGACCGCATCTGGCTGTTCATGGATTTCCTTTTCCATGAAATGGCGATACTCGCCCTTGTCCGCGAAGCCCGCCACGGCGTTCGAGACGTGAACCTCGCGAGCCACTTCCCGTCCGTCCGCATCAAAGACACGCGCGCCGTCAGGCCCGGCCACCACCCAGTCACCCTCTTCCAGATAGATGACATGGCGTGTCCATCCCGCCAGGGCGATCGCATCCGAGCCCAGGAAAGACTCGCCCTCGCCGATGCCGACGACGAGCGGGCTTCCTGAGCGTGCGGCCCATAGCCGGTCGGGCTCCAGCTCGCAGGCGGCGACGATCGCATAAGCGCCGCGCAGGCGGTTCAACGCCGCCTGGAACGCGTCTGTCATGGATGCGCCATCCTCGATGCCTTGCGCGATCAGATGAGCGATCGTTTCGGAGTCGGTTTCGGTTTCGAACGTGCGGCCGCGCGCCGCCAGCTCCGCCTTGATTTCGGAGAAATTCTCGATGATGCCATTGTGGATGATCGCAATCGGCCCGACGGCATGGGGGTGGGCGTTGGTTTCATTCGGCTTGCCATGCGTGGCCCAGCGGGTATGGGCGATTCCGGTCACCCCATTGATCGGCGATTGGCCCATCAGGGTTTGAAGATTGTCCAGCTTGCCAGCCGCGCGCCGGCGCACAAGAGCGCCATCTGCGCCAATAACGGCAAGCCCGGCGCTGTCATAGCCGCGGTATTCAAGCCGCTTTAGGCCGGAGAGGAGACGCTCTGCGACCGGCTCTGATCCAACGATACCGACAATGCCGCACATGGCGCTCTCCAGATCCGCATTACTTCGCCCTGCCGCCACGCGGCCGGCTTAACTCCGCCTGCAAGCGCCACACCACCAGGGTGCTCCCTGCGTCTAGATTTCTTGATCGAAATCGCCGACTTCCGGGTATGTGGCAAGCTCATCCTTAATCGCGGCAAATACCGCGCGCACATCGTCTTTGCTGGTCGGACTTTCAACCACGATCACCAAGTTTGGCGTGTTCGAGCTCGCACGCACGAGGCCCCACGCCCCATCTTCGAGCGTGAAGCGCACGCCGTTGACGGTGTTTAGATCCGTGATTTTTCGCCCCGCGACCAGCTCACCTTCGTCCGCTCGGCGCTGGAAGCGCTGCACAATCCGCTCGACCACATCATACTTCACTTCATCAGCGCAGGATGGCGACATGGTCGGCGATCCATAGCTGACAGGCAGCGCATCTTTCAGATCCGCCATGGACTTGTCCGGATTGCGATCAAGCATTTCCAGAATACAGCGCGCCGACACCAAAGCGTCGTCATAACCGCGTCCAATCGGCGGCTGCAGGAAGTAGTGGCCCGACTTTTCAAAACCCGCCAGCGCGCCCAGGTCGTGGGCGTGGCGCTTGATGTAGGAGTGGCCGGTCTTCCAGTATTCGGTGTTCGCGCCGTTCGCCTTCAACACCGGGTCGATCGCGTAAAGTCCGGTGGATTTCACATCGACCACGAAAGTGGCGTCATCATATTCCGCGGACAAATCGCGGGCGAGCATGAGGCCGACCTTGTCGGCGAAAATCTCTTCGCCGGTATTGTCCACCACGCCGCAACGATCACCGTCGCCGTCAAAAGCAAGGCCGATATCGGCGCCGGTCTCTTTGACCCGCGCCGAGAGGGCGTGAAGCATTTTGAGGTCTTCCGGATTGGGATTGTAACGCGGGAAGCTATGATCCAGCTCACAATCCATTTCGATGACCTCGGCGCCAAGCGCGCGCAGAACATCCGGCGCAAACGCCCCGGCCGTGCCGTTGCCGCAAGCGGCCACGACTTTCAGCTTGCGCGAGATCGACGCGCCTTTCGAAATGTCCGCTTTAAAGGCGTCAGCCACACCGTTTTCGCGGACATAGCCGCCGCCGGAGCGAGATTGGCCCTCGTCATTCAACACGATCTGCTTTAGGCGGCCCATCTCATCGGGACCAAAGGTCAGCGGGCGTTGCACGCCCATCTTCACGCCTGTCCAACCATTGGCGTTATGGCTGGCGGTCACCATGGCGACGGAATCGATGTCGAGGTGGAACTGGGCGAAGTAGGCCATCGGCGACAGCGCCAGGCCAATATCGTGCACAGTGATCCCAGCTTGCATCAGCCCGACGGTGAGCGCCTGCTTCACCGAAAGCGAATAGCTCCGGAAATCATGGCCGACGACGATGTGCGGATCTTTGCCGCGCTCATGCATCAACGTCCCAAGGCCAAGGCCTAGCGCCTGGATGCCGTAAAGATTGATCTGGGGCGGCTGGTTAGAACCAGGATGGCCGAACCACCAGCGCGCGTCGTATTCGCGAAAGCCCGTCGGCGTGACAAACGCGTCAGTCTCGAAATCCCAGCTATTCGGCTCAGCAAAAGCGCGCATGGCGATCCTTTGATTAATCGAAGCGGCGAATGGTGAAGGTGCGCCGGCGGTTAAACTCTATTCTAACCCCGGCCGAGGTGCGCCTTTGGTCAAGCGCGTTCGTGGCTGGGACTTAGCCAGCGACGATATAGCAGCGAACATCACGTGCTCACAGGCGAACGATCAGCGGCCGATCCCGACATAGCTAAACCCATGCTTCGCCATGACGTCCGGCTCATAGATATTGCGGAGATCGACAATCACCGGCGTCTTCATGATGTCGCGCAGCCGCTCCAGATTCAGCGCCCGGAACTCATTCCACTCCGTGATGATGGCGAGGACATCCGCGCCTTCGGCGCATTGGTAAGGCCCGGTCAAAAACTCCACGTCATCGAGCAACTTATCAGCCTCCAACGTCCCCGCCGGATCAAAGGCTCGCACTGTCGCCCCGTTCTTTTGCAGCGTCGGAATGATGGACAAGCTTGGCGCTTCGCGCATGTCGTCCGTATTCGGTTTGAAGGTCAGGCCGAGCACCGCAACGGTCTTGCCCTCAACGGAGCCGCCGGCTGCGGCGATGATTTTTTGACCGATCTCTTCCTTACGCGCATCGTTCACGGCGACGGTCGTTTCGACCAGTTTCAAAGCCCGACCGGCTTCCTGAGCGGTGCGCACCAGCGCGAGGGTGTCCTTGGGAAAGCACGAGCCGCCATAGCCGGGACCCGCGTTCAGGAATTTCTGGCCAATGCGATTATCAAGGCCGATCCCGCGGGCCACCTGCTGCACGTCCGCCCCAACCGCTTCGCACAGATCCGCCATTTCGTTGATGAAGGTGATCTTCATCGCAAGAAAGGCGTTGGCGGCGTATTTGATAAGCTCAGAGGTCCGCCGCTCGGTGAACAAGATCGGGGTCTCGTTGAGGAAGAGCGGCCGATACAGCTCGCGCATCGCCTCGCGCGCACGCTCGTCTTCCGCGCCGACGACCACGCGGTCCGGCCGCTTGAAGTCTTCAATGGCGGCGCCTTCGCGCAGGAATTCGGGGTTGGACACCACGGCGAAGTCCGCATCGGGCCGCGTCTTGGCGATAATGGCTTCCACCTCATCACCCGTCCCGACCGGCACGGTCGATTTCGTCACGATGACCGTGAAACCGTCCAACACGGAGGCGACTTCTTCAGCGGCGGCATAAACATAGGACAGGTCAGCATGACCATCGCCGCGGCGCGACGGGGTGCCGACCGCGATGAAGACCACATCGGCGTCACGCACAGACGCCGTCAGATCGGTTTCAAAATCAAGCCGGCCCTCGCGCACGTTGCGCTCGATCAAGAGGTCAAGGCCCGGCTCATAGATCGGAACGCCGCCCGAGCGCAGATGGGCAATTTTGCCAGCATCTTTGTCGATGCAGGTCACATGATGACCGAAATCCGCCAAACAGGCGCCGGACACCAGTCCGACATACCCGGTTCCAATCATCGCAACGCGCATGTGATGCCTCTAGTTTTAAGTTCGGACACAGACTGACCGTAGTGGCTTTTGCGCGTTCAAGACCAGAAAGACAAGTCTCTCGACCGGTCGACCGATGCAGCTCTCGCATCGGTGTGGCAAGATCAAACCATCAGGCTTACAGCTTGAACGCTGGAAGCCGAATGGACCCGCCTCAGCTGACGCCAGCGCGCAGGAGGTCGTGGATGTGCAACAGCCCTAGCGGCTTGCCGTCTTCATCACAGACAAAGAGCTGCGTGATCTTTCGCTCACCCGCCGTCATACGACGCAAGGCTTCGGAGGCGAGCGTGTCCGGCTCCACCGTCACCGGAAACTGAGTCATGACGTGATCGACCCGCTGGGTGGTGAGGTTCCCAGACATATTCCGGCGCAAATCTCCATCCGTGATCATGCCGACCAGCGTGCCGTCCTTGTCGCGCACGCCGACACAGCCGAAGCCCTTAGCGCTCATTTCGATCAGCGCATCCCCCATGGAGACGCCAGCCTCGATCATGGGCATGGCGTCTCCGCCATGCATAAAATCAGACACCCGCGCCAGCGCCGATCCCAACGCTCCGCCCGGGTGGTAGCGAGCAAAGTCCTGGGCCGTGAAACCGCGCGCTTCAATCAGCGCCACGGCCAGCGCATCGCCATAGGCCATCGCCATGGTGGTCGAGCTGGTCGGCGCGCGGGTCTCTCCGCACGCTTCCTGGGCATCGGGCTGCAGCAGGGCCAGGTCCGCGCCCTTGGCCAGGGTGCTGTCCGCACCGGCCGTCATCGCGATCAACGGAACGCCAAAGCGGCGGCAATAGGCGATCATGTCGCCCAGCTCACGAGTTTCGCCGGATTTCGACAACGCCAACACACAATCGTCTGGGGTGATCATGCCGAGATCGCCATGACTGGCCTCTGACGGATGGACATATTGAGCCGGCGTTCCTGTCGAGGCGAGAGTCGCGGCGATCTTGCGCGCCACGTGTCCAGATTTGCCGACGCCCGCGCAGATCACACGACCTTTTCGGCTCGCCATAATGCGAACCGCCTCGGCAGCTGTGGAATCCAGGGCATCGGACAGCGCTTCCAGCGCATTGATTTCAATCGCGAGGGTGCGGCGCATGGCGGCGAGCAGGAGCCCGTCATCCAAGCGGTCTTTTCTGGCCGTTGTCATGCCGTGACTTCAATCAGCACATGCGCGCGAGCGCAAGACCTGCACGCGTCAACGTCGGCTAAGTCCCCAGCTTTAGGCGGTCTGAATTTGCAGATGCGGCGACACAAACGCCACGAAGCGGGCCAAAGTCTCGGCGGTTTCGGTTTCAACGATGCGCGCTGTCGCGCCCAAGCCTGGCTCGGTGAGACAGAACATGCACTCTTCTGAACATTCGGCGAGTTCTTCAATGAAGCTCGCCACCAGCCGATCCAGCGTGGCGGCATCTTGAGAGTTCAAAAGCTTTACGGTCGCGCGATTCACGTCCGTCCCCTCGGGTTTCGTTGACCCTGTCTGCGCGTTTGGTCTGTCGCCAAACGTAAAAAAGAAGCCTAGCGGCCATCCCGAACTTTGTGCAAGCGCGAAGACGCGTACGCAGCAAGACCCGTGCCGCAATTGCCACAGGTCTCGACGACCGTCCCGCGATTGTCTACACCGCGCGACGTCCCTACCGCCCTGGAGATGCGCGCATGACCCGCCTGGTGCTCACCCGTCACGGCCAAAGCCAGTGGAATCTGGAGAATCGCTTCACCGGATGGGTGGATGTCGACTTGACCGAGCGCGGCGAAGCCGAAGCCCGCCGTGGCGGCGCCCTGCTCGCCGAAAAAGGCTTCGAACCCCAGCGGGCCTTCACCAGCGTGCTCACGCGCGCCGTGCGTACGCTTTGGTTGACCCTGGAGGCGCTCGATCGGGTCTGGATTCCGGTGGAGAAAGACTGGCGGCTCAATGAACGCCACTACGGCGGACTGACCGGCCTGAATAAGACGGAGACCGCCGAAAAACATGGCGCAGACCAGGTGCTGATCTGGCGCCGCAGCTTTGATGTGCCGCCGCCGCCCTTGGCGGAGACGGACGCCTTCCATCCCCGTCATGATCCGCGCTATGCGGGCGTTGATCCTGCCCTGCTGCCCGCAACGGAGAGCCTTGAGACCACGCTTGCTCGGGTAGAGCCTTACTTCATCGCGGAAATTGCGCCGCATCTGAAGGACGGCGCCGACATCTTGATCTCCGCCCACGGCAATTCGCTGCGCGCGCTTTTGATGGTGTTGTTCAAGGTCGAACCGGCCGACATCATGGGCTTCGAGATCCCTACCGGGAACCCGCTCATGATCGAGCTGGAGGGCCTTAAGCCCATCGAAGCCGCCTATCTGGACGCGGAGCGCGCCAACCCGGTCCCGCCCTGCCCATGAGCGATCGGGCGATCACGCCAAATGATCTGCGCTACATGGATGTGGCGCTGAGCCAGGCATTCCGGGCTCTAGGCTCAACAGCGCCCAACCCGGCGGTCGGCTGCGTCATCGTCAAGAATGGACATATCCTCGGCGCTGCAGCGACGGCCCAAGGCGGACGCCCCCACGCCGAACCGCAAGCGTTGGAGCAAGCCGGGGCCGAGGCGGCCGGCGCGACCGTTTATGTCACGCTGGAGCCCTGCGCCCACCAGGGCGTGACGCCGCCCTGCGCCAACACCCTGGTAGAGGCGAAGGTCGGCGAAGTGATCATCGCCTGCCTTGATCCGTTCCATAAGGTGAATGGACGCGGCGTCGACATCCTGAAGGCTGCCGGCGTCGCGGTCGTCACCGGCGTGCGCGAGGCCGAAGCTGAACAGCTAAACGCCGGCTTCTTCTCACTGCTCCAAACCGGGACCCCCCTTCTGGAGCGCGATCCACGCCCGGCGCTTTATGACGCGGACCTGCCGGCCGGGGCGGACGAGGATCTGGACGCCGCGCTTCAAGCGGCGGGCGAAGCGGGTTTGACCCGCTTGAGGCGCGTTTAGCCGCTTGCAGTCTTGAAACGCAGCGTTAACGCGCCGAGTGCTAGCTTTGCAGCTTGTGTTCGCCGTCGCTTTTGACCGGCGATGAGCCGTGAGCGCCAGCGCCATGATCGGTAAACCGATCGAGTACAAGCCTATGAGCCAAGCCGAGGCGGACGACGTGTGTCGCCGTCACGATAATCTCATGAACGGGCGTATGGGCGGCGCGCGGGCCATCTTCGCTTACCGGGTGCTCAAAGGCGTCAGCCTCGCCGGGCGCAATCTGGCCGACGCGGACCTGACCGGCGCTATTCTGGAAGAAGCCAACCTGTCCGGGACCAATCTGACGCGCGCCAACCTGTTCGCCACTGACTTGCGCCGGGCCAATCTCGCTGGCGCTGTGCTGCATCGCGCCGACATGCGTGGGGCCGTGTTGCGCGGCGCCGACTTGACCGGGGCCGACCTGTCGCAGGCTGACTTGCGCGAGGGCGCGATCGCCCAAGTCGATCGGGATAAGGGCCTGAGCTATATCACCCATGAACAGCGCGCCGGTGAAGCGACCGAAGCCAGCTTTGTGGGCGCCAATCTCTCCCAGACCAAGATGACAGGCGCGGTGGCGCAGTCGGCGGACTTTTCCGACGCGGTGCTGATTGGCGCGCGCCTGACCCGCGCCAACTTGCGCAATTCCCGCTTCCCCGGCGCCAATCTGGAAGGCGCGGACATGAGCGGCGCGGACCTGTCCGACGCCGATCTGCGCGACACAGTTCTGATCGGCGCCAAAATGGACATGGCGCGCCTCGACCGAGCAGACATGGCCGGCGCCTTGCGCGACAAACCGCCCGCCGAAGTCGCCGATCCAGGCGGGGAGACGGCCAAAGCGCTCAACCTGCATGCGCGGTGGTGCGAAACCGGCGGCGCGGAAGGCGAACCCTCGACCTTCGACGGCAAGGATTTGCGCGGCCTGAAAACTCTCGCCCGGCGCAATCTCACCGCTCTGCAAGCGCGCGGCGCGGTGCTCTACGGCCTCGACATGGAAGGCGCGGAGCTGCAGGGCGCGAAATTGTCCGAAGCTGACCTTCGCATGACATCGCTGCGCGGTGCGGACCTGCGCGGTGCGGACCTCAAGGGCGCCCGGCTCAACAATTCCGACCTGCGCGAAGCCAAGCTCGGCCCGCTCATCCTGCCCAATGATCGGTTGCTTGCGGCGACGCTGGCTGAGGCGTGTCTGCGCTATGCCGACTTGTCCGGCGCCGACATGCGTCATGTGGAAGGTGGCGGCGCGGATCTCTCCTTTGCGCGCCTGCATGGCGCGGATGTGCGCCGCGCCCGCTTTCCCGGCGCCTGTTTCACCGGCGCGCGCCTGCCGATGGGGTTTGAAGACGACATGGAGACGCTGGAAGGCGCCGTGGACCTGCCCGCCGCCTGAACGCTTGTGTCCAAGCGCAGCACTCTATAAATACTCAAACTGAGCATAAGGCCGTTGGCCCTGCGCAGTGGCGAGCAAAAGCATGTCGCATTTCAACAATCTATACCGGCACGGCTTTGCCCGTGTCACCGCCTTCGCCCCCGTGCTTGCGCTGGCGGATCCAAAGGCGAATGCGCAAGTTATCCTGGATCTATTGCGACAGGCGCATGAGGCCGACAGCGTGCTTGCGGTGTTTCCCGAGCTGTCAATCACCGGCTATGCGATTGACGACCTCCACCACCAGCACAGCCTGCTCGACACCGTGGCCAAGACCTGCCGGGCGCTGATCGAGGGAAGCGCCGGCTTGCGGCCGGTCTTCGTGTTTGGCGCAGCGCTTCGCTCCGGCGACCAGTTGTTCAATTGCGCCCTGGTGGCCCAGAACGGGCGATTGCTGGGCGTGATCCCGAAAAGCTATCTGCCCAATTATCGCGAATTCTACGAGAAGCGCTGGTTTTCCGATGCGCGCAGCGTGCTGAGCGACACGATTGATGTCGACGGCTTGAGCGCGCCCTTTGGACCGGACATGCTGTTTGAAGCCGCCGACCTGCCCGGCTTCGTGCTCAACGCGGAAATCTGCGAAGATTTCTGGGCGCCGATCCCTCCCAGCGCGCAGGCGGCGCTGGCCGGCGCCACCGTGATGGTGAATTTGTCCGCCTCCAACGCCACCATCGGCAAGGCGCGCGAGCGTGACGCGCTGATCGACGCCCACTCCCGCCGCACGATGGGGGCGTACGTCTTCACGGCGGCCGGCGCAGGGGAATCCACCACCGATCTTGCCTGGGATGGTCAGCTTTTGATCTATCAGGCCGGCGACAAGCTGGCGCAGAGCGAGCGCTTCTTAAACACCCATGGCCAAACCAGCGCCGACATTGATCTCGATCGGATCCAGGCCGACCGCCTGCGCCTGTCAACCTGGCGTGATGCGGTCGCCCGCCACGCCGAGACCCTGAAAGGTTATCGCCGGATCGCGTTTGAGCTTGATCCGCCGCTCAACCGGGCGGTTCCACTGGCGCGCCATCTCGACCGCTTCCCCTTCGTGCCGGACGACGAAACCCGGCTCGATGAGGATTGCTATGAGGCGTATAACATTCAGGTCCAAGGCCTGGTTCAGCGGCTTCGCGCCACCGGCATTAAGCGCGCCGTCATCGGCGTGTCCGGCGGTCTGGATTCCACCCAGGCGCTGATCATCGCGGCGCGCGCCTTTGACCGGTTGGAGCTGGATCGGAGCGGCATCCTCGCCGTCACCCTGCCCGGCTTCGCCACCTCGGAAGGCACGCGGTCGAACGCGCTCGATCTGATCAAAGGTCTCGGCGCGAGCCATCGTGAGATCGATATCCGACCGGCAGCGGAACGCATGCTCGCGGATATTGGCCATCCCTATGCCGAAGGCGGCGCTTCTTATGACGTCACCTTTGAGAATGTGCAGGCGGGCCTGCGCACGGATTATCTCTTCCGCCTCGCCAACCATGAAAACGGCTTGGTGATTGGGACAGGCGATTTGTCCGAGCTGGCGCTGGGCTGGTGCACTTATGGCGTCGGCGATCAGATGAGCCATTACAACGTCAATGCGGGCGTCGCCAAAACGCTGATCCAGCACCTGATCGCCTGGGCGGCGCGGCGGGATGAGTATGGCGCGGACGTCTCGAAAACTTTGATGGCGATCCTCGGCACGGAAATCTCGCCGGAGCTGATCCCCGCCGGGGAAAGCGGCGCCATCCAGTCCACCCAGGACGTGATCGGCCCCTACCCGCTGCAGGATTTCACCCTGCACTATGTCGTCCGCTACGGCTTTGGGCCCGAGAAGATCGCTTTCCTCCAACACACAGCTTGGGGCGACGCGGCGCGCGGGGACTGGCCCGCGCACGTCTTCGAGACTGATCGGCGCGCCTATGACATGGCGGAAATTTTGAAGTGGCTCGAGGTGTTCGCCCGGCGCTTCTACGGCCAGAGCCAATTTAAACGCTCCGCCATGCCCAACGGTCCCAAACTGACCAGCGCCGGGGCCCTGTCGCCGCGCGGTGATTGGCGCATGCCGTCAGACAGCTCGCCGCGGGTTTGGCTGGACCGGATCGAAGCGTTGAAGGCTGAGTTGCTCGGATAGCGTTTTTCCGCCCCGCCTGACGAAGAGCAGAGAATTATGGTCGGCGCGCTTATGCGGACGGCCAGTCGACCCCAGATCAGACCCGAGCGGTCCTGAGTCCCGGATCAAGTCCAAGGGATATAGATAGATCCGAACCTAATTGATCATCGACCTCATAGGTGATCAGCCAGCGGCATGCGTGCTCGAGCATGGTCTAGTTGAGTGGGTCTTCGGAGATACACGCTCTTGCGTTTGCCTTATGTGTCTCGTAGGCGGGCCAAACTGCTCGGCCGGACCCGCAGCTGGCACCCTCTTTGCCCGCATGTTCATCAGGACTCGAGAATGCCTGACGGCAAGACTTGTCTTGACATTCCGGCGCTCAGAGGAAGTCGGAATGTCTGGGGAAGTGGTCTTTGTCGAAGTGACTCCGGATTATGTCGTGCAGCTCCCCACGCTGGTGCATAGAACGGGGTTGAATACAGTGTGATCATGGTTTTGTTTCGACATTGAGAGCGCGCCTGTGAGGCGTCCGAGCGTAACGGCAATGTCTCCGAAGAGTACTACTTGTCTGCGGACCCCGGCATCGTAATTTGGCAGGTGGGTTATTGTACTGTCTCTGATCGAACGTCCGAAGCTGCTGCCATCATTTTTTGCGTCGCTTTTCACACCCGCGATCTATCATCACTCCGATGAAAACCATATTCTGGAGAGCTCGTTAGCTACAGGGTTTGAGCTGACAGCAATCCGGTGCTGGTCTAGGCTCTCGTGCGCATTCACGCTGATGGAAGTCTCGATTGACCACCGCGAACGACGACACGCTGCGCCAGGCACTCAGCCAGGTTCAACATTGGCGCGCCGAAGGGCGTCCAGATCTAGCTGAGCAGCAGATCGAGGCCATCTTGTCGGCGCGTCCTGGCGAGATAAACGCCACCTTTCTGTTGGCCGAGCTGCGGCGCGAAGCTCAGCGCTTCGAAGAAGCGATTGGGCTGCTGAGCTCAGTCACCGAGGCCGCCCCCAAGTTTGAGGCGGCCTGGTTGGAGCTGGCGGCTGCACAGGCCGGCGCCGGCAAGCGGTCCGCTGCGATCAATACCCTTAGAGCCGTCGTCGAGCGGCACCCGCAACACAGCCTCGCGTGGCGCCGTCTCGGCGATCTTTTGATCGCCGCGGGCAGTCTGGACAAAGGTCGCGAAGCTTTCGCCCGCGCCGTGCAATCTGATCCGTTCCGCCAGCTAATGACACAGGCGATGCAGGCTCATAATCAAGGTCGGCGCGGAGACGCCGAAGCCGCCTTGATGTCTGTCTTAGAGCGGGACCCTGACCATGTATACGCCATGGTCGCACTGGCCACATTGGCCCTTGATGTTGACGATCGGGACAGAGCTGACGCCTGGCTCGAACGCGCTGCCTCTTTGACCCCGAATCTCGATGTGATCTGGCGGCACAAATCGCGCCTTCAGTTTCACCGAGCAGACTTCGCTGGTGCTGAAGCGTCAGCAAGGCGAGCAGTCGAACTGGCCCCGGATGAGGCAGCCGCGTGGCACTTACTCGGCGATGTCCAAGCCTCAGGCACTTCGCCGGACAAGGCCCATGAGAGCTATCTTCAAGCCCTAAAACTCGCGCCCAACCAGCCGAACCTCCATCTATCGCTGGGCCATGCATATAAAGCGTTGGGCCACCGCCAAGACTGTGAAGCCGCCTACCGTCAAGCCCTCAAGATGGCACCGATGATGGGTGAGGCTTTTTGGGGGCTTGCGGATTTAAAGACGTTCAAGTTCGACGAAGCCGACATGGAAGCGATGCAAGCCGCGCTTAGCTCGACCGGCCTACCCGTGCCCCAAAAAGCATACTTTCACTTCGCTTTGGGCAAAGCCTTGGAAGATCAAGGACGCTATGATGACGCCTTCGCCCAGTATCAAGAAGGCAATAGCCTTCAAGCCCAACTGACGCCCTTCGATGGAGTTGGCTTTGATCGCCTTTGCGAAGGCCTGAAAGCACAAGTGACGTCGCTGCCAAATCGCGCCGCCAACCTAAAGGCGGTGACGCCGATTTTCATTGTCGGGCTGCCGCGATCGGGCTCCACCCTGATCGAACAAATACTGGCCTGCCATTCCGGGGTCGAATCCACGATGGAGCTGCCGCACCTTCCCGCTTACGCAAACGAATTGGCTGCAAGTTTCGGCGGGTACTTGCAAGCGCTTGAGAACATGACGCAGGCGGACCTCAAGCTCTTCGGCGAGCGCTATTTGTCCGAGACCGAGGCGTTTCGCAGTGGCAAGCCATATTTCATCGACAAATTACCGAACAATTTCGTCCACTTGGATTTGATCAGCCGGGCGATACCTAACGCAATCATTATCGACACCCGCCGCGACCCTCGCGATTGTGGTTTATCGGCTTTCAAACAGCATTTCTCGAAAGGCCAGGGCTTCACCTACGATCTTGCAACGATGGGGCGATATTATCGGAGCTATGCTGGCCTGATGGATCATTGGAAGGCTCTAAACCACTCGCGCGTGATCAGCGTGGTTTATGAGGAATTGGTCGCGAATTCGGATGTGGAAATTCGGAGACTACTCGAGGCCTGCGGGTTGGAGTTCGAGGAGGCGTGCCTGCAATTTTACGAAAGCAATCGCATCGTAAGAACGGCGAGTTCCGAACAAGTTCGCCAGCCGATCAACACCAAGGGCATAGGTCAATGGCGCAAGTTCGAGGCGCATCTTGGACCGCTCCTGGACGCACTTGGCGATTTGAGCGCCTTAGGGCCCTACAAGTCTTAGATCCACCTCAGGATCAGTCCGGAGGCCAGCATCAGCACAACCCCGCTGGCAGCGAAGAACCATAGGTCGGGCCGGATCGCCAGCTAGACCCCGATTCCGGATAGAACAACGATCAGGATCGCCAACACCAAAACATCGGTGAGCGACCAATTGCCCAGCCGCTCGGTGCCCGCCCCCCCATGGCTCGCAAGGCGAACCCCTGCCTTCTCACGGGCAGGCGGCCGCCCGCAGCATCAGCGAGGAGCGATAGCCTGGAGAGGCTTGAGCCAAAAGAAAATAAGCGCGCCGAAGGGGAGACACCGGCGCGCCAAGTCATAGATCGGGGAACGAAAAGA
>CAZAGE010000033.1:0-38249 GCA_964484345.1 uncultured Oceanicaulis sp. | reverse complement strand
ACGCAAGACCAAACAGAGCGCCCCGGAGCTGAAAAGCCCCGGGGCGTTTTGTTTTTAAGTAGGGGCGCTGTGTGGCGCGCTGAATCAACGGCGAAATTGCGTGACAAGCTGTTGACGCATCGCCTGTGACAGCGTATTTCACACGCCCTCTAGAGAACTGGCTGTGCCCACGGGCAAACGCAGTTCCCTGTAGCGAACACAATTTGGATTGCGAGAGCCGCGCGGGGCCCCTTGTCCCGACCGTTCGGCTCTCGTGCACGTTGGGACCGGACTATGGCGCAACAAAATATCAGAATCCGCCTTAAGGCGTTCGATCACCGTGTGCTGGACACGTCGGCGCGCGAGATCGTGTCGACCGCCAAGCGCACCGGCGCGAATGTGCGCGGGCCTATCCCGCTGCCGACCCGCCTGGAGCGCTTCACCGTGCTGCGCGGTCCGCACATCGACAAGAAGTCGCGCGAGCAGTTCGAGATCCGCACTCACAAGCGGATGCTCGACATCGTGGACCCCACCCCGCAGACGGTTGACGCGCTTATGAAGCTCGACCTGTCCGCTGGTGTGGACGTCGAGATCAAGCTGGGAGCCTAAGGCGATGAGCGAGCTCAAACAGCGCACTGGCCTTCTGGCCAAGAAAATGGGCATGACCCGCGTCTTCTCCGAAGACGGCAATCACGTGCCCGTCACCGTGTTGTCTCTGGACGGCCTTCAGGTCGTCGCGCAGCGCACCGCCGACAATGACGGCTACTCCGCCGTTCAGCTGGGCGCGGGCGCCGCGAAAGCCAAACGCACCTCCAAAGCGATGCGCGGCCACTTCGCCAAGGCTTCTGTCGAACCCAAGCGCAAGCTGGTCGAGTTCCGCGTGAGCGAAGACGCTCTGCTGGAGCCGGGCGTGTCCCTGTCCGCCGAGCACTTCGTGCCGGGTCAGAAGGTCGACGTCGCCGGCACCTCGATCGGTAAAGGCTTCGCGGGCGCCATGAAGCGCTGGAACTTTGGCGGTCTGCGCGCCACGCACGGCGTGTCGATCTCGCACCGTTCCCATGGTTCGACCGGTCAGTGTCAGGACCCGGGCAAGGTGTTCAAGGGCAAGAAAATGGCCGGTCACATGGGCTCTGAGCGCGTGACCATCCAGGGTCTCGAAATCGTCCGTGTCGACGAAGAGCGCGGTCTGGTTTGGGTCAAGGGCGCGATCCCGGGCGCCGCTGGCGGCTGGGTTGAAGTGCGTGATGCGGTCAAGGGTGTGAAGGTCGATGACCTGCCGTACCCGGCCAAGCTGATCGAGGCTGCTGCACCAGAAGCTGCCGCTGATGAGGCGCCCGCTGCTGAAGCTCCGGCTGAGGCCACCGACGAAGGGGCGAAAGAATAATGAAGATCGAAGTCGTCAAGCTCGACGCCGGCAAGGCTGGCTCGATCGATCTCGATGATGCCGTGTTCGGCATTGAGGAGATCCGCGCCGACATTCTCCAGCGCGCCGTCAAGTGGCAGCTGTCGCGCCGTCAGGCCGGCACCCACAAGACCAAAGAGCGCAGCGAGATCAAGCGCACCAAAAAGAAGATGTATCGCCAGAAGGGCACCGGCGGCGCACGCCACGGCGCCCGGTCTGCGCCGATCTTCGTCGGCGGCGGCGTGGCCCACGGCCCGCGCGTGCGCAGCCATGCGACCGACCTTCCCAAAAAGGTTCGCGCGCTGGCGCTCAAGCACGCCCTGTCCTCCAAGGCGGGCGCCAAGCAGCTCGTCATTCTTGACGAAGCCCGCCTGGACGCTCCGAAGACCAAGGCGCTGTCCGATCATCTCGGCAAGCTGGGCCTGACCAATGCTCTGGTCATTGATGGTGAGACGCTGGACGAGAACTTCGCCCGCGCTGCGCGCAACATCCCGCTGATCGACGTGCTGCCGGCTCAGGGTCTCAATGTTTACGACGTGCTGCGCCGTGACACCCTGGTGCTCACCAAGGCGGCCGTTGAGAAGATCAATGAGCGCTTCACCGCGCAGGAGGCCGCGTAATGCCCGCGCCGAAACACTATGACACCCTGGTCGCCCCGGTGATCACGGAAAAATCCACCCTGCTTTCGGAAGAAAACAAGGTGGTGTTCCGCGTTCCGCTCGACGCGACCAAGAAAGACATCGCCGAGGCTGTTGAAGAGCTCTTCAAGGTCAAGGTGAAAGCCGTGAACACCCTTCGCATGAAGGGCAAAACCAAGCGCTTCCGCGGCATTGAAGGCAAGCGTGACGACGTCAAAAAGGCGGTTGTGACCCTCGAAGAAGGTCACTCCATCGACGTCACCACCGGCCTTTAAGGGCGCGCGAGGAGGAATTCAGTTATGGCTCTGAAGACATTCAAGCCGACATCGCCGGGCCGCCGCCAGCTTGTGCTGGTCGACCGTAGCGATCTGCACCAGGGCCGCCCGGAAAAGACCCTCGTTGAAGGTCTGACCAAAAAGGGTGGTCGCAACAATACTGGCCGCATCACCGCTCGCCGTCGCGGCGGCGGGGCGAAGCGCCTGTATCGTCAGATCGACTTCAAGCGGCGCAAGTTCGACGTGCCGGCGAAAGTCGAGCGTCTGGAATACGACCCGAACCGCACCGCCTTCATCGCTCTGGTGAGGTATGAGGATGGCGAGCTGTCCTACGTGCTGGCTCCGCAGCGTCTGGCCGTCGGCGACACCATCGTCGCCAGCGAGCGCGCTGAGGTGAAGCCGGGCAATGCGATGCCGCTCAAGAATATGCCGGTCGGTACGATCATCCACAATGTCGAGCTCAAGCCGATGAAGGGTGGTCAAATTGCCCGTTCCGCCGGCGCCTACGCTCAGCTGGTGGGTCGTGACAGCGGTTACGCTCAGGTCCGCCTGATGAGCGGCGAGCTGCGGATGGTTCATCAGGACTGCATCGCCACTGTCGGCGCTGTGTCCAACCCGGACCACCTCAACGTCAATCTGGGTAAGGCTGGCCGGACCCGCCACATGGGCAAGCGCCCGGCGGTTCGCGGCGTGGCCATGAACCCGGTCGACCACCCGCACGGCGGCGGCGAAGGCCGCACCTCGGGCGGCCGTCACCCGGTCACCCCTTGGGGCAAGCCGACCAAAGGTCGTCGCACCCGCTCCAACAAGAAGACCGATAAGTTCATCATTCGCTCGCGCCACGAGCGCAAGAAACGCTAAGGGACGGCCCTATGCCACGTTCTGTCTGGAAAGGTCCGTTTGTAGACGGATACCTCCTGAAGAAAGCCGAAGCCGCGCACGAAGGTGGCCGCAAGCAGGCCATCAAGACCTGGTCGCGCCGCTCCACCATCATGCCGCAATTCGTGGGCCTGACTTTCCAGGTGCACAACGGCAATAAATTCATCCCGGTGCTGGTGTCCGAAGACATGGTCGGCCACAAGCTCGGTGAATTTGCTCCGACTCGGACCTATTACGGTCACGCGGCGGACAAGAAAGCCAAGAGGAAGTAAGCGATGGGCCAGGCTGCCAATCCCCGCCGTGTCGCTGACAATGAAGCGCGCGCCAAACAGCGGATGATCCGCATCAGCCCGCAAAAGCTGAACCTGGTCGCGCAATTGATCCGCGGCAAAAAGGTCGAGCGCGCGCTGAACGATCTGGAGTTTTCGCGCAAGCGCATCTCCAAGGACGTCAAGAAGGTGCTGGAAAGCGCCATCGCGAACGCTGAAAACAATCACGGCCTCGACATCGACTCCCTGGTCGTGTCCGAAGCCTATGTCGGCAAGAACCTTGTCATGAAGCGGTTCCGCGCCCGTGCGCGCGGCCGCGGTGCGAAGATCCTGAAGCCGTTCTCGGAAATCACGATCGTTGTGCGCGAAGTTGAGGAGACCGCCTGATGGGTCAGAAGGTAAACCCGATCGGCCTGCGGGTCGGCATCAACCGCACTTGGGAATCGCGTTGGTTCGCCAAAGGCGAAGAGTACGCCGATCTCCTGCACGAAGATCTCAAGATCCGCGAGTTTCTCAAGAAGAAGCTGAAAAACGCTTCGGTCTCTCGCATCATCATCGAGCGCCCGCACAAAAAGTGCCGCATCACCATCTACACGGCGCGTCCGGGTGTGGTGATCGGTAAGAAGGGCGCCGACATTGAAACGCTGCGCCGCGCCGTCTCCAAGATGGTCGACGGCGAGGTTTTCTTAAACCTCGTTGAAGTGCGCAAGCCGGAGATCGACGCCAATCTGGTCGCCGAAAGCGTGGCTCAACAGCTCGAGCGCCGGATTGCTTTCCGCCGCGCCATGAAGCGTTCGCTGCAGACCGCCATGCGCATGGGCGCCCTGGGCTGCAAGATCATGTGCGGCGGCCGCTTGGGCGGCGCTGAGATCGCGCGGACCGAAAAGTATTCTGAAGGTTCGGTGCCGCTGCACACGCTGCGCGCCGACATTGATTACGGCTTTGCCGAAGCCAAGACGGCCATGGGCATCATCGGGATCAAGGTGTGGATCTACAAAGGCGAGATCCTCGAGCACGATCCGATGGCTCAAGAGAAGCGCATGCTGGACTCAGGTGAGCAGCGCGCGCGGACCGGCCGTCAGGCGGCGTAAGCGGGATAAGGGAGTAAGACGATGCTTCAGCCGAAGCGCACCAAATTCCGCAAGGCGCATAAAGGCCGGATTCACGGCCTGGCAAAGGGCGGCTTTACGCTGAACTTTGGTTCTTATGGCCTCAAAGCGGTTGAACCGGAGCGGATCACCGCCCGTCAGATCGAAGCGACCCGCCGGGCGATCACGCGTCACATGAAGCGTGCCGGCCGTGTTTGGATCCGGGTCTTCCCGGACCTGCCGGTGTCCAAGAAGCCGACCGAAGTCCGCATGGGTAAAGGTAAAGGCTCTCCGGAATACTGGGTGGCCAAGGTCAAGCCGGGCCGGATCATGTTTGAGATCGACGGCGTGCCGGACGATGTGGCGCGTGAGGCGCTGCGTCTGGGCGCAGCCAAGCTGCCGATCAAGACGCGCATTGTGACGCGTCCGGGCGAGTAAGGAGGAAGTCATGACGGGTGAAGACGTTCGCGCCATGAGCGATGATCAGCTTTCAGACGAACTCCTGAAGCTGAAAAAAGAGCAATTCAATCTGCGGTTCCAGCAGGCCACCGGCCAGCTTGAGAACACCGCGCGCTTTACGCAGATCCGCCGGGATATCGCCCGGATCAAAACCGATCAGCGTCGCCGCGCGCTTCAAACTCAGGAGGGCTGAGGTCATGCCGAAGCGTATCCTTCAAGGCGTCGTCGTGAGCGACAAGCAGGCCAAGACGGTGATCGTGCGCGTTGAGCGTACCTTCCTTCACCCGCTGCTGCGTAAGACCGTGCGCCGGACGAAGAAATATCACGCCCACGACGAAACGGGCGCGATCAAGGTTGGCGAGCGCGTCCAGATTCAGGAGTGCGCGCCGAAATCGAAGCTCAAGCGGTGGGAGGTTGTTCCTGCATCAGCCTAAGGGCGGATAACAGGAGCGATCCCCTCATAACGGAGGATCTGCAATGATCCAGATGCAATCAAATCTGGACGTGGCCGACAATTCCGGGGCCCGCCGCGTGCAGTGCATTAAAGTGCTGGGCGGCGCGAAGCGCCGGTATGCGGGCATTGGCGACATCATCGTCGTCTCGGTCAAGGAAGCCACGCCGAAAGGCCGGGTGAAAAAGGGCGACGTGCGTCGCGCTGTCGTCGTGCGCACCGCGCGCGACATCAAGCGCCGTGACGGCAGCGTCATCCGCTTCGACACCAACGCCGCGGTGATTTTGAACACGAACAACGAGCCGGTCGGCACCCGGATCTTCGGCCCGGTTCCCCGTGAACTGCGCGCCAAGAACCACATGAAGATCGTCTCGCTCGCGCCGGAGGTGCTGTAACCATGGCTGCGAAGATCAAAAAAGGCGACAAGGTCGTCATCCTGACGGGTAAGGACAAGGGCAAGACCGGTGAGGTCACCCAGGTTCTCCCCAAGGAAGACCGCGTCGTCGTCGCCGGTGTGAACACGGTCAAGCGCCACCAGCGCCCGACCCAGACCACGCCTGGCGGCATTGAGGAAAAGGACGCGCCGATCCACGTCTCCAACGTGGCGCTTGCCGATCCGAAAACCGGCGAGCCGACCCGTGTCGGCTTTAAGGTCGAAGGCGACAAGAAGGTGCGTATCGCCAAGAAATCCGGCGAGGTTATCGATGGCTGATACCGCAACATACGAGCCGCGCCTCAAAGCGCGCTACCGCGAAGAAATTCGCGCGAAGATGAAAGAAAAGTTCGGCTACGCCAACGACATGCAGATCCCGGCCCTTGAAAAGGTCGTGATCAACATGGGCGTCGGCGAGGCGGCTCAGGATTCTAAGAAGATCAAGTCTGCCCTTGAGGACCTGGAAGCGATCTCCGGCCAGAAGCCGGTCGCGACCAAAGCGAAAAAGTCGATCGCCGGCTTTAAGCTCCGTGAAGAGCAGCTGATCGGCGCCAAGGTCACCCTGCGCCGTGATCGCATGTACGAATTCCTTGATCGTCTGATCACCATCGCGCTGCCGCGCGTCCGCGACTTCCGCGGTCTCAACGGCAAGAGCTTCGATGGCCGGGGCAACTACGCGATGGGCCTGAAAGAGCACATCGTGTTCCCGGAGATCGACTACGACAAGGTCGAGAAAATCCGTGGTATGGACATCGTTGTGACCACCACCGCGACTAATGATGAAGAGGCGAAGGCCCTGCTGGCCGAGTTCGATTTCCCGTTCTCGAACTAACGCAGCAGGAGCGCGGAACCGGGGTGGTTCCGCACGCGAGGAGAAGAAGTGAATGGCTAAGAAGAGCGCCGTCGAGCGTAATCTGAAGCGCCAGCGTCTGGCGGCGAAATATGCCGCAAAGCGTGCTGCGCTGAAAGAAATCGCCCGCGATACGGAAAAGCCGGTGGAAGAGCGGTTCGCCGCCCAGCTGAAGCTGGCGGACCTGCCGCGGAATTCCGCCCCGTCGCGCGTCCGCAACCGCTGCCAGGTTAGCGGCCGTCCGCGCGGCTATTACCGCAAGCTGAAGATGTCGCGCATTGCGCTGCGTCAGCTGGCGAGCCACGGGCTTGTCCCGGGCATGGTCAAGTCGAGCTGGTAGGGAGATCGCAAGATGAGTGTGAATGATCCTCTCGGCGATATGCTGACCCGTATCCGCAACGCCCTGATGCGCAACCGCACCACGGTCACCACGCCGGCGTCCAAGCTGCGCGGCCGTGTGCTCGAAGTGCTGCTGTCTGAGGGCTATATCCGCGGTTACACCGAATCCACCGATAGCGACGGCTTCCCGCAGTTCGAAATCGAACTGAAGTATTATGAAGGCGCTCCGGTGATTTCTGAAATCAAGCGCGTTTCCAAGCCGGGCCGCCGCGAATATTCCAAGGTTCGCGATCTGCCGCTGGTTCAAAACGGTCTGGGCATCGCCATCGTCTCCACGCCGCAGGGCGTGATGAGCGATGCGTCCGCTCGCGCCAAGAATGTGGGCGGAGAAGTTCTCTGCCACATCAGCTAAGGCGAGGGAGGCAAGACTATGTCACGTCTAGGCAAACTGCCTGTTGAAATTCCCTCCGGCGTCACCGCTTCGGTGGCCGGCGGCCTGGTCTCTGTGAAGGGGCCGAAGGGTGAGCTGAGCTTTGACGCTCCCGCCTCGGTGCGCATTGTCCAGGAAGACAACGCCATCAAGGTGGAGCCGGCTGAGAACTCCAAGACCGCCAAGGCCATGTTCGGCACCGCGCGCGCTCGCATCAATAATATGGTGCTTGGCGTCACGAAGGGTTTTGAAAAGAACCTGGAGCTGGTGGGCGTCGGTTATCGTGCGCAGATGCAGGGCAATGACCTGAAGCTGGCGCTCGGTTTCTCCCACGACGTGATCTACACGCCGCGCGCCGGTGTGAAGATTTCGACGCCGAAGCCGACCGAAGTGAAGATCGAAGGTCCGGATGCGGAAGTGGTCGGTCAGACCGCCGCCGAAATCCGCAAATTCCGTCCGCCGGAGCCGTACAAGGGCAAGGGCGTGAAATACGTGGATGAATACATCCGTCGTAAGGAAGGCAAGAAGAAGTAAGGCGATGAAGACTCCTCGCGAACAAATGCTGCGACGCGCCCAACGCAATCGGTCGCGCCTGCGCAAAATGGGGAACGGCCGTCCGCGCCTGTCGGTCTTCCGCTCCTCCAAGCACATCTATGCCCAGATCATCGACGATGCGAACGGCGTGACGCTGGCTTCGGCCTCGACCGCTGAAAAAGGCGCTAAAGGCGCCGGCGCATCCGTTGAGGCTGCGACTGAGGTCGGCCGCAAGGTCGCCGAGCGCGCCAAAGAGAAGGGCCTCACCGAAGTCGTGTTCGACCGCGGTGGTTACATCTTCCATGGCCGGGTGAAAGCCCTCGCCGACGCCGCCCGCGAGGGCGGCCTGAACTTCTAAGGGAGCGACGCATGGCTCGTGAAGACAATCGCGGTGAAGGCCGCGGCCGCGACCGCCGCCGCCGCGACGAAGACAACGGCGAACCGGAACTGATCGACAAGCTCGTTCAGATCAACCGTGTGGCCAAGACCGTGAAGGGCGGCCGGAACTTCCAGTTCGCAGCCCTCGCAGTCGTCGGCGACGGCAAAGGCAAGGTCGGCTTTGGTCAGGGCAAGGCGCGTGAAGTGCCGGAAGCCATTCGAAAGTCCACTGAGGAAGCGAAGAAGACCATGATCCGCGTGCCGCTGCGCGAAGGCCGTACGCTGCACCACGACGCCAAAGGGCGTTGGGGCGCGGGCAAGGTCGTGCTGCGCGCTGCGCCTCCGGGCACCGGCGTGATCGCCGGCGGTCCGATGCGCGCCGTGCTGGAATCGCTGGGCGTTCAGGATGTGGTGGCCAAGTCCACCGGTTCGTCCAACCCCTACAACATGGTTCGCGCCACGTTCGAGGCCCTGAAGGCTCAGAACTCACCGCGCTCCGTGGCCGCCAAGCGCGGCATGAAGGTGGCTGATCTGGTCGACCGTCGTCAGGACGGCGCCAGCGCGCCGGAAGCGATCGAGTCCTAAGGAGGCTGTGATGGCTGATAAAAAAACCCTCGTGGTTCGCCAGACCGGCAGCCAGATCCGCCGTCCGGCCGACCAGGCCGCGACCCTGGTGGGCCTGGGCCTGGGCCGGATCGGCAAAGAGCGCGAGCTGGAAGATACCCCGTCCGTGCGCGGCATGATCCGTAAGGTCGCCCACATGGTTGAAATCGTTGAGGAGCGCGGCTAGCGCCGCTTCTCTTAAAGGAGAAACGTCATGCGCCTTAATGAATTGCGCGACAATGACGGCGCGACCAAGACGCGGACCCGTGTGGGCCGCGGTATTGGTTCGGGCAAAGGCAAGACCGGCGGGCGCGGCGTTAAAGGCCAGAAGTCCCGTTCGGGCGTGTCCATCAAGGGCTTTGAAGGCGGTCAAATGCCGCTGCACATGCGCCTGCCGAAGCGTGGCTTCACCAAGCCGAACCGGGCGTCCTTCGCCGAGGTGACGCTGGGCAAGCTGCAAGCTGCGGTCGATGCGGGCAAGCTGGACGCCAAGAAGCCGGTCGACGCTGAGGCCCTGGTGGCCTCCGGTGTGATCCGCCGCGCCAAAGACGGCGTGCGGGTGATCGGCGGCGGCGAGCTGAAAGCCAAGCTCGACCTCACGGTGGCGGGCGGCTCCAAGCCGGCCATCGCCGCGATCGAAAAGGCGGGCGGCAAGGTGACCCTCACCGTCAAGCCGAAAGCGGACGCAGAGTAGCATTATGAAGGCCGGCTCCCTACGTGGAGCCGGTCTTTATTGCGACCGGGAGTGATCGGACACCATGGCTTCAGCCGCTGAACAGCTTGCTTCGAATATGAATTTCGGCGCGTTCGCGCGCGCCAAGGACCTGCAGAAGCGGATCCTGTTCACGCTTTTCGTTCTGATCGTCTACCGGCTCGGCACCTATGTGCCGGTCCCTGGCATCGACATGTCCCAGTATACGCTGCTGTTCGGTCAGCAGCAGCAGGGCGTGCTCGGCATGGTCAACGTGTTCTCCGGCGGCGCCATCGAGCGCATGGCCGTGTTCGCGCTGAACGTCATGCCTTACATCTCCGCCTCCATCATCATGCAGCTCATGGCCGCCACTGTGCCGAGCCTGGAGCGCTTGAAGAAGGAAGGCGGCGAAGCCGGCCGCAAGCAAATCAACCAATATTCGCGCTATCTCACCGTCGTGCTCGCCACGGCGCAGGCGTTCGCGATCGCGATTGGCATGCAGACGCCGAACGCGGATGGCGGCACCATCGCCGTTGATCCGGGTCCGTTCTTTATCGTGACCACCGTCGTCACGCTGGTCGGCGGCACGATGTTCCTCCTGTGGCTCGGTGAACAGATCACCGCCCGCGGCGTGGGCAATGGCGTGTCCCTGATCATCTTCGCCGGCATTATCGCTGAGATCCCGCGCGCGCTGTTCCAGGCGCTTGAGCAGGGTCAAACGGGCGCGCTGCCGGGCACGGTGATCGTCGCCATGCTGGTCGGCATCGTCCTTGTGATGGCCTTCGTGGTCTTCATGGAGCGCTCTCAGCGGCGGCTCTTGACCCAGTATCCCAAGCGCCAGGTCGGCAACCGCATGATGGGCGGCGAGAGCAGCTTCCTGCCGCTCAAGCTGAACACGGCGGGCGTCATCCCGGCGATCTTCGCGTCCTCGCTGCTGCTGCTGCCGGCGACCGTGGCGGGCTTCTCCGCCCAGTCCGGTCCGGAATGGCTGCGCACGGTGGTCGCGCTGCTCGGTCAAGGCCAGCCGCTCTTCATCGCGCTTTATGGCTTCCTGATTGTCTTCTTCACCTTCTTCTACACCTCCATCGTCTTCAATCCGGAAGACGTGGCGGATAATCTGAAGAAGCATGGCGGCTTCCTGCCGGGCATCCGTCCGGGCAAGCGCACCGCGGAGTATCTCGATTACGTGCTGTCGCGTCTGACGGTGATCGGGGCAGGGTATCTGACTTTGGTCTGTCTTCTGCCGGAAGTGCTACGCG
Organism: uncultured Oceanicaulis sp.; assembly: GCA_964484345.1. Taxonomy (GTDB): domain Bacteria; phylum Pseudomonadota; class Alphaproteobacteria; order Caulobacterales; family Maricaulaceae; genus Oceanicaulis. Next base: position 27,292 of record CAZAGE010000033.1, on the reverse strand, counting down.
CGCAGTATGCGATCCCATTCTATATCGGCGGTACGGCGATCTTGATCGTGGTGTCGGTCACGCTGGACACGGTTGGACAGATCCAGAGCCATTTGCTGGCGCACCAGTATGAAGGCTTGATCAAGAAGACCAAGCTGCGGGGACGCAAGCGATGAATTTGATCCTCTTTGGTCCGCCGGGCGCCGGGAAGGGCACCCAGGCTAAAACGCTCGTCTCTGAGCGGGGCTGGGTGCAGCTGTCCACGGGCGACATGCTGCGCGCCGCCATCGCTGCGGAATCCGAGCTGGGCCTTAAGGTCAAAGACATTATTGCGCGCGGTGATCTGGTGTCAGACGACATCGTCATCGCCCTGATCGAAGAGCGCCTCCCGGAAGCCGAAGCGGCCGGCGGCGCGATTTTCGACGGCTTCCCGCGCACGGTGGCTCAGGCCGAAGCGCTCGACGCTTTGCTTGACAAGCGTGGTGCGCCGATCGGCAAGGTGCTGCGACTGGTGGTCGATCAGCAAGAGCTGGTCGAACGCATGGAAAAGCGCGCCGCTGAAGAAGGCCGCGCAGACGACACGGTCGAGGCGTTTAAAAACCGCCTTGAAACCTACAACGCTCAAACCGCTCCGCTCATTCCCTACTATCAAGCGCAGGGAAAGCTCACGGACGTGGACGGCATGGGCGGCATTGAAGACGTTTCAGCGCGTATCAATACGGCGCTGGATGACTAAACCCGCCGCTCGCGTGAGGCCTTGGGTCTCGGCGGGCTTTAAAATAAGCGCATCTGCACCGTTCAACGCGGTTGACGGGGCAGGGCGTGAGACTATAAGAACCGCCCTTCGCTCGCAGAAGGGCAAATGCTGTGTCGGTGCCGTCAGATTTGACTGCGCCGCGTGCGTTTGTCCGGTTTTGCGTTGGGCAATGAGGATAAGGAGAGCGTCGTGGCACGTATCGCCGGCGTCAACATTCCGACGAATAAGCGCGTAACCATCGCGCTGCGCTATATCCATGGCATTGGTCCGGCCAAGGCTGCGGAGATCTGCGAGAAGGTAGGCATCCCGAATGAAAAGCGGGTCGCCGAGCTGACCGACGCGGAGATCCTGTCGATCCGTGAAACGATCGATGCGGGCTACACCGTGGAAGGGGATCTGCGCCGGGAACGCGCGGTCAACGTGAAGCGCCTGATGGATCTGGGCTGCTATCGCGGTCTGCGTCACCGTCGTGGCCTGCCGGTCCGCGGTCAGCGCACCCACACCAATGCTCGCACCCGCAAGGGTCCGGCGAAGCCGATCGCCGGCAAGAAGAAGTAAGGAACGAGGGCCATGGCCAAAGAACCGTCCCGCGTCCGCCGCCGCGAGCGCAAGAACATTACCGCTGGCGTCGCGCATGTGAACGCCAGCTTCAACAACACCATGATCACCATCTCCGACGCCCAGGGCAACGCCATTTCCTGGTCGTCCGCCGGCGCGATGGGCTTTAAGGGGTCTCGCAAGTCGACCCCGTACGCCGCCCAGGTCGCCGCCGAGGACGCGGGCCGCAAGGCGCAGGAGCATGGTGTGAAGACCCTTGAGGTCAAGGTGTCCGGTCCCGGTTCAGGGCGTGAGAGCGCTCTGCGTGCGCTGCAGTCCATCGGTTTCACGATCACGACCATCCATGACGTGACCCCGATCCCGCACAATGGCTGCCGTCCGCCGAAGCGCCGTCGCGTGTAACGGGCGCGGCGTTGTTTGACGCCGCATTTATTTTCGTTTTCCGGCGCGCGGGCCCCTCTAACCCCCTCGCGCCGCGCCTTCAAAGAGGTGACGTCCGTGATTGAGAAGAATTGGCAGGAGTTGATCCGCCCGATGAAGCCGGAAATTCAGCCCGGCTTTGACCCCGCGCGTGTGGCCAAAATTGTCGCTGAGCCGCTTGAGCGCGGTTTTGGCATGACGCTCGGCAATTCGCTGCGCCGGATCCTGCTGTCGTCTCTGCAGGGCGCCGCGATCACCGCGGTGCAGATCGATTCCGTTCTGCACGAGTTTTCGTCCATCAAGGGCGTGCGCGAAGATGTCACCGACATCATCCTGAACCTCAAGCAAGTCGCCCTTCGCATGCATGCGGAAGGTCCGCGCCGTCTCACCCTGACCAAGCAGGGCCCGGGCGAAGTGACCGCCGGCGACATTGAAGAGACCGCCGACATTGAAGTGATCAACAAAGATCACGTCATCTGCACCCTGGATGAAGACGCTGACGTGCGCATGGTTCTGACCGTGAACACCGGCAAGGGCTATGTCCCGGCTGAGCGCAATCGTCCGGAAGATGCGCCGATCGGCCTGGTGGGCGTGGACGCTCTTTACAGCCCGGTGAAGCGCGTGGCCTACCGCGTGGAGAACACCCGCGAAGGCCAGGTGCTGGACTATGACAAGCTCATTCTGGACATTGAGACCAATGGCGCTGTGACGCCGGAAGACGCCGTAGCGTACGCTGCGCGCATCCTCCAGGACCAGTTCCAGATCTTCGTGAACTTCGAAGAGCCCAACCAGGCGCGCGGCGGCGAAGAAGAAAAGCCCGAGCTCGACTTCAACCCGGCGCTCCTGAAGAAGGTGGACGAGCTCGAGCTGTCTGTGCGCTCGGCCAACTGCCTGAAGAACGACAACATCGTCTATATCGGCGATCTCATTCAGAAGTCGGAAGCGGAGATGCTTCGCACGCCGAACTTCGGGCGCAAGTCGCTCAATGAGATCAAAGAGGTATTGGCTCAGATGGGCCTGCACCTGGGTATGGACGCCCCGAACTGGCCGCTGGAAAACATCGAAGATCTGGCGAAACGATTTGAGGATCAGATCTAGCCTGGAACGCCGAGAGGCGTGCTGAGCTAGGCTGCAAGGAGAAGACCCATGCGCCACGGCGTTGCACATCGCAAGCTTAACCGCACGTCCAGCCACCGCCGCGCCATGTTCGCCAACATGGCCGCGTCGCTGATCGAGCACGAGCAGATCGTCACCACCCTGCCCAAGGCCAAAGAGCTCAAGCCGATCATGGACAAGCTCATCACCTTGGCCAAGCGCGGCGACCTGCACGCCCGCCGTCAGGCGATTTCCAAGGTCCGCGACAAGGATCAGGTGGCCAAGCTGTTTGAGACGCTCGGCCCGCGCTATACCGAACGCGCCGGCGGCTACACCCGCGTTCTCAAGGCTGGCTTCCGCCACGGCGATAACGCCCCGATGGCGGTCATCGAGCTGGTCGATCGCGATCCGGAAGCCAAAGGCGCCGCCGACCGTGCGCGCGAAGAAGCGACCGAAGCGGCTGGCGAGGAATAGTCCTCGCCCCACCGGACAAGATCAAAGGCCGCGCTCAGGTGAGCGCGGCCTTTTTCGTTGCTGCTACATGAGAAAGGGGTTACCGCTCGCCCAACGCCGCCCGCGCCTGCGCGCGATGCTCGTCAGTGATCGCCGCGCCCACCTGCACGATAATCGTGGTCAGAACCGTGCCGTCATCGGCATAGCCCAAGATGCCCAGGAAGTCGGGGATGATGTCGAACACCCAGAGGAAGTAGAGCAGGCCGAAAACCAGAGCGGCCCGCGCGTGCAAGGGCGTGTTCGGGTCGCGCATGGCGTAGTAGGCGGCGAGCAGATCATCCAGGAAGGGGATCTGCTTGGCGACCCGTTTGACCTTGTCCCAGAACCCCGCCTCGACTTTCGCCTGATCGCGCTCCAGCTGGGCTTCATCAACGCGTTCCGCCTCGTGCACTTTGTCCAGTGCAACCGCTTCCGCCCGCTCGAGCGCTTTGGCGCGGCCATCCTTGTATAGCGGGCGATATTCACGTTCCGCCTTGAGACGCACGCGGTCCATCGTGCGCTCCGCTCGTTTCAGGGAGCCGAAAAGGCGCACAGGGCGGGGGCGGCGCTGCTTCATTCGTACATCCTGGGTCAGTCGAACCATGACTCTATCCCCTGATTATGACGTCGGCGCGGCAGGCCTTGCAGCACTGTAACCCTTCAGCCCTTGTTCAGCCCCATTGCTCCTTCCTAAATGCTCTATGAAGACTAAACACGGGGAAAGTGCGTGATGTTGCGAACGCTTGGATACACCGCCCTGGCCGCCAGCCTGATCACCGCCAGCGCCTGCGCGCGTGAGGCCGCTGAGGTCAGTGCAGAGACCGCCGCCGTTCAGGTCGAGCGGGTCGCGCCCAATTCTCAAGCCCAGGTCCAGCTCTCCTTTGCGCCCATCGTGCGCGAGGCGGCGCCGGCGGTGGTGAATGTCTATTCCACCCGCGTCATCGCCCAGCGGTCACCGTTTGCGGGCGATCCGTTTTTTGAGCGCTTCTTCGGTCCGCAAGTGCGCGAGCGGGAGGTGAACTCGCTGGGCTCGGGCGTGATCGTGGATCCCTCTGGCGTCATCGTGACCAATAACCATGTGGTGCGCGGCGCGCAGGATCTCACCGTGGTGCTGTCCGACCGCCGCGAGTACGACGCTGAGCTCTTGCTGGCGGACGAGCGTACGGATTTGGCGGTCCTGAAGATCGCCGCCGATGAAGCGCTGCCGGTGCTCCCCTATGACGAGGGGGCGGACGCCGAGGTGGGCGATCTGGTTCTGGCGATCGGCAACCCGTTCGGCGTGGGCCAAACGGTGACGTCCGGCATCGTCTCGGCGCTCGCCCGCACCGATGTGGGCATCACCGATTACTCCTTCTTCATCCAGACCGACGCCGCGGTGAATCCAGGCAATTCAGGCGGCGCGCTCGTGGATATGGATGGTGAGTTGATCGGCGTGAACACGGCGATCTTTTCCCGCTCCGGCGGCTCGAACGGCATCGGCTTCGCCGTGCCGGTGGAGATGGTGCGCACGGTGGTCGCCGCAGCCCTGCAGGATGGCGAGATTGTCCGACCCTGGCTGGGCGCACGGCTTCAGCCGGTGACCAATGATCTCGCTCAATCCCTGGGGCTCCAGCGGCCGCAGGGCGCCATCATCTCCGAGCTGTGGCCGGACGGCGCGGCGGAGGAGGCGGGCCTTGAGCGCGGCGATGTCGTTGTTGCGGTCGATGGCGTGGACGTCAATGACGAGGCCGGCGCGCGTTTCCGCTTCGCCACCCGCACCATCGGGGAAACCGCCGCCATCACCGTGCTGCGCAATGGTGACGAGCAGACCTACACGGTCGAAGCCCGGCCTGCGCCGGGTCTGGAAGAAGGCGAGCGTGTGGATGTCGGCGGTCAGAACCCGCTGCGGGGGGCGGAGTTGATCGAATTGTCGCCCGCTTTCAACGAGGAAAACGGCATCGACGCGTTCGAGCGTGGGGTGGTGGTTTTCTCCGTCGAGCGGCGCTCAGCGGCCGCCTATTTCGGCTTCCAGCCGGGCGACCGAGTCTTGTCGCTGCAGGGCGAGCCGATCGACGATTTGCGGGATCTCGATCGCGCCTTGAATGAGTTCGACGGCGCCCGCCGCTGGCCGGTGGAGATTGAGCGCCGCGGAGAGCGTTTTGAACGGGTGCTAACCCTCTAGAGCCGGCGTTTTCAGGTTCAGGCGCGAACGCGGGCGTCTCGGGTCCGCTTCAGCATCAGGACCGCTCTAAGGCGCGCCAGCCGATATCGCGGCGATGAACGCCTTCCGGCCAGGTGATCTGATCGACGCCGGTATAGGCGCGTTCGATCGCTTGCTTCAGCGTGTCGCCCTCTGCGGTGATGTTGAGCACGCGTCCGCCGGCTGCAGTCCATTCACCCGCCCCGTTCACACTGGTGCCGGCATGGAAGACTGTGACGCCGTCTTGCGCGCCGGCTTGCTTGACGCCGCTGATCACGGAGCCTTTTTCGTAGCTGCCCGGATAGCCTTGGGTCGCCAGCACCACCGTTGCGGCCGGCTTGGCCTCGCTGAGGCGAGGCATCAGGCCTTCAAAATCGCGCGCCGGCATGCCGCCGGTGGCGCAGCCGAGCAGCGCGGGCACGATGTCGTCCTGCAGCGCGGTCATCAAAACCTGGCATTCCGGATCGCCGAAGCGGACGTTGAATTCCACGACTTTGGGACCTTCAGGCGTGATCATCAGCCCGATATATAAGACGCCCTTGTAAGGGTGGCCGGCCTCCGCCAGCCCCTCAAGCATCGGCGTCGTGATCGTCTCGTCGACCTCAGCCATCAAGGCGGTCGTCATCACCGGGGCGGGGCAGTATGCGCCCATGCCGCCGGTATTTGGCCCCTTATCGCCGTCTTCAAGCCGCTTGTGGTCCTGGCAGGCGGGCAGGGTCAGGCGGTTCACACCGTCGGTCAGCACGAAGACGCTGGCTTCCTCGCCCGGCATGAATTCTTCAATCACCAGCTCGGCGGAGGCGTCGCCAAACTTCCCCGACAACATGTCTTCCGCTTCCGCTTCAGCTTCCGCCAGCGTGTCGACGATGACCACGCCTTTGCCGGCTGCAAGCCCGTCGGCTTTGAGCACATAAGGCGGCTTCAGCTTGGATAAAAAACTCTTGGCTTTCTTGGCGCTCGTGAAGCGGCCGTAGGCGGCGGTGGGCACGCCGAACTTGGCCATCAGGTCTTTGGCGAAGCCTTTGCTGGCTTCCAGCTGGGCGGGCTCTTTGTTGGGCCCGAACACGTCAAAGCCGCGCGCGCGCAACCGATCGCCCAGCCCCGCCGCCAGCGGCGCCTCAGGGCCCACCACGATCAGGTCCGGCTCGATCTGCAGCGCCAGCTTTTCCAGATTTTCCACATCATCGGCGGCGACATCAAAGCACGGGCCGATCTGATCAAGCGCCGGGCTGCCCGGCGTCGACCAAACATTGTCGACCAGCGGGCTCTGCGAAATCTTCCAGGCCAGAGCGTGCTCGCGGCCGCCGGATCCGATGATGAGGATATTCATAGCTGCGCCTCTTTGAGTTCGTCAGCCTGGTGAATGGCCTTCGCGCGGCGTCAGGTCAACATTTGGGCTGGGCTTGTACAGGGCGTGGAAACCACGCGGCCTGCAGGGGCGACGCCGGGGCGGAGCGACGGGTGAGGTTCAATCCTCGGCGCCGGGTCTCTTGCGCGACGCCTTCACCGCGCTGCGTCGCGCTTTGGCGTCTTTCTGACGGCGCACGGAGGCAAGGCTTGGACGGGTTTTCTTCCGGGGCTTGGGCGGGGTCAAGGCGCGTTCGATCAAAGCGCGAAGTCGGTCCCGCGCATTCTGGCGATTGCGTTCGCGTGAGCGCTCCCGATCCGCCAGCAGCACAATCCAGCCCTCTTTGGTGAGCCGCGACCCGGCCAACCGCGCCAGCCGCGCTTTCACGTCCGGCGCGAGCGGGCTGGCGGTGAGATTGAAGCGCAGCTGAACCGCAGTTTCCGCCTTGTTGACATGCTGGCCGCCGGGGCCTGAGGCGCGCGCATGGCGCTCCTCAATCAGGGCTTCATCCAGGCTGAGCGTGTCGGTGATGCGCATGGGGCATAGATGGGGGCGGACGCTGCGTCCTGTCACCCCCAAACGGGCTTAGGCGCTCGGATTTAACAGGATATGGCCGTCATTGGGGGCGCTGTCCTTATCCATTCGCACCAGCCCGGCGGTGACCCGCGCGCGGTTTTCGGCCACCAGCCGCAGGCAGGCAGGGTAGAGCTTGTGTTCAGCCTCAAGAACGCGGTCGGCCAGCGTCGCCTTGCTGTCGCCGGGCATGACCGGGACGGCCGCCTGGCCGATAATTGGACCTTCATCCATCTCCGGGCGGACATAGTGCACGGTCGCGCCATGAATGCGCACGCCGCTCTCCAGCGCGCGCTCATGGGTGTGCACGCCTTTAAAGGCCGGCAGCAAGGAGGGGTGGATATTAATCAAACGGTCGCGCCATTTATCGACAAACCAGGGCGATAAGATGCGCATGAAGCCGGCCAGGGCGACAAACTCCACGCCGTCTTCTCTGAGCTTGCCGTCGAGCTCGCGCTCGAAGTCTTCGCGTTCGTCATAAAGGGTGTGATCTATGAAGCGCGCCTTCACGCCCACCTTGCGCGCGCGCTCTAGGCCTGGGGCGCCGGCCTTGTTGGCGATGACGCTGACGATTTCAGCCGGGTAGCTTTGGTCGGCGGCGGCATCCAGGAGCGCCTGCAAATTGGTGCCCTTGCCGGAAATCAGCACGCCAGTTTTCAAGCGGGCCATTGCGCTATACCGCCTTCAGCGCGCCAATGACGCTGGCGTTTTGCCCGGCCGCATTGAGCGCGGCGCATACGGCATCCGCATCGCCGGGCGCGACGGCGGCGATCATGCCGACGCCGCAATTGAAGGTGCGGCGCATTTCCGCTTCGGCAATGGCGCCCGCCTCTTGCAACCAAGTGAAAACATCGGGCCGGGCGAAGGCGTTGTAATCGACCTCAAAGCTGAGATGATCCGGCAGCATGCGCGGCGTATTCTCGGTGATCCCGCCGCCGGTGATGTGGGCGAGGCCTTTGACTTTGCCCGAACGGATCAGCGGCATCAGCGCTTTGACATAAATCCGCGTCGGCGTGAGCAGCGCTTCACCGAGCGATTTGGATGGTTCGAACGGTGCGGGGGCGTCAAAGCTGAGACCGGCGTGCTCCGCCACCCGGCGGATCAGAGAATAGCCGTTGGAGTGGGGTCCTGAGCTCGCCAAACCGATCAGCACGTCGCCGTCCGCCATGGCGTCATGGCGAGGCAGCAGAGCGCCGCGTTCGGCCGCGCCGACCACAAAGCCCGCGAGGTCGAAATCGTCGCCGGCATACATGCCTGGCATCTCCGCGGTCTCGCCGCCGATCAAAGCGCAGCCCGATTGGCGGCAGCCTTCGGCGATCCCGGACACGATGTCCGCGCCGCGCGCGGGATCGAGCTTGCCGGTGGCGAAATAGTCTAGGAAGAAGAGCGGTTCTGCGCCCTGGGCCAGGATATCATTCACGCACATGGCGACGAGGTCGATGCCCACCGTATCCAAAATTCCGGTGGCGATCGCGAGCTTCAGCTTGGTGCCTACCCCGTCGGTTCCGGAGACGAGCACCGGATCGGTGAAACCCGCCGCCTTCAGGTCGAAGGCCCCGCCAAAGCCGCCCAGGCCGGTATCGGCGCCAGGGCGGGTGGTGGATTTGGCCAATGGCTTGATCGCCCGCACCAGCGCGTCGCCCGCGTCGATGTCGACGCCGGCGCCCGCATAGGTCAGGCCCGTGTTTGAACCGGTCTTGCTCACCGTTTGAATATCCCGTCCCTTGGGCGATGTGTCACCGCCTTCATAGGCCCGATGCATAGCCTTGATAAACCCCAAGCGCGAGCGCGCCGGGCGCCCGGCAGGGCTTCACGCTTTGGGGTGAATTCGTATAGTCCATGGATAACGGCCCTTCAGGTCAGGCGAGGACGCGATGTCGGCATTTTTCAATCAAGCCCGTTTCTTGGGGCGCTTCATCGTCAGCCTGATGGCGTTCGTCGCCTTAGCCGGCGCTGCGGCGGCCCAGCCCTTCACGGTGAAAAACGTCGAGATCGACGCCACGGCCGGCAGCGCGGCTGAAGCTCAAACTCAGGCATTGTCGCGGGGACAACTGCAGGCGGCGAATATCTTGATCGAACGTTTGACGCTGCCGGAAGACCGGATCGCCATTGGCCCAGATCTTATCGATGGGCAGACGGCGCCGCTTCTTATCGCCGGCTTGCAGATCGCCGACGAACAGCGCTCCGCGACCCGCTATCGCGCCAATTTAACGTTGGAGTTTGACCGCCGGGCCGTGGCGCAATTCTTCGATGCGCTGGGATTGCCCTTTGTTCAAAGCCCGGCCGCGCCTGTTTTGGTGGTCGCGGTGTCCGATGAAGGCGCGGGTCCAACTCTATCTGGCGGCTGGGCGCGGGCTTGGGCGCAAGGCGCCTTTGAAACCTCGCTGACGCCCTTCCTGGTCTATAATGCCGGCGACGCGGGCGATCTCCTGTCGGTCAGTGCGGCCCTGTCCATGAATGAAGGCGCATTGCGGATGGCGGCTGAGCTTTATGGCGTTGATGCGGTCGCCGTGATCACGGCGCGATCTGGCGGCGGCGCGGTGCGGACTGGCGGTAATGTGATGCGTTTCACCGAGGAGGGCGCCATCGTCGAGCCGTTGCCGGGCCTCAGTGCGTTCGGCGGGTATGCCGACGCCGCGCAGCGCTTTGTGACCGAGCAGGAAATGGCGTGGAAACGCGCCGCAATCGTGCGCGACACGGCGGAAACTGAGCTTTCCATCACCGTGCTTTACGGCTCGCTGCGGGAATGGCGGGGGCTGCAGCGCGCTGTGGCTGGCGCAGCCTTGATTGAAGATGCCCGCCTGGATGCCTTGTCTCGGCGCGGCGCTGCAATGACGCTGATCCATCGCGGTTCGCTCGATCAGGTTCAAGCCGAGCTGGCGGCGCGCGGCGCCAGCCTTGAAGAGGACGCCGATCTGGGCTGGACGGTGCGCAGCCGTCGATGAAACCCACTCAGCTTGCGCTCGATCTGGCGCTGGAGCCGGACTATAGCGAAGACGCCTACTGCGTAACCGATGCGAACGCTGCGGCTTACCGGATCGTGATGCGATGGCCGCGCTGGCGCTATGGCCACCTCTTGCTGGTTGGCCCGGCGGGCAGCGGCAAAACGCACCTGGCCGGCATTTGGGCTGAGCGCGCGAAAGCCGGGCGACTTGATCCCAAACAGCTCACGGCCGCCTTGGCCCAGGTTCAACGCGGCGCTGCGGTGCTCCTAGAGGACCTCCATCAGGGCGTGGACGAGGACGGCCTGTTCCACCTGCTCAACCGCGCGGCGGGCGACGCTGGCGTCACCGTGTTGATGACGGCGGCCAAACCGCCGGTGGATTGGCCCGTGTCCCTGCCGGATCTGGCCTCGCGCCTGACCGCCGCGGAAACGGCGGTGCTGCAGGAGCCTGACGACGCCTTGCTGCGTCAGGTGATGGAGAAATTGTTGCGGGACCGGCGCACGCCGATCACCGCGGGGGTGTTGGAATACCTGCTGACGCGCATGGACCGGTCGGTGGATTATGCCCGCGCGCTGGTGGCTTGGCTCGACCGGGAAGCGTTGGCGCGCAAAGGTCCGGTCACGCGCACCCTTGCGCGAGAGGGGCTGGCCGCTTTATCCAGCGAGTAACAGTGTGACGCGCATTGATGCGCCAGGGAGCCCGCGATGACGGACGCCGCCGAGACCAGTCTTGATGCAACGGCTCTGGCGAATGCGCCGGAGCGGTTCTTGAACCGCGAATTGTCCTGGCTGCAGTTTAACTGGCGGGTCCTGGAAGAAGCGCGCAACACCTCTCATCCGCTATTGGAGCGTCTGCGCTTCTTGTCGATCTCGGCGAGCAATCTGGACGAGTTCTACATGGTGCGCGTGGCGGGCCTGCGCGCCCAAGTGCGCAATGGCATGGATCGTCCCGGCCTTGATGGGATGACCCAGACGGCTCAATTGGAAGCCGTGCGCGCAGAAGTCAGCGAGTTGATGGACGCCCAGCAAAATTGCTGGCGCGACATTCGCGCCGCGCTGGAAGGTGAGGCGATCACGCTTCTCGACGCCGAGGAGTTGTCGGCCAAAGATAAAGCCTGGCTCCGCGATGACTTCCTGGCGCACACCTTGCCGGTCATTACGCCGCTGGCGATTGATCCGGCGCATCCTTTTCCCTTCATCCCCAATCTGGGGTTTGCCCAGGTCTTGAAGCTGCGCGGGCGAGATGACGGACGGCAGATGACTGCGCTCCTGCCCCTGCCGGGCGGGGTGAAGCGCTTCATTGAAATCCCGAGCCAGGATCGCGACGATAAAGGCCGTCCGGTCAAGCGCTTCATCGCGCTGGAAACCATCCTGACCTTGTTCGTCGATGCACTCTTCCCCGGCTATGAGGTGTTGGGGCAAGGGGCTTTCCGGATCATTCGGGACAGCGATATTGAGATTGAGGAAGAAGCCGAAGATCTGGTGCGCGAGTTTGAGCAATTGCTCAAGCAACGCCGCCGCGGCGTGCTGGTCCGATTGAAACTGGAAGCCGGCATGCCGGAAGACTTGCGCCGGTTCATCATTCAACAGCTCCACGCGGAAACACAGGACATACAGCTGGTGGATGGTTTGCTGGGGCTCGCACAGCTCAGCCAGCTCATCCCCGATGATCGCAAGGAGCTCGAATTCGAGCCCTACGAGCCGCGCTTTCCCGAGCGCATCAAGGATTTCGGCGGCGATGTCTTCGCCGCCATCCGCGCCAAGGATTTGGTGGTCCACCACCCTTATGAGAGCTTTGACGTGGTCGTCGAGTTTCTGCGCCAGGCGGCGGCGGACCCTAATGTCATCGCCATCAAGCAGACGCTCTACCGGACCTCGAAAAACTCACCCATCGTCGCCGCGCTGGTGGAAGCGGCGGAAGCGGGCAAGAACGTCACTGCGCTGGTGGAATTGAAAGCGAGGTTTGATGAGGAGGCCAATCTGAAATGGGCCCGGGACCTGGAACGCGCAGGCGTTCAGGTCGTCTATGGCTTCATTGAGTATAAGACCCACGCGAAAATCTCGCTGGTGGTCCGGCGCGAAGGCGCGGATTTGAAGACTTACGCTCATTTCGGCACCGGGAATTACCATCCGATCACCGCGCGGATTTATACCGATCTGTCTTTGTTCACCGCTGATCCGGCGTTTGGCCGAGATGCGGGCCGGGTGTTCAACTATGTCACCGGCTATGCCCGGCCGCAGGGCTTGGAGAAGCTGGTGATCAGCCCGATCAATCTGCTCGATTTCCTGTGCGAGAAGATCGACCGCGAGATCGCCAACGCCAAGGCCGGCAAGCCCGCGGGCGTTTGGGCCAAGCTTAACGCGCTGGTCCATCCCCAAGTGATCGACAAGCTCTATGAAGCCAGCGCCGCCGGCGTGCGCACGGAACTTGTGGTTCGGGGGATTTGCTGTTTGCGGCCCGGCGTGCCCGGCCTGTCTGAGAATATCCGCGTGAAGTCGATCGTTGGCCGCTTCCTGGAACACTCGCGGATCGCCTGTTTCGCAAACGGTGCGCCGATGCCTAGCCCGCAGGCGGAAGTCTACATCTCCAGCGCGGACTGGATGCCGCGCAATCTCGACCGCCGGATCGAAAGCTTCTGCCCGATCGAAAACCCGACCGTGCATCGCCAGGTGCTCGACCAGATCATGGTCGCCAATCTCAATGACGAGACCCAGTCCTGGTATATGAACCCGGACGGCAGCTATGATCGGGTCGATGCGGCCAGTCTCGACAACCCGTTCTGCGCGCACAGCTATTTCATGACCAATCCGAGCCTGTCCGGCCGGGGCCAGGCGCTTAAGCATGACCAGCCGCCAACCTTCGCCCATATCGGTGATCGGGCCTGACCTTGGCCAAGGACGACCCGACACCGCTTATGACGGCGCCGGTTCAAACCCCGGCGCCGCCAAGCGATGTGGCGGTGATCGATATCGGCTCCAACACCGTGCGTCTGGTGCAGTTCCGCATCGAAGGCCGCGCGCTCTGGCCGGTGTTCAATGAGAAGGTCACGGCCGGGTTGGGCCGGGGCGCGTCGGAAACGGGGCGCCTGAACCCTGAAGGCATTGAGACCGCCATGCGGGCTCTGAAGCGCTTCGCCGTGCTGCTGGACGCCAAGGGGGTCGCAAACCGCCGTGCTGTCGCGACCGCTGCGGTGCGCGACTGTGAAGACGGGCCGGATTTTACGGCGCGCGCCGCTGAGGAAACCGGGTTCGAGATCGAAGTTCTCACCGGCAAACAGGAAGGCAAGCGCTCGGCTCTTGGCGTATTGAGCGGTTTGGGCGAGGCGGATGGGGTGACCGGAGACTTGGGCGGCTCAAGCTTGGAGCTCACCCGCCTCAACAAGCGCGAGATTGGCCCATCCGTCTCCTTGCCGCTGGGCCCGCTTGCGGTCGGTGTCGAGGATTTGCACAACGCCAAGTCGGTGATCGACGCCGCTCTCAAAGAGACCCGCAAGCCGTTCAAGCAAGCCGGCTCGACCTTCTATGCGGTCGGCGGCGCGTGGCGGGCGTTTGCGCAGCTCGCGCTGGCCTTGGATGAGGACTATCCGCTTCGGCTCCTGCATCAATACACGCTAAGCGCCCGCGAGGTTGAAAATGTCGCCGCCTTCGCGCTGTCGCAAAGCGAAGCGTCGCTGGCGTCCATTCCCGGCGTCTCGGCGCGCCGCGCGGCAGGCTTGCCCTATGCGGCTTTGCTGCTGCGCCGGATCATCAAGCGGGGCCGGTTTGAGCGCGTGGTCATTTCCGCCAATGGATTGCGCGAGGGGGTGGTTTGCCAGGCCGATCCACGCCTGGTGAAGCATGGCGACCCGTTGCTCTCCGGCGCTGAGGCGTTGGCGGCTCAGGTCGGTCCCGAAGCCGGGCTCGGCCGCGCGCTTGAAGCGTGGATCGACCCGGTTTTCAGCCGGTTGCCGTTGGCCTTCTCGCCGGAGCGAGACGCGGTGTTGCGGGCCGCCGCCTGCCGGCTCGCCGATATCGGCGCGCGCATGCATCCTGATCACCGGGCCGACCTGGCGACGGATCAAATCCTGTTTGCGCCCTTTGGCGGCGTCACCCATGCCGAGCGCGCGTTTCTCGCGCTCACGGTTTTTCACCGCTATGCAGGTAGGCGTCTGCGCGAAGAAGACTGCGCGGCACGACGCTTACTGAATGACGAGGGCGAAGCCGCCGCGATGAAGCTGGGCTTGGCGTTGCGGCTTGGCGCTGCGCTGTCCGGCCGGTCCGCAGAGGTGCTTGGCGCCTTCACGCTTTCGCGGTCTGAAACGGCGCTGACTTTGACCGTCGAGCCGGACGCCGAGGCGCTGGTCGTGGAGCGCGCGCTGCACCGGTTTGAACAGCTTGCCGCCACCTTGTCGCTGATCCCTGAAGTCACCCGCGCCACGGGCTTTGATCGATAAGGCTTTCGCACGCACGTCATACCGTTAAGGTAGATCGCGAACACCACGTGCTGACCCTGGGGAGATCGCCATGAAGTCGTTATTCATCACCACCACCGCGCTGTCCGCGTTGATGCTGGCCGCGTGCGGCGAGCCTGCCGAAGACGCCGCTCTGGAAGTGGCTGTTGAGGCGCCGGCCGAAGCGCCGGCTGAAGCCCCGGCTGAAGCGGCCCCGGCCCCCGCTGAAGAGGCTGAAGCTGAAGCGCCTGAGATGGACCTCCTTGACACCGTGCTGGCCGATGCGCGCCGTGACGGCGACCGTGCCCGCGATCAATTCCGCAATCCGGGCGAGACGCTGCGCTTCTTTGAAGTCGAGCCGGGCCACACCGTTGTCGACGCCCTGCCGGGCGGCGGCTGGTATAGCCGCATCCTGGCGCCTTACACGGAAGGCGAGGGCCGGTATCTGGGCATCAATTACTCCATGGAGGTCTTCGACCAGCTGTTCGGCGATCGCCTGACCGACGAGCGCCGCGCTTCGCTGGCGGCCTGGGAGGACGGCTTCATGGCGCGCGATGATTTTGGCGGCGCGGTCGATGGCGCCTTCCGCTTTGGCGGCGTGCCGGCCGAGTTTGAAGGCCAGGCCGACCGCGTGCTCTACATCCGAGCCCTGCACAATATGGCGCGCACCGGCAATCTCGAGGTCGCGGTGTCCGACGCTTTCACGCTTCTCAAACCCGGCGGCCTGCTTGGCGTGGTTCAGCACCGCGCCCCGGCGGACGAAACCGACGAGCGCGCCGACGGCAATCGCGCCTATCTGCGCCAGGCCGATGTGATCGCGGCATTTGAAGCCGGCGGTTTTGAGCTGGTGGAGACCAGCGAAATCAACGCCAACCCCAATGACACCGCCGACTATGACATCGGCGTGTGGGCGCTGCCGCCGTCCAACTCCGGCGACAGCGAAGGTGAAGACGTGCCGCCGCTGCAGTCGGTGGGAGAATCCGACCGGATGACGCTGAAATTCCGCAAGCCGGAATAGGCAGGTCCTGGCTTTCCCTCCCCCTTATGGGGAGGGAGGGCCGAAGCGTCAGCTTCGGACGGGTGTGGGGGTGAAGCGCTGACGCTCTATGATCTCCACCCCACCCGTCCACTCTGTGGACACCCTCCCCATCAAGGGGAGGGAGGGGTGCCTTCTGATGACGACGCCCCGATCGTCGTGCGGTGAAGCAGTCGCGCGTGCCCCTCATAGCCGCCGGTGGCCATGTGCTGGGTGCAACGATTGTCCCACATGAGCAGCATGTCCTTCTCCCATTTTTGGGCGAAGACATTCTTCTCGTCATGGCAGGCGCCGTAGAGCTCCAAAAGGATCATGAAGGCCTCTTCGTCGGACACGCCGTCGATGGTCTTCACATAGGCGGGATTGACGAAGAGCGCTTTGCGCCCGGTTTCGGGATGCACCTTCACCACCGGGTGGCGCTGGGTCTTGTAAGCGGTGTCGTTGGCGATGATGGTCATGGACCGGTCTTCGCCGTCATTATCGCCATAGACGCCGTCCGGCGCATAGCCCAGGCTGGCGGAATGGATCGCTTCGAGGCCCTCAATTCTCGCCTTGGTCTCGTCGCTCAGCGCGTCATAGGCCGCGTAGTTATTGCAGAACAGCGTGTCGCCGCCGACCGGCGGGATCACCTTACCGTGCAGCACCGTGCCGGCCGGCGGTGTCTCTTGAAAGCTCCAGTCGGAATGCCAGGCGGCGGCGAAGACACTGGCTTTTTCATCCGCCTCGCGGCGCACCTCGATGATATGCGGCCGGTCGGGCAGGGGCGCGATAAACGGGTCGTCGCCAAAGGGGCCGAAATACTGGGTGAAGCGCTCCAGATCATCGTGGCTCATCGGCTGGTTGGGAAAAGCCAGGACCAAATGCTCCAGCCAGGCGGCGCGAATGGCCACGACCGTCTCGGCGTCCAGCGGCTGTGAAAGGTCGACGCCCGTGACAGTGGCGCCCAGGGCTGCGCCGGACGGGGTGATGGTGAGTTCGCTCATAGCTGTCTCATTTTTCGCTGTCATTTGGGGTGAAGGGTCAAATGCGAGGCGTGACGCGTCAAGCTCGAGCGGGTTAGCTTTACGCATTGGAGAGGAAGAGGCCCATGCTCGCAGCACCGCTTGCTGTCGCCGCCGTCATGGTCGTTTTGACCGTGGCCGTTCACCTGGCTGGCCTGACCGGCCTGATCGCCGCCATGCGCTGGCGCGAGGATCATATCCACGGGTCTGACGGCGTCTGGCGTCAGATGATGCTGATTATGGCGGTCGTCCTGGCGCTGTTCATGCTCCACGCCTTCCAGATTTGGCTCTACGCCATGGTGTATTGGACCGGCCTTGGAGCCTTCGCCACGTTTGAAGAGGCGCTCTACTACTCCACCGTCACCTTCACCACGGTGGGCTATGGCGACGTCGTACTGGACGGGCGATGGCGTATGGTCGGCGCAGTGGAAAGCGCGAACGGGTTCCTGCTGCTGGGCTGGTCGACAGCCTTCTTGATCCAGGTGGTCGCGCGGTTGCGCGCGGTGGAGTTCAAATGGCTGGATCGACGCGAAGCGGAAGCGGAGCTGTTTGACGCCAAGCGCTCCAAACGGCGCGATGACGAGCCCTAGAGACAAGCGCTGCTTGCCCCGGCCTTCCGGCGCGCGCTAAACCCTCGCTCCAGACGTTCCGTCCTGCACCCAGGGAATAAACCGGCCCATGTTCAATAAAATCCTGATCGCCAATCGCGGTGAAATCGCCGTTCGGGTCATCAAGACGTGCCAACGGCTCGGTATTCCCACGGTGGCGGTGTATTCGGAAGCCGATGCGGACACGCTGGCGGTGGAAATGGCGGATGAAGCCGTCTTCATCGGCCCGCCGGCCCCGGGCGAATCCTATCTGCAGATGGAAAAAATCATCGCAGCCTGCGAGGAGACCGGGGCAGACGCGGTCCACCCCGGTTTCGGTTTCCTGTCGGAGAACGCGAGCTTTCCCGCAGCGCTGGCTGAGAAAGGCATCGCCTGGATCGGGCCGAACGCTCACGCCATCGCTGCGATGGGGGACAAGCTGGAATCCAAGAAGCTCGCTGCAGAGGCCGGCGTGAACACCGTGCCGGGCTTTAAGGGCGAGATTGTCGACGACCAGCAGGCTGTCGAGGTGGCCGGAGAGATCGGCTATCCGGTGATGATCAAGGCGTCCGCGGGCGGCGGCGGCAAGGGCATGCGCATCGCCCGCTCCGAAGAGGAAGTTCGCGAAGGCTTCACTGCAGCCCGCAACGAGGCGCGCTCCTCCTTCGGCGATGATCGCATCCTGATTGAGAAATTCGTCGAGAAACCGCGCCATATCGAAATCCAGGTGCTCGGCGATAAACACGGCAATGTTGTCTATCTCAACGAGCGCGAATGCTCGGTGCAGCGCCGGAACCAGAAGGTGCTTGAAGAAGCGCCGTCGCCTTTCCTGGATGCGAAGACCCGCAAGAAGATGGGCGAACAGGCCGTCGCCCTGGCCAAGGCTGTGGACTATGACAGCGCAGGTACGGTCGAGTTCATCGTCGATCCGGAGAAGAATTTCTACTTCCTGGAAATGAACACCCGTTTGCAGGTGGAGCATCCGGTCACCGAGCTGACCCATGATATCGACTTGGTCGAACAAATGATCCGTGTCGCTTCCAGCGCGCCTTTGGAGGTCAGCCAGGCGGACATGACGATCAAAGGCTGGGCGGTGGAAGCCCGGCTTTACGCCGAAGATCCCTATCGCGGCTTCCTGCCCTCCATCGGGCGCCTGAAGCGCTATGTAGAGCCCGCCGAGGGGGAGGCCGGTCCCGGCTCGCTGCGCATCGACTCCGGTGTGCGCGAGGGCGATGAGATCTCCATGTTCTATGATCCGATGATCGCCAAGGTCATCGGCTATGGCGACACGCGCGAAGCGGCCATGGACGCGCTCGCGCACAGCCTGGACCGCATGCGGGTCGACGGCTTGCAGTCCAATAAACCTTTTCTGTCCGCGGTGCTGGACGAGCCGGATTTCCGCGCCGGCCGGATTCACACCGGCTATATCGACGAGCACTTCCCGGAAGGCTTTGTCGGCACGGCGCCGACCGAAGCCCAGCTGAAATGGATGGCCGCCGCGTCAGCCTATGCTTACGCCCTTGAGTCGCAGCGCATGGCGGGCATCTCCGGACGCATCACGCCAGCCGAAGATGCCGAGCGCCTGGAATGCGTAGTCATCCTGGACGGCCAACGCTTTGGCGTTGAAGTTCAGCTCGATGGGCTGGGTTCGGCGCAAATATGGGTTCCCGCGCTCAGCACCGAGCCTTTGACGCTGAACACCGCCTGGACGCCGGGCCAAGGCCTGTTTGAAGGCGATTTGAATGGGGGCGCTTTCGCGCTGGAGATCGCCCCGCGCACCGAAGGCTATGTGCTGCGCCATCGCGGCTATACGGCGACGGCTCTAGTCTGCGCGCCGCGCACGGCGGATTTGCACGCCAAGCTGCCGGAAAAAGAGCCCGTCGATATGGCCAAGCTGGTGGTCAGCCCGATGCCGGGCCTGGTGGTCTCTGTGGCGGTCGAGGCCGGTCAGTCGGTGAAGGCGGGCGAGGCGCTGCTGGTCGTGGAAGCGATGAAAATGGAGAATGTCCTGCGCGCGGAGGTGGACGGCGTCATCAAGACTGTCAGCGCCGACCCGGGCGCCAGCGTGGCGGCCGATGAGCTGCTGATCGAGTTTGAATGAGTGCGACCGCGCCTATCGGTGACAGCCGCTGCAATCCACCTGACCCTAGCGTTCTAAGCTAGGGAAGAAGGCTATGGGTTTTGTAGACGCCGTCAAATCAGTCTACTCGAATTATGTGAACTTCCAGGGCCGGGCCACCCGTGCCGAGTACTGGTGGTTCGTGCTGTTTTTTGCCCTTGTCGCCATTGTCTGCGGCATGCTGACCATAGTCAGCGAAGGGCTCGGGGCCTTCCTTTATGCGATCTTCTTGCTCGCGACGATCCTGCCGGTGCTGGCGGTTGAGGTGCGCCGCCTTCATGACACCGGCAAGTCAGGCTGGTGGATTCTGCTCGGGTTTATTCCGGTGGTCGGTGCGATCGTGCTGATCATTTTCTGCATCGGAGAGAGCCAACCGGGCAGTAACGCTTATGGGCCCAATCCAAAGGGCGCTTAGGGGTCAAATAAGGCGACGCGCGGAGAGCCTGTCTGTGCGATTTCTCGGTCCGCGTTTCACGCGTCGACGCCGGCGCCGGTGCTGCTGAAATTCTTGAAGATTTGGACAGAAACGCGTGTTTCGTTTGACAGCCAGCGCCCGCTCGCGGACGGTTAAGTTCGTGAATCAGGCGAGCGGAGGACGCGCCCCATGAATATCGGAAATGTGCTTTTCAGCCCCAATGGCCGGATCGGTCAGCAGGACTATTGGATCGGCATTCTGATCCTGATCGGCGGCAATATCGTCGCCAATTTCATTCCGATTTTGGGCTTCCTGATTTCCTTGGGCCTGATTTGGGTCGGTATCGCCGTTTACGGGAAGCGGCTGCATGATTCAGGCAAGACCGCTTGGATACACCTGCTGCCGTGGGCGCTCAGTGCGGTGCTGTTCTTGGTGGGCGTCGTCATCATGGTCGCCAGTGCGATAAGCGCCGGCATCATTTCTGAATCGTCCACGGACTTCTCGACGGACCAGATCATCGCGCTGGTGTCCGCCGGCGGGGTCGGCCTGCTTCTGCTCGGCCTGTCGAGCCTGGTCTGGGTGATCTACACCATCTGGGTCGGCGTCATGGCGGGCGATCCCGGCGAGAACCGGTTTGGCCCGGCGCCGGGCGCGGACGCTGCAACGGCCGCCAATGTGGCCGCTGCTTCCAGCGCTGCCGGGGCGCCGCCCGCCGCCGAAACGGCGTCGCCGGCCCCTGCGCCGTCCGAGTCCGCGCCGTCTGAGCCCGCACCGTCAGAGCCTGCGCCGGACTCGCAAGCTGAGCCGCCCGCCGACACGCCGGAAGGCGGTGGTGACCAGGCGCCGCCCAAAGCCTAGGCGTTCGAACGCGATACAGTGACACTTCAAAGGGGAATAAACGCATGAACGCTGCGACGTTCTTCAATCCGCAAGGCCGTATGAGCAAAGGCGAGTTCCAGGCCGCTTTCTTGGTGCTGGTGGTGTTGGGCTTCATCAACGCCCTCAGCCCGTTGGTGCCCGGCGCCGCTGCGGCGATGGCGGTCGGCTCGCTCAGCTTCTTTGTCGGTCTTGTGATCGCCTATATGTGGGTCGCGATTTGGATTAAGCGCCTGCATAACGGGAACATCACCGGTTGGATGACCATCCTGATCGTGATCGGCTATGCGATTCTGAATTATCTCGTGGGTTCTGTGATCGGCGCGATCCTGATGCCGGACGCGAGCGAAATAATGGAACGCGCGATGACCGATGACGGATTTGGCGGCATGATGGCGGCGATGACCGAAGTGAGCCGTCAGCTCGCCATTCCCAGTGCGATTTCCGGGGCCGTCGTATCCGCCGCTTACGCTTTCCTTCTCAACGCGGTCTTGAAGTCCGATTCGGAGGAAAACCGCTTCGGTCCGGCGCCGCAGTAAGCACAGGCTTGAGCTTGAAGCGCCGCGCGCGCCGGGTCATACCGGCGCGCGCGTTGTTTTTTTACTGAGGGTCTATGGCTGATCTCAACCTGAAAGCCGCCTTCCTGCCCACCGAGCGGGCGGACCGCAATATCTACTGGCTGGGGCTCGGCGTGATCGCGCTGATCGACGCGCTGCGCCTGTCCGTCAGCGGCGGCGTCGGTTTGTTATCCTTCCTATTGATCCTGATCTTCCTGACCTGCCTGCATATGAATCGTCTGCGCGACGCCGGACGGGCGCCAAGCTTGGTCTTCCTGCCGCTTCTGGCGGGCATCGGGGCGAAGCTAGTGATCGGGCTGTTCGCCATGACCTTCGCCTATATGCCGGTCTTCACAGATTTTCTGGCGACCCAGGGCATCGATATCAACGACCCGGTCGCGGTTCAGACCGCCGCCTTCGATCCAGCGCTGCAGGCGGCGCACGAAGCCTATATGCGCGCCAATCCGCAGCTCGCGGTTGAGACGCTGCGTGCCGGCGCCTGGCCGTCCGCCTGGGCGTTCTGGATCGTGGTCGGTCTTCTGGGGCGTTGGTTCGCCCGCATGCCCAGCCGGGCTTAGGCTGGCGCTGCGACCGGGGTGACCTCGCCGAACACCGTTTTAAACGACGCTTTGAGCGCCATATCGGCGTCATCCATCGTCACCGGCAAACCCAAATCCACCAGGCTGGTCACGCCATAGCGCGGATCGGCGATGCCGCACGGCGTGATACCGGTGAAATCGTCGAGATCAGGCTCGACGTTCAGCGCGATGCCATGAAAAGACACCCAGCGGCGCAGGCGGATGCCGATGGCGGCGATCTTGTCTTCGCGCTCTGGCCCGCCCGGTCGTGTGCGATCGACCCAGACGCCGACACGGCCGCAGCGACGCTCGCCCTTCACATTAAAAGCGTCCAGCGTCCCGATGATCCAATCTTCCAGATCGCGGACGAATTTGCGCGCGTCGCGCCCGCGCTTGGTCAGGTCCAGCATCACATAGGCCACCCGCTGGCCGGGGCCGTGATAAGTGTATTCCCCGCCGCGCCCGGTCTCAAATACCGGCAAGCGGTCCGGCGCGATCAGGTCTTCGGCTTTGGCGCTGGTGCCTGCGGTATAGAGCGGGTCATGCTCCAATAGCCAGATCAGCTCGCCCGCTTCCCCCTTCGCGATCGCAGCGGCGCGCGCCTCCATGGCCGCAACGGCGTCCGGGTAGGGGACCCGTCCTTCTGAAACGGCCCATTCGACCGGCGGGAGCGGATCGGGCTGCGACATGGTCAATTCTCTTAACGCCTCGGAAACCGGCTTGGAACATCGTGATCATCTCAGGGCAAGGCAAGGCCTTGCACCGCATTGGAACAGGACGAGACTTCGTATGAGCCAGCTTGGCGCCGTTCAGGTGGAAATCTCCGTGCTGCTTGGCCGCTCCAAGCTGCCCATCCATCAATTTCTGCGCATGGGCCGCGGTGCGGTGATTCCCCTTGACGCCGCCGAGCATGATGAAGTCTGGATCCTGGCCAATAATCATCCCATCGCGCGCGGTGAGATCGTCATCCAGGGCGACCGCGTGGCGGTGTCGATCACCGGCCCGGCTGATGTTCCCGACTATTTCGCCGCCTAAAAGCTGCGCGCGCTGTGACGAGCGGGCTTCACAAGCTTGATCGGACTGGCTACAAGCGCGCTCTCCGATTTTCGCGCTCGTGGCGGAATTGGTAGACGCGCAGCGTTGAGGTCGCTGTGGGGTAAAACCCGTGGAAGTTCAAATCTTCTCGAGCGCACCATTTGTCTGAAACGCCGTGCTGGACCGCCAGCACGGCGTTTTTGATTCCGGCAAAGATTCTTCGCCTTTGCGCCCCGCGACACCTCGCATCCGTGAGGCTTGCCGCCTATCTTGCAGAGAACGAGTGTTGAGAGGTGTCATGGGCGATTCGGCCACCCGCATGGAGGCGAGCTACGACCAGGGCCGTGACGGCGAGGCCCAGCACAAGCTTGTCCTGGAATTGATCGGCGCTATCGCGGACCGGGACGCCCCGCTGATTCGCACTTTGCTGCGCGATGAACACCCCGCCGATATTGCCGACGCGATCGAACTGCTCAAAGCCGGCCAGCGCGACACGCTCGCCCAGCTTTGCCCTGACTTGTTCACCGGCGACGTGCTCGCCGAGCTGGTTGAAGACATGCGCGCGGATGTCTTCGACGAGCTGGAACCCGAACAGATCGCAGAGGCGCTGGAAGATCTTGATTCCGACGACATGGCTCATGTCGTGGAAGACTTGGATGAGGACAAGCGCGCCGCGGTGCTCGCCGCCGTGTCCGACGAGGACCGCCAGTCGCTGGAAGCTTCCTTCGCCTTCGAAGAGGAGACCGCCGGCCGCCTGATGCAGCGCGAGTTCGTCGCGGCGCCCTCGTTTTGGACGGTCGGGCAAACGATCGATCACATGCGCAAGGCGGGCGAAGATTTACCGGATCTGTTCTTCGAGGTCTTCGTTGTCGACGAGATGTTCAAACCGGTCGGCGCGGTTCCGGTGAGCGCGCTGATGCGCGCCCAACGCAGCGTCATGCTGCGCGATCTGATGGTTCCGGCCAACATCGTCATCAAACCGGAAGATGACCAGGAAGATGCGGCCTATTTATTTGAAAAATATCATCTGATCAGTGCGCCGGTGGTTGATGACGCGGGCCGGATCGCCGGCATGCTGACGGTGGACGACATCGTCGAAGTCATCCAAGAGGAAAACAAGGAAGACCTGCTCGCCCTTGCCGGCGTGAATGATGCCGGTCAGGCCGATACGGTCTGGACCTCCGTGCGCGCTCGTGCGCCCTGGCTGCTGGTCAATTTGGGCACGGCCGTGCTCGCCTCCGCAGTGATCGCGCTGTTTGAAGGCGCGATCGCTCAGCTTGTGGCGTTGGCGGTTTTGATGCCGATCGTGGCCTCCATGGGCGGCAATGCGGGCACGCAGTCGCTGGCCGTCGCCGTACGCGCGCTGGCGTCCCGCGATTTGACCGCCGCCAACTCCATGCGGGTGGTGTGGCGCGAGCTGGCCGCCGGCGTCGTCAACGGGCTGATATTCGCTGTGGTGATGGGCGTGGTCGCTGCGGTCTGGTTCAATGACTGGCGGCTGGGCTGGGTGATTGCAGCGGCCATGGTGATTACGCTGGCCGCGGCGGGATTGTCCGGCATTCTCATCCCCCTAGGGCTTCGCAAGGTGGGCGCCGACCCGGCAGTCGCCAGCTCGGTCTTTGTGACCACTGTCACGGACGTGGTGGGATTCTTCGTGTTTCTCGGACTCGCCGCCATTGTTCTGCTTTAATCGCGGCCTTGGCTGGGCCTGCGCAACGAAATGACGAATTGGGAATAGGTCGATGCTGTCCCTTCTATTGATGACAAGCGTTCTGGCGCTGACAGGCGCTCAGGCTGCAGCGGTGGAGAATGACGCCGCGCCGAACCCCGCCGCCATGCCGGGCCTAAACTTGGGTACGCCTTGGCGCGCCGGGCCTTCGCTCCATGAGCCGCGGGCGGGTTTGGCGGCGGCCGTTCATGCCGGGCGCATTTATACGGCGGGCGGAGCGGGTCTGGTCGATCCCCACGACAATTTCGAGGAATATGATCCGGACTTCGGCCGTTGGCTGGATCGCGCCGCTTTGCCGGTCGGATTGGAGCGCTTCGCCATGGCGAGCCTTGGAGGGCGGATCTATGTGGCTGGCGGCTTCTCAGCGGAGTCCGGGGCCGAGCCGATCGCTCAGATGTGGTCGTTTGATCCTGAAACCAATGTTTGGCAGGGCGAACCGGAAATGCCCGGGGCCAAATCAGCCTTCTCGTTGCTGGCGGTGGAGGGCGCGCTCTACGCCGTCGGGGGGGAGGGCGGCGTACCGGGCATGTTTGTCTACGATCCCGATGCCTTGGCATGGAGCGCCGCACCGGCGCCGGCCCGCATCAATCGCCGCGGCGCGGCCGCCGTCGTGTTTGAGCAGGCGATCTGGTTGATCGGCGGGGTGCGGGACGGAGTCAGCACGGCTGAAGTCGACATTTACGATGTGGCGAACGGTAATTGGCGCGAAGGCCCGGCTTTGCCGGCGCCGCGTGCGGGTCACGCCGCCGCGGTCTTGAATGGACAAATCCATGTTTTCGGCGGGCGCAGTGCGGATATGCAGCGCACGGTCCGGGACCATTTCCAGATCACGCCTGGCGCCGCGTCCTGGAGCCAGGGTCCCGCCTTGCCCTCGGCGCGCACCGAAGCTGCAGCGGCGTCCTTAGACGGTGAGGTGTGGCTGATCGGGGGCGGCGCCGGGGCTGGTTTCTTTGCGCCCTTCACCGCCGTGGATACGGTCGATGTCATCCGTCCTGCCGGAGAAGGTTAAACGGCCTTCACCTTGCATCGCAGCGTGTGAACAGGCGAATAGGCGTCTCGGAACGGAACAGCGATGAAACCGCGTTTAAACGCCACGCGCGCCGTGCGCGAACTGATTAAGGCTTACGAGCCCTTCCTTGCGGACGCGGAGCGGCGCGGCCGGCGGTGGGTTATTGGCTGGGGCCACCGAGCCACCGCCAAGGAAGGAGCCTCCATCACGCCAGACAACGCTGAGCTCTTGTTGATCTATGACGCCTTGCAGGCCCAGCAGGCGGTGGATGGTGTAGTCGGCGCGGATTTGCCCAAGCCCGCGCGCGATGCGCTTGCGAGCTTTGCCGCCTCCATCGGGCTAAGCGCGTTCAAGGTTTCTGACGTCGCCCGTCTCGCCAAGGCGGGCCGCCATCGCGAGGCCGCCGCCGCGCTGGACAGCTGGGTGCGTGCCGAGGAAGACGGCCGTCTTGTCGTCTCTGACCGCTTGGTTGAACGCCGCCGGGCCGAGAAAACCCTATTCCTGGAATCGTTGGAAGGGGCGGCCGAGACCGCTGAGACAGCGTCCGCCGAGGAGCCCACGCTAGGTGCTTTGGTCGATGTCGACATCGTCATTGAGACCGAACCCGCAGCCCCGCAAGCTCCTGAACCGCAAGTCGCTGAACAGGAAGCGGAGCGCGACGCTGAGCCTGAGGCCGAAACGCCCGATGCGGAGACGCCGCTCGAGGCCGAAGCCGAGCCGGCCCGCGACGATGAGGGGGCGGGCGAGGAAGAGATCGCCGCTGCGCAGGATCGTAAGACTCAGCAAGACGCCGCGATCCAGGCTGTGATGAGCCGGATGGCGGGCGATGTCGCGGCCAGCGTGGTTTCCGCTGAAGCCCCTGAGGAAGACAACGACACCACTCAGGACGCGGTCGAAGCCGACGCCGAACCCGCTCCAGAACCTACGCTTGAGCTTACCGATGTGCGGTTAGGCTTCAGCTTCCTGACACCGGCGACTGTAGAAGCCTCTGTTGAACCGGACGCTCCGGCCGAAGAAGATGCGGATATAGAACCGGCGACCGAGGCGGAAGCCACGCCGGAGCCGACGCCGACCCCGGTTTACGCCACGGTCTCGGTCGGCCCCGCGCCGGGCGACCCCGCCCCGCCGCATCCCGCGCTCGCGCCCGCATCGGCGCCGGGCCTGTCGGGAGAAAGCGAAGGTCCGGACCACGCCGAAGAGGAAGCCGAAGACAGCGGCGTTGAGGAAGAAACGCTTGAACCCGTCATCGTGGCGGGGCCTGAAGCGGTCACACCTGAACCCGAGCCGGTGAAGAAATCCGACGGCAGCTGGGTCTATCCCGCGCTCCTGGCGATCGGCATGGGTTTGACCGGATTGGGCGGTTGGGAGCTAGCCAGCCATTGGGACGCCTATTCCAGCCTGGGGCTTGAGTTTTCGCCGTTAGGACCCGTGGTGTTCGGCGCTGGCGTTTTGCTGGCGGTTGGGGCCGGGTGGTTCACCTTCCGCCGCCGCTAAAGCGCGCACCGGCTTGACCGAAAATGCCGCCGTGGTATCTCGCGGCCCATGATTGCAAACCAGTATCCGACCCTGGAATTT
>CAZAGE010000032.1:0-39010 GCA_964484345.1 uncultured Oceanicaulis sp. | reverse complement strand
TGACTTAACGTCAGCTAAACCTGAAAGGCAAACCTATGTGCAAATCCTCAAACCCCCGCCCCGGCGCCTGGATCGCCATCTTGGTGGGCGTCGCGGTGGCGCTGCTCACCAGCTTTGGCGCGTTCGGCCAGGATCGCCTGACTGCGGACCGACTGGGCGTTGAAACCGGCCCTGCCGTGGTCTTCATTCCAGGGCTGGGCACGCCGGGCGCGGTGTTTGAGCCTTATGTGCAGACCCGGCCGGATCTCGATGCGCATCTGGTCACGTTCGCCGGTTTCGGCGGAGCGCCCGCCCTGGACCCGAGCGATGGTGTGATTGAGCCCGGAGCGCAGGCTCTGGCCGAGTATCTGCGCCAGGAAGACCTTTCCGGCGCCGTGTTGGTGGGCCATAGCCTAGGCGCGCAGATCGCCTTGCAAGCCGCCACCCTGGCGCCGGATCATTTGTCCCGCGTCGTCGTCGTAGACTCTTTGCCTTTCTTTCCTGGCTTGATGAACCCGGCCGCAGACCCCGCCATGGTGCAGGCCCGGGGCGATGCGTTTGCTGCTCAAATGGCGGCATTGGACCAGGAAAGCTTTATGGCGCAGGTGCGCCAGGGTGCGCCGATCCAGGCCACCTCGCCAGAGCACCAGGCCCAGGTGGTGAGCTATGTCGCCGCTTCCGATCAGGCGACGGTTGTGCGCGGCATGTATGACGCGCTGTCACGCGATTGGCGCCCAGCGCTGGAGGCGGTTGAGGTCCCGGTGACCGTACTTGTGCCGCACAACGCCTTCATCGGTGTTTCCGCAGAGGCGCTCGCGGCACGCTATGGCGCGCAATATCAGGCCATCGAGGCGGTGGATGTGCGCGTGGTGGCCGACTCACGGCATTTCATCATGCTGGATCAGCCAGAGCGCTTCGCTGAGGAGCTGGCCCGTGTTGTGGGAGCGCCGTCATGAACCCGGCTGCAAAACGCTATACTCGCCGTTTTCTGTTCTGGATGGCGATATACTCGGTCACAGTGATCGCGACATCATCGATCCTCGATAGTGTCGACATTGCGGCTCCGGCGCGGATCGCCCTGGCGTTGACGCCGGTTCTACCCACCCTCATGGCGCTGCGTGAATTCATCATTTTCTGGCGCGCTATGGACGAAGTTCAGGCCCGCATCAACGCCGAAGCCATTCTGATCGCGGCCGGCGTGGTGGGCTTCGGGTCCTTCGCCTGGGGCTGGGTGGAGTTGTGGATGGAGCGGCCCTTTATTCCGATGATCTGGATCCTGCCGACCCTGATCGCGGTTTGGGGCGTGGCGCGCGTCTTTGTGTCGAGGCGGTATCAGTGAAGAATGCTATCCGTGTCCTGCGCGCTGAACGGCGCTGGAGCCAGGCGGAGCTGGGCGAGCGGGTCGGCGTCTCACGCCAGGCGATCAACGCGGTGGAGACCGAAAAACACGACCCCTCGCTGTCGCTGGCGTTTAAGATCGCTGAAGCCTTCGACTTGAAGATCGAAGACGTGTTCGACCCCAAGGCCTAGGCGGCCTCGGAGAGCATGGAAAGGAGGCCGTCAACGGCCTCCTGCGGCGTGTCATGAAAGCCGATCGTGTTCAGCATGGCGGCATCTGCAAAGCCGGTGTTTACGATATGACGCACCAATTGCTGCATCGGCGCCCAGAAATTGGAATCGACGAAGCACGCCGGCTTGGCGTGGCCGCCATTTTGGCGCAGCCGGATCATATCGAAGATCTCTTCCATGGTGCCGAAGCCGCCCGGCAGCACCAGAAAGGCGTCCGCCTCTTCCACCAGCATCGCCTTGCGTGAGGCCATTGTGGCGGTGACCCGGATGTCCGCGCCCTCTTGGGCCCCTTCAACGGGAATCAGGAACTCCGGGATGATTCCGAGCACCTTGCCGCCGTCTTTAAGCGCCGCCCGCGCCGCCACGCCCATGAGCCCGGCTTCCGCGCCGCCATAAACCATGCGCACGCCCGAGCGCGCCAATGCTGCGCCGGTGGCCTCCGCCAGTTCTGTGAAATGACTGTCTTCGCCCTGTTTTGACCCACAGAAGACGCAGATGCTCCGCATTTTCGCCCTACCTAGCCGCCACCATGCGCTGCATTGCGCGTTGAATCTCGTGGCCTTCGCGGTCAGCATA
Source organism: uncultured Oceanicaulis sp. (assembly GCA_964484345.1). Lineage (GTDB taxonomy): Bacteria > Pseudomonadota > Alphaproteobacteria > Caulobacterales > Maricaulaceae > Oceanicaulis. Next base: position 36,886 of record CAZAGE010000032.1, on the reverse strand, counting down.
GGCGACAGACGGCGTGCGGCGCGAGCCTTGCATGCTGCGCCTGTGTCCGCATGCTGAAACCAGGAGCATCCCATGGCCGCCACGCGGTCCTTCTTGATCGCCACAGGGCTTCTCGTCATCGCTGTCGCGGCTGCGGCGGCCTTCATCATCATGCGGCCCGCCCCAGACTCGCTGGTCCCTGGTGATGACCCCGCATCGATCGCAGGCCCGTCCGAGCCGGCTGAAGCCTCCACTGAAGCCATCGCGCTGGTCGCTCCGACCTTTGATATCGTGCGTGTGGATCCGCGCGGCACCGCCGTGGTCGCCGGTCGCGGCGCTGCGGGCAGCACGATCGCGTTGATGATCGGCGATCAGGAGCTGGCGAGCACCGACATCGACAGCGCAGGCGACTGGGTGATCATTGTGGATGATCCACTGCCGACTGGTTCGGCGGAGCTTTCGCTTTTGATGACCACGCCGGCCGGCCAACAAATCCGCTCTGAGCAGGTTGTGGTGGTTTCCGTGCCCGAGGGCCGCGATGCGACGCCGCTCGTTGTCATGGGTCGACCGGGGGAGGCGAGCCGTGTGTTCCAAAGCCCGTTTGACGGTGTGGAATCCGGACCGCTCGCGCTTGAGACGGTCGATTATGACGAAAGCGGTGCTGTGATTTTCTCGGGCCGCGCGACCCCGGGTAGTGAAATCCGTATCCTGGCGGATGGCTTGGCGGTGGGTTCTGCGGTGGCCGATGAGGCCGGGCGCTGGGTTACAGAAGCGGACGCCAGCTTCCCGCCTGGTGTTTATGATCTGCAGATTGATCAGATTGATCCGGAGACCGGCCGCGTCACCGCGGTGATCGCGCTGCCCTTCGAACGCGCCGCGCCGGAAGACGCGATCAGCGCGCGCGAAGCGGGCCGGGTCGTTGTGCAGCCTGGCAATTCGCTCTGGCGGATTGCGCGCCGGCTCTACGGTGAAGGCTATCAGTACACGGTGATTTATGAGGCCAATCGCGATCAAATCCGCGATCCCGACCTGATTTATCCGGGGCAGGTCTTCTCCACGCCGGATGAGACTGACGGATAAACGCGCAGTGGCGCCGGGGCTGTTCGCGGCCTACATAAGCCCGCGATGAGCGCTCCCAATTACAAAGACGTGCTGGAAGGCCCTGCGCCGGAAGGCCGGTTATCCGAAGCCGTCAGCCGGCTGATCCAAATTCTGCTCTCGCCGGAGATGGCGCGCTGGCGTTTTCGCATGGGCGTCGCGCTGGCGATCACCCTCGTGGCGAAGCTGTTCGCCGTCACCTCGCCCATGGCTTTCGGGGAAGGCATCAACGCCATCACCCGGTCCCTGACGGGGGCTGAGGCAAGTGCGGGACCAGCCGGCCTAAGCGCCGCGATCGGCTTTGTTCTGCTCTACGGTGTATTGCGTTTCGCGGCTGCGGGCGTCCCGCAATTGCGCGACGCGATCTTCGCGCCGGTCAGCCAGGACGCGCAGCGCATTACAGCGGTGCAAGGCTTCGCCCATGTCCAGTCGCTGTCGCTGGGCTATCACCAAACCAAGCGCACCGGAGCGGTCAATCGTCTAATTGATCGCGGCGCGAACGCCATCGATTTCCTCCTGCGCTTCTTGGTGTTCAATATTCTGCCGGCGCTGGTGGAGCTGGTGCTGGCCGCGACGCTGGTGGCGGTCTTCTACGGCTGGATATTCTCTGTGGTGATGGTTGTCGCCGTGCTGGCCTACGCGCTGGTGACCTGGGCGATGACGGAGTGGCGAGTCAAGCTGCGACGCGAGATGAATGAGGCGGACAATGAAGTGAACGCCCGCTCCGTCGACGTGATGGCGAATTTCGAGACTGTGAAAGCCTTCGCCGCCGAAGAGCGCGAAACCGATCGCTTCAACGACGCCAAGAGCCAGTATGCCGACGCGGCGTCAAAATCGCAGCAAAGCCTGGCGGCGCTGAATGCAGCCCAGGCGGCGATCATGAATGGCGGCTTGTTGGCCGTCGCGCTGATCGGGGTCTGGATGGCGTTTAATGGCCAGCTGGAGCCGGGAGGCATCGCCGCGCTGACCTTGATGCTGATGCAGGTCTACCAGCCGCTGAACATCCTGGGCTGGGCCTATCGCGAGATCAAACAGGCGAGCGTTGATCTTGAGCGTCTATTCCAAACCCTCAATCTGCGTCCAGAAGTCGAGGACAAGCCCGACGCACCCGCGCTCGCCGTGAAGGGTGGATCAGTTCGGTTTGACGGCGTCAGCTTCGCCCATGACGGGCGTGCGCGCTCTGTGGATGAGGTTAGCTTCGACATTCCTGCGGGCGCCTTTGTCGGCCTTGCCGGTCCTTCCGGGGCGGGCAAGTCGACCTTGCTCCGGCTTCTTTTCCGCTTTTATGACCCTGACGCCGGTCAAGTGCTGATTGACGGCCAGGACATCGCCGGGGTGACGCAAAGCTCGCTGCGCCAAAATCTCGGCCTCGTCCCTCAAGAGGTCGTGCTGTTTAACGACACCCTGCGCCGCAACATTCTCTACGGCCGTCCGGAGGCGGATGAAGCCGCGCTGTGGGATGCGGTCGAGCGCGCGCGCTTGAAGGACTTCGTCGAGCAATTGCCCGATGGGCTTGAGACCCGGGTCGGCGAGCGGGGCCTGAAGCTGTCCGGCGGGGAGAAGCAGCGCGTCGGCGTCGCGCGGGCGATCCTGAAAGATCCGCCGATCCTGATCCTCGATGAAGCCACCTCGGCGCTCGATTCGCAGACCGAGAGCGAGGTTCAAGCCGCGCTCGCTGAAGCCGCGCGCGGCCGGACCACCATCGCCGTGGCGCACCGCCTATCCACCATCGCGCGCGCGGACCTGATCCTGGTTATGGAAGACGGCAAGCTCTCGGAAGCCGGGCCGCATGCTCAGCTGGTGGACGCCGGCGGCCGCTACGCCGCCATGTGGACCAAGCAGGCCGAGGCTGGCGCCGCCGCCTAGGCAGCCTGCGCCGAGGGCGAATGAGCGCAACGCCTCGAGCGCGTGTTGTTCGCCTGTCGCGAGCATGCTCTTCTGTGATGAAGCGAGCGTATGCCGCTGCAATTCAGAAGGGCGTCAGCGATGGTTGCGACATCTTTGAAGGGCCTCATTGGCGGGGCGGCTTGTGCAATGGGGCTTATGGGCACCGTTCCGGCCTTTGCCTGCGACGACGCCGACGAAGACGGCCCCGATGTCGGACTGGTGCTCAGCGGCGGCGGTGCGCTCTTGAGCACGCATATCGGCGCGATGCAGGTGATCGAGGAGCTGGGTGTTCCCATCCACTGCGTCGCCGGCACAAGCATGGGCGGCGTGGTCGCCGCGATGTACGCCGCTGGTTATGATGCCGATGAGTTGGCGGTGATTTTTTCCGATGAGCGCTGGGTCACGGACTCGCGCGGCCAGATTCCTCGGCGCGACAAACCCTATCTTCAGATGGAGCGTGAGGAAGATTTTCTCACCGACGGCTTCGCCGGGATTGATGAGGACGGGATAAGACTGCCGAGCGGGCTTGGCTCGATGCGCGGATTACGCGTTTTCTTCCGAGAATTGATGGCGGATGTTCCGCCTGATCTGCCCTTTGACGATTATGAGATTCCCTTCCGCACCACCGGGTTGGATTGGGCGACCGGCGACGTGGTTGCTTTTGACCACGGCGATGTCGTCGAGATCATGCTGGCGTCGATGGCGGTGCCCGGCGTCTACCCGCCGCGGGAGATTGAGGGCCGGCTCTATGTCGACGCAGGCATGGGCAACCAGATTCCGATTGATGTCGTGCGCGCCATGGGTGCGGACATCATCATCGCCATCGACACCACTATCCAACCGTCTGAGCCTGGCGCCTATCCCTCCATCGCCAATACTGTCCAACAGCTGATTCAAGTCGCCGTCTGGCGAAATTATCGTGATCAGGTCGCCTTGCTGGGCGAAGGCGACCTGCTGATCCGGCCGAGTATCGAGGGATTGTCGACTTCAGCCTATGAACGCGCTGAGCGCGGCTTGGCGTCCGGCGTCGCCCAGGCGCAGACATTTATCCCTGCGCTTGAGGCGATCCGTGATCAGGCGGCGCCGCCCAGCCGCAACAGCATGCGCCGGTCCTCCGGCGCCGTCGACTTTGCAGGGATTGAGATCGAGAACGGATCAGCGCTCGATGACCGGGTGATCCGGGAGCGGCTCGGCTACACCGACCAGCTTGCAATCGGCGATGTGAGTTTGCGCCGGCGTCTCAATCAACTCATGGCGTTTGGCGGGCTTGAAGAGGCGGACCTGGTCGCGACGGATGACGGAGGGGTTCTCACCGTGCAAGAGCGGCCGATCGGTCGGAATCTGATCCAGGCCGGCGTCCGGGTGTCCAACGATTTCAATGGTAATTCGCGCTTCGCGCTGCTGGGGCGCTTTTCCCGCCGACCGTTCAGCGCCTATGGCGGCGAACTCAACATGTCGTTCAGCCTGGGCTCGACAAACGCCCTGCAGGCCTTGCTGCAGCAACCCTTCGGTCCAGGCGGCCGCTATTTCGTCCAGCCGGAACTCTTCTACGCGGGGGTTGAGCGAAATATCGACATTAATGATTTCCGGATCGGCGAGTTCTGGGAGCAGGCGGGCGGCGCACGGCTGAGGCTCGGGCGCGAGCTGGGCGCCTGGGGGGTGATCGCTGTGGACGGCGAGGCGCGGGTCGGCCGGCTGACTTCGCAGGTCACGGTGCTGCCCGATTTCGAGCCCCTCGATTATGAACAGGGCGGCTTCGGCGTGCTGTTCGCTGCGGACACGTTGGACCGCCCCGTCTGGCCGACACAGGGTGTTGAGTTCAGCGTGCGCGCGCAGCGTCTCTTCGAGTTTGGTTCGGATGGAACGCTTACTGATAAGTATGACCTGTTCGGGGTGTGGGCGATCGACGCCGGTCCCGTCACGGTGATGGCGTCGGGGCGTTTTGCTTCGGTTGATAATGAGCTTAATCAACCCGTTGAGCTGCTCGATCTTGGCGGTTTCCGCCGCCTGGCCGCCTATCCGCAAGAGTCCATTCCGACCGATGAATTCTACTACGGATCCCTTGAAGTCGTGCGCCGGATCACAAACGCAAACCAGGTCATCAGCATCCCGGTCTATGTCGGGCTGACCGCCGAATACGCCGATGTCGGCTTTGGTTTTCTCGGGATTGAGGAGCGCTCCGATCTGATTTCGATCGGCGGATATCTGGGCGTGGACACCATTATCGGGCCGGTCATTTTCGGCGGCGGGTTTGGCGAGGGCGGCGATCGCGCCTTCTTGTTGCAGGTCGGTACGCCGTTCTAATCGGCCTCGTCCGGCGTTCTGAGCCGCTCAAGAAAGGCGCCGAAGCGGGCATGGGCCGCCGCCGCCGCCTCCGCGTTGTAGACGAAGACCGATGTCGCCGTCTGATCGCTTTCGTCGAAGGCGTGGGTGACGCCTTCAAACAGATCCACTTCCAACTCGACGCCACTTTCGCGCATCCGCTCGAAGGCCTGATGACAGCGGCCGACATCGGACACGCTGTCATACTCGGCCAGAACCACATCGGCTGGAACCGGATTTGCCCAGCCGCGCCGCGGCGCGCGCGAGGGAAAGCCGCAATAGGGGTAGGTCAGGTAAACGCCCGCCAGCGGCGGCAGCGCGTCGCCCGGCGGCTCCGTTAGGCTGGGCGGCCAGTCGGTGCGCATGTCCATGATCATCGCCTCCATCACCGCCCAGCCGCCATGGCTCCAGCCGGCGATGACGTAGCCGTCGGGCGCGGCGTCCGGCAAGCTGCGCGCATAGGCGAGCGAAGCGGCCACGTCTCCAGCGCGCGCGCGCCCCCGAAGCTGTAAGCCGGAGCAGACTGTGGCGCGCGCTTCATCAAAGCCGATGCCGCGCGGGCGGAAGCTGTCGACAATGATTGCGATATAGCCGGCCGAAACCGCCGCCTCAGCATATGGGATCAGGATGTCTTTGTCGTCGTGTTCGCCGATGAGGCCGCCGCAGCCATGGTGCAGCACCGTCACAGGGAAGGGACCCTCGCCCTCAGGCCGGTAAATCTGGTAGCCCGGCTCAAGCTGGGCGTTCAGCGCTTCAAGACTCATCGGCGTCGGACGCGTCATTATGAGGAAAGCTGCGACCGCCAGCAAGCCGATGAGGAATACGGCGCCGAGCCCGAGAGCACTGTATTTCACAAGACGTGGCATAGGCCGTTATCTCCTCTGAGCGCATTGAGAATATAGGCTCAATCAAGGTGGGCGTCCGAGTCGCCCTGAGCGGCGGATCGTCCCACATGCGGCTGCGGTTGCGGCCACCGCCGCCGCCTGAGCTTGCCGACGCGGCCCCTGCACGTCATATCCGAGCGCTGATGAAGATTGCTTATCCAGATTTTAACGCCGCGCGCGAGGCCTTCGATACCATTGTCGACGTGCGCTCGCCGGCTGAGTTCGCCGAGGATCATATCCCCGGGGCGATCAATCTGCCGGTGCTCTCCAACGAGGAGCGCGCCGAGGTCGGCACGATTTACGTCCAGGATGATCCCTTCAAAGCCCGCAAGATCGGCGCGGCGCTGGTGGCGAGAAACACCGCCGAACACCTCCAGCGCCGGCTCGCCGACAAGCCGGGTGCTTGGCGGCCGCTGGTCTATTGCTGGCGCGGGGGTCAGCGCTCGGGTTCGTTCGCGACCATCCTTAAGGAGATCGGCTGGCGCGTGGCGGTGCTGGACGGCGGGTATAAAAGCTATCGCCGCGCGGTTCAGACCCAGCTTTATGAGGGTGAGCCGCCCTTGCGCTTCGTGGTGCTCGACGGCAATACCGGCACAGGCAAGACGGCGCTGATCCATCGTCTCGCCAGCCGCGGCGCACAAGGGCTGGACCTGGAAGGCCTCGCCAATCATCGCGGCTCGCTCTTCGGCCATCGGCCGGGCGGCCAGCCTTCTCAGAAGACTTTTGAGAGCGCGCTCGCCGAGGCCTTGCGTCCGTTTGATCCCGCTAAACCGGTGCTGGTGGAGGCGGAGAGCTCCAAGATCGGCCGTTTGATCATTCCGCCGGTGATCTGGCGCGCCATGGAGACGGCGCCGCGCCTGGTGGTCACAGCGCCGCTTAACGCGCGCGCGGCCTTTTTGGCGCGCGTCTATCGCGACATTACTGAGGATGAAGACCGGCTGGCGGAGCGGATCAAGGCGCTTGGCGCCTACCAGTCCCATGAGACGATCTGGCGCTGGCTTGATCTGGCCCGCGCGCGCGATCATGAAACGCTGGCGGCCGAGTTGATGGCGGAGCATTACGATCCGCGCTATCGCCGCGAGCGCGCTCGCCATGAGCGACCCATGCTGGCGGAACTCCACGCTGATGCGCTGGACGAGGCTGGGCTGGACACATTAGCGGACGCTACGGCGTCGCACCTTGCGGCCCTGGACTAGCGGGCGACGATTTTTGCAGCGCCGTGAGCGCGCGTCACAACCGACCCGATCCGCCATACCGGCTCCTCCGCTTGTTCAAACGCCGCGAACACCTCCTCGAGCGCATCCGTGCGAACAGCGGCGAGCAGGCCGCCAGCGGTCTGCGGATCAACCAACAGATCGGCAAGGGGGGTATCCGGTGCGTCGAGCACCTCGGCGGGCAGCTGGTTGGCCTCAAACAGGGTGGAGCGCACGCCGCGCTCCGCCAGGGCCAAAGCGCCGGGCAGGAGCGGTACGGCGGCCAAATCGAGCTCGGCGCCGGCTTCACCCAGCAGGGTGGAGAGATGGCCGGCGAGGCCAAAACCCGTCACATCGGTCATGGCCGTCGCCGCAGAGGTGAGGAGGGCGGCGGCTTTGCCTTGCGGGCGCGCCATGTTGGCCCAACAGGCGGCGGCGTCGCGGCCCTTGGCCTTCAGCGCCATCTCGCCCGCCAACACCACGCCGATCCCGATAGGCTTGGTGAGCAGCAGGATATCGCCGGGCTGCGCCGCGCCTTGCCGCACCGCCTGGCCGGTCAGGCCGGTCACCGTAAAGCCCAGGCTGAGCTCTCCGCCCGTGCTGGTGTGTCCGCCGACGATATCGGCCCCGGCGTCTGCGAAGACGTCGCCCGCCGCCGCCATGATCTCCGCCATCATCGCCGCCTGAAGACTTTCGGTCATGGGCGGCAGGATGATCGTCGCCAGCGCGGCCTGAGGTTCGGCGCCGCTGGACCAGACATCGCCCAGGGCGTGCACCGCGGTAATGCGGGCAAACAAGCCGGGATCCTCAATGAAGGCGCGCAAATGATCCGTGGTGATGACTTGTTGGCGATCGCCAGCCTTCAGCACTGCAGCATCGTCGCCGGCGCCGACAAGCACATCGTCACGCTGGGGGGCGGACAATCCCGCCAAGCCTTCGCTCAGCGCGCCCCGCCCGGTCTTGGAGCCGCATCCGCCGCACAGGGGTTGAGCGTCTTCGGCGAGCGCTTGAACCCCGTCCGCCATGGGGCCGCCAAGGCGCGGCGGCGGCATGGGAGTCAGGTCGCGCAAGCGCTCCATAAAGTCTTGGTCGATGCTGTTCTTGAGCCGCCAAAGGGCGGGGGCGGCCAGGGCGAGCCCGTGCTTTTCCGCAACCGCCGACTGGCCGCCGGTGGAGATGAGTTTGAGATAATCGCCCTGGGGCTTGAAACGGCGGGCCGGCCGCTGGCCCTGCAGAACTGCGCGTAGATTATCGGCCAGCACCGGCGCGGCGCGCACAGCGTAAACCCCCGCCTTCGGGCGTGGCGCGACGTCGAGATGGGCGCAATCGCCCGCCGCGAAGACATGGGGATGACTGACGCTGCGCAGCTGCTTGTCCACCCGGACATATCCAGCCTCAAGCGCAAGCCCGGTCTGAGCGATCCAAGGCCAGGGCTGAACGCCTGCCGCGCCGATGATGAAGTCGGCGGCGATAGTTTCGGTTTCCAGCTGAATGCCGTCGGTGTCGATGGCGAGGACCCGCGCGCTCGGCCTGATGTCGACACCGGCCTTCAGGAGCGCTCTGTGCAGATGGCGCCGGGCTGCCGAGGTGAGATCGGGGCCGATTGCGGCCTGCGCTTCGATCAGCGTGACGTGTGGATCCGCGCCGAGGGTTGCAAGGCGGTGCTGGGCGGCGAGAGCCAGTTCGATACCGGCCGCCCCTGCGCCAATGACGGCCACGCGCGGCTGAGCCTCGCCGTGCGCGACTCGCTCAACGAAGTCGCGCCATCGATCCGCGAAGCCGGACAGCGGTTTGGCGGTCACGACATGGTCTGTGAAGCCCTCAATATCTGGTGAGCGCCCGGTGGCGCCGATATCGACGCTCGCAATGTCGAATCGGATCGAAGCGCGGTTTTTGAAGTCGATGCGCCGCGCCTCCGAATCGAGACCGGTGACGCGGTCCAGAATGATTCGCGCGCCTGCAAACCGCGCCAGGCGCACCAGGTCGATATCAAGGTCTTCGCGCGCGTAATGCCCGGCGACGAAGCCGGGCAGCATGCCGGTATAGGCTGTCGCGGGATCGGGATCGATCAAGGTGAGGCGGGCGCCGGGCAGGGGGCGCATGCCCCACTGTTTCAGCACCAGGGCATGGGCATGGCCGCCGCCGATCAGCACAAGGTCGCGGGTCAGGGGCGGGGCGGCATGCATGGGTGAAGCGCTCAATGGGTCCGGCGGCCAGGCGAGACAGGACAGCGCCTGCCATGGACAGACATATCAGACAGCGCTTTTGAGAGAAAATCTCGGATGGCTCCCTGGGACGGGCTCGAACCGCCGACCCGGTGATTAACAGTCACCTGCTCTACCAACTGAGCTACCAGGGAATATCCATCCGCGATGGAGGGGGGTCTTTAGCAACGCTTTTTACGACGCGCAAGAAGTCCCGAACACCCATTTCACACTCGCAGCATACCATCACTGCGCGGGCAAAAAAAATCGGGAGCCCGAGAGCTCCCGAAAAGGCATTGGGTGGATGGTGGGGTGTCTTCGAGGGAAGACGGTTAATGATTACCGAGTCGCCGGTTAACAGACCGCTAACGTTAATAAAGATTTCCAGCTTGCCGTTCGCTTGGCGCTCCCATGCATGCTAAGCCTGTCATCAAGAGAACAGGACCTCAGGGAGGACATCCATGGCGACGCGCAGCGCGAGCTATTCTGAGTTTTGGCCATATTATCTGCGGGAGCATGCCGAGCCGGGCACGCGTTATATGCATTATGCCGGCACGGTCTTGGCGACATCGATCCTTTTGCTCGCGCTGATCACCCAGACCTGGTGGGCGCTTTTGCTCTATCCGCTGGCGGGGTATGGCTTCGCCTGGGTGAGCCATGCCTTTATCGAACGCAACAAGCCCGCGACCTTCATCCATCCACTGTGGTCGTTGATCAGCGATTATCGCATGACCTTCCTGGCCTTCACCGGACGGCTGAAGCCGCATCTGGAGAAGGCGGGCGTGATGGATCATCCGCACGCGAGCGAGACTCTTTAGCTGTCCTCCGGCCCGTCCGGGCCGTCGGTTCCTCGCTTTCGGCGAGGCAAGCTCGCCTTCGCTGCGGGCGGCTTTTCGCCTCGCGAGCGCTATGCGCTCGGGAATTAGTTCTGCACCTGTCCCGGCCGACCGAAGGGAGAGCCGGGATCAACCAATCTATCATTGCGACTCGCTAGGGCGCTGTCGGCGCGGCCCGGCTCTGCGCGCCGCCTGTCCTGGATCGGTAAAGCAGATTCCCGACGGCTCGGCACTGCAAGTGCGTAGCGACGGTCTCGAGCGGTCGAAGCTGGGTGAGGGCGCTGTCGTCGCGCCCGACCGAACGGACGTGAGGAAGGACAGGCGAACAAAAACCGCTTCTGGAGGCGCCACCCGGAATCGAACCGGGGTACACGGATTTGCAATCCGCTGCGTCACCACTCCGCCATGGCGCCGACGCAGAAGCAGGCTGAAACTCTTAGCCAAACCACGCTGACCCTGCAACGCGCTTCAACGGACCCAATGCAGCGCGAGCTGGACTGGGTCGCTTTATCGCCTTGCGGCGCGCCCGTGCACGACGATATAAGCCCGCTCATACTATCGGGGTTTTGCCCCCCCCCTTGTTGAAAAGAGCGAACCCGCCGTCATGACCGACTACGCCGTCGCCCGCCTCGCCATGGTCAACAGCCAGATCCGGCCGTCTGACGTCACCGACCACCGCATCCAAGACGCCATGGGCGAGATACCGCGCGAGCTTTTCGTGCCCAAGTCCATGCTGGCGAAGGCCTATGCTGATACCGAAGTTGAGCTGTCGGACGGCCGCACCATGCTCCGCCCCGTTCACCTCGCAAAACTGATCCAAGCCGCCGATATTCGCTCCAGCGACGTGGTCCTCGATATGGCCTTTGGCCGCGGTTACTCCACTGCCGTGCTGGCCCGCCTCGCGGAAACGGTGGTTGGGCTCGAGCAAGACGGCGCTGGCTTTGCGGCTAAGGCCGGCGAGCGCCTGGCGGAGATCGGCGCCAATAACGCCGTCGTTGTTGAAGGCGATCTGAAAACCGGCGTGCCGGGGCAGGGGCCGTTCGATGTGATCTTTGTCAATGGCGCGGTCGCAAAAGCTCCGTCAGTCTGGTTTGAACAGCTCGCCGATGGCGGGCGTCTTGCGGTGATCGAGCGCGACGGGCCGGTGGGTCGGGCGCGTATTTACACCAAGGCGCGCGGCCATGTGGGCGAGCGGGCTGTGTTCGAGGCGGCGCCGCCCTATCTGGGTGGTTTTGAGCCGGAGGGCGGTTTCGTCTTTTAAAGGCGCCACGGCCTCCGAAAAATTGTGCGGCCCGAAAAAGTGAACAGTGTTCACTTTTTCTAAGTGCGCTATATAAAGGGCGGAACGGACCGTGAGGCGGGGCGCGGCAGGCGCGCTTCAAACCTGCGGCGATACGAGGTTGGTGATGAAGACGACACTGCGCACGGCCCTTTTTGCGGCCGCTCTTATACTCCCCATGGCGCCGGGCGCTTTCGCCCAATCTCTTGAAGAAACGCTGGTGTCCGCCTACCAGACCAACCCGACCCTGGCCGCGCAGCGCGCACGTCTGCGCCAGACAGAAGAGGGCTTTTTTCAGGCCCGCTCGGTGCAACGCCCGACACTGTCCGCCAATGCGGACATTACGGAAAATGAGCGCTGGGGAACGGGTGGATTAGGCGCGGACAACGATTCTATTGGCTACGGCGTCAGCTTGACCCAGTCGATCTATCGCGGCGGTCGGACCAGCGGGTCGATCGATTCGTCTCTGGCCCGCATCGAAGCCAGCCGCGCCCAATTGCGCTCGACCGAGCAAAACGTGCTGATCGACGCCGTGGCGGCCCATGCTGAAGTGGTGCGCGATCAGCAGATTGTCGGCATCCGCTCCAACAATGTCGACGTTCTCGCCGAGCAATTGCGCGCCGCCCGCGATCGGTTTGAAGTGGGTGAAATCACCCGCACGGATGTCGCCCAGGCCGAAGCCCGCCTGTCGGGCGCCCGCGCCCAGCTGTCGGCCGCCCAGGCCGCCCAGGCGGCGGCGCGCGCGCGCTATGCCCGGGTCACCGGTGTTGAAGCCGCCGAGCCGGAAGCGGCGGGGGCGGCCTCGCGTTTGCCGGAAAATCTGGGAGATGCTCTGGAAACGGCGCTGGCGGCCAATCCGGACTTGCAAGCGGCTGAATTCACCGAACGCGCAGCAGAGCTGGGCGTGCAGGTCGCTCGTGGCGCACTGCGCCCTGAGGTCAGCCTTTCGGCGTCCGCGAGCGAAGGCCGCCAGTCCGATTTCACCGGTCAGGCTCAAGGTGGTGCATCGGTGACGGCCCGCGTCAGCGTGCCCGTGTTCACAGGCGGCCTAAATCGTTCCCGGGTGCGCGAGGCGCTCGCGGCGGCGGACGAGGCGCGCCTTTCCAGTGTGAATGTTCGCCGCCAGGTGATCGAAGGCGTGACCAATGCGTGGAACACCTATCTGGCCGCCCAAGCGGTGATCGAATCAAGCCGCGAAGCGGTGCGCGCCAATGAAATCGCCTTTGAAGGGGTGGAACAGGAAGCCTTTGTCGGCCTTCGCACCACGCTGGACGTGCTAAACGCAGAGCAGGAATTGCTGAATTCCCGGCTGGACTTGGTGCGCGCCGAGCGGGAGTTGACGGTGGCGAGCTATGCTGTGCTGCAGGCGATGGGGCTTCTTGGACCGCAAACGCTGTCCCTGCCGGTCGAGGTTGAGGATGTCGAAGCCCGTTTCGACGCCGATCGTCGCAGCGAGTTCGACCTCACGCCCTGGAATTAATCTCCAGTACAGCGAAAAACCCTTAAAACCGTCCGGGGCGCTGGACACGACTCGCCGGGCGAGCCTAATTTCATAGCTAACCGTTACCCCTCGACGGACAAGGATGACTCATGGCTCAGGATAACGCCGAACAAGAACCGACGATGGAGGAAATTCTCGCCTCTATCCGGCGGATCATCAACGAAGACGAAGAAGAACAGCCGGCTGAGGCCGTCGCTGAGCCTGAGCCGGCCCCAGAGCCCGAGCCGGAGCCCGAAGCGGCCGCTGAGCCCGAGCCCGAACCCGAACCGGAAGCCGCGGTCGAGCCTGAGCCCGAACCCGAGCCCGAGCCCGAGCCCGAGATGGTCGAAGATGACGCCCTTGAGCTGACCGACCGGGTTGAAGACGAGCCGGTGGATGTGGCCGACGACATTATGATCCTTGATCGCGAGGACGAGCCTGAGCCTGAGCCGGAACCGGTTTTCGAGGCTGAGCCTGAAGCTGAGGAAGAAGACGAAGACACGTTGGTGGATGCGGCTCCGGCAACGGCGGCGGCGGGCATGTTCGCCGCGCTTTCTGAGAATCTTCGCGTCTCCTCCGAGCAGGGCCAAACGCTGGAAGGCATTGTGCGCGAGCTGATGCGGCCGATGCTCAAGCAGTGGCTGGATGATAATCTGCCCTCCATCGTGGAGGAAAAGGTCCAGGCCGAAGTTGAGCGCATCGCGCGCCGCGGCCGCTAGGCTCAACGCTTGGTCGGCAGGTCATTGAAGCGGGCGCGGCTTGGCCAGCGCCCGTTTTGATTCCAGGCGCGTGTTGAGATCGGGGTGGCGCGATGAAAGAGCTGGATGAGGCATGGGCTGACCTGGAGCCTTGGCTGCAATCGCTGGAACGGCGCCGTCAGGCGGTGATCAAGCGCGTGCCCTGGACAATTGGCGCAGCTTTGCTCGCCGCCATTGCGGTCGGAACGATCGGCGCGCTTTTCGGCGCGCCCGCGGGGCTTGTAATCGTTTTGGCGATTGGGGCGGCTTCAATCGTGACGGGCATCGGGTTTGCGCCGATGGGCCCATTGAGAAAAGAGCTGAAGCTGGGCCTTAATGAGCGGCTCGCCGAGGTGTTCGGCCTGCGCTATCAGGAAAAGCCGATCACGCCGGCGCGCTTTGACAGCTTCATGGAGTTCGGCCTGATCCCCTCTCATCAAAAGCGCAAGTTTGAAGATCATTTCGCCGGGCAAGCCTTTGGTGCGGATTTCGAGCTCTATGAGGCTGAGCTCAAGCAGCGGCGTCGATCAAAGAACCGCACCTATTACGTCACCGTATTTCGTGGGGTGCTGATCCGGATTCACTTCCAGCGAACGATTGAAGGCGTAACGCTGGTGACCCGCGACAAGGGGCTGTTCAATGCGTTTGAAGGTTGGTCGAGCAAGACCTTCGGGCGCGCCGGCCGCAAGATGGAGCGCATCGGCCTGGTCGACCCGACCTTTGAGAAGCTGTTTGAGGTCTACGGCACCGATCAGGTGATGGCGCGCTATCTTCTAACGCCCAGCTTCATGGAGCGTTTGTTGGAGCTTGAGACTCTTCTAAAGGGCAAAAATGTGCGCTGCGTCTTTGACGAAAGCCTCGCGGACGGCGCAGGACAGGGCGAGCTTTTGATCGCGGCGGAGACCGGCGATCTGTTTGAGGCAGGCACGCTGTTTAAGCCTTTGGACGAGCGAACCCGGATTAGAACCCTGCACGGCGAGATCAAGCTGATCGAAGACACGATCCAGACGGTGCTTGAGCCAGCGACGGAGCGGTGAGTTCTCCTACTCGGAAGGCGGGCTAGCCCTCCGCTGGCTCAAGCAAATCCCAGCGATTGCCATAAAGGTCTCGAAACACCGCGACTTTGCCATAGGGCTCGGCGCGCGTGGCTTCTTCAAAGCGAACCCCAGCAGCTTCCATCGCCGCGCGCTTAGCCTCGAAGCTCGATGTATGCAGGAAGAAGGCGACCCGGTCGCCGGCGGCTTCGCCGATGGCCGCGATTTGCGCGGGCGTTGTCGCTTTGGCCAAGAGCAAGCGAACACCACCGGGTTCAGCCTCCACCTCCACCCAGCGCTTGGTCTCGCTTAAGGCGTCATCGCTGACCAGCGTGAAGCCCAGCTTGTCGGTGAACCAGGCGATGGCCTCGTCGTAATCGGCGACGATATAGGTGACGGCGGCGAGGCTCGGGTGGGGCGCGGTGTTCATAGAAGATAACCGGCCGTATTGAACCAGCTGTGTAGCAGGACCGGGAGTACCAGGCTGCCAGTGGCGATGCGCACATAGACAAACAGGGCTCCGGTGATCAGCGGCACGATCTCGCCCCATACCATGGTGATGGACCAGTCCGGGCTCACGCCCATGGCGTGGGTGACATAAAAAATCAGCGTGGTGATGAGGGCCGCAAAGCCCAGAGGGGCGCCTAGCAATTTGAAGCTGGGCCGAAAAGCTCGCTCCAGCATGACCAGCATCACACCGCGATAGAGGAACTCCTCATCAAGACTTGGCATCGTCAGCTGATAGGCCCAATCCGCCAGCGGCTCTGTCTTCACACCTGGAAAGTAGAGATACATAAAGGCGGCGGTCGCCAGCGCGGTCGCCACAGCAACACTGATCCCTGCAATGGGCGCTGGGCCGTTTTGCGACCATGTGAAGCCCCAGGCCTTCATGTCACCGCGGAAGATGATCCACCCGGCGATCAGAAGGCCGATAGCGCCAAGAATTTTGCCTTCCCAGTTATAGCGGCCCGGTATGAGGTCCGGTGTGAGGCCGACCACGCCAAGGAACAGCACCGCCTTGTGGCAGGCATAAAGCGCGATCGCTCCGAGCATCCAGAGCCAAGACACCCGTCCGCGCAGTATCAATGCTGCGATCAGGCACAGCCCTGTCAGCACGGCAGTTTCAACGATTACGGTATTGTATGCGCCCATGAATTCCCCCTCGGCCCCGGCCTTAAGTGGACGTATAGCGAGTAATCTCAGAACCCCCAACATCCGTTCCGGACGCCACAAGCGATCTGGAAACTAGGACCTGCGCACGCGCAATGGTCCGCGAGCGTCCTCAATCAATCCCGGCGTAGCTTTTCGCTGGTCTAAGACCCGGCGTTGGTCCCTAGAGCGCGAAGCGTCCGATGATCGGGGTGTGGTCGGAGGCTTTCTGCTTGCCGCGCGGGCCTTTGTCGATCTCAACCGCTTCCAGCGCGTCAGCGGCTTGCGGGCTCAAGAGCAGATGGTCGATGCGGATGCCGTTATTCTTCGGCCAGGCGCCCGCCTGATAGTCCCAGAAAGTGTATTGGTGGCCGCGCCCGTCGATCTGCTCGAAAGCTTCGGTATAGCCCAGCCATTTGATCGCCGAGAAGGCCGCCCGGCTTTGCGGACGGATCAGCGCATCGCCTTCCCAGGCGGCGGCGTCATGCACATCATCATCGCGCGGAATGATGTTGTAATCACCGGCCAGAACCACCGGCTCTTCATAGGTCAAAAGCTCTTCCGCCCGCCCGCGCAGGCGCTCCATCCAAGCGAGCTTGTAGTCGTATTTCGGTCCGGGCGCCGGGTTGCCGTTGGGCAGATAGATCGAGGCGACGCGCACCGGACCCGACTCGGCGCTGATCACCGCCTCGACATAGCGGGCCTGCTCATCGCTTTCATCACCGGGCAGGGCGCGCAGGGCGAGCTCTTCGATCGGCCTCTTCGAGAGCAGGGCGACGCCGTTATAGCTCTTCTGGCCTACTGTCTCGACATTGTAGCCAAGCTCTTCGATCTCCAGGCGCGGGAAGGCCTCGTCCACCGTCTTGATCTCCTGCAGGCAGGCGACGTCCGGCGCGGCGTCTTTGAGCCAGTCGAGCACGTTGGGCAGGCGGGCCTTGATCGAGTTGACGTTCCAGGAGGCGATGGACAAGCTCATGAGGGGACCTTTGGAAGGGCGAGGGGTACGCGATATGGCCGAGGAGACCAAGACGCGACGATACACGGTGTGGACCGTGATTCTAATGGTGCTGGCGACGCTGGTCGCCGTCGGCGTCGGCTATGTTGGCCTTGGGCTGTGGATGACCAATATGATGAGCTTCGCGCGGGATCTGGACGCCGAGCCGGTCAATCGCGCCGCCTGGGCCGCGTTTCTCTTTTTATCGGCGGGGCCTGTCGTTGCGGGGGCAGGCCTCATCCTGGGCTGGCTCAGCTTCATCTTCTTCCGCGCGCCGCGGACCGGCGTGCGGCTGACCTTCTTCCTGCCGGCGATCTGGGCGGTCGCGGTGCTGGCCTATCTTGCGGTGGTCGCGACGGTGTGTTCAGGCGAATTCACCTGCGGGGTTTAGGACCTCACTGCTCTTACAGCTCTCTTTCCCGGCGAATGCCGGGATCCAGAGCCGCTAGCCTCGGTGTTTGATGACTCTGGGCCCCGGCTTTCGCCGGGGAAGAGAAGTAAGAAATGAGGAATCTTAAAACCCGTCAAAGCGCGCAAATTCGGACAGCTCGGCGCGTTTCGAGCGGAGCTGATTGACCTTGGCGTCTTCGTCCGCATAGCCCAGCGCCATGCCGCAATAGACGATGTAGGGCGCCTCAACGCCGATCGCCTTGGCCACGGTCTTGGCGTGCGGCGTCCAGGCTTCCTGCATGCAGGTGGCGAGGCCCTTGTCCTGGGCGGCCAGCGCGACGGACATCATGAACATGCCCAGATGGGCCCACTGGTTCTTATTCATCCGCTCATCAATGGCGAAGAACAGGCCCACTGGCGCGCCGAAGAATTGGTAATTCTGCATCAGCCAGTTCAGGCGCGCGGCCTTGTCTTCACGCGGCACGCCCATCAGGGCGTACATGTCTTCGCCCACCTCAAAGCGGCGCGCGCGGTAGGGCTCCCACAGCTTTTCAGGATAGACGGGAAACTCCGCCTCATTGCCGAATGGGTCTTTGGCGAGTTTTTCGCTGACCGCGTCGATCACGCGCTGGCGCGCCTCGCCGGCGACGACGACCACTTTCCAGGGCTGAAGATTGCCCCCAGAGGCGGCGTATTTCGCGGCTTCGAGGATTTCGGCGATGTCGTCTCGGGACACCGAGGTGTCGTGGAAGGCGCGGGTGGAGATGCGGGCTTTAAGAGCCTCAGAGACAGACGTCGACATCAGATCGAAAAGCTGGTGCCGCAGCCGCAGGCGGCGGTCGCATTGGGGTTTTTGATCTGGAAGCTGGCGCCGATCAGCTGGTCGACATAATCGATAACGCTGTCGGTCAGAAACTCCGCGCTCATCGGATCGATCAGAACGGTCGCGCCGTCCTTCTCGATCCGCAGATCGTCGGCTGCGGCGTCCGCCGCGAGATCGAATTTGTAGGAGAAGCCCGAACAGCCTCCGCCTTCCACGGATATCCGCAGGAAATTGGCGCCGGCTTCATTCGCCATGATCTGGTTGATCTGGGCGGCGGCGCTCTCAGACAGGGCGATGGTGGTCTCGGTCATGGTCCAGCTCGTGTGTCCGGCTTATGTGAAGTGACAGTTCAGTATATGGACGTGCGAGTCGGTCTAATAAACCCCAAAGCCGCTGAAAGAAGGGCCAAGCGCCATGTCTTATGTCCGCGCCGCCTATGCCTGCGATCCCGCCAAGAGCCGCGGCCGCCGCCATCCTCAGCCCGAAAGCGCCATGCGCACCGCCTTCCAGCGCGACCGCGACCGGATCATCCATTCCAGCGCGTTTCGGCGATTAAAAGAAAAGACCCAGGTCTTCGTCGCCCATGAAGGCGACGCCTACCGCACCCGCCTGACCCATTCCCTGGAAGTCGCCCAGATCGCCCGCACGCTCGCGCGCGCTCTGGAGGTGGATGAAGACCTCGCTGAGGCGGCCGCGCTGGCCCATGATCTTGGGCACCCGCCCTTTGGCCATTCCGGCGAAGACGCGCTTCAGGACGCCATGGCGAATTATGGCGGCTTTGATCACAACGCCCAGACGCTCCGCGTGATCACCAAAATCGAGACGCGCTATCCGGAATTTGAGGGGCTCAATCTCGCCTGGGAAACGCTGGAAGGTGTCGTGAAGCATAATGGTCCGCTGATGAAGGCTGGCGATGACCCATCCGTGCTGCCTTGGGGCTTCACCGCATATCCGGGCTGGCGGGACTTGGAGCTTCACACCCATGCGGGCGTGGAAGCCCAGATCGCGGCTCTCTCCGACGATATCGCGTACAATAATCACGATATCGACGATGGCTTGCGCTCGGGCATCCTAACACTCGATCAGCTCAACGACTTGCCGCTGGTCGGGGAGGTTTTCCATCGCTGTCGCGCGCGGCATCCGGACATTTCCGAAGATATTCTGATCCACGAAGCCGTGCGCGAGATGATCGGGGTGATGGTCGGCGACGTGCTGGAAGAGACCCGCCGGCGCTTAAAGGACAGCGGCGCGGACAGCGCGGAAGCTGTGCGGGCGCTGGACCGGCCGGTCGTCGCCTTCTCCGAAGATATGCTGGAGATGCTCAGCGCAGTGCGCCGCTTCCTCTACGCGAACATGTATCTGCACTACAAAGTCAAACGTATGAAGGAAAAGGGAAAAAAGGTCGTGCGCGAGCTCTTCGCCGCGTTTTTGGACGACCCCATGCTGTTGCCGACGGACCTTCATGCCCATTGCGAGGGGCCGCGTATGGAAGGCACGGCCCGCATTGTGTGCGACTACATTGCGGGCATGACCGACCGTTATGCGGTCGATGAGCACCGCAAGCTCTTCTCGATCGAAGGTTGGCGTTAAACCAATCAGCTGTGGATAGACTCTCAGAAGAGGGGGCGCGTGGCTGGTCCGGTCTTGTTATGCTGCCGGTAAGCAATTTTCGGCGAATCGCCGCTGACGGTTTGGACTATGAGCCAGCAAGACGCAGGCGGGGCCTATTCCCCGCCGCCTGATGATTACGAGACCTACGACGCCCGCGATGAGGAGCAGGACCGCCGCGGCTGGTTATTCCTCGCCGCGTCGGCGGTGGTCTTCGTTTTGTTCGTGGCGGTGGTCTACAACACCTTCCAGCTAGGCGTGCGCGAACGCGGCGACAGCCCGATCATCGCCCCGGACGCCGAGCCTTATCGTGTCGCGCCCGAAGACCCTGGCGGCTATCAAGTCCCGGACCAGGATTTAAGCGTGACCAATCTGCGCGAAAGCGGCGCAACACAGGACGGGGAAGGCGAGGCGGCGTCCGAAGACGCTGCCGCGGCGGTGCGGGCCGTTTCTGAAGAGCCGGTCGATCCACCCCAGCGGGACCTACCGGCGCTGCAGATCGAAACCACGGATGCTGACGCGCTCGATGCACCGGATGAAACCCAGGTTGAAGTCCCCGCGCCGCAATCCCAGCCTGCCGAACCGGAATCTCAGCCCACAACACCCGAGCCGGAGCCTGCGCCAGCTGACCGTGTGCCGGCGGGCGCTCAGCCTTCGCTGGACGATCTGATCACGACGCGGGGCTCCGGTCAGTTCGTGGCCCAGATCGCCGCTTATCGCTCTGCGGCGGATGCTGAGGCGGGGTGGATCAATTTCGTGTCGCGCTTCCCCGATCTCGCCGTGGGCCGCGGCCCGGATATTCAGCGTGCCGATCTGGGCGAGCGCGGCGTTTTCCACCGCCTGCGCATCGCCGCGTTTGAAACTCGCGCCGATGCGGCGGCGTATTGCGAAGCCCTGTCAGACCGGGGCCAGGCCTGCCTGGTGGCGACGCGATGAGCGTGTCGGCGGCCATTTACGGGCTGCAGGGCGAAACCCTGTCGCCGGATGAGAAAGCCTTCTTCCGCGATGCGGATCCGTGGGGCTTCATCATCTTCGCGCGCAATGTCGACCGGCCCAAACAGCTGCGCGCCCTGACCGATAGTCTGCGCGATTGCGTTGGCCGCGATGTCCCGGTTTTCGTCGATCAGGAGGGCGGGCGCGTGCAGCGGCTCAAGCCGCCCCGCTGGCGCAAAGCGCCGCCGGCCGCCCGCTTTGGGGAGCTCTGGGATCGCGAACCGGAGCTCGCGCTCGCCGCGGTCAAGCTGAACCACCAACTGCTCGGCGCCGAGTTGATCGCCATGGGTATTGATGTCGACTTCGCCCCGTGCGCCGATTTGGCGATCCCGGGCGCCCACGACGTGATTGGCGACCGCGCTTTCCACGCCGAGCCGGGCCCGGTCGCGGCGATGAGCACGGCGGCGCTCGAAGGTCTGCTGGACCAAGGCGTCCTTGGCGTCATCAAACACATCCCCGGCCATGGCCGGGCGGGCGTCGATAGCCACCTCGAATTACCGGTCGTTGAGACGCCGGCTGAAGCCCTGAGCGAAACCGATATCGAGGCGTTCGCCGGTATCAAAGGCGCGCTCATGGCGATGACTGCACATGTCGTTTATCCCGCCTTGGACCCGGACAACACCGCCACCCATTCCACCGACATCATCAATCAGGTCATTCGCGGCGCCATCGGCTTTGACGGGCTGTTGATGACCGATGACCTCTCGATGGAGGCGCTGTCGGGCACGCTGAGCCAGCGCGGTGAGCGTGCGATCGCGGCGGGCTGTGATCTCCTAATGCACTGCTATGGCGATTTTGACGGCATGGTCGAGGTCGCGCATGCGGCCCCGCGCCTGGATGGCAAGGCGCTGGATCGGGCTGAGGCGGCCCTCGCCGCGCGCAAACCGCCGTCGAGTTTCGATCCGGGCACGGCCGCCGCCGCGCTGGATCAGCTGTTTGACCAGGCCGGACTGGAGCCTTTGTCTTGAGCGACCTATTCGACTCCATGGGCGAAGAGCCGTTCAAGGCTGCAGAAGACGCAGCCGAGACGGACGCCCTGGTGCTCGATATCGGCGGCTGGGAAGGCCCGCTTCACCTGCTCCTGGCGCTGGCGCGTAAGAATAAGGTCGACCTCACCGAAATCTCCATGCTGGAGCTGGCGGAGCAATATCTGGTCTTCGTCAATGAGGCCCGGCGCCAGCGCCTGGACGTCGCCGCTGAATATCTCGTGATGGCGGCGTGGCTGACCTATCTGAAATCCCGCTTGCTGCTGCCCAAGCCGCGCCCGGAAGACGACGAGCCGGAGCCTGAGGTCATGGCCGCTGCGTTGGCGTTCCGACTGCGCCGCCTGGACGCCATGCGCGCGGCGGGCGAGGCGCTGTTTAGCCGAGCGCTGCTGGGCCGCGAAGTGTTTGTACGCGGCGCGCCGGAAGGCGTGCGGTCGGTCAAGACGCCGGCCTATGAGGCTGAGTTCTACGATCTTTTGAAAGCTTATGCTTCCCGCCGGGAGCGCAAGGCCTTCGCCACCTATCAGCCAGCCGCCCCCAAGGTGTATGGGTTGGAAGAAGCCCGCAAACGTTTGACCCGCATCGCGACCCGGCTGACCGGCTGGGAACGGTTTGACCAGCTATTGCCCGACGAGGCCGAGCTGGGACTGGACGCGCCCAACCGCGCCAGCGTGACCGCCAGCTCTCTCTTGGCGGCGCTGGAGATCACCAAAGAAGGCGAGACCCAAATTCGCCAGGACGGCACCTATGAGCCGATCTGGATGCGCGCGATCGAGCATGAGGACACAGAAGAGGAGCGGTCATGAGCGAGGACGATCGCGATCCCATTGGCGAAGCCATTGCGGCCTTGCGCAAGCAGGCTCAGGAAAGCCCGCAGGGCGACGCCGGCCCGCCGGGCGTCCGTCTGGCGATCAATAACGATGCGGAACTCCAGCGCATGGCCGAAGCTTTGCTGTTCGCCGCCAGCGAGCCGCTGGACCTCGACACGCTGCGCACCCGCTTGCCCGATGATTGCGATGTGAGGGCCATTCTGTCAGCGCTGCAGGCGAAATACGCCGAAGCCGGCGTCAATCTGGTCGAAGTGGGCGGACGCTGGCGGTTCCAGACTGCCGAAGACCTCGCCTTCCTGCTCCGCGAAGAACGCGAAGAGCCGCGCAAGCTGTCTCAAGCGGCCCTCGAGACGATGGCGATCATCGCCTACCACCAGCCGGTCACCCGCGCCGAGACTGAAGAGATCCGGGGCGTCGCTGTCTCCAAGGGTACGCTGGACCAGCTGTTGGAGCTGAAATGGATCCGCATGCGTGGCCGCCGCCGCTCGCCAGGGCGTCCGGTCACCTATGGGACCACGGACGCCTTCCTGGATTATTTCGGGCTCGCCGGCGTCTCCGATCTGCCAGGGGTTTCCGATCTGAAAGCGGCGGGCTTGTTGTCCAATCGCTTGCCGCCTGACTTCGCCATTCCTGCGCCGGGGCGTATTCCTGGCGAAGAAGAGGACCTGTTCAGCGAAGAGGAAGCGGCGCAATTCCATGTCGACTTCCTGGACGGCGAAGACCTGGAGGCAGGCGGGGACTAGCCCTCGCAGGCGAAATCATTACCGCGACAAGTCCGCCGGACCGTGCGCGCGATATTGGACCCTGCCGGTGTTATCGCTTACATCAGAGAGGTCCGCCGCGCGTGTGCGCGGCCAAAAGGAGTGAACGCGCATGGGTCCGCATTGGACTGGCATAATCATCGTGGCGATCCTGCTGCTCGTACTGTTTGGCGGGCGCGGCAAGATTTCTGCGCTCATGGGCGATATGGCCAAGGGCGTCACCGCCTTCCGTAAGGGTCTGAGAGACGACGAGAAGGACGGCGAAGAGGCGGACGACAGCCGCCGCGAGGCGCTGGGTTCGGACGCCGGATCGCAAGCTGAGGCGCGCCGCGAAGACGAGCGCGCCGGGAGCTAATCCCGATGAATCCGGGCATCGGCCTGCCCGAATTACTGGTTCTCCTGGTCCTGGCGCTGGTGGTCGTCGGGCCTAAAGACCTGCCGCTAATGGTGCGCAAGGTAGGCCAATTCGTCGGCAAGATCCGTGGGCTCGCGCGCGATTTTCAGCGCAGCTTCGACGAGTTGGGACGCGAGGCGGAGCTTGCGGAGCTGCGCAAAGAAGTCGAAGCCCTCAAACAAGCCAATCCCCTCAACGAGGTGAAACGCGAGTTTCAGGAGGCTGAGAAAGAGGCCTTGCGCGAAGGGGCTGATGACAAGCCACATCCGCGTGTGGCCGCAACAACCCGGCCGCCATCCGTCGCCATGAACGTCCCCGAAGCGGATGCGGTCGCTGAGCCGCCCGCCGCGGCGCCGGATTCTCAGGACCGCGCGTCGGGATAGGTCATGGCGGATATGGACGAGGATATCGACGAGGTAGAAGCCTCGCGCGCGCCCTTGATGAGCCATCTCGAGGAGCTGCGCACGCGGCTCATCTGGTCGCTCGCGGCCATCGCGGTGATGTTCATCGTCTGCTTTATCTACGCGGAGTGGATCTACAACATCCTGCTGGTGCCGTTTGAAGACGCCGCGCGCACGGTGCGCGGGGAAACCGAGCTGAACCTGCAGCTCATCTTCACAGCCCCGCTTGAGTTCTTCTTCGTCAAACTGAAGCTCGCCCTGTTTGGAGCGATCGTTCTGGCGTTTCCGGTGCTCGCCTATCAGGTCTGGGCCTTCGTGCGGCCTGGGCTCTATAAGAATGAACGCTTGGCCTTCGCACCCTTCCTGATCGCCGCACCGGTGCTGTTCGCCGCGGGGCTAGCTTTTGTCTACTATGTGATACTGCCCTTTGTGATGGGCTTCGCCCTAGGCCAAGAGCAGGTCGGCGGGGAGGGGCCGCAAATCCAGCTGCTCACCCGGGTGTCTGAATATCTCAACCTGGTGACCACGCTGGCGCTTGCTTTCGGGATCAGCTTTCAACTGCCGGTCTTGTTATCGCTCCTAGGCAAGGCCGGGATCATCACCAGCACGGATCTCATCAAATTCTGGAAATTCGCGCTGATCGGCATCGCCGCTTTCGCGGCCTTCGTCACCCCGCCCGACCCGATCAGCCAGCTCTTCCTGGGCGCAGCCATGTTCGGCCTTTATGGCTTGTCTATCCTGGCGGTGAAGCTGGTGGAGCCGAAGGAGGAGGCGGACGCCGCCTAAGGCCGTCCCAATCCGCCATCCCCCGCTAGACGCGCCCCGCGCACCCGCGTATCACCCCGCGCGTACGCCCACCTTCAACTGAGCCCATCGCCATGCACGATATTCGCTTCATTCGAGACAATCCCGACCAGTTCGACGCCGCCATGCGCGCGCGCGGGCTGGAGCCGCAGGCGGCCCGCCTGATCGAGCTGGATCAGCGCCGCCGTGCCAAGACCACCCGGCTTCAGGAGCTGGAGACCGAGCGCAACGCCAAGTCCAAGCAGATCGGCAAGGCGAAAGCCCAGGGCGATGAAGACTTGTTCAACAGCCTGCGCGCTGAAGTCGACCGACTGAAGAGCGAGATGGAAGCCGCCGCCGAAGCGGACCGTACGGCCGCCGAGGTGCTCAACCAGCATCTCGCCGCGTTGCCGAACCGTCCCATGGACGACGTTCCGCCGGGTGAAGACGAAAACGATAATGAGGAAGTGCGCGGCTGGGGCACGCCGCGGGCGTTCGATTTTGAGGTTCAGGACCATGTCGCCGTCGGCGAGCGGTTGGGCCTCGACTTTGAGCGCGCGGCCGCCATGTCGGGTGCGCGCTTTGCGGTGCTGATCGGCCAGCTGGCGCGGCTGGAGCGGGCGCTCGCCGCTTTCATGCTGGATATCCAGACCGAAGAGCATGGCTATCGCGAAACCAGCGTGCCCTACATGGTGCGCGATGAAGCCGTGTTCGGCACCGGCCAGCTTCCGAAATTCGCCGAAGATCTGTTCCGCACCACGGATGATCGCTGGCTGATCCCGACGGCGGAAGTGCCGCTGACCAATTTGGTGCGCGACGCGATCCATGCTGAAGGCGACTTTCCGATCCGCATGACAGCGCACACGCCGTGTTTCCGCTCGGAAGCCGGTTCGGCGGGGCGTGACACCCGCGGCCTGATCCGGATGCACCAATTTCACAAGGTGGAGCTGGTCTCCGTCACCACGCCGGAACAATCGGAAGAAGAGCTTGAGCGTATGACCCAGTGCGCGGAGGAAGTGCTGCGCCGCTTGGAGCTGCCTTACCGCGTTATGCTGCTGTGTTCGGGCGATATGGGCTTCTCGGCGCGCAAAACCTACGACCTTGAAGTCTGGATGCCGAGCCAGGACACCTATCGCGAGATCAGCTCCTGCTCGAATTGCGAAGACTTCCAGGCGCGCCGCATGAACGCCCGCTTCCGCCGGGAAGGCGAGAAAAAGCCGGAGTATCTGCACACGCTCAACGGATCGGGCCTGGCGGTCGGCCGCGCGCTGGTCGCGATCCTGGAAAACCATCAGCAAGCCGACGGCTCGGTGACCATCCCCGAAGCCTTGCGCCCGTATATGGGCGGGGTTGAGGCGCTCAAGCCGTGAGCGAAAAGCTGCGCATCCTGCTGACCAATGACGACGGTTTCGACGCGCCCGGCCTTGCCGTCCTGGAAGAGATCGCCCGCACGGTTTCTGACGACATCTGGATCGTCGCGCCGGTCGAGGAGCAGTCGGGGATGAGCCGGGCGCTCACGCTCAACGCGCCTTTGCGGGTCATTGAGCGCGGGCCGCAGCGCTATGCGGTCAGCGGCACACCCACCGACTGCGTTCACATGGCGCTCGACGGTCTCATTGAGGGCAAGCGCCCCGATCTGGTATTGTCCGGGGTCAATTCGGGTCAAAACCTGGCCGAGCATGTCGCGCTGTCCGGCACGGTCGCTGCAGCGATGCAGGGCACGCAGCTGGGCGTGCCGTCGATCGCCTTCTCCCAAGCCTACGGGTTTCAGGGCCGCGCTGCGATCGAATGGGATACAGCGCGCGCCCATGGGCCAAAGGTTCTGAAGACGCTGCTGGACGCGAAGTGGAGTGAGAATACGCTGATCAATGTGAACTTCCCCGACCGGCTTGCTGACAAGGTCGCCGGAACTGAGGTCACAGTTCAGGGCGTGCGCGACCAGAATATTCTGCGCGCGGAGCGACGCACTGACCTGCGCGGCAAGGATTATTTCTGGCTCGGCTTCAGCGGAAAGCTTTCCAATCCGCCCGTCGGCACGGATTTGCGGGCGATCTATGAGGGGCGCATCTCGGTGACGCCTTTGCAGCTCGATCTCACCAATCACGACGCGCGCGCCCGGCTCGATAGCGCGTTCGAAGGCTTTGCTTCGTGAACGGCGAGCCGGATACCCGGATCATCCAGCTCTTGATGGCGCTGCGCGCCGCCGGGGTGTCCGACAAATCGGTGCTGGCCGCCATAGAGCGCACACCGCGCGACCTCTTTGTACCCGAAGGCTTTCAGGACCAGGCCTTTGAAAACCGGCCTTTGCCGATTGATTGCGGGCAAACCATCTCCCAGCCCTATGTGGTTGGAGCGATGACCCAGGCGCTGGACCTTGATGACCGTTGCAAGGTGCTCGAGATCGGCACGGGTTCGGGCTATCAGGCCGCCGTGCTCGCCCGTCTGGTGCGCCGGGTCTACACGGTGGAGCGCTACCGCACGCTCGCCAAAGAAGCTGAAGCGCGCTTCACAGAGCTGGGGCTGAGCAATATCGTCCAGCGCATCGGGGACGGCTCCAAGGGCTGGCCCGAACAGGCGCCGTTCGATCGCATCATCGTCACCGCCGCCGCGCCGGAGCGGCCCGACACCCTGCTTGAACAGCTCAAGCCTGGCGGCATCGCCGTCGCGCCGGTCCAGCGTGGCTCTGTCCAAACCTTGATGCGCTATCTGCGTCATGACGACGGGTCGATCAGCGAAGAGGTGCTATTTGATGTGCGCTTTGTTCCGCTGGTGGCTGGTGAGACGCGTGCGCTTTAGTGCCGCGAGCACATCCTGATTGGGTATGGTATCGTCTTAGGTGTCGCGCTCTGCTTGCGCGCCGCAGAGAATGGAGATCTCCATGGCACTTCGTTTAATGGCGCTTGCTGTAGCTGCTGGTCTGGCTGCAACCGCGTGTGCGACCCAGTCAGGCGAGACCGACGATGACACATCTGCCTTGGAAGAGGCGCTGGCCCCTTTTGAGCGCAGCGGTGAAACAATCTCCTGCCTGCCGACCCGCCGGATCGATAATATCAACCCGATTGATGAGCAAAACTGGCTGGTCACAACCCGCAACGGAGAAACCTATCTGAACACGGTTTCGCGCGGATGCTTCAACGCCGACCGACCATTTACGTTCCTGTCCTATCGAGTCACGGGCGGGCGGTTGTGCCGCGGTGAAATCATACGGGTCATGGATACCGCTAGCCGTATGGCTCGAGGGTCTTGCAGCCTTGGGGACTATGAAGAACTGATCCCGATCGAGTAGCGCGCGGCTTTGGTCAACGCCTGATTAACGCTCCTTCGGCGATGATGAGCCAAGAGCTCTTTCGTCGGCAGGATCGCAGACTATGCGTGTTCGCCTTCTCCTTTTCGCCGCCAGCGCAGCGGCGGTGCTTGCGGCGTGTTCGACCGCACCGCGTGAGCCTGCGCCGATTTCGCGCGGCGGGTCTTTGGCGTCATCGGCGCCCGGCAGCTGCACCAGCGGCGTCACCGTTCGCCAGGGCGATACACTATATGCCATCGCGCGCCGCTGCGGGGTTTCGACGTCTGAGCTGGCCTCCGCCAATCGCTTGTCTCAGCCTTATACGTTGAACCCGGGCCAGCGCCTTCGCATGCCGGGACCCAGCGTTTATCGGGTCCGCCGGGGCGATAATCTTTATCGAATCGGCTTGGCGCATGGCATGACGACCGAAGAGATTGCGCGACTGAACGGCTTGCGGGCGCCCTATGAGATCCATCCCGGCCAGGAATTGCGGGTGCGCGGCGAGGTGAGACAGGTCGCTCAAGCGCCGCGCGGCGCGACGCCGGATGATCGCAGCTGGACGCCGCCATCGCCGACTCCGCAGCCGCCGGCCCCGACGCCGGCCACGCAGGCGAGTTTCGCCTGGCCGCTGAATGGCCCCATCATCGGCCGGTTTGGTGATCAGCAGGGCCAGCGCCTAAACGGTATTCGTATCCAGGCCCGAGTCGGCGAGCCGGTACGGGCGTCTGCTGCGGGCGAGGTTGTCTATGCGGGCAATGAACTGCAGGGCTATGGCGAGCTTGTCCTGATCCGCCATGAAGGCCGCTGGGTCACCGCGTATGGGCTTAACACCGAGATTTTGGTCCAGGAAGGTCAGCGCGTGAGCGCTGGTCAGCATATCGCCAACGCCGGCGGAGCGGGCGGCGGTGAGATCCCCGCGCTGCACTTTGAAATCCGCCGCGGCGTCACGCCGGTTAATCCCGAGCAGCAATTGCCGCCGCGATAGACTGTCAGTCCTGCATCGCCTCTTGTTGCAACGCGGTCGCGCCCCGATATAGTCGCGCGTCCCTTTCAACGGCCGCAAACACGGAGCCGACATGACCGCCGCGACCGACAGCATTTTCCTTCTCACCGCCGCTCAGGGCGGCATGGGCTTCTGGCTGATGCAGCTGGCCCCCTTCGCCCTGATCATCATCGTCTTCTACTTCCTGCTGATCCGTCCGCAGCAGCAGCGTGTTAAGAAGCACCGTGAAATGGTCGATAACCTGCGCCGCGGCGACGAAGTCGTGACCTCCGGCGGATTTATCGGCAAGGTGACCAAAATCACCGATGCGGAAGCCACTGTGGAGATCGCCGAAGGCGTCCGGGTGAAGGTCATTAAGCAGACCATCTCTGAGGTTCGCACGCGCACCGAGCCGGCGAACGATTCCGACAGCGATAGCTAATATCGCCTCGCGCCGCCTCCGGGCGGCGCGTATGGCCAGACGATTTGGGTCTCCATGCTGTATTTCTCTCCCTGGAAAACCGGCACGATCATCGCCGCTATCCTGATCGGCCTGCTCTTTACGCTGCCGAACTTCATCCCCGCCAACCAGCGCGTCGACGCGGTGGGAGAACCGATCGGCATCTGGCAGACCCTGCCGCATCAAACCATCAATCTCGGCCTTGATCTCCGCGGGGGCTCTCACCTCGTCTTCGAAGTCGATATGGATCAGGTGCGTGAAGAGCGCCTGGCCAATCTGGGCGGCGATGTGCGTGCGGCTTTGGTCCAAGCGCCGTTGATCCCGGCGACCCGCCCGGCCGTCGTCGGCGACACGGTGGTTGTTCGACTGTCGCGTAGCGAAGATCTGGAAGAGGCGCTGATCCGCCTTGAAGAGATCAACGAGCCGATTACGACCGCCTCGGGCCAGCAGGGATTTCAGGATACGTTGGAGATCACAGCCGAACCCGACGGTCGGACGATCCGTCTGGGGATCACCGAGCCTGCGTTTGAAGCGATCCAGCAACGCACCATCCAGCAGTCGATCGAAGTGATCCGTCGCCGGATCGACGCCACCGGCACCACCGAGCCCAATATCGCCCGCCAGGGCGAAGACCGCGTGCTGGTTCAGGTGCCGGGTGAAAGCGACCCGCAACGCATCATCGATCTGGTCGGCACCACGGCGCGCATGAGCTTTCACCTGGTGGAGCAAAATGTGAACCCCGGTGTGGACGGTCAGGCCCGCACCCCGCCTGGCGTCATGATCCGCGCCACGGATGAGCCGACCGAACCCTTCCTGGCCGTGCAGACCCGCGCGTTGGTCACCGGTGAGCAGCTGGTCAGCGCGTCTCAAAGCTTTGACGAAAATGGCGCGCCAGCGGTCAGCTTCCGCTTCAACGCTTCGGGCGCCACCGCGTTTGGTGAAGCCACCGCCAGTAATGTCGGCCGCCGCTTCGCCATCGTCCTGGACGACACCATTATCTCCGCGCCGCGTATCCGCTCGCCCATCCTAGGCGGCGCCGGCATTATCGAAGGCGGCTTCAGCGTTCAAACCGCCAACGACCTCGCGAACATGCTCAACGCTGGCGCTCTACCGGCCGAACTGACGCCGATCGAGCAGCGCACCGTGGGTCCGGGGCTTGGCCGGGACTCGATCGAGCGCGGCCAGAACGCTATCGCCATCGGCTTTGGGCTGGTCATCGTCTTCATGCTGCTCGCCTATGGCTTGTTCGGCCTCTACGCGACGCTGGCGCTTCTTGTGAACGTGCTTTTGCTACTGGGGGCCTTGTCCGGTCTGCAAGCGACGCTGACGCTTCCCGGCATCGCCGGCATCATCCTCACCATCGGCATGGCGGTGGACGCCAACGTGCTGATCTTCGAGCGCATACGCGAGGAATATCGGCAAGGGCGAACCGTCATTAACGCCATCGAGGCGGGCTATGACCGGGCCTTTGCGGCGATCCTGGACGCCAACGTCACCACTTTTATCGCCGCCGTTGTGCTCTTCCTGATGGGGGCGGGTCCGGTGCAAGGCTTCGCGGTGACGCTGGGTATCGGCATTTTGACCTCGGTCTTCACCGCCTTTGTGTTTTCCCGCCTGCTGGTGGCGACCTGGGTGCGCCTTGCGCGTCCCAAGGCGCTGGCGATCTAACGGAGCGGTTTGATGAAACTTGCACTTGTCCGCTTCCTGCCGGTCGATACCGACATCCAGTTCATCAAAATGCGTTTCATCGCATTTGCGGCGTCGGTCCTCTTGATCCTGGGCTCAGCCGGAGCCTTTTTCGGCCTGGGCCTTAATTTCGGGATCGATTTCCGCGGCGGCACGCTGGTTGAAATCAGCACGCCGGCCACCGCGGACCTTGGCGCGATCCGGACGACGCTGGGCGATCTGCCGCTCGGTGATGTTCAGGTTCAGGCGTTCGGCGGTGAAAACGCGGTTCTGATCCGTGTCGAGACGCTTGACGCCGAGGGCGGCGTCGAAGTCCTCGAAAGCGCTGCGGCCTTGGGGCTAGAGCTGCCCGACCAGGTGGTCGCGCGCGGCTCTGAAGATGATGAGGCCGCCCAGCAAGTGGTGCGCGCCACGGTTCAAGCGGCGTTGGACGCTCAGTTCGAAGGGATCGAGTATCGCCGCGTTGAAGTCGTAGGCCCGCAAGTGTCTGGCGAGCTTGTGGTCGCCGGCACGACCGCAGTGGTCGTCGCGCTCTTCTTGATGCTGGTCTACATCTGGTTCCGGTTTGAGTGGCAATATTCCGTCGGCGCCGTGCTCGCGCTGACCCATGACGTGATCGCCACCATCGGATTTTTTGCGATCACCCAGCTGGAGTTCAACCTCTCCACCATCGCGGCCATCCTGACCATTGTGGGCTACTCCATGAACGACACGGTCGTGGTTTACGACCGGATCCGGGAGAAGTTCCGCAAATATAAGACCCTTCCGACGCCGGAAGTGCTCAACATGGCGATCAACAAAACGCTGTCGCGCACCATCCTGACGTCCGGCACGACGCTGGTGGCGATCGGCGCCATGGCGGTGATTGGCGGCCCGGCGCTGGAAGGCTTTGCGCTCGCCTTGATCTGGGGTGTGGTGATCGGCACCTATTCCTCGATCTTCGTGGCGGCGCCGCTACTGACCATCACCGGCGTGAAGCGCGAAAGCGGCGAAGAGGGCGGAGCGCTGGTCGACAATGCCCCGTGAGGCCCAGACCGGCGTCCAAGCTCCACCGATTGACGCGTTCGGCGATGGCGGGTTCCGCATCGCCGGCGTGCGCAAGGAAGGCGACACCCTGATCACCGCGAACGCGGCGCGGGCCTGGACCCGAACCGGAGAGACGCTGTCAGCGGACGATTTCGCCGTTTTCCTGACCGGCGCGGAGCGTCCGGACATGGTGCTGCTCGGCATGGGCGCGCGTTTGACCCATCCGCCTGCCGCAGTTCGCAAAGCGTTCCGCGAGGCGGGCGTCGGCCTGGAAGTCGTCGACACCGCCACCGCCTGCCGCACCTATAACCTCCTGGCCGGTGAAGGCCGGCGGGTCGGCGCGGCGTTGATCGCGATCTAGCGCTTAGCTTTCAATGGGAATGGCCGCGTAGGCCAGAGCGTCGAATACGTCGCGTGCGCTGGTGGTTTCGCCCGTCGAGGCGCCTGGCAGCTCCTGCGCCATGATGATCGCGACCATGCCGGTCGATGGGCTGACGACGAAATTCGTATCGAAATAGCCGCCCCAACCAAAATCGCCGAACCGGCGCAGCGGATGCTGGCCCGGGCCGTCATGGATGACGCTGAGCGAATAGCCGAACGCCATGTCGATGCCAGCCATGCCCTGCGGCAGGCGATCCGCTTGAACATGCGCCGTCGTCATGGCGTCGACGCTGGCTTGAGACAGCACGCGCACGCCGTCTAACTCACCGCCATTGAGCATCATCTGCGCGAAACGGAAATAGTCATGTGTGGTGGAAAAAAGGCCTGCGCCGCCCGCTTCAAACGGCGCCAGAGCGGCTTGGTCCGCGCTGCCTTCCACCGCGACCAGATCGCCCAGATCGTCGTGGGTGTAGAGCGTCGACAGCCGCTCGCGCAGCGTTTCGTCGGGGAAATAGCTGGTGCTGGTCATGCCCAGCGGGCCGAAGATGCGCGCTTGCTTGAAGGCTTCCAGGCTTTGGCCGGACGCAACCGCCACCACATGGCCCAGCACGTCGTTGGAGAAGGAATAATACCAGCGCTCGCCGGGCTGGAAGTAGAGCGGCAGGCCCGCCAACGTCTCCATCCGCTGGTCCATGGTGATCTCCGGACCGCCCTGATAGATGTCGTTGCCGATATAAAGCGCACCTAGATTCGTCTCGTAATCAAAGACATAGCCCACGCCGGAAGTGTGGGTCATCAGGTCCTCAATGGTGATCGGCCGGGTCAGGGCTTCAGTGGGGATTTCGTAATCGCCATTGACCTCCATCGCGGTGGCGACGCGCGCATCTGCGAAGGCGGGGATGTAGTCGGCGACCGGATCATCAAGCGAGATTGTTCCGTCCTCCACCAGCATCATCACCGCCGCCGCCGTGACCGGCTTGGTCATGGACGCGATGCGGACCAGCGTGTCCGCAGTCATCGGCGTTTGGTCGGCGATGTCGGCATAGCCCGCCGCGCCCACATGCTCGATCTCACCATGGCGCGCGAGCAGCATCACCACCCCGGAGCGGTCTTCATTGGCCACCAGCTCAGCCAGGCGGGCGTCCAGCGCCTCCAGCGCCGCCGGGGCGAAGGCGGGGGCTTCAACGACGGCGTCGAGGGCGGCGGGCGCTTCCGCGTCTGCGCTTCGCGCGGTGTCGCTCGGATTGGAGCAGGCGGCGAGCGCCAGGGCGCTCAGCGCGGCGAAGGTGAATGCGACGCGCCGCGTCGGATCGAAAAACGTCATGGTGAAGTCCCGAAATGAAAACGGCCGCAGCGAAGTCCGCTGCGGCCGCATCATGGTCTGGAAATGTGACGCTGTTAAGCGGCTGCGAAATTCTTCGCAGCGAAGTCCCAGTTCACCAGGTGCTCCAGGAAGGCGCCCATATAGTCGGGTCGGCGGTTCTGGTAATCCAGATAGTAGGCGTGCTCCCACACATCCATGGTCAGGAGCGGGGTGACGCCGTCCTCGGTCAGCGGGGTTTCGGCATTGAGGGTTTTGCGCACCTCCAGCTTGCCGTCTTTCGCGACCAGCCAGGCCCAGCCGGAGCCGAACTGGGTCGCGCCTGCGCCGGTGAACTCTTTGACGAAGTTCTCAAACGAACCGAACGCCGCGTCGATCGCGTCTGCTAGAGCGCCGGTCGGCTTGCCGCCGCCATTCGGGCTCATGGAGTTCCAGTAAAAGGTGTGGTTCCAGATCTGGCCGGCATTGTTGAACATGCCCATGTCCTTGTCCGCCCAGGACTTGGCGATGGTCTCCTCCAGGGAGAGGCCTTCATAGGCAGAGCCCGGCAGCGCGGCGTTGGCCTTGTCCACATAGGTCTTGTGGTGCTTGCCATGGTGGAAACCCAGCGTCTCAGCGCTGATATGCGGAGCCAGGGCGTCGGCGGCGTAGGGCAGGTCGGGAAGGGCAAAGGCCATCAGGTCTCTCCAGAAACAGGACGTCGAAGGGGCGTCAGCGGCCCTTCGCTGCAGATCGCAGCGCAAAGGAACGATGACGAAGTGTCGCGTGCTTGATATGGGGGCGCAATGCGGTCTGTCCAGACGTTTTGGTGGCGGACCGGCTGGAAGGACAATCGCGTGACTGATTTCGACGCCTTGCTGGAGAAAACCGACCCGGACCGGCGCATGGCCGCGCTGTTCGCCGAGCCGGCTTTGCGCGGGCGCCTGTTTACGCTCTACGCCTTCTATCACGAGATCGCCAAAGTGCCCGACACGGTCAGCGAAGCGGTGGTCGGCGAGATGCGTCTGGCCTGGGCGCGCGATGCGGTGGCGGATCTGTTCGCTGATCCGCCCAAGGTGCGCCGGCATGACATCTATGAAGCGCTCTCCGAGCTGCGCGAAGCGCCCGGGGCGCCGGACCAGGACACGCTGACCCAGCTGGTCGAGGCGCGTGCTGCCGATTTGGGGCAGGGGCCGTTTCCCACCAAGGATGACCGGCGCGATTATGTCGACCGCACCGCAGTCACCTTGATGCGGGCGGCGGCCAAGCTGCTCAAACCCGATCTGGATCTGGGCGCGGAGCCGGGAGCGGCGATCATGGCGGCGGGGCGGCTTTGGGGTTTCACCGGCTTGCTGCGAGCCTTTCCCGCTTTGTGCGAGGCGGGACGTCCGCCTTTCACCGCCGATGAGCTCGCCGCCTCGAATCTGGACGAGATGGACCTGTCCAAAGGCCGCAAACCGGAGGCGGTGATCGCGGCGCTGGAGGGCCTGAGGAAAGAGGCGGACGATGCCCGCTCCATGCTCACCCGCACCCGCTCCAGCCTGCCTGCGGATGTTTTCCCGGCCGTAGGCTACGCCGGGCTCGCCGACGGCTATCTCAAAGCGCTGAAGGGCGTTTCAGATCCCTACCGCGAACAGGTCGAGCGCCCGCTCAGCCAGCGCCAATGGCGGCTGACCTGGGGCTCGCTGACCGGGCGGGTTTAGGCGGCGCCTACTCCGCGGCCTGCGGCTGCGGCTCGGCGAGCCAGGCGTCGCAGTCGGCGAGCGCCCTTGAGGTCATCGCCTTTTTCTTGGCGACCGCCTTCTCCTTGCCGCGAATGCGCTTGCCCTCAGCATCCTTCGTGGGGACCTGAACCTCCGGGAACAGCCCGAAATTGACATTCATCGGCTGGAAGGCGCCCTTCTTGCCGGGCACGTGGCCGGTGGTGATATGGGTCAGCAGAGCGCCCAGCGCCGTGGTCGGCGGGGGCGGCGTGATCGCCTGACCCAGCTTCTCCGCCGCTGCGAAACGACCGGCCAGCAAGCCCATGGCCGCGCTCTCCACATAGCCTTCCACACCGGTGATCTGTCCCGCAAAACGCAGGGACGGACGCGCCTTCAACCGCATCACGCCGTCCAAGAGCTTGGGCGAATGCAGGAAGGTGTTGCGGTGAATGCCGCCCAGGCGCGCGAATTTAGCGTCTTCCAGACCTGGGATCATTTTGAACACGTCAGCTTGCGCGCCGTATTTCAT
Source organism: uncultured Oceanicaulis sp. (assembly GCA_964484345.1). GTDB lineage: Bacteria > Pseudomonadota > Alphaproteobacteria > Caulobacterales > Maricaulaceae > Oceanicaulis. The sequence continues at coordinate 491 of CAZAGE010000032.1, read as the reverse complement.
CTTGGTCTGGAAGCCGACCATGTTGAACAGCGTGCCCAGCGTATTGTCCTGGCGCAGCTGGACGACCGCATAAGGCTTGGTGTCCGGATCATGGGCGTTGGTCAGGCCGCGGGGCTTCATCGGGCCATGGCGCAGGGTTTCACGCCCGCGCTCAGCCATCACTTCGATGGGCAGGCAAGCGTCGAAATAGGGCGTGTCCTTTTCCCAGTCCTTGAACTCGGTCTGGTCGGCGGAGGTCAGCGCGTCGATAAAGGCGTTGTACTGGGCCTCATCCATCGGGCAGTTGATATAGGCCGCCTTGTCTTCCTCGGTTTCGCCCTTGTCGTAGCGCGACTGCTTCCAAGCGATGCCCATATTGATGCTGTCGGCGTAAAGAATCGGCGCAATCGCGTCGAAGAAGGCCAGCTCGCCTTCGCCGGTCAGGCCATGCACCGCCTCGGCCAAAGCCGGCGAGGTGAGGGGGCCGGTGGCGATGATCACGCTGTCCCAGT
>CAZAGE010000031.1:0-39840 GCA_964484345.1 uncultured Oceanicaulis sp. | reverse complement strand
CCGCATAGCCCACATGGCGCTCCGGCGGGGTTTGGGTGAGATGGGCGGGCGGCTCACCGGTGTCGCGGGCGAGCCAATACTCTACGCTGATCGCGCCCTCTGACAGGCCCAGCGTCGACGCCATGTCTGGCGCGAAAGCGTAAAACTCACCGGTTTGGGCGTTGTTGGGCGGGGTGAAGGGACCCGCGGTCCGCGGGGCTTCCAGACGCCAAGCGGTCGGGGTGGACACCACAGCGCCGCGCCCGTCGACCCGCGCTCGCGCTGCGGCAAGGGGCTCAAAGCGGACTTCCGCAAGCAAGACCTCCGCCGCCAGGCAGTCCGGCGCCGCCACCGCCTGAAACACCCGCCAGCCTGGTGCGCCTTCAGGGCCGATGCCGTAGAATTGCAGGGACGCGTCGGAGATCGGGTCCGGCGGCAGGACGGCGCGGCCGAGCGGTTCGCCCTCCTGGCACAATACCGCGCTCAAGGACGCGGCGGGCAGCTGTGCGGTGGCCTCAAATTGATTGAGAAGCTCCGCCTTCCACGCCCTCCGGTCCAGCTGCCAACTACCCAGCCAGAGCAGAAACGCCAGCGCAGGCAGGGTGAATAAGGTTAGGAACGGGAAGGGGCGGAAGGACATGGCGCAGATATGGCGCGGGGAAGGGGCGATGTCACGGGGCCGCGTCACCGCCTCACATCCCCGCGAGCCGGCGCACTCGCCACTTTCCCCAACCGCGCCGCCGCGCTAAACGCCCGCGCCATGACGACCGCAACGCTTCTCGCCTTCGCCGCTTCGCTGCTGGTGCTGTTCCTGACCCCTGGACCGGGCGTGCTGGCCATGGTCGGGCGCACGCTAAATGGCGGTGTCTGGCACGGGGCGAGCTATGGCTTCGGCATTCTGACCGGCGACATTATCTGGCTGACGGTGGCGATCACCGGCCTGGCCGCGGCGTCAGATCTGATCGATGCGGCAGGGCCTTGGGTCTGGCCGGTGAAGATTATTGGCGCGGCGATCTTGCTCTGGTTCGCTTGGGGCGCCTTTCAGGGTGTGCTCAATCCCAAGGCTGGCGGACCGATTTCGCTATCCATGCCCAGCAAGCGCGGCATGGCCGCGACCTATGCGGCGGGCATCGCCATGCCGTTGTCGAACCCGAAAGCCATCGCTTTTTACCTGTCCTTCGTGCCGGCCTTCTTCGATCTGTCCCAGGTGGGACCGGCCGAATACAGCCAGATGATCGCCATCCTGATCGCCATGGGCGTGATTTTCATCGGAGTCTATGTCGGCGGCGCGCACCACGCCCGCGACTGGTTGGCCGAGAAGGGGCTGAAGCGCTGGGCGGACGGGGTGACGGCGGTGTTGCTGGCGGGCGTGGCGGTGGTGTTGCTGGTGCGCTAGCAAGTCCCTGTTTCGTAAACCTGAATTTGATTCAGGGGCCAGCGGTGCCGACACTTTAACTGGGTCCTGACTTTCGTCAGAATGACGAAGAGTTTTGCAAGGCGATCTATCCACACGCCTGTGCACCCAAACATGGTGACTTGTGGCCCTATCGGCTAAGTTATCGCCATGTCAGAGAATACGAATCAGGACTACGGCGCGGACTCCATCAAGGTCCTTAAAGGCCTCGACGCGGTGCGCAAACGCCCCGGCATGTATATCGGCGATACCGATGACGGCTCGGGCCTGCATCACATGGTTTATGAGGTGGTGGACAACGCCATCGACGAGGCGCTGGCCGGCCATTGTTCGGAAGTGGGCGTGACGCTGCACGCCGACGGCTCGGCGAGCGTGTCCGACGACGGCCGCGGCATCCCCACCCAGATCCACACCGAAGAGGGCGTGTCGGCGGCTCAGGTCATCATGACCCAGCTGCACGCGGGCGGGAAATTCGACCAGAATTCCTACAAAGTTTCCGGCGGTTTGCACGGCGTGGGCGTTTCGGTCGTGAATGCGCTGTCGGACTGGCTCGACCTGAATATCTGGCGCGACGGCAAAGAGCATCACATGCGCTTCCGCCTGGGCGAGCCGGAAAACGGCCAGGACTTGCAAGAGGTCGGCGACGCCAACGGCAAAAAGGGCACCCAGGTGCGCTTCATGCCGTCCGACCAGACCTTTTCCGACATCGTGTTCGACCGGAACCGCTTGCTGCACCGCCTGCGCGAGCTGGCTTTCCTCAATTCCGGCGTTCGTATCGTGCTGCGCGATGAGCGCGAAGCCGAGCCGGTCGAAGAAGTGTTGGAATATGAGGGCGGCGTCGCCGCCTTCGTCGCCCATCTCGACCGCACCCGCTCCGCCCTGATCCCGGATCCTGTGCTGATCGCCGGAGAGCGCGAAGGCGTCGCCGTGGAAGCCGCCCTGCAGTGGAATGACGGCTATCACGAGAATGTTCTGTGCTTCACCAATAACATTCCCCAGCGCGACGGCGGCACGCATTTGGCGGGCTTCCGCGGTGCGCTGACCCGGGTCATCAACAAATACGCCGCAAGCTCCGGCGCGGCGGCCAAAGCCAAGGTCGCCATCTCCGGCGATGATGCGCGCGAGGGTTTGACCTGCGTGCTATCCGTAAAGGTGCCGGATCCCAAATTCTCCAGCCAGACCAAAGACAAGCTGGTCTCCAGCGAAGTCCGCCCGGCGGTGGAAAGCGCGGTCTTTGACACGCTGTCGGAATGGTTTGAGGAACACCCGAACGAAGCCAAGCAGATCGTCACCAAGATCGTCGAGGCCGCCGCCGCCCGCGAAGCGGCGCGCAAGGCGCGCGAGCTGACCCGGCGCAAGACGGCGCTGGATATCACCTCGCTGCCCGGCAAGCTGGCGGACTGTGCGGAGAAAGATCCGGTCAAGTCCGAAATCTTCATCGTGGAGGGGGATTCCGCCGGCGGCTCCGCCAAGCAGGGCCGCAACCGGGACAATCAGGCCATCCTGCCGCTGCGCGGGAAAATCCTGAATGTCGAGCGCGCCCGCTTTGACCGTATGCTGTCCTCGGATCAGGTCGGCACGCTGATCACCGCGCTGGGCACGGGGATCGGGCGCGACCAGATCGATTATGACAAGCTGCGCTACCACAAAGTCATCATTATGACGGACGCCGATGTCGACGGCGCCCATATTCGCACGCTGTTGCTGACCTTCTTCTATCGCCAGATGCCCGAGCTGATTGAGCGCGGCCATCTCTACATCGCCCAGCCGCCGCTCTACAAAGTCATGCGCGGCAAGTCCGAGCGCTATCTCACCGACCAGGCGGAGATGGATAACTTCCTGCTGGAAGAGGGCGCGTCCGAAGCCGTGCTGGAGTTCGCCAATGGCGAAGTCGCCTCCGATCAGGATCTCGACGCCCGGGTGAAGGCCGCGCGCGGCGTGGCCCTCTCGCTGGAGCGTATGGCCGCCCGAGCGCCGATGTTCGCACTGGAAGCGGCCGCTCTGGCAGGCGCGCTGCACGATGACCCGACCCAGGACCAGGCCGACGCCGCCGCCAAACGCCTGGCGCAAAGCGCCGATGAAGGCGAAGACGGCTGGGCCGGCGTGATCTCGCCGGAAGGCGGTCTGATCTTCAAGCGCGAAGTGCGCGGCGTCACCGAGACGGTGGTGCTGGATGAAAAAATCCTCGCCAGCCCGGACGCCAAACGCCTGTCCGAGCGCGCCGCCGCGATCGCGGATGATTATCAGGGCGCAGCCGTGTTCCGCCGCAAGGGGGAGGAGACGATCATCCACTCCCCGGCCGACCTCGTGACTGCAGTCCAGAAGGCCGGCGCCAAGGGCCTGAAAATCCAGCGTTATAAGGGTCTGGGCGAAATGAATGCCGACCAGCTTTGGGAAACCACGCTGGATCCCGAAGCGCGCTCTTTGCTGCAAGTCTCCGTCACCGAAGCCGACACCGCCGACGAGCTCTTCTCCAAGCTGATGGGCGACGTGGTCGAACCGCGCCGCGACTTCATCCAGGAGTTCGCGCTGGAAGCCGAGGTGGATGCTTAGGGTCACCTGAAGCTAGCTCTCGTCACCCCCGCGCAGGCGGGGGCCCAGACTCATAGAATGCGGCGCTTGCCGCTCTGGGTCCCCGCCTGCGCGGGGGTGACTAAGGAGGAGGCGGCGTCGCCTAAGCCCCCACCGGCTTCACCAAGAAATGCCCGTGCAGCGTCGCGATCGGCGCTGAGCGTTTGGCCTGCCAGGCTTCCACGCGGACATTCGCGACGCGTGAGCCTTGCCGGGTGATCACGGCGCGGGCGAAGACGTCTTGCGGGCGGCCGGGGCGCAGATAATCCACCGCCACGTCGATCGGCTTGGGCAGGGCGGCCAGCTCATTGGCGGCCAAGAGGCCCGCCGCGGCGGTCATTTCCATAAAGGCGCCGATCGCCCCGCCATGCAGCGCCGGGATCAGCGGATTGCCGACCAGCGTGTCGGTATAGGGCAGGATGCCGGTCAGCTCGTCGCCATGATCATCGAATTTGACGCCCAGGCGCTGGACATAGGGGCTGGAAAGAAGGGGGGTGAGACGCTCGCTCATCGCGCGCCTCCCTTCTCGCCGGCCTTGGGCAGGGCGGAGATGGGTGTGGCGCCCTTGGCGATCTCTTCCTTGGCTTTTTCAGCGGCCGCTTCAGACGCCTTGGTGACCATGAAGGCGGCGTGAGCGGTGGCCACGGGATCCTCGGGATCGCCGTCATGGGCGATGGCGCTGACGAAGGCGAACAGGCCGGAGACCTTTACGGTTTTCGCTTCGGCGATGACGTCGCGGCCGGGTTCGGCCGGGCGCATATACTCCAGCCGCAAGTCCAGCGTGGCGTTGGCTTTGTCGCCGCCAAACCCGGCGAAAGAGGCGATGCCGGCCGTGTGGTCCAGAAGCGCGGTCACCACGCCGCCATGCATCACGCCGGTGTCGGGATCGCCCACCAGGTCTTCGCGATAGGGCGCGCGGATCACCGCGGCGCCCGGGCTCACGGAGACCAGCTCGAAGCCGAGATCGACCGCGTGGGGGCTGCCGGCGACCAGAAGGCCGGCCAGCTCATCGAGATGGGCTTGAAGGTCTTTGCTCATGGCCGCGCTTGTACGCCGCGCGGCGCCGGCTTGCAAAGGGCCTCAGGCGGCGCGGCGCGTGACCAAGCGCTCCAGACCCATGACGATGTCCATGCGGGTTTCCATCGAGCCCTGGCCGACATCAAGCAATTTACCGAGCGTTGCGCGGTGCAGGGTGATGATTTCGCCGGCATGGTCGGTCACGGCGCTCTGCTGCGCCAAGAAACGCTCCAGCGAGCGGCCGACCCGAGCGGCGAGGGGGTCGTTGAACCGCAAGCGGTCGAAGATGACCGCGCGCGCTTCGGCGCGGGCCGCGTCCAGCGGAGTGACCAGGCCGGCCTCAATGTCGGCCTGGCGCTTATACTCTCCACGGGCGGGCCGGCCGGTGCGGCGGTCGGGACCTGAGAAACGAGGGGTGTCGATGAATTGCCGCGGCCGAACCGAGACTTCATTGAGCCGGTCAAACAGCGTTTGCGGCGCCAGGGCGCGCGCGGCTATGGCGTTGACGCCTATATCGCGGGCTCGAGACACGTCGGCCTGCTGAATTGCGCCGGAGATCAAGATGGCGGGCGCCTCTTTGTGAGCGCCCGGCGCCCGGCGCAGCCGGCGGACCAGCGCGCTCATCCCGCCATGGCGGCCATCGGCGATCAGAATCGGATTGCGTGATTGTTTCAGGGCGTACCAGGCGCCGGAGCCATGCTCGGTCGCGACGATGCGCGAGGCGCCGGCATAGCGAAGCAAGTCCACGGTCATGCGGCGGTTAAAATCGCTGGGGTCGCACACCACGATGGGCCGCTCGCGCCAGTCCGGCGCGCTTGCCTTTCGCCTATCCGTGATCAGCTCTTTACCCACGTTCGCCCCCGCGACGACTTCTGTCTGCACCGTACGCGAGTGGGGCGCACGCAGCGAGCGAAACCGGGAGACAGAGTAAAGGCCGGGTTAAGGACACTTATTTGTTGGAGAGCGCCCTAAGCACATGAAACAAGAGCCAGATCGGCACGATAATCACGGCGCCCAGGAAGAAATACTGCAGCGCCCAGCCCAGGGCCGAGCCCAGGTTTTCAAAGAAGCGCTGCCAGGCTTCGGTCACCGCGCCGAAGAAGTCGACCCATAAGTTCGCCGGGTTCACGTCCAGGAAAGCCAGGATCATCCCCACCAGAACGCACAGGAAGAACAAGATCACCAGATCGCTGGGCTTGATCGCCGCGAGGCGCTGGATCAGCGGTCGCGGCGCGGCCGCTTTTGGGGCGGCCTGGGGGTCGGTGGGTTCGCTCATGGCTCTTTATGTCCCTGGTGAATGCGGCGCCAGCAAGGCGGCGGGCTACGCTTTCTGCGTGATGTGAACCGCGTGCGGATAGGGAATGTCGATCCCGGCCTCGTCAAAGGCGATCTTGACCTGCTTATTCATGTCGAAATGCAGGCCCCAGTAATCTCCGGACTTCACCCAGGCGCGGACCACATAATCCACGCTGGACGCTCCATGGGCGGCGACTTCGACGAAGAGGGCCGGGTCTTTTAGCACCCGCTCATCGGCTTCAAACGTGCTGCGCAGCACGCCGATCACCTTGTCGATATCGTCGCTGTAACCGGCTGAGAACAGGAAGTCGCACCGGCGTGTGGGGTGGGCGGAGTAATTTGTGATCACATCGCCCCAGGCCTGGCCGTTGGGGATGATGATCTGCTTGTTATCGGCGGTGTTGAGCTCGGTGTAGAACAACGTGACGTCTTTCACCGATCCCGCCGTGCCCGCCACTTCGACGAAATCGCCGATTTTGTAAGGGCGGAAGAAGACGATCATCACACCGGCTGCGACGTTGGACAGCGTGCCCTGCAGCGCAAAACCGATGGCCAGGGTGACGGCGCCGAGAGCTGCGACTAGCGAGGTGGTCTCTACCCCAAACCGGGTCAGCACCGCGATGATGACGACGGCCAGGATCGCCCACTTGGCCATGGAGGCGAAGAAATTCGCCAGCGTTTTGTCGAGCTGGGGGTTCTTGTCTGGAATTCTGCGAATAAAGCGCGCGACCATGCCGGCGACCATGAAGCCGACAATCAAAATGACCGCGGCCATCGCCACATTGATGACCAGACCTGCGACGACGGTCATGAAATACTCTACGAATGCATTGCCTTCCATACCTGCGAATCCCCTTGCCTGCCTTATGGAATTCGCGAGGTATAACACTATGAATCAGAGGCGTCGAACCTCGATTTTAGCAGGGCTTCCAGGGTTTCGATCCGATCGGCCTCTGCGCTGGGCTTGTCCCACCGAATGCGGTGAATCCGCGGAAAGCGCATGGCGAGGCCGGACTTGTGCCGCGGCGAGCGTTGCAGGCCCTCAAAGGCGATCTCCAGAACCAGCCCCGTCTCGGCGTTTGCGGTGACCGACCGCACCGGACCGAAGCGCTCCACCGTGTTATCGCGGACGAATTTATCCAGCTTTTTCAACTCGGCGTCGGTAAAGCCGAAATAGGCTTTGCCGACCGGCACCAGCTCCTCGCCGCCTTCACCCTGACGCCAGACCCCGAAAGTGAAGTCGGAATAAAGACTGGAGCGCTTTCCATGGCCGCGCTGGGCGTAAAGCATCACCGCATCGACCAGGAAGGGATCGCGCTTCCACTTCCACCACAAACCTTTGGGCCGGCCGGGGACATAAGGGCTGTCTAAGCGCTTCAGCATCACGCCTTCGGCCAGCTGGTGGGGCGGGTCTTGGCGCGCCGCGTCCAGGTCGTCCCAGCTTTTGATCGGTGTCAGCGCAGACAGATCAATGCGGTCCCCCGTCGCCTCGACAAAATGCCCCAGTCGCGCGCGGCGGTCGCGGAAGGGCAGGGCGCGCAGGTCCTCTTCGCCTTCGACCAGCAAATCATAGGCGCGGATGAAGGCGGGGTGTTTCGCCAGCATCGCCTTGGAGACCGTCTTGCGGTTCAGCCGCTGTTGCAGGGCGGAGAAGGGCGCCGGCTCGCCGTCCGGGCCGCGCACCAGCAGCTCGCCATCGATCGCGCCTTCAAACTCCAGCGCGGCCAGCACGTCAGGGAAGGTATGGGAGATGTCGTCGCCGGTGCGGGTGTACAAGCGGCGCACGCCCGCCTCGCTGACCGCCTGAATTCGGATGCCGTCCCATTTCCATTCCGCAGCGAACTCAGAGGGATCTAATGCGGCCAAGTCGCCGTCTTGAACCGGGTGGGCGAGCATGACGGGGCGATAGGGAGATTTCGCGGCGCTGACCGGTTTGTCCGCCTCGCCGTCCAGCCAGGCGAACAGGTCTTCATAGGGCGGCTCCAGACCATGCCAGAGCTCTTCAATCTCATTGAGGTCGACATCGCCGAATTGCGCCAGCGCCGTTTTGGCGAGCCGCGCCGACACGCCGACGCGTAAGCCGCCGGTGATCAGCTTGAGCAAAGCCCAGCGCCCGGTCGCATCGAGCGCGTCCATCCAGCGTTCAATCAGAGCTGGGGCGTCGGCGCGTGTCGCGGTGGACAGGCCTTCGATGACTTCCGACAGGTCCGGCGCTCGGTTGGGGCCGGGCTGCTGCGGCCAAATCAGCGCCGTGGTCTCCGCCAGATCGCCGACATAATCGTAAGACAGTTCGAACAGGATCGGGTCGACCCGGGATGCGGCAAGTGCGCGGATCGCGCCGGCTTTCGCCCCTTTGAATTCCAGCCCGCCGGTCAGGGCGGCGAGCGCCAGGCCCCGGTCCGGATCCGGGACGGCGCCGAAATGCTCGACCAGCAGTGCGAGCTTGGCATTGCGCTGCGGGGTCAGCGACAGTCGGTCCAGAAGGGCGGCGAAACGGTCCATGGCGAGGCCTGATGTAGGCGTTGAGCGCGCCAAAGTCTCGCCATAGCGGTGGCTTGCCGCTGAATAACCCGACACATAGCGGGTTTTTTCAAAGACGCTGCCGCGCTAAGCCTTTCGCCAACAATAAACCGCACCCGCTTTGGGACGGGCGAGGCGCGGTTCGACATCACAAGGGGAACGCCATGAGCGAGTCGCGCAGCACAGCCGACGACAAGGAACATCAGACTGGAATTCTCGGGATGATCGAGCGGGCCGGGAACCGCTTGCCGGACCCGGTCTTCATCTTCCTGTATCTGATCATCGTCATGGTTGTGGTCTCCCAGATCGCCGCCTGGGCGAGCCTGAGCGTCGATCATCCCACTCGGTTGGGGCCTGACGGAAATCCGGCGTTGGTGGAAGCGATCTCGATCTTCAGTGCTGAACCGATCCGGCACTTGCTCGTTGAAATGCCGGACATTTTCACCGGCTTCCATCCGCTGGGCTATGTGCTGGTGGTGATGCTGGGCGCAGGCGTGGCGGAACGTGCGGGCCTGTTCGGCACAGCCATGCGCGCTGCTGTTCGCGACGTGCCGGCGCTGTTGCTGACCCCGGCGGTCGCGCTTGCCGCGATGATGGGCAATCTGGCCGCCGACGCCGCCTATGTGGTGCTGATCCCGCTCGCAGGCGTCATATACGCTGCCGCGGGACGCCATCCGATCGCGGGCATTACGGCCGCCTTCGCCGGCGTGTCCGGCGGATTCTCGGCCAACCTTCTGCCCGGTCAGCTGGACGCGCTTTTGTTCGGCATCACCGAGGAAGCGGTTCAGGCGCTTGATCCGACCTGGACGATGAATATCGCCGGCAATTGGTATTTCATCGCGGTGATGACTTTCATCTTCCTGCCGGTCATCTGGTTTGTGACCGACCGTGTCGTTGAACCGCGTCTAGGTCCCTGGACCGGCGGCGCGGTCGCTGGAGGGTCTTCGCAAGACGATGATCCCAATGCACCGCTGAGCGAGGGTCAGAAGAAAGGCCTGTGGGCCGCTCTCTGGGCGATCCTGGCGGTCTGTTTCGTGTGGCTGGCGCTGACCGTCGACCTGCTTTCAGTGATCAGCTTCGGCTCGACCTCGATGTATGGCGGCGACGTGCCGCTGTTTAACGAAGCGGCTGTGGCTGAGCAGGGCGTCGCCGTCGCGCTGGTGCCCTTCTTCTCCTCGCTGGTTGCGGGCTTCATGATCCTCTTCATCTTCGCCGGCGTCGCCTATGGCCGCGCCGCGGGCACGATCAAAAACCATCGCGACGTCGTCGACATGATGGCCGGCGCCATGAAGGATATGGGCTATTATCTCGTGCTCGCCTTCTTCGCGGCCTACTTCGTGGAGATGTTCAACCAGTCCCAGCTGGGCCTGATCTCGGCGGTGAACGGGGCGAACGCCATTGAAGCCTCCGGCCTGCCGCTGCCGCTGGTGCTGGGCCTGATCGTGTTGTTCGCCGGCCTCTTAAACCTCTTCGTGGGCTCGGCCAGCGCGAAATGGGCGTTGATGGCGCCGGTGCTGGTGCCGATGCTGATGCTGTTGGGCGTCAGCCCGGAAATGGCGACCGCGGCCTATCGCGTCGGCGATAGCGGCACCAACATCATCACCCCGCTGATGGTCTACTTCCCGCTGGTGCTGGTTTTTGCACGCCGCTGGGTGCCGGAATTCGGCATTGGGTCGCTGACCGCCTCGATGATCCCGTACTCCATCTGGTTGATGGTGTCCGGCATCATCATGACCATCTTCTGGGTCTATGCTGGCTTGCCTCTGGGGCCGGGCGCCGACGTGCGCATCCCGATCCCGGGCCTGGGCTGATTCACCGTGCGTCCTTCGAGACGCGGCCTTGCGGCCGCTCCTCAGGATGAGGGAGGCAAGAGCCTGTCATTCCTCATCCTGAGGAGGCCCGTTAGGGCCGTCTCGAAGGACGCTATTCATTTCCACAATCCTCTAGAGAAAAACCGGAACCCCAGATGAGCGACGCAGCCCCCGTTAAAAAAGGCGGATTTCTCGACGCGGTGGAACGCTTCGGCGACCGCTTGCCCGATCCGGTGTTCATCTTCGTCTGGCTGATCGGCATCTTGATGCTGATCTCGGCTGTGGCCGCCTGGGTGGGCATGAGCGCGGTCAACCCGATTACCGGCGAAACGCTGACGGCGCAGTCGCTCCTCAGCCGGGATAATCTCCAGCAATTCCTGACCTCCATGCCGGAGACTATGACCGGCTTCACCCCGCTGGGCCTGACCCTGGTCATCATGCTGGGCGCCGGCGTGGCGGAGCGCTCCGGCCTGTTCTCCGCCGGCCTTCGCGCCGGGCTGCGCAACGCGCCGAAAAAGGCCATGACTCCCATCGTCATGTTGCTGGCGCTGGTGGCGACGCACTCGTCTGACGCCGCCTATGTGGTGCTGATCCCGCTCGCCGGTGTGATCTACGCCTCGGTGGGCCGCCACCCGATCGCGGGCATCGCCGCCGCTTTCGCCGGCGTGTCCGGCGGGTTTTCCGCCAACTTCATGCCCGGTCCGATCGATGCGCTGATCCTCGGCGTCACCGAACCGGCGGTGCATATCCTTGACCCCAGCTGGACCGTGAATGTCGCGGGCAACTGGTATTTCATCCTGGGTATGGCGATCGTCTTCTTCCCGATCGGCTGGTTCGTCACCGACAAGATCATTGAGCCGCGCCTGGGAGACTACGTGCCCACCTCCGCCGCTCCTGTGGAAAGCCAAAAAGCCGACAGCAAGCTGACGCCTGAAGAGCGCACCGGGCTATGGCGCGCGCTGTGGGGTTTCATCGGCGTGACCGCGCTGTGGACGCTTTTAACGGTGATGCCCAATGCGCCGCTGTATAATCCGGACGCCGAACCGGCGGCGCGGCTCAACCCCATGCTGGACAGCCTGATCGCCTACTTCTTCCTGCTCTTTTTGGTGACCGGCGCGGCTTTCGGATCGGCGACCGGCACGGTGACCGGCCACCGCGACGTGGTGCGGATGAGCACGGAAGCGATGAAGGACATGGCCGGCTATATCGTGCTCGCCTTCACCGCGGCGCACTTCGTGGTGATGATCAATTGGACCGGCATGGGCGGCATCCTCGCCATTAACGGCGCTCAGCTGATCCAGGGCGCAAACTTGCACCCGGCGCTGATCGTGGCGGCGATGGTGGTGCTCGCGGCGCTCTTGAACATTTTCATCGGGTCGGCGAGCGCGAAATGGGCGGCCATTTCGCCCATCCTGGTGCCGATGTTGATGCTGCTGGGCATCAGCCCGGAAATGTCGACCGCGGCCTATCGGGTCGGCGACAGCGTCACCAACATCATTACCCCGTTGATGGTGTATTTCCCGATGGTGCTGGCGTTTTGCCGCCGCTGGGATCCGGAGTTCGGAATGGGCGGGCTGTTGTCCAACATGATCCCGTATTCTCTCGCCTTCCTGGTCGGCGGTCTCGCGCTGGCCATCGGCTGGATGCTGGTCGGCCTGCCGGTCGGCCCGGCTGCCCCGGCGCTGATCGACACCTCGGCGTTTGCGGCGCAGGCGGGGTAGGGCGCCGCGAGGCCTGTACGACGGAGGCGTCTTTGCCCAGGCGCGATCCTGACAGGGCGCGGCACGGTTTTTGAGTGAGCGTTCACTCTAAACTGGTCCGGCTTGCGGCTTTAGCGCCTTGCCGCAGGCCCGCGCGTCGATAGGCTGAGCCCGTCCCGCCAGCTATGGAGCCCACCATGAGCCTTGTCCTGCACCACCTCAACCGGTCCCGGTCCGAGCGTCTGATTTGGCTCCTGGAGGAGCTCGGCGTCGACTATGAGCTGGTGCGCCATAAGCGCGACCCGCAGGTCAATCTCGCGCCTGCTGAGCTGGTCGCCATCCACCCCATGGGCAAGGCGCCGCTGCTGGTCCATGACGGGCAGGTGATCGCGGAATCCGGCGCCATCGCGCTTTATCTGCTGGAAGCCTTCGACCCGGACTTCAAACTTCACCCCGCCCCCGGCGCCCCCAACCGTGCGGCCTTCTTTGAATGGCTTCACGGCGCGGAAGGCGCGGTCTTTTTGCCCTTCTTGATGAACACCTATCTGGCCGCGACCGGCCTGGAAGACAGCCTGCTGAGCCAATACATGGCCGGAGAGCGGGAAAAGGCGCTGGGCGCCATCGAGGCGCGGCTGGACGCGTCGCCATACTTTGCGGGCGACGTGTTTTCCGCCGCCGATATCATGATGGGCTTCCAGCTCGAAGCCGCCGAGGAGCGCGGCGCGCTGCCGAAGGGCTCACCGGTTCATGGCTGGCTGGATCGCATCCGCGCCCGCGACGGGCATAAGCGCATGCGGACGATCACCGCGGAAGACTAACCCATCGCCTCGGCGATCAAGTCGCCGCTGGCTTCCTCCAGCAAGGCGTCACGCGCTTCGCCGTGCACGGCTTCACGGCCGATCTCCATCATCACAGGAACGGCGAGCGGGCTGACCTGTTTGAGCGCTTCATGGTCGATGCGGCTCGCGATGCGGGCAAGCGCATCGGACAGGCGGCGCACGTCCAGAAGCCCTGAAGCCGCGTCGGCCCAGGCGGCCTTGAGGAGGATGTGGTCCGGCTCATGCTCGCGCAGCACGTTGTAAATCAGGTCGGCGGAGAAATTGACCTGGCGGCCGGACTTTTCCTGCCCCGGGAAGCGCCGCTCGATCAGACCCGCGATCACCGCGCAGTTTCGAAACGTGCGCTTCATCAGATCGCTTTCCGCCAGCCAGGCGTCGAGATCATCGCCCATCATCTCTTCGGAAAAGAGGGCGGGCATATCCACATCGCCCATGTCATCCAGCCCCCAGACCGAGAGCGCATATTCATTGGCGACAAAGCCCAGCGGCTTTTTGCCCAGCCGCTCCAGCCGGCGGGTGAGCAGCATGCCCAGCGTCTGGTGCGCCAGACGGCCTTCGAACGGATAGCAGACCAGATAATGCTTGGCGGCGCGCGGGAAGGTCTCCACCAGGAGCCGGTTGGGCGCGGGCAGGCGGGATTTGAGTTTCTGCATGGTCAGCCAGTCGCGCACCTGATCGGGCAGGGCGTCCCAGCGTGTTGGATCATGCACCATTTCGCGCACGCGGGCGGCGAGATAGGTGGACAAGGGAAATTTCCCGCCCTGCCAGCTGGGCACTTTGGGATCTTCGGCTGAGGATCGGTTGACCAGACAGTCAGTTTCCTGCACCCCCTCAAAGCGCAGCATTTGACCGGCGAACAAAAAGGTGTCGCCAGGGCTGAGCTGGTCGGCGAACCATTCTTCCACCTGGCCCAGGCGCGGGCCGCCGGCGCGCTGGAGCTTTTGCGTCGTCGCCGCTCGGCCGCCTTCGCCTTTGGCCTTCATACCTGATGGCGCGAGCCCGCGCGATAAAGCGGCGAGGCCGTAGTCGGGACGCAGCGGCCCCGGCTGCGCCGGCTTGGACTTGGATTTGCCCCCGCGCACCAGGCGCACGTCCAGCATCGGGCTTTCGATGATGACGCCGACATTCATCCGGTGGCGCTGGGCGACATCGCGATTGCGCGCGCGCCACAGCCCGTCCCTACCGGCGACGATCCGCTTGAAGCGGTCATAGCTGCCCAGCGCATAGCCGCCGGATGCGACGAACTCGAGCACACGGTAGAACGTCTCCCGATCCAGCTCCGCATAGGGCGCGGCGCGGCGGATCTCGTCAAAAAGCGCGTCGGCCTCAAAGGGTTCGCCGCAGGCCCGGCCCATCACATGCTGGGCGAGGGCGTCGAGCGCCCCGGCGCGCAGCGGTTCGCCGTCCAGAGCCCTTTCGGCCACGGCGTCGCGCGCGGCCTGGCATTCCAGATGCTCGAACCGGTTGGTCGGGGCGAGGATAGCGCGGCTGGGGGCGTCGAGGCGGTGATTGGCTCGGCCTAGGCGCTGCAGCAAGCGCGAGCTGCCTTTCGGCGCGCCCATCTGGATCACAAGATCCACATCGCCCCAATCAATGCCTAGATCGAGGGTGGAGGTGCACACCACGGCTTTGAGTTTGCCCGCCGCCATGGCGCTTTCCACCTTGCGGCGCTGTTCGGCGGATAGCGATCCGTGGTGCAGCGCAATGGGCAGGCTGTCCTCATTCATCGCCCACAGCATTTGGAAGGTGAATTCGGCCTGGGCGCGCGTGTTGACGAAAATCAACGCGGTCTTGGCGCCTTTGATCAGCTCATAGACCTGGGGCAGGGCGTGGCGTCCGGTATGGCCCGCCCAAGGGATGCGCTCTTCGCTGGACAGAATGCTCACTTCCGGCTCTGCCCCCGCCGCGCCGCGCACGATGCGGGCGAAGCGGGGCGCATCTCCCGACTGCGCCGCCAGCCAGCGGGCGTGTCCCATCTCGTCTTTCACCGTCGCGGACAGGCCCACGCGGCGGGCGTTCGGGGCATAGGTTGAGAGCGTCGCTAGGCCCAAGGACAGCAAATCGCCGCGCTTGCCCGAAGCCAGGGCGTGCACCTCGTCGACGATCACCGTGCTTAGATGCTCAAAAAAGGCTGCGCCATTGGCTTGGGCGCAGAACAGCGCGAGTTGTTCCGGGGTCGTCAGCAAGATGTCGGGCGGGCTTTGGCGCTGACGCTGGCGTTTGGATTGCGGCGTGTCGCCGGTGCGGGTCTCGATGCGCAGATTAAGGCCCATCTCCTCGACCGGCGCCATTAGATTGCGCGCGACATCCTGGGAAAGCGCTTTGAGCGGCGAGACATAGAGGGTGTGCAGGCGGTGCGGGCGCGCCTTGCCGCCCGTCTCCGCGATCTCGGCCAGCTCTATCAGGCTGGGCAGAAAACCGCCCAGCGTCTTGCCGCCGCCGGTGGGGGCGATCAGCAGCGCGTCTTCGCCCGCCTTGGCCGCCGCCACCATCTCGCGCTGATGCGCGCGCGGCGCCCAGCCGCGGCTGTTGAACCAGGCTTCAAAGCGGTCGGGCAGGGCGGGCAGGTCGGCGTGGCGCATGGCTTTAGAAATAGCGCGGGCGGGCGGCGAATGCAGTCCTCACAGTCGTGTTAGATGACAGCTGAATACCGTCGCCCTAACTTCCCGGCCAAACACAAATCCCTGGGGAGGGTTAGATATGCGTTTTATGCTCGCTGCTGCCGTGTCGGTGATCGCACTCGCCGCCTGTTCCGCGCCGGTGTCGGATGACGTCGAAGAGACTGCCGAAGCCCCTGAGATCGCTGAAACGGCGCCGGCCATCACCTATCCGGAAACCCGCACCGTTGCGCAGACCGACGTCTACGCCAGCGCCGCTTCGGGAGACGTCACCGTCGCCGATCCCTATCGCTGGCTGGAGAGTGATGTGCGGGTGTCCGACGAGGTCGCGGGCTGGGTGGAAGACCAGAACGCGGTCACCAACGCCTATCTCGACACGCTGCCGGGCCGCGACGTTATCGCCGATCGCCTGCGCGAGCTGTGGAATTACGAGCGCTTCGGCCTGCCGCGCCAGCGGGGCGGGCGTTACTTCCTGACCCGCAATGACGGGCTGCAGGATCAAAGCGTGCTTTATGTTCACGACAGCCTGGACGGGGAGGGCCGCGTCCTCATTGATCCCAATGAATGGGCCGAAGACGGCACCACGGCGCTCGCCGGCTATTGGCCGAGCCCGGACGGGACCCGCATGGTCTATTCCATCCAGGACGGCGGCTCGGACTGGCGCACCTTGCGCGTGCTCGACGTGGCGACCGGCGAAACCCTTAGCGATCAGATCGAATGGGTGAAATTCTCCCCCGTCAGCTGGGCGAGCGACGGCTCGGGCTTTTTCTATTCGCGCTATCCCGAGCCTGAAGAGGGCGAAGCCTTCACTGCGCTGAACCTCAATCAGGCGATCTATTTTCACGCGCTGGGCACGGATCAGGGCGAAGACCGCCTGATCATCGCCGATCCGGAAAATCCGACGGTCAGCTGGCGCGGATCGACCAGCGATGATGGCGATTACCTGATCATCTTCACCTCCACCGGCACGGACGGGAACGGCGTTCATATCCTTGATCTGACGCGTGAGGGCGCGGAGCCCGTTCTGATCTTCGACGGCTTTGGAAACAACCACGCTTATGTCGGCAATCTGGGCGAAACCTTCCTTTTCCACACCGATCTCGACGCCCCCAACGGCCGCATCGTTGCGGTGGCGCTGAGCGAGCCTGAAGGCCGCGCGGACGTGGTCGCAGAGGGTGGAAATCCGATCACCGGCGCGGACCATATCGGCGGTCATATCGTCGTTGAGCGCATGCAGGATGTCGCAAGCGCCGTCAGCGTCTACGCCGAGGACGGCGCCTTGGTGCGCGAGGTGGAGTTGCCGGGCCTGGGCGTCGCCTCGGGCTTTTCCGGCAAGCCGGAGAGCGCGGAGACGTTTTACAGCTATGAAAGCCTGAACCAGCCCGCCACGCTCTATCGCTATGACGTCAGCACCGGGGAGAGCACGGTGTTCGCAGCGCCGCAGCTGACCTTTGATCCGAGCGATTATGTCGTCACCCAGACTTTCTATGAAAGCACCGGCGGCGCGCAGATCCCGCTCTTCATCGCGCATCATCGCGACGTGGAGCCCAATGGCGCGCAACCCACGCTGATCTATGGCTATGGCGGGTTCGCGATCACGCGCCGCCCGGATTTCGACGTTCGCCGTTTGCAATGGATGGAGATGGGCGGGGTTTACGCCATCGCCAATCTGCGCGGCGGTTCGGCCTATGGCCGCGATTGGCATGACGCCGGTCGTCTTTTGAACAAGCAGAATGTCTTTGACGACTTCATCAACGCCGGCCGCGCCATGATCGAGCTGGGCTGGTCGAGCCCGGACACCCTCGCCATCCATGGCCGCTCCAATGGCGGCTTGCTGGTCGGCGCGGTGGCCAATCAGGCGCCGGAGCTGTTCGCCGCAGCCCTGCCGGCGGTGGGCGTGATGGACATGCTGCGCTTTAATCAGTTCACCGCCGGGCGCTTCTGGGTGGACGATTATGGCAGCCCGCAGGATCCGGAAATGTTCGACCTGCTCTATGCTTACTCGCCCTATCACAACGTGCCCGAAGGCGGAGACTATCCTGCCACGCTGATCACCACCGCAGACACCGATGATCGCGTCGTGCCGGGTCACTCCTTCAAATACGCCGCGGCGTTGCAGGCCGTGGACACGGGCGCAGCCCCGACCCTGATCCGCATCGAATCCAGCGCCGGCCATGGCGCCGGCACGCCGGTGTCCAAGCTGATTGAAGAAGCCGCCGATCGCTGGGCTTTCATCGCGCACCACACCGGTCTTGAGATCGAAGATTAGGTCGTGATCCAGGCTAACAGCGAATTCACCTGGGAGTTGGCCGAGTTCGGCTAGACTCCTGGGTGAAGACGAGAGGGAGGCCTTTATTGGACATCACCGCTAAGATCGCTCGCCTGGAAGCGTTGTTTGACGCCTTCCGCGCCGGCAAGCCGCGCCCGGAGAAAATCGCCGCCTGGTTCAGCGCCTCCGCGCTGGTTTCAGCGCAGGGGCAGGCCGCATCCTTGGTTGAGGCGGCGGCGGCGCGACATCTGGGTATCCGCGATATGGTCGGCCGGCACGCCGCGCCGACCGGCTCGCTGCGCTGGATCTATGCCGCCTTGATGACCCATAACGGCGTGCCGCTGGAGCGCTTCACAGCAGCGCGGGACGCGTTGCGCGCAGCCCGCAAAGCCAGCAAGACCGGGTCTCTGCACGGCGGCGGCTCCCGCGCGGCGCTGGTGCTCTGCCTGGCCTCTGACACCGACACCCCGGTTGAGCGCTTCTTCGAGATGAAGCGGGCGATCAATCCGCCCTGGTGGCGCGCCAATCCCGCCGTCACCGACACCTTCGCCGCCTTTCATGCGGCGCGCGGGGATGATCCGCGATCCGTGGTGCAGGCGCGCGAGCGGGCGCGGTCGGTGTTCAAGGAAAGCCGCCGGGCGCGTGGTCATCAGATCGAAGGCGCGCGCCTGTGCGCCTTGATGGCGGCGGAGCCGCGCACGGTGTTGCGCCGGTTTGAGGCGCTGGAGGCGGCGAAAAAGGACCATAAGTCCATCCGTTGGCGTGTGGATCGGTCCATGTTGATGGAGTGGGCGGCCCAGGGGCTTGAACCCTCGGATATGGGCGAAATCGCGAATATCCGTGAGCGCTTGCCCAAGAGCATTTCAACGACGGCCTCGGCGCGAACGCGCCTTGCCCATCTCTTGTTGATCGATGGCCGCGATGTGCCGGAGGGGGGTGAGCTGGCCGCCATGGCCGCCGTGATTGCGGCGCAAACGGCGATGATTGTGGCCGCGACCACTGCAACGACGGTCGCGACCACATCAAGTTAGGCCCGCCTAAGCGGTGCGAACCCGCTCGAGGAAGTTCGCCACGTCCGACTGAAGCGCGCGGGCGCGATCATCGAGGGTCTGCCCCACTTCGCGCAGCGTACCCGCCTGGTTCAGCGTTTCCGTCGCGCCGGAGCGGATGCCTTCGATGTTTGAGGACGTCTCCTGGGATCCCCTCGCAGCTTCTTGGGCGGCACGGGAAATCTCTGCGGTCGCTGCGCTTTGCTGCTGGACCGCGCTGGCGGTCGATCCAGCTTCCGTTCGGATCGCTTCGAGCCCGTCCAACACTTCCGTGGTCGCTTCGGCGACCGCTCGGGCCCGATTGGTCGCGTCGCCAATCTTGGCGGCGATTTCCTCATTGAGGCGCTGGGCCTGTTCGGCAAGCGTTTTTACTTCCGCAGCGACGACAGCGAAGCCTTTGCCTGCTTCACCGGCGCGCGCCGCTTCGATGGTGGCGTTGAGCGCGAGCAGATTGGTTTGCTCAGCGACCTGATTGATGGAGTCGACCACGCCGCTCATGGTCGCAACGCTCTCCTCCATCTCCGCAAGATCGGCCTTCGCCACGGCGGCTTTCTCCGCGGCGTTGGTCACTTGATCGGCGACTTGCATGGAGGAGCGGCGGATTTCCTCAACCGAAGTCGCCATCTCCTCCGAGGAGGAGGCGACCGTCTCGACGCCGGCGCTCGCCTCTTCGGATGCGGCCGCCACGGTCGTGATGCGCTGCTCGCTATCGGACGCTGCGCCGTGAAGGCTGTCAGCCGTGCCGCGCAGAGTGGCTGCGACGTCGGCCACATCGCCGACCGCCTTGGTGCTTTGGCTTTCGAAATCGCTGATCAGCGTCCGCAGGGTCTCCGCCCGCTTCAATTCAGCTTTTTGGGCCTCCGCGCTCGCCTGCTCGGCGGCCTGGGCGGCCTGCAGCTGCTCGCGGAAGGCGTCGAGCGCGCGGGCTAGATCCCCCATCTCATCGCGCCGCTCAAGGCCGGAAATGGTGATGTCATATTCGCCCTCGGACAAACGACCCGTGTCGGTCAGCAGCTGATTGATCGGGCGTGTCAGAGAGCGCGTGATCGCAAACGCTGTCAGAATGGAGATCGCCAAACCGGTCAGAACCAGGCCGATTAAAGAGATCTCGGCGAAGTTGGACGTGTTGCGGGTGGCCGCTTCGGCCCCGTCGCCCTCAACCATCGCCGCATCGCTGACCTCGTCGGCGAGGTTGGACATTTCCGGCCCGATCTGGTTGACGAGCCTGGTGAATAGCGCATTGCGGGCTTCGATAGCGGCGCGTGCGCGTCCGAACGCGTCGGCGTATACCTGGGCATCCTCCGCGTGGGACAAAGGCGGGTCGAGCGCCGCCAAACGCCTTTGGGTCTCATCTGCGATGTCTGGGGCATTGCTCTCAAGAAACCGCTCGGCATGCACCGCAGCCTTGCCGAACGCGGCGAGGAATTGGAGCAATTCAACATCTGTCCCGGCGGAGACGGCGTCGATCCGGCGCTCCACGCCACGGAGTTGGTCAATCCCGCCTTGGGCCGCCGCCTGATGAGTCAGCGCGATCTCAAAGCCCTGCGCGAATTCGTCCAACCCTTCCGCGAGGCGGATGACTTGGACGCTCTCGCGTTGTTCGGCCGGAAGGGCGTCGAGAGAAGCGCGCACTTCCTCGATCTTCTGCGCGACGTCGCTCGCGGCGTCCGCTGAGCCTTCCTCGCGCCAAACGAAGGCGGAGAGGCGGGCCTGGGAGACATCCTGCTGGATTTCCCCCAAAGCTTCGATGGCTGTGGTGTCCTCGGAATACTCGACAAACAGCGACGAAATTCGCGTGAGGCACCAAAAGGCAAACGCAGAGGTCAGCAATAGAATCACCAGCTGACTGCCGAAGCCTGCGTTAAGTCTCAATGGGATGCGCGTATTCGCTAGCATTGCTTCCTCCAGTTGGTCTGCAATAACCTAGCAGGCGATTCAGTTAACGCTTTGCGTGCATAGTGGCATAATATGCACCTATAAAGAGTATGGTTTTGCGACTCCGGCCAAGTCTGGCGACCCAGACCGGGCGCGCTATCTTGTCCGTCAATGATCCGGCCCCAAGACCTTCTTCGAGAGACCGAGCGCGGCTTATGGTGCGAGCCGGGGGGCTTTTTCATTGATCCGATGCGTCCCGCCGAGCGTGCGGTGGTGACCCATGGCCATGCCGATCACGCCCGCGCCGGGCACACAGCGGTGGCGGCCACGCCGGAGACGCTGGCGATCATGGCGGCGCGCTATGGCGCGGACTTCTGCGCGACTCGCCGGCCGCTGGCTTATGGCGAGCGGATGAAGATCGGTGACGTCGATGTGAGCCTTCATCCCGCCGGCCATGTGCTGGGCAGCGCCCAGGCGCGTTTGGAATGGAAGGGCCTCGTGATTACGGTGTCCGGCGATTACAAGCGCCGCCGCGATCCGACCTGCACGCTGTTCGAGCCCGTACTCAGTCATGTCTTCGTGTCCGAGGCGACCTTCGGCTTGCCGGTTTTTCGCCATCCCGATGATGGCGGCGAGATGCAGCGTCTGCTCGACAGCGTGCGGCGCTATCCAGAGCGCACCCACCTGGTCGGCGCCTATGCGCTGGGAAAAGCCCAACGCATCATCTGCCTGTTACGCGAGACGGGCTATCACGAGCCGATCTACATCCATGGCGCGCTCAAGGCGCTGTGCGCGCTTTATGAGGACCATGGAGTTTCGCTGGGTGAGCTCAGGGACGCCACGATCAAGGATGGAGAGGGCGACAAGACTGGTTTCGCGGGAAAAATCGTCATTGGCCCGCCCTCGACTTTTCACACCAAATGGGCGCGCCGCTTCGCTGATCCGGTGACGGCGTTCGCGTCCGGCTGGATGCAGGTGCGCGCCCGGGCGCGACAGCGCGGTGTGGAACTGCCCCTCATCCTGTCGGATCACGCGGATTGGGACGAGTTGACGGCCACAGCGCGCGACGTGGCGCGTGAGGAGCTCTGGATCACCCATGGCCGCGATGATGCGCTGGCCCGCTGGGCCGAGCTGGAAGGGTTGAAGGCCCGGCCGCTTTCGCTGGTCGGCTATGAAGACGAGGACGATTAGGCGGCGCATCGACCGGGAAATTCCCGCACCTCTGGGGTGGGATATGTAAAAATCCATCCCTCTCGCCGCCGGTTTTACTGGAATTACGCCTGCGCTTTTTCTATGACCGGCGACCAACAGTCGCACCGGAGCTTTTCCGGGCGCTTTATCAGGAGAGCGACGTGGGCCGAGGGCTCCTTTACGGCATCCTACTCACCTTCGTGCTGGCAGTGCTGTGGCTGCTGCTATCGGGCATGTGGTGGCATGGCATCATCACCGGCTTTGGCGTCTTTTCGGTCATCGCCTCCATCTACATGACGAATCGCTTCGGCCTGATCGATGGCGAAACCGTGCCCTTCCGCAACATGGCGCGCTTTGGGCGTTACTGGTTGTGGCTTGGCGGGGAAATCTTCAAAGCCAATATCGAGGTCGTGAAGTTGGCGCTGTCGCCAGACCTCAACATCAAGCCTGTGATGACCCATCTGGGCGTCAGCGAAGGCTCGGACCTGGCGCGTACGACGTTTGCGAACTCCATCACGCTGACACCTGGCACCGTCACCGTCGAGGTGGAGGAGGGCGGCTTCCTCATCCATGCGCTGGACGAGAGCTTCGCCGACCAGGAAGCCTTCATCGACATGGGCAAGCGCGCCACCAAAGCCGCTGACGGGGAGGCGACATAATGTGGATGACCTTTGTCGACTTCGCCGTCGCCGGCATGTTGCTGGCGGGTATGGCGCTGATCCTGTCGCGCCTCTTCATCGGCCCGACGCTGTATGACCGCGTTTTGGCGGTGAATGCGTTCGGCACCAAGACCGTGCTCTTCCTGGTCGCTTTCGCGATGATGGTGGGCGAGCCCGCCGCCATCGACATTGCGATCCTCTATGCGCTGATCAACTTCATCGCCACGATCGCCATCTTGAAATTCTTCCGCTACCGCTCCTTGGAGGTGGCCTTGTCCCAAATGGCGCTGCGCCGCGCGATCAGCGGGGAGGACGAGGAATGAGCGTCGCTTTCTTCGTCGAGATCGGTTTCGACATCATTTCCGCCATCCTGATGCTCACCGGCGCGGTTTTCGTGCTCGCCGGTGCTCTGGGCATGCTCCGCCTGCCGGACTTCTACACCCGGCTTCATGCCGCGGGCGTCACCGATACGCTGGGCGCCGAGCTGATCATTATCGGCCTGATGCTGCAGTCGGGCTGGTCGCTGGTCACGGTGAAACTGGCGCTCTTAGGCTTGTTCATCTTCTTAACCAGCCCCACCGCGACCCACGCGACGGCCAATGCGGCTTACAAGTCCGGCCTCAAGCCGCTGTTGGCGCGTTTCCGCCCACGGGCGCCGGAAGATGAGGGAGGCGCGTCATGATCGCCGACGTCACCCAGTATTTCGACTATGTGCTGATGGCGATGCTGCTCGCCGTCGGCGTGGCGATCATCCGTCTGCGCAATCTCTTCGCCATCGTCATGCTGACCGGGGTCTACTCGCTTTTGTCGGCCGCCTGGTTCACCTCGCTCGACGCGCTGGATGTGGGCTTCACCGAAGCTGCTGTCGGCGCGGGCATCTCCACCGTGCTGCTGCTCGCGGCGATGCTGCTCACCTCGCGCGAATGCGACAAGGTCAGCTCGTCGCGCCATTGGGCGGCGCTGGCGGTGTGTGTCGCCGCGGGCGCGGCTCTGTTCTACGCCTTGCCTGACATGCCGCCCTATGGCGCTGCAGACACGCCCGCCAATGTCGGGGTGGGGATGCAGTATATGGAGCGCACCGCCGAAGATCTGAAAAAGGTCCCGAACGTCGTGACCGCCGTTCTGGGCTCGTATCGCGGCTTCGACACGATGGGCGAGGTCTTCGTGGTGTTCGCCGCCGGCGTCGGTGTCGCGCTCCTCATGGGTTTGTCTGGCCGCCGCCGCGAGGAGGATGAATAGATGAACCCGCACCTGATTTTGCGCGTGGTCGCCAAGCTGTTGATCCCGCTCATCCTGATTTTTGGATTTTACGTTCACTTCCACGCCAAATACGCGCCTGGCGGGGCCTTTCAGGCGGGTGTGATCCTGGCCTCGGCTCTAATCCTGTACGCGCTGATTTATGGTATGGACGCAGCCCGCAAGGCGGTGCCGCCATGGGCGGCGCGGGTCACGCTGGCGCTGGGCGCCTTCATCTTCGCTGCGGTGGGATTCATCTCGCTCTTCTTCGGCGAGAATTATCTCGACTACGACATTCTGCACCCGGACACCTATAACGCCCGCGGCCAGTATCTTGGCATCGTGCTGGTGGAGATCGGTGTGTTGATGACGGTCACCGCCGTAATCATCGCGATCTTCTACGCCTTCGCCGGGCGCACGCCTGAAATCACCGACGAGGACTGGTAGCCATGATTGAGATGCTGTCCGAACGCTTCACCTACGCGGTGATCATTGTCCTAATGATGGTCGGTCTCTACGCCCTCATCGCCACGGGCAATTTGGTCAAGCGCATGGTGGGCCTTGCGATTTTCCAGACCTCGGTCTTCCTCCTCTACATCACGGTCGGCAAGGTGTTCGGCGGGGTCCCCCCGATCCTGGATTATGACGACCTGAGCGCCGGCACGCTCGACCCGAACCAGCTTTACTCCAATCCGCTGCCGCACGTGCTGATCCTGACCGCCATTGTGGTGGGTGTGGCCACGCTCGCCATGGGCCTGGCGCTGGTGGTGCGCATCCGCGAAGCCTACGGCACGATCGAAGACGACACGATCTCCGAGGCGGACTATTCGCTCGAACTTGAAAAGGGCGTGTAAGCCGTGACGGACGCCTACTTCCTTCCCGCGGCCTTGGCCGCGCACGCGCCTGCGCTTTTGGTCGCGGTGCCGCTCATTCTGTCCACCATCGCCGCCGCGATCCCGTCGGGCCGGGCGGCCTGGGGCCTGGCCGTGGTGAGCGCCGCCGTGGCGTTCCTGTGCGCCATTGAGCTGTTCTTCGCGACGCGCGCCGACGGCGCCATCGTCAGCTACGCCATGGGTGGCTGGGAGCCGCCATTCGGCATCGAATTCCGCATTGACGGGCTGAACGCGGCGATCTTGCTGCTGTTGTCCTCGACCGGTTTGCTGGCGCTGCTGTTCGCCTTGCCCAGCGTCGCCGACGAGATCGATGCGCGCAAGCAATCGCTGTTTTACGCCGCCTTCCTGCTCGCCTTTTCCGGCCTGTCCGGCGTGGCGATCACGGGGGATGCGTTCAACCTCTTCGTCTTCCTGGAGATCAGCTCGATCGGCACTTACGCCATCATCGCCATGGGCTGGAAGAATGATCGCCGGGCTTTGACCGCGTCCTTCAATTACCTGGTGATGGGCACGATCGGCGCGACTTTCTTCGTGATTGGCATCGGCTTCCTCTACATGGCCACCGGCACGCTGAACATGGCCGATATGGCGCAATCCATCGCTGCGCTGCCGGGCGACCGGGTGGTGGAGGTGGGCTTCGCCTTCATCCTGGTGGGCATCGGGCTGAAAGCGGCGCTCTTCCCGCTGCATCTCTGGCTGCCGAACGCCTACGCGTTCGCGCCGAATTTCGTGACCACCTTCCTGGCGGCCACCGCCACCAAAGTCGCCTTTTATGTGATCATCCGCTTTTCCTTCGATGTCTTCTCCATCGACAGCGGCTTCGTCACCAATGCGCTGACCTATGTGGTCACGCCGCTGGCCATCGCGGGCATGCTGGTGGGGTCCATGCAGGCGCTGTTCCAAGCCGATGCGCGCCGGCTGTTCGCCTATTCGTCCGTGGCGCAGGTCGGCTATATGCTGCTGGGCCTGGGCATGGCGACGGCGCTGGGTGTGGCGGCCGGTACGCTGCATCTTCTCAATCACGCCCTCATGAAGGGCGCGCTCTTCATGGCGCTGGGCGCGTTTGCGTATAGCTATGGCGTGCGCCGGATCGATGACTTGAAAGGTCTGGGCCAGGCGATGCCGTTTACGGGCGCGGCCTTCACCATCGGCACGCTGTCGCTGATCGGCGTGCCGTTCACCGCCGGCTTCATCTCGAAATTCTATCTTGTCCAGGCGGCGCTGGACAAAGGCTGGTGGTGGGCTGTCGCCGCCATCCTGATCGCCTCGGTTCTGGCGGTGTTTTACTGCTACCGCATGCTGGTGGCGCTGTGGATCAACCCGGCTCCGACCGAGGATCATCTGCCCAACGGCGTGGTGCGCAAGGTTCCGGTGATGATCACCGTGCCGCTGTGGATCCTGGCGATCGCCAACATCTATTTCGGGGTCAATTCAGGCTTCATGGTCGATATGGCTCAAACCGCTGCGCAAGCCGCGATTAATGGAGGCGTAAGCTAATGAGCTGGACGCCTGAACTTGCCCTCGGCCTTGCGCTGATCCTGCCGCTTTTGGGCGGCGCCGGGGTGTTATTGTTTGATAAGCAGCCCAATCTGCGCGAAGCCGCCACCCTGATCAGCGCCGTCGCGCTCGCTGTCGTGGTCGCCTATCTCGTCGAGATGTCCGGCCAGCGCCCGGAAATCACCCTGATCGAGTTTGCGCCGGGCTTGACGCTGTCGTTCAAGCTGGAACCGCTGGGCGCCGTCTTCGCCATGGTGGCGAGCGGTCTGTGGATCGTAAATTCGCTTTATTCCATCGCCTATATGCGCGGGAATAAGGAGAAGAATCAGACCCGCTTTTATGTCTGCTTCACCCTGTCGATCGCCGCGGCCATGGGCATCGCCCTGTCGGGCAATTTGCTCACGCTGTTCTTCTTCTATGAAGCGTTGACGCTGGCCACCGTGCCGCTGGTCGCCCACAAGGGCGACGCCAACGCCAAGCGGGGCACGGCGATCTATCTCGGCATTCTGTTGGCGACCTCCATCGGTCTCCTGCTGCCGGCGATCTTCACCACCTACGCCCTGACTGGCACCACCGACTTCACCGCGGGCGGCATTCTCGCGGGCGCGGCGGGCCCGGTTGCGGGGTCGGTCCTTTTGGTGCTGTTCGCCTTCGGCATTGGTAAGGCTGCGCTCATGCCGGTGCACCCGTGGCTGCCCAACGCCATGGTCGCGCCGACGCCGGTGTCTGCGCTGCTGCACGCTGTGGCCGTTGTGAAGGCGGGCGTGTTCACCATGCTGAAAGTGGTGATCTACATCTTCGGCCCGGAATATATGCAGACCCTGCCGGCCGCCGATGTGCTCGCCTGGATCGCGGGCCTGTCCATCGTGGTCGCTTCGGTCATCGCCTTCACCAAGGATAATATCAAAGCCCGGCTCGCCTTTTCGACGGTCAGCCAGCTGTCTTACGTGACCATGGCGGCCATGTTGGCCAGCCCGGCGGCGCTGCTCGCCGGCGCACTTCAAATCGTCATGCACGCCTATGGCAAGATCACTCTCTTCATGACCGCAGGCGGCATTTACACCGGCACCAAGAAGACAGAGATCAGCCAGCTGGATGGCTTGGGCTGGTATATGCCGGTGACCTTCATCGCCTTTGCGCTGGGCTCGCTGTCGATCATCGGCGTACCGCCCTTTGGCGGGGTGTGGCCGAAAATCTTCCTGATGGAAGGTTCGGTCGCAGCGGGTCAGCCCTGGCTGATCGCCATGTTGATCGGCTCGACCCTCCTGAACATCGGTTATCTTTTGCCGATCGTGATCCGCGCCTTCGGTAAACCGAAGCCGGAACAATCGCCGATGAAGCCCGGCCTGCCGCCGCCTTTGGCATGGGTGGCGCCGCTGATCACCGGCATCGGCACTATCGTGCTGTTCTTCCTGGTCGGCCCGCTGATCGACTTCCTGCAGCCTGTCTTCACCACGGAGATGACGCCATGAGTGCGCAGCGCACAGGCGCGTCAGACGGGGTGCACCCGCTGGCCAAGCCCTTCCTCTTTCTGTTTGCGCCCGGCTTTGGCCGCTGGATCGTGCTCGGTCTCGTCGTGGCGATGCTGGCGGGTTTCGGACTGGAATTCCTGCTCGCGGGCGAAGAGGGGCTGTCGAAATACCCGGAAGTGCTTGGCGGCTATGAAGTCCTGCCCTTCCTGGCGGCCACGGGCGCCATCCTGCTCGCCTGGCTGGTGCGTTGGATTCTCGGCGTGTCCCCGAATTTCTATGAGCGCGCCGCGGGCGACGATATTGATGAAGAGGGGACACGCTAATGCTTGACGCGTTCTCCTTCCTCGCCGGTTTCAACCCCGCCTGGGCGCTGATCCTGGGCGGTCTGATCGCGCTGGCGGCGCCGACCCATGCCGGCCGCAAGGCGGTGATGATCATCGCGCCTGTGATCGGGCTCGCCGCCTGGTTCGCGACCCAAGAGCCGGGCGTTTACGGCCTGATCGACCTGGGCCCGCTGGTGCTTGAGACTTTCCGCTTCGACTCGCTGAGCCGGATTTGGGCGCTGGTCTTTCTGATCGCGGCTTTTGTGAACGGCATCTACTCCATCCACGACCGCTCGCGCTTTTCTGACGCCGCCTCTCTGATCTATGCGGGTTCCGCCGTCGGCGCGGTGTTTGCGGGCGATCTCATCACGCTGTTCTTTTTCTGGGAGCTGACAGCACTTGCCTCGGCTCCGCTGATCTTCGCCGCCGGCGGACCGGCCAGCCGCCGCGCAGGCCTTCGTTATCTGGCGATCCAGGTTCTGTCCGGCGTGCTGCTCCTGGGCGGCGCGGCGATGTGGTATGCCCAATCGGGCAGCTGGAGCTTTGGCGGCCTCGGCGAGGTTTCAGTCTTCGACCTTTCCAGCGCTGCAGGCTGGGTGATCCTGGCAGGCATCGGCATTAAGGCCGCCTTCCCGCTGATGCATATGTGGCTGCCTGACGCCTATCCAAAAGCCACAGGCTTTGGCGCGGTCGTCTTGTCCGCTTTCACCACCAAGATGGCGATCTATGCGCTCGCGCGCGGTTTTGCGGGTGAGGAGATCCTGATCACCATCGGCCTTGTGATGGCGGTCTTCCCGGTCTTCTTCGCCATCGTCTCCAACGATCTGCGCCAGACGCTCGCCTACGCCCTGATCAATCAGCTCGGCTTCATGACCGTCGCCGTCGGCGTCGGGTCCGAGCTGGCGCTCAACGGCGCAGCGGCCAACGCCTTTGTCGGCGTCTTGTATATGGCGCTCTTCTTCATGGTGATGGGCGCGGTGCTCGCGCGCACCGGCACGGTGAAAGCGACTGAGTTGGGCGGCCTGTTCAAGTCGATGCCCGCGACCGGTCTGTTTGCGATCATTGCGGGGGCCGCCGTGGTGGGCGTGCCGCTTTTCTCCGGCTTCGTCGCCAAGACGCTGATCTTGTCGGCGGTGCATTATGAGCACCTGACCTGGGCCTATATCATCCTGATCTTCGCCTCAGCGGGCGTGATGGAATTGACCGCGCTTAAGGTTCCCTATTTCGCTTTCTTCGGCGAAGACCGCGGCCACCGGGTCCAAGAAGCCCCCACCGGTCAGCTGATCGCCATGGGCGTCACGGCTTTCCTGTGCATTCTCGTGGGTACGCATTATCAGACGCTCTACGGTCTTCTGCCCTTCGCCATCGATTACGAGCCTTACAAGGCGAGCTCGGTGGTCGGTCAGCTTCAGATTCTGGGGGCGGGGGCTTTGGCCTTCGCGCTGCTGGTCTGGTTGAAGCTTTTCCCGCTCAAATCCGACCGCACCATCCTGGATTTGGACTGGATCTATCGCTATTTCGGCGACGCTGCGGCGCGCTGGGGCGCAGCCATGGGCCGGATCCTGGCCGAGTGGAGCGACGAGGTTCTAGGCAATACGTTCAGAGAGCTTGGCCGCAAGCTGTTCAACCTGTTCAGCCCCGCCGGCACGCTGTCGCGGGACTTCCCATCCGGCTTGATGGCGTTGTGGACCGCAATCCTGCTCGCCGGCGTGCTGATCGTGGCCTACTTCTCCCCGGTCTAAGATTTTCCCCTTTTGCGTGTGTATTGAGGAATAATACACCTTATTTATGGTAAATAGGAAAGTTATCCTCATCATGGTGTGATCTTCCTATGATGCGCGGTATAACGCGTATCTTAGAGGGAGACTGACATGACGGATCGGGATAAACAGGCCGATCGCGCCCGCGCCCAACTGGCGCTGCAAACCGTGGCCTATGCCTTTGGCGTTCCC
Organism: uncultured Oceanicaulis sp.; assembly: GCA_964484345.1. GTDB lineage: Bacteria > Pseudomonadota > Alphaproteobacteria > Caulobacterales > Maricaulaceae > Oceanicaulis. Next base: position 9,659 of record CAZAGE010000031.1, on the reverse strand, counting down.
GCCAGCGAGATTGACGCCCCCACGCGGGGCGTTGCGCGCGCGGCGTTTGCGCGCCAAGCGGCCATCTATTTGACCCATATCGCCTTTGAGCTGAGTCTGTCGCGCACCGCGGCGGCCTTTGGCCGGGACCGGTCGACGGCGGCCCATGCCTGCCACCGCATTGAAGACCGGCGCGATGACGCGGCTTTCGACGCCCGGCTGGACGATTTGGAGGCCTGTTTGCGCGCCGCCCCTGCGCCTGAGCTTCAGGCCGCCGCGTGAGCGCGCCCGCCTGGATGCGGCGTTTGGGTCAGGCCGGGCGCGTCCTCGCCCCGTTACCGGCGGGGCAGGGCGGTTATGGCGTCTATGCGGGGCCAGACCGCCGCCGCCGCCCGCTCGCCCGCCTTAGCGCCCAGGACGTTCGCGTGGCGCTCAGCGATGGTGTGTTGGAGGAGATCGATGGCGGGTACGCGCTCAGCGCGGACGGTCGCAGTCGCTTGATCCGGTTGGAGCAAACCAGCGATCAACCCTTCGCCGATCAACACCGCCAGCCCGCTCGGCGCATGGTCATGGAGCCGCAAGGCCCGCGGCCCGTCACCGCCAGCACGGCGCCAGGCCCGCTGGCGCGCTATCTCAAGCCGGCGGGGGGCAAGCCCGCGCTGCTCCAGCCGGTGCACGCCAGTGCGGCGGAGCTCTTCGTTCGCGACTATGAGCGCTCCGCCCTGAACAGCCGGGTCACCGCCGACTGGAGCGCGCCGCCAGGCGGCAAGCACCGCGGCGCGCCGGGCGACCGGGCCGATGCGCCGACGACGCGTCTTGACGCCCAGGCGCGTGTCATGGCGGCGCTTGAGGCGGTCGGGCCAGGCTTGGATCAGCTGGTGTTCGCCATCCTCATCCGGGAGGCCGGCATGGGCAAGACAGAGCGCGATCAGGGTTGGCCGGAGCGGGCGGGCGCCGCGATGCTCAAGCTCGCACTGGACCGTCTGGCGGTGCATTACCGTTTAATGGCGCGCCCCAAAGCGCCGGTGGGCTAAGCCGCCAGCGCTCGCGCTTCCGCGCGGATTCGCTTGACCATGCTGGCCAGACCGTTGGAGCGCTGAGGCGACAAATGCTCGGACAGGCCGATGCGGCCGAGGACCTCTTTTGGGTCGATCGACAGCGCTTCTTGCGGCGTTCGTCCGGAATAAAGCCGGTCCATAAGCGCCACCAAGCCTTTGACGATGTGGGCGTCGCTGTCGCCTCGCAGGGTCAGGCGGCCGTCATCGGGTTCAATCACGACCCAAACCTGGCTGACGCAACCTTTCACCTTGGCCGCGTCCGTGCGCTCAGCCTCGGGGAAGGCGGGCAGGGCCTGGCCCAGCTCGATGAGATAGCGGTAGCGTTCTTCCCAGTCGCCCAGGAAGTCGAACTCGTCGACGAGTGCGTCGATATCGGATTGAAGATCGCCCATGGCTGGGCTGATAAAGCCGGACGCCAGCGCCTTCAAGGCCCTAGCGTCGCTCCGTGCACCGCTTAGCGGGTGGGCATCTCGCCCGCAGCCTGAGCGAATAGCTGATCGGCGGTCAAAACGGCGTCCTCGGCCAGGTCAGACGCCTGTCCGGATGCAATCGCCTCTTCGGCGCGATCGGCGGCCATACTCATCATGAAGCCGGTGAACTGGGCGAATTCTCCGGCGACTTGGCAGGTCTGTTCGCGCCCGGCGCAAAGATCGCCGGCTGCGGCGCTCATGTCAGAGGTTATAGACCGGGTCGCGCCGTCGGTTTCAAGATTCGCCGCAATACGGGTCGCCTCTTGGGCGAACGCCCCGTCGACGGGCGCGCTAAATCCTGCCGGCACAAAGGCCGCGACCACAAGGGTCCAAAACACGGCTCGGATGGGAAACATCATCTCGCCTCTTCTTCTTCCCATTTGGAAGCAAGGATGAGGCTAGATCAAGAGACCCCGGAACCGCCAGCGATTCCAGGGTCTTGGGTAAATGACATGTTAAGGCTGAATTTCCATGCCTAACCAATACTGAACAGGCTTGGCTTTTCTGTTTCAGTTCGACACAGGACGGCTCGCCGTCAGGCAGTCCGCCACGTCCATAAGGGCATGTTCAGCAATGCAGAAGCTGTCTTCATACTTGAAATGGCCCGCTGCGATGCACTGCGCCATGGTCAGGCGCGCCCAGGTGATGCAGCGCTCAACGCTGGGATTGGCCAGCATCCGATCGAGCGCAGTCATATCCCCATCCTCGATCGATTGAAGCGCCGCGACCGCCAGCATCTGACCGATCCGGCGCTCATCAGGCTCCAACTGTTGCTCGCCCACCGTCACCTGAAGCTGAGGCAGGACCGGAACGCCGGCCGGCGCGCGTTCGGTGAACATGGACGAGGCTGAGCCCAGCTGGGCCGCGGCGCCAGCGGACGGCTCAGACAAGCGAAAATCCACTTCCAGGCGATCGGCGGCGGTCTCCAACGCCTGAAGCCGGGTCTCCCGGTCGCGCGCCCGGCGGCCGGCCCAGGTTTCGCTTTGCAGGTCATAGGCGGCCTGGCGATAGCGGGCGCCCACAGCTTCGATGGAGGCGACATCTTCATTGATTGCGCCGAACACGGCTTCCTGAGCGACATCGGCGCCCATAAAGCCCGTGACATAGACTGGATCGTTCATTAAGGCCGACCGGGCGACGCCGGCGCCGTAATAATCCGCCACAGCGCGTACGGCGTCGATGAATTCGGGATGCTGGGCGGCGACAAGCGCGGCGTAGGCGATCTGCGCATCGACCAGCCGGTCACCATTATAATACTGCGCCAGCGCGTCCATGGTGGCGTCTAGATCCGCGCCAGAGCGCAATTCGCGCCGTCCCGCTTCGCCGACATCCTCATGGAAGGCCGCGTAGGTTTCTGCGTTGCGCATCAGCGGGTCCGCTTCCGGCGCCGGCGGCGCCAGCATGAGGGCGGGAGCGGACGGGGCTTGGTCTTCAGCCGGCTCAGGGGACGGGGCGTCCTGGAAACCGGTGGCGATGAGGGCCGCAGCGGCGGCGAGGACCCATGCGTCAATCATGGCGAAGCTTTTCCTTCCCGGATTGATCGAGCGCGAGCTTGCGCCGTCTCCCCTAACAATGCCGCCCATATGTGACCTGAGCGTTTAACGGAGATTCAATAATTATTAACGCCGTGAGTCGAGCTTGATCCTGCAAAGAGTCACTGTGCGGGATGCGATTCGCATGCGCCTTGTCGAAACAGCGTTCAACATGCTTGCGGGCCGGATCCTCCACGCTCTGTGGATCGGGCTGTGTTGGTTCGCCTTTATGTCTGCGCCTGCACCGGTCCAACCTTTGGTGATCATCGGATTCGGTCTTGCCGTGCTGCCGGGTGCCCTGGGCGTATTCCTCGCCGGTGCGCGCTTGCCTCAGGCGGACGGTTCGCGCCTGGTTCTGGGGTGGAGCTGGACGCTGCCAGGCGTCACCGCCGCGCTCGCCTTCGGCACAGCCTTTTCACCCGCCGCGCTGGTCTTTCTGGCCGGCCCTGCGGTCATCGCCGCTTCGGTGAACGCCTCGCAGGCTCGTATGGCGGCCGTGCTAAGTGCGCTCGCTTTTATTCTATGCGCCGTGGCCAGCCTGCCGGGGCCGCTCACCAGCGGGCTTGAAGGCGTCCTGGCGACGCCGGAGATTTGGGCCGCGTTCGCGGGCTATCTTGCGCTCGCCGGCTTGATTGCGCGGACACGCCTGGAGCTGCGCCTTACCAAGCTGGAACGCACGGTGCGAGACACGGCGTCCGCCGCTGAAGCCTTCGCCCGCGCCCCATCGCCGATGATGGCGTTGGATAAGTCTGGCACCATTAAAGCGGCCAGCCGCGCCATCCGCCGGATTGTGCCCGGCGCGCCGAGCAATCTTGAAGGCTTGGGCGCTGACGGTCTGGGTTTTGACGAAGGCGCGCAAGAGATTGTGCGCGCCGGCCTGGTCTCCGCCAGCGCAGGCGGGCCGGTTGATGGCGGCTGTTTCACCTTCTCCGTGCGGGATCGCGACGGCTCGGCTCAGCTGGTGGATGCGCGGGCGGTGGCGACGCCGGATGGCTATGTTCTTACCCTGGAACGCCAAGCCTCCTCGCTAGCCGCGTCCATCCCCGCGTCACCGACAGCGGATCTCGCTCAGTTGGAGGCGGAACGCGACGCGGCGATCGCAGCCAACCGGTCAAAGTCTGAATTCCTCGCCGCCGTCAGCCACGAGCTGCGCACGCCGCTCAACGCCATCATCGGTTTTTCCGACATGATGAAGCAGCGTATCTTCGGACCGCTGCCCGCCCGCTACGCGGAATACGGCGATCTGATCCACGAAAGCGGCACGCATCTTCTTGACCTGATCGGCGATGTCCTGGACATGTCGAAGATCGAAGCGGATCGCTACGAGATCGAACTGGAAGACTTTGACGCGCGCGACGTGGTTGAAATCTGCGCCAAGATGCTGCGCCTGCGCGCGGAAGAAAAAGGCATCGCGCTTTACACCGATGTAGGCGATGTTCCGCTTAATGTGGAAGCGGACCGCAAGGCGCTGCGCCAAATCCTTCTGAACCTGTTGTCTAACTCGGTGAAATTCACGCCCGACGGCGGTGCGGTCGTAGCCATGGTGCGCGCTCAAAATGGCGAACTCGTGCTGGCTGTCGGCGATAGTGGGGTGGGGATGCAAGCCGATGAGCTGGCGGGCGTTGGGCAAGCCTGGACCCAGGCAAGCGCGGCGCGCGAGACGACGGAGCGCGGTTCGGGCCTTGGCCTGTCTTTGGTGCGCGCGCTGGCCGAGCTGCATGGCGGCGCGATGAGCGTGCAAAGCGCGCCGGGCGAAGGCACCACGGTGAGCGTCACTTTGCCGGTCCTCGCCGACGCCGATATCGAGCACGCCGATACCGATGCGACGCTGGAGGTTCACCAGCGCATCCTCGCGGCGCAAACCTTAGGCGAAGAGCTGCAATCTGGCGCCAGCGCCTAAGGCGCTGCGGCGCCGCCGTCTTCAAGCTCGATCAGCGGTACGGCCTGCATGGCGAGCGCCGCCTGCAGCGAGCCGACTTCAAACCAGATGATGGCGATCATATCGCCCGCCCGGTCGCGTAGTTCGATCGCGACGCCTTCGCGCGGGGTCAACCGGGTCAGCCAGATCAGGGTGTCCTGGGAAAACACAAAGCCGCGCGCCGGATCGCCGGAGGCTGGAGCGAGGGCGGCCGCCGCGTCCGCCGCCAACCGGTCCTGAGCGACAAAGCGCCGATCCTGGCCCATCGGGGCGCCCCAGGCGCTGGCGCCGTCACGGCCCGGCGGTGCTAACAGGCCGCCAGCGGTGAAATCGATCGGATGGGCCATCCGCTCCGGGTCGCGCGCGATCAGCACCGCGCTGGACAGGCGATCATCGCTGTTGAAGGCCAGGGCGAGCTGAAGCGCCCCGTCTATCTCCGCGACGCCGAAGGCGGCGTCGGCCGCAGCGGTGTTTTGCACCACCCGCCAGCGCGGCGGCGCATCGCGGCGCGCGGGGCGCCGGTCGACGATCCAGGTGCGCGCCGTGCCCTGAAAGCTGATTTCAGTAAAGCTCGCCAGATTCTCGATGCGGGCGAGATGATCGCGGGCGAGATTGGCGAGGCGCGCGTCCGTGCACGCCGGAACGATCGTCTGGCGCGCCAGCGTGGCGTCCAAAGCTTCAGGATCGGCGCCGGCCAGCACCGCGTCATCGCTCGCCCTAGCAACGGCCGCCTCAAGCAAGGCGCGCTGGGCGTCGTTAAACAGGGCGCAGGCGTCGTCTCCCGCACGCAGCACGGCGAGGCTGGTCAGCTCGGGAGCATCGCCAGGGACCTGGGTGGCCAGAAGGAGGGCGGTGAGCGCGGGCAACATACCCGCACAGTCTTACGCGTCCCGTCTTGACGCCCGGTTTACGCCGGCGCCGAGGAGCAGAAGCAGCACCGCCAGCGAAAATGCGCCCAGAGCGAAGTATTCGTCGTGGGAGCGGACCATTTGCGTGGCCCACTCCAACGAGAAGCGCGGCGCGGCGCTGGGGCCGAACGGCGTCACCGCCGCCGCATCCCAGACCACGGCCCGTCCTTCCAGGCTCATCCACAGCTCCGAACGGGCGAGGCGCTTGGCGGCGCGGGCGAAATCTGCTCCCTCCGGCGCGGTGAACAACGCCACCGGACGGCCATCGGCCTGCTCATAGAGCGCAGCCACGCCGGTGATTCGGGCATTGCGTTCAGTCTCGTCGGACGCAAACGCGGTCGAGCCCAGATGCCGGCGCGGCGTGCGGTTGGCGGCGGCCGTAGTCGCGGCGCGCACTTCTGCGGGAGCCGCAGCCATTAGGCGCGGGTCGAGCGCGCCTTGCGGGCCAAGCACCATCAGGTCGTGATTGACCGGCGCAGAGTCCAATTGTTCGCCATACCAGGCGTAAAGCCAGGCTGAGCCTGAAGCGAGCGCGGCGCGCGCGATTACGGATAGGGCGGCGGCTTGATCATCCGGATTGTCTGATGGCGCAATCACCACGGCGGCGCGGCCGCCCTGATCCGAGCCGAAGGGCGCGCCGACAGCGGCGAGTTCTTCAAGGCGCAGACGCGCGGCGGACTCGCTGGGCTCGCTGAACAGGCGAGGCGCCTGTAAAGCACTGGCCATGTTGAAGCGAAGAGCCTGATTTTCCATGGAGCGCGCCGCGAACAGACGGGCGGCGGCGATGAGCGCGCCGTCTTGCCCCGCCACAAGATGCAGATCGGAGGGGCCCGCAAGATCGATCACCGGGGCGCCGAGGCCGGGAGAAATCGCCGTGCGCACAACCAGTTCCGCCACGGCCGGGTCGTGCACCAGGATCGGGGCTTCATCCATGCGAAGCGCAAGGCCCTGAGCGACCAGCGCCGCAACCGCCAAAGCGTCATCTCCGGCGGCCGAGGCGTCGATATGCACCCGGCGCGGGGCGGCGAAGTCGGCGCGCAGCGCCGTTTCCATTGCATCCAGCGTCTCGTAGCCAAGCACCGGCGCTGCAGACACGCGCAGGCGTGAGCGAGTGGCGTCGATCGTCCAGCCGGCGTTGATCTCGCCGACCAAGCGCAGCACGAGCTCATTTTCGCCATCGCGCAGTGCTTCGGAATAAAGCGCAAATCGCGCTTCAAAACTGTCCGCGCGCGGCTGGAGTACGACGGCTCTGGCGCGGTTGACGAAGGCTTCGATCCGCCCGTTCGACCGCTCGCTTTGCGGAGCGGCGTTGAGCACCAGCTCCACCCCTTCCGGGCGCGCACCCGTCGCGATCGTAAACGGAATTCGGATTTCCCGGGTCTCCGCATCCAGCTCAAGCTGGGCGCTCACCCCCTCAAATGACGCAATCAGTGCTTCTTCCGAACGGGCGGGGCGGTGATCCGCCTCTGCTTCAGCCCACGAAAAAAATATGCACAGCGCCGCGAATACGAGGCCGATTAGGCCCTGTTGTATCGACATGAAACGCTCCCCTCGCTTAAGACTTTATTAAGCAATGGGCGGGCCATCAAGCGGCATGACGGATCTAAAAGCGCGATTCTGGGTGGATGCCCTTCGCTGGCGGGCGGAAAGCGCGGGCGCTTCGGTTTATATCGAGCGGCGGGGCGATCCCGACGCTGGAGTTGTGCTGGTGAAAGTGCTTCTGCCTCAGCGCCTTACTCAGCTTTACGTGCCGGTGCGGGACATGGAGGGCGAGCGGCTTTGGACCCAGCCTCTCGGGGGCGAGCCCTGTGAGGAAGAGGCCGTAAAAAGCTATCTCGAACGCCGCCTGGATCGGGACCCTGACCTCTGGGTTGTGGAGGTGGACGATCCCCAGGGGCGCCACTTTCTCGAAGAGCCGGTGGAAAGTCTTGAACGCTGATCTTCAGCAGTTGAATGTCGAGATTGTCGATGTCCGCCAGGCCAGCGCTGCGGGGACGGTCGAGCGGACGAACTCAAAGGCTAGACCCGATGCTCACGGGCGTGCTGCGGAGGATCGTCTGGCTCAGGGTCTTTCGAGCGTGAAGCCCGCCTGATAGGCGCGGTCCAGCAGCGCGTTGCGACGAGGCTCTGACCCGGTTGAGCCATTCAGCACTTCCAATCGCCGCTTGGTGAAGCCGAAATAGCCAAACGTGCCTTGCATCCAGGCGGTTTCCATCGCCGCCTGATAGCCTTCGCTTTCCATCATGTCCGACCGTGCGCCCGCCAGGGTCAGGAGCACGCCGGTTCGAGGGCGCTGCAAGGATGCCTCCGGATCGTCCAGCTGGTCATAGGCCCAGCCCCAATGCCAGACCCGGTCCACCCAGCCCTTCATCACGGATGGCATGCCCCACCAGAAGAGCGGGAAGACCAGTCCGATCGCGTCAGCAAGCGCGATTCTAAGCTGTTCGCGCTGAACATCGGCCGGCGGCTCGCCGCCGTCATTGGCCGTGCTGTCGGACAGGGTCCATCGCGGATCAAAGCCCTCTGCATTCAGGTCGGCTAACTCGGTGGAATGGCCCGCCGCCGCTGCGCCGTCCATGAAGTGGCGGGCCACCGCGGCCGAAAGGGAGGCGGGATCTGGGTGATCGAGAACGGTCAGAACATGCATGTCGAGGTCCTCTAACCGGTGGCCGCGCCACCGGACCCGTGGCAGGAGAGGGTAGCTCTCTCCTCAACATCCCGCTGAAAGTCAATCGGAGGCGGAAAACACCTGCGGTCCAAGGCGTTCGACGCCGCGCTATGGTCGCCACTTCCTTAATGGCCCGATAGAGAAATTGTAACGGCTCGCCGGCTATGGTCGGCGCCATTGGTGTTAACTCACAGGGGTGAGCGGGCAGGCTATGTTATTCCTGTTCAATGATGTTGTGTACGATCTTGGCGACGCGCGCGAAACCGCGAGGGCGGCCGGATTGTCCAATGGGTTTAGCGAAGCGGCCCTGGTCAACATGCGCATCGCGCGCGTGATCAAGCTGGTGCGCGAAGCCACGTTTGATGAGCATTATTTGCCGCGGACGAATCCCGAAATTGCGACCTTCCTCGCCTCCATGGTGGCGTGGAAGACCGACGAGGCGAACGCACTCCTGGCTGTGACGCCGAAAGGCGCGGTCGACGCAAGCATGGTGCAGGTGCGCCTTGCTTCGGTGTCTTTGGTCGCGATGACCCAGCTTTATGAGCTTCAGGGCGCAGGCCGCTTGTCCAGCCATGTCGCCAATCTGTCGGTCTGGCGCCACGCGCCCCAACGCATGCAGGCTTAGGCCCGCTCCGCTTGCGTGTCTGTGCGCCGTCGGCTACGCCCGGCGGGTAAGACAGATCAAGCAAGAGCACGCTTTCCATGAGCCATGCTGACGCCGCGCCTTGGGCGCGCCGGCGCACCTACGCCATCATCTCCCATCCTGACGCCGGTAAAACCACGCTGACGGAAAACATCCTGTTCACCGCCGGCGCGATCCGCCTGGCGGGCCAAGTGCGTGCGCGCGGTGAAAACCGGCGCACCAAATCGGACTGGATGAAGATCGAACGCGAGCGCGGGATTTCGGTCTCCGCCTCGGTGATGACCTATGAGCATGCGGGCCTGACCTTCAACTTGCTCGATACTCCTGGCCACGAAGACTTTTCCGAAGACACCTATCGCACGCTCACCGCCGCCGACAGCGCCATCATGGTGCTCGACGCCGCCAAGGGCGTGGAGCCGCGTACCCTCAAACTGGTCGAGGTCTGCCGCCTGCGCGACATTCCGATCCTGACCTTCATCAACA
>CAZAGE010000030.1:0-39842 GCA_964484345.1 uncultured Oceanicaulis sp. | reverse complement strand
ACGCCATGGTCTGGGCGCTGCGCGAGTTTTCCGGCCTGCCGCACAACAAGGTCGTCGGCATGGCGGGCGTGCTGGACGCCGCGCGCTTCCGCTGGTTCCTGGCGGAAGAATTCGGCGTCTCTGTCGAAGACGTCACCGCCTTCGTGATGGGCGGCCACGGCGACACCATGGTGCCGCTGACCCGCTATTCCACCGTCGCGGGCATTCCGGTGCCGGACATGGTTAAGATGGGCTGGTCCACCTCCGAGAAGATCGACGCCATCGTCGACCGCACCCGCAAGGGCGGCGGCGAGATCGTCGGCTTGCTTGGCAATGGCTCGGCCTTCTACGCGCCGGCGGAAAGCGCTATCGCCATGGCGAAATCCTATCTCAACGGCAAAAAGCGCATCCTGCCCTGCGCCGCCCACCTGACCGGCCAGTTCGGCGTTGACGGGCTTTATGTCGGCGTGCCGATCCAGATCGGCGCCGGCGGCGTGGAGAAAATCGTCGAAATCAGCCTCAACGCCGACGAGCAGGCCATGTTCGACCACTCGGTCGATTCTGTGAAAGGCCTGGTGGACGCGTGTAAGGGCATTGACCCGAGCCTTGCTTAAGGCCCTGCGGCATCCCTAAGTGATGACCCCCGGGCCTGACCGCTCGGGGGTTTGTCGTTTAGGGCGGTGCGGCGGTGGTCCAGGACCATACGGGTCACCCGAAGAATGACGAAGGCGACCGCCAGCACCACGAACACCAGAAAGGCGTAGTAAAGGATGAGGCTGAAAAGCAAAACGTCCATTTCAAAGCTCCCCGCTGCGGATCAAAGCTAGCGGACTTGCACGCCCAGGATCAATCAGATTCCCTTGAAAAGGAGCGCATTATGGCTCTCAACATCGCAGTTCTTGGCGCAACCGGCGCGGTCGGCGCTGAAATGCTCACCATTTTGGAAGAACGCCTGTTTCCCGCCGACACCGTCTATGCGCTGGCCAGCCGCAAGTCAGTTGGGCGCGAGGTCAGCTATGGCGACAAGACACTGAAGATCAAAGACGCCGAGACATTTGATTTCTCGACCGTCGATCTGGTGTTGATGAGCGCAGGCGGCGAGCTGTCCAAAGAGATGGCGCCGAAGATCGCGGCAGCCGGCGCCTTGGTGATCGACAATTCCAGCGCCTGGCGGATGGATCCGGACGTGCCGCTGGTGGTGCCGGAGGTGAACCCGGACGCGCTGGCCCAGCGGCCGGCGAAAAACATCATCGCCAATCCCAATTGCTCGACCATCCAAACGGTGGTGGCCTTGAAGCCGATCCACGACGCGGCGGGCATTTTGCGGGCGAGCGTAGCGACCTATCAGTCCACCTCGGGCGGCGGCAAAGAGGCGATGGATGAGCTGTGGCGTCAAACCCGCGCCATCTATGTCAACGATCCCATCGAGCCTTCCGCCTTCGACAAGCAGATCGCCTTTAATGTCCTTCCGAAAATCGACGTCTTCATGGAGGACGGCTCCACCAAGGAAGAGTGGAAGATGACGGTCGAGACCAAGAAGATTCTCGATCCCAAAATCAAGCTTTTCGCCACCTGCGCCCGGGTGCCGGTCTTTGTCGGCCACTGCGTCGCCGCGCATTTGGAGCTCGATAGGGAGCTCTCGGCGGAAGATGCGAAAAACCTGCTGCGCGAGGCGCCGGGCCTGATGCTGATCGATCGGGCAGACGAGGACGACCCCGCCTACATCACGCCGGTCGAGAGCGTCGGTGAATTCGCCACCTTCGTCAGCCGCGTGCGCAATGACCCGACGGTGGAGAACGGCTTGGCGCTATGGATCGTTTCAGACAATCTACGCAAGGGCGCGGCGCTGAACGCCGTACAGATCGCAGAGGGCTGCGTGAATGCGGGCTGGCTAAAGAGATAAGCGATGGCGGCAGGCGGCTGTAATTGCGGCGCGGTTCAGTTCGAGACCGATCGCGAGCTCGACTATCTCTACGCCTGCCACTGCTCGCTTTGCCGCAAATGGAGCGGAACTCAGGGCGTCGTCGTCGCTGTTGTCCCCAACACAGCGTTCCGCTGGGTGAAGGGTGAGGACTTGGTCCAGGCCTGGACGCACCCGGATTGTGATTGGCATAGCGCCTTCTGCCCCAAATGCGGGTCAGCCCTGCCCGGCAGGAACAGCGAAGACACCATGTTCATCCCCGCCGGCGCCCTGACCCGCGGCGCGGAGGGCTTGCGCATCTCCGACCATATATTCGTCGGTTCCAAAGCAGACTGGGACGAAATCGGCGGCGAGGGCCGCCAGCATAGTGAGGCGTACAAGACCTAGGCTGAAGGCCTCACCGCGCCTCATCCTCATCGTCAACGATCGGACCGTCATCATCGATCAGGATGCGCTCGGCGGCGCCTTGAAGATCGTCATACTGCCCGGCCCGGGTCGACCAGAAGAAAGCGACAAGGCCAAACGCGCCAAGGAGAAGCGCAGCGGGAATAAGCCATAAGAGAGCGGTCATGAGCGAGCCAGCCTTAACGCGTTGAGCATCACCACGATGGAGCTGGCCGACATGCACAGCGCCGCCACCAAAGGCGTGACCAAGCCGAACACGGCCAGCGGCACCGCGATGATGTTATAGATATTGGCCAGGGCGAAATTCTCCATCACCCGGGCTCTGGCTTCGCGCGCCACATCGATCGCGCGGGCGAGCGACGTGAGCTTGTCGCCCTGGATCACCAGATCCGCGGCCGAGCGCGAAATTTCCGCCGCCGAACCCATCGAGACCGAGACATGGGCGGCGGCGAGCGCCGGGGCGTCATTGACGCCGTCACCGACCATCAAGGGCCCTGCGCCATCGGCGTTGAGCGCGTCGATCCGCTCGATCTTGTCCTGGGGCTTCAGGCTGGAGCGCCACTTCGTGATGCCCAGCGCCTTTGCGGCCTCCGCCACCGGACCTGCGCGGTCCCCAGACAACAGCTCCGCCTCCAGACCCCGCTGGGCGAGATCGGATACGGCGCCCGCCGCGTCCTGACGCAGCGTGTCGGCGAAGACGAAACGGACCGGCGCCTCGCCCTCAATCGACAGCCAGGCTTCTTGCGCGGCGTCGTCTGCGGTGTCCGGCAGGCCCAACCAAGCGGCGGAGCCGAAGCGGACGGTGCGGCCCTCGACCTCGCCCTGAAGCCCGCCGCCGGCGATGTCCTGAAAGCTCTCCGAGACCGGACCGTCGCCCGCGGCGTCCGCCACGGCGCGCGAGAGCGGGTGGCGGGACAGGCGGGCGAGCTGAGCGGCGGCTTCCAGCGCGGCAGGCTCGATGGAGTCAGCGTTCAAGAGGCGCGCGCGGCCTTCGGTCAGCGTGCCGGTTTTGTCGAACACGACGGATTTCGCGGTCGCCAGACGCTCGAGCGCATCACCGGATTTCACAAGAACGCCGTCTTTGAACAGGCGGCCGGTGGCGACCACCTGAACCGCCGGCACCACCAGCGCCATGGCGCAGGGGCAGGTGATGATCAAGACGGCGATGGCGTTCATCACCGAGTCGTGGATCGTGCCGCCAAAGGCGAGCCAGCCCAGCAAGGTCGCCGCCGCCATAATGAAAACCGCCGGCACATAAGCCCGCGCCGCCCGGTCGGCATAGCGCACATAGCGCGAGCGCGATTGCTCGCCGGCTTCGACCAGGCGAGCGATTTCGGCCAGAAGCGAATCCTGGCTGGCGGCGGTGGCGGTGAGGGTCAGCGGATCGCCCAGATTGACCATGCCGGACCAGGCTTGCGCCCCCGGCTCAACCCGCAGCGGCATCGTCTCGCCGGTCACCAGCGAGGCGTCGACTTCGCTCCAGCCCGACACCACGCGGCCGTCGACGGGCACGCGCTCGCCAGTCGGCACGATGATCTTGTCGCCGGGCTCGATCTCCGTGGCGGGCACCGCTTTCACCGCGCCGTCGACCATGAAGCGGTGGGCGATGGTGGCTTGCAAAGCCGCGAGGTCACGGGCGGCCTGCCCAGCCTTGGCGCGCAGGCGGACATCGAGATAACGGCCGATCAGTAGGAAGAAGAGCAGCATGACCGCCGCGTCGAAATAGGCCGCGCCATGGCCCATGGCGGTCTCATAAATCGACAACACGCAGGCGAGCAGGACCGCCAGCGAAATCGGCACGTCCATATTGACCGCGCGCGCTCTCAGACTCCTCCAACCGCTCTCAAAGAAAGGCCAGCCGGAATAGGCCACCGCGGGCAGGGCGATCAGGCCGGACAGCCAATGCATCATCGTCTTGGTGGCGATGTCCATCTCGCCGTCCCCGGCCCAGACGGAGATGGATAAGAGCATCACATTAGCGCTGGCGAAGCCGGCGACGGCGAGCGCGCGGATCAGACGCTTTTCTTCCCTGGCGCGCGGGTCGTCACTGGCGTCCGGCGTATAGGGCGCCGCGGGATAGCCCAGCTTTTCAAGAGTTTGGATGATGGAGACCGCCAGCGCGTCATCGCCGGTGAAGGTGACGGCGAGACGGCCGGTGGACAGGTTCAAGCGCACCGACTTGATCGAGGGCAGCTTGCGCACGCCATCTTCGATCCGCGCAATACAGGCGGCGCAGCGGGCGTTTTGCACGGCGAGATCCAGGCGCTTTTCAGCGCCCGTCTCGCGCACAAAGGCGGCCGGGTTAGGACTGGGGGATGCGGCGTCTAGCGGCGCCACAGCTGGGTTTCCAGCTCGAACGGCGTGTCACCGTCGGCGCGGGCGGCGAGCGTCCAGCGTCCGTCAGGCAGCTCCCCGGCGCCGGCGGCGTAAACCCCGTCGCGCACTTCGGTGAAGACCAGGGCGCGGTCGGCCGACATATTGGCGGGATGCTGCAGCTCGCCCACGAGACGCAGGCCGGTGACCGGCGCGCCGTCCGCGTCGCGCACCTCGATCAGCACGCGATCCTCGGCGAGGTTGGCGCTGGCCGACCAGCCCAGCTCGGCTTGAGCGCGGCGTGCTTCAATGACCTGATTATACTCCAGCCCTTGGACATAGGAGCGCCGGGTCTCTTCACCAGGGAAGGTGCGAAGCGCATTGCTGATGAAGATGCCGTTGACGGTGAAAATCACGCCGAAGAACGCCACCATGCCGACCAGCACATGCCAGCCCTTGATCGTGAAGCCCGACTGAGGGGTCTCGGCCATCATCGCATTTCTCCCGTCTGGAAGGCTGAAGGCGTCCGGGCGACTTCACCGGTCATCGGATCGGTCACAACGAAGGCGATCGTTTCAGAGTGCGCATCCACTTCCGAGCGCGGCAGGGTCAGGAAGATCCGGAAGTCCCGGGTTTCGTCCGGCCCCACCGTCAAGGACGGCGTATCCACGCCAAGCACGCGCATATTGAACGCTGGATCGCCCTCAAGAACCAGATCAAGGGTCCGCGACTCATTGGCCTTGTTGACCACCGTCAGGGTGTAGCCGTTGCGCACGCTGCCATCGGACAGGACCACATAGTTCGGCGCGCGATCGCGGTAGGCGTCGAGCGATAATTCGGTGCGATTGACCAGACCGAACAGCATCAGGCTTGAGATCGCCACGATCAGCACGGTGTAGAGCACGGTGCGCGGCCGGATGAAGTCGAAGCGGGCTTTCTCGCCCCTTTCCCGGCGCTCGATATTGAGGTCGGTGTCGTACGCGATCAGGCCCTTGGGCCGGCCGATCTTGCCCATGATGTCGTCGCACGCATCAATGCACAGGGCGCAGCCGATGCATTCCAGCTGGGCCCCCTGGCGGATGTCGATGCCCATGGGGCAGGCGACCACGCAGGCTTTGCAATCGATGCAATCGCCGCGGCCCTCCCAGCTCTCACCCTTTTTATGCCGGCCGCGTGGCTCGCCGCGGTCAGTGCGGTAGGTGACGTTGAGCGCGTCCTTGTCGGTCAACGCACCCTGAATGCGCGGCCACGGACACATATAGGTGCAGACCTGCTCGCGCAGCGTTCCGGCCAGCGAATAGGTGGTGAAGGTCAAAAGCGCGAAGAAGACATAGCTGGTCAGCGCCGCCTGGCCGGTGACGAAGTTGTTCACCACCTCAAACGCGTCGTGGAAATACAGGATCCAGGCCCCGCCGGTGGCCGCCGCGATGATCAGCCAGACACTATGCTTGCCGCCCTTGCGCCAGGCCTTGTTGAATGACCAGGGCTGTTTATCCAGCTTTATCCGTTTGTTGCGGTCGCCTTCAAACAGGCGCTCCACCGCGATGAAGAGATCGGTCCAGACGGTCTGGGGGCAGGCATAGCCGCACCACACCCGTCCGAAGAGCGCGGTGATCAAAAACAGCGCCAGCGACGCAAGGATCAGCAGGCCGGTGATGTAATACACCTCCTGCGGCCACAGCTCGATGAAGAAGAAGTAGAAGCGGGCGTTGGCGAAGTCGACCAGCACCGCCTGATCCGGCGCGCCCGCGCCCCGGTCCCATCGGATAAAGGGCGTAATGTAGTACGCGCCCAGCGCCAGGATCATGAAAACCCATTTGGCCAGACGGAATTTGCCGTGGACCAGCTTGGGATAGATTTGCTCGCGCTTTTGATAAAGGTCGCGGCGGGTGGGATCGTTGACCGCGACTGCGTCGTGCTCAACAACCCCCGCCGCCGCTTCGCGAGGCGCGTCCTTCGCCTCGGGGCGATTGACGATGATTTGCATATCCCGTCCCCGACCGGCCGGGCCGGTCTCAAGGTGGCGACGGGACGCCGGTCAGACTACTGACCCGCGCCCGCCATTTCTGTTTCAAGCTCGGCGAAGGCGTCGCCCGCCCGCTCGCCGCGCAGATAGACGTAAGCGGCCAGCGCCGTGATCGTCTGCTCGTCCAGACGCTCATTCCACGCCGGCATCACGCCATAAGGCCCGCGCCAGATGGTGTCGCGCACCTGCTCCGGGCTGGAGCCATAAAGCCAGATTGCATCGGCGAGATTGGGCGCGCCTTGGGACGGATCGCCCGCCCCATTCGCCATATGGCAGATCGAGCATTGAGCGTCGTAGATTTCAGCGCCCGTGGTGCGGCCCGCTTCGGTCGGTTCCTGCATGCCTGACAGGGTCAGGACATAGTCGGCGACCGCCGCGATCTCGTCACGGTCCAGCAGACCGTCGCGGCCATAAGCCGGCATTTGCGAGAAGCGGGTGTCGAAATCGTCCTCCCAGCGAATGCCGTGGCGAATGGTGTGGCGGATATCGTCGAACGAGCTCGGCCAGATCCAATCATCGTCATTAAGGTTGGGATAGCCGACGAAGCCTTGCCCGCCTGCGCCGTGGCAGGTCGCGCAATTATCGCCGAAGGCCGACTCACCGGCCGCCAAAGCGAAGTTCAACAGCGCAGCATCGCTCTCAATGGCCGCCGCTCCGCCGGCGTCAGCGGCTTGCTGCAGCTGCACGAACATCGGGCCGCGTGCGGCTTCCAGCTCGGCCATCGCCGCCGCCACATTGGCGCGTTCGGAGTGATCGCGCAGGCCGCGCGTGTGGCCGTCCATGCCTGGCGGGGCCGGGATGGCCGGCATGAAGATCATGTAGACCACCGACCAGGCGATGGTCGCGTAAAAGATCCAAAGCCACCAGCGCGGCAGCGGATTGTCGAGTTCTTTGATGCCGTCCCATTCGTGGCCGGTGGTGCCGACCCCGGAATAGGCGTCGACCTCGTTTTTGTTTTCCTCAGCCATGGGCTTGGTCCTTGTCAGAGGGAAGTTCGTCGGCCGCGGCGGGCCGGTCATTGTCCATCAGGGGCGCGCGCGCTGCGGCGTCGAAACTGGCCTGGTTCCTCGGCCAGAGGGCGTAGACGCCCCCGCCGATAAACAGCGCGATGAACAAAAGCATGCCCCAGGTTTGAGCGAAGCTGGCGAGCATCTCATACATGGCGCTACCTCAGATTCTCGTCGGCGTCGGCTTCATAGGTGGAGAAGTCCACCATGGTGCCGAGCACCTGCAGATAAGCGATGAGGGCGTCGAGCTCGGAGACCATGTCCGGGTTTCCGTCGAAATCGCGGACCGGAGCGCCCGGATAGCGTTCTAGGAAGCCGTCATAGTCCGCCGCGAAGGGATCGAGCTGGGTGTAAACATCGCTCATGGCGTTCTCGAGCCGGCCCAGCTCATCATAGGGCACGCCGAGCAGGGCCTGAACGCGAAGGCGGCCTTCCACCACATCCACTTCCAGCGGCGTGTTTTCCAGATGGGCGTAGGGCGGCATGATCGATTCCGGCACCACCGAGCGCGGGTCGCGCATATGGTCGCGATGCCATTCATCGGAGAATTTGCCGCCGACGCGGGCCAGGTCCGGCCCGCTCCGCTTGGAGCCCCACTGGAAGGGGCGGTCATACATGCTCTCGGCCGCCAGCGAGTAGTGGCCATAGCGCTCCACCTCGTCGCGCAGCGGGCGGACCATCTGGGAGTGGCAGACATAGCAGCCCTCCCGCACATAGATGTCCCGGCCCATCAGCGCGAGCGGAGAGTAAGGCCTAACCCCGTCCACCTCTTCGATGGTCTCGTCGAGATAGAAAAGCGGAGCGATCTCCACCAGGCCGCCGATGGAGACGACGACCAGCACGCCGGCGGTCAAGAGGATGGAGTTCTTCTCCAGGACCTTCTTGTGCCAAGCCCAGATCGGATTGGTCTTCTCAGCCATGATCCTCTCCCTTATTCGGCAGGTGTCGCGATGGTCGCGGACTGCGGTTTCACCGACACGTCCTTCTCACGCACATCGCCTTTGATGGTTTTGTAGACATTCCAGGCCATCAGCAGCGCGCCGACCAGGTAGAGCACCCCGCCCACGCCGCGAATGATGTAGTAGGGCTTCATCGCTTCGACGGTCTGGATGAAGCTGAACTCCAGGAAGCCCAGGCTGTCATAGGCCCGCCACATCAGACCTTGCATGATGCCCGACACCCACATGGAGGTGATGTAGAGCAGGATGCCGATGGTCGCGATCCAGAAGTGCCATTCGATCAAGGCCTTGGAATACATGCCGGCCCGCTTCCACAGCCACGGCACCAGGCAGTAGATCGCGCCGAAGCTGATGAAGCCCACCCAGCCCAAGGCGCCGGAGTGCACGTGGCCGATGGTCCAGTCGGTGTAGTGCGACAGCGAATTCACCGCGCGGATCGACATCACGGGGCCCTCAAAGGTCGACATGCCGTAGAAGGCCACGGAGACGACCAGCATGCGGATCACCGGGTCGGTGCGCAGCTTGTCCCAGGCGCCGGACAGCGTCATCAGGCCGTTGATCATGCCGCCCCAGCTGGGCATCCACAGCATGATGGAGAAGGTCATGCCCAGCGTCTGCGCCCATTCCGGCAGCGCCGTATAATGCAGGTGGTGGGGACCGGCCCAGATATAGATGAAGATCAGCGCCCAGAAGTGGATGATCGACAGGCGGTAGGAAAACACCGGCCGCTCCGCCCGCTTGGGGATGAAGTAGTACATGATCGCCAGGAAGCCTGCGGTCAGGAAGAAGCCCACCGCGTTGTGGCCATACCACCACTGGGTCAGAGCGTCCTGGACCCCTGCGAAGGCGCCATAGCTGTGGGCGCCGATGATCGAGACGGGAATGGCCAGGTTATTGACCACGTGCAGCATGGCGATGGTGACGATGAAGGCGAGATAGAACCAGTTGGCCACATAGATGTGGGGTTCCTTGCGCCGCATCAGCGTCGCCATGAAGACGAAGAGATAGGCGACCCAGACGATGGTCAGCCACAAATCCGCATACCATTCCGGTTCGGCGTATTCCTTGCCCTGGGTGATGCCCAGCAGGTAGCCGGTCGCGGCCACGACGATGAAGAGCTGATAGCCCCAGAACACGAACCAGGGCCAGACGCCGCCCGCAAGGCGCGTCCGGCTGGTGCGCTGAACCACGTAGAAGCTGGTGGCGATCAGCACATTGCCGCCAAAGGCGAAGATCACCGCGCTGGTGTGAACCGGGCGCAGACGACCAAAGTTCAATTCCGGGATCGCCGGGAAGGACAGAAGCTCGGGGAAGGCGAGCTGGAAGGCGATGATCACCCCGACCAGCAAACCGGCGACGCCCCAGAACATCGACGCGATCACGCCGTATTTGACGATCGCTTCGTTATACTGGGTCTTGTCGACATCGATGCCGCCGCCCGAATAGACCCCCGCCATGCCGAACAGGCCGACGAGGAAGCCGAGCCCGATCACCCAGGCATGGGTGCGGATCGCCGCATCCACGCCGTTGGCTGCTGCGACCAGCGACCACAAGGCCCCGATCACGCAAATGGCTGTGACAATCATCGCCTGAGTGTCGAAGCCGGTTTTGGTTTTTGCCGCCACAGCGGACATGCGCCCCTCCCTTGACGAGGAATACGTAAAAAGTCCTGACGGCTATTGCGGATAAATGGCCGGAGCGGGAGTAGGGCAATATGCCTCAGCGGCGAAAGTCGCATGGGTTCATTAAACTGCCCACACCGACCGATAGCCCCATGGAATCAGGGATTTCGGTAATTTAAACGACCTCTGAAAACGCAGATTCACTTTGCAGGCGACACGTTGACACACCCAAATCTGGACATGTCGCCTTTGCTGGGCGGACGGGTCGAATTGGACCTGTTGGCGGGCCTGATCGCGGGCTTCGCCTCCAGCCTGCATTGCTTGGCCATGTGCGGCGGGATCGCCGCCGCGATCGGGCTGAACGCCGCGCCGCGTGATTCGGCTGGCCGCGCCGTGATGCGCCGGGTCAGCGTCTTGCTGCAGGCGCAGCTCGCCCGCGTCGCCATCTATGTCGGGCTGGGGCTGATCGCCGGGGCGATCGGCTGGGGCTTGCATGACGCGCCGCTTGCGGGCGATCTGCACACGGTGACCCGCTGGATCGCGGCTCTGGTGCTGATCGTCGCCGCCTTCACTGTCGCGGAAATCCCGCTGTTCGGCGGGGCTGCCGGTCGGTTCGGGGCGACCCTCGCCGGTCCGGTCTATCGCCGCTTGCACCATCTCCATCGCTTCGGCCCGTTCGGCCTGGGCGCGGCGTGGGGTCTGATGCCCTGCGCGATGGTGTATTTGACCACGTTTTACGCCGGCTTGTCCGGGTCGGCGCTGCAAGGCGGCCTGATCATGCTCGGCTTCGGGTTGGGCACCCTGCCGGCGCTGACCGTGTTCGGGACCACGGCAGGCAGCCTCTCCGCGCTGGCCTCGAACGCCTGGTTGAAGGCCGGCGCGGCGCTGGCGCTGGTCAGTTTGGCGGTGGTCACCATCGTGGGGCTCTAGGAATTCTCAAAAAGCCGCTTTACATGACATAAAGATATATTTATATCCGAATACGCGCCGATTTGAGCTTCAGCTTGCGGGCGCGGAACAAGTGCAGCTAAAGCGAGGCGAAGCGTAGTCCATCCAGGCTCATAGCCTGCAATATCTGCGTTTCTCTGCTGGCCGCCACGCTCCGCACTGCGCGAGCCAACCCAGTGGAGACCACCATGACCGCCCTCGCCTACGCCCCGCCCGTCCCCGAAAATGTGTCGAAAACGCCATTGCGGGCCGTGCTTATGGGCTGCGGCGTGGTCGGCGGCGGGGTTTTGGAGCTTTGCCCGGAGGGGATCCGTATTGAAGCGGTGCTCGCCAAGACCCCGCGTCCGGCCGGGCTGAATGGCGTTCCGGTGTTCACGGATGCCGACGCCCTGTTCGCGCTCGACCCCGATCTTGTTATCGACGCCCTGCCCGGCGACGCGGACGCAGAACGCCTGGTGGAGCGCGCCGTGCGCACGGGGCGCCATGTCGTGACCGCCAATAAGCGCACCGCCGCCCGCCGGCCGGACCTGGTTCAAGCGGCGGCGGCCCAAGCCCGGAGCTTCGCGTGCGCGTCAGCCGTCGGCGGCGGGGCGCCGGTGCTGGAGACCGCCCGGCAGCTGACCGAGGCTGGCCAACGCATCGCACGCGTGCGCGGCGTTTTGAACGGCACCTCCAACTTCGTGCTGGACCGTCTGGCGGCGGGAAAAAGCTTGGACAGCGCCGTCGCGGCGGCTCAAGACGCGGGCTTCGCTGAGGCCGACCCGAGCGCAGATCTCGATGGCCTGGACGCGGCGCATAAGCTGGTGCTGATCGCACGCACGGCCTGGGGCGTCGATCTCGACCCTGATGAGATCAAATCAGAATCGATCCGCCACCTACCCGCGGCAACAGCCAGCGCCGTCGCGCGGAATGGACAAGTCCTGCGCCAGGTGGCGCGCCTGTGCCGCACCGTATCGGGCGTCAGCGCCTCGGTCCGCCTGGAGGCGCTGGATCGCGACGATCCGCTCGCCCGCACCAAAAATGAAGGCAACGCCGTGCTGTTCACCCCAGAGTCCGGGCCGGCGACCTTGGTCACCGGCAAAGGCGCTGGCCGCATCCCGACCGCCGCCAGCCTGGTCGGTGATCTTCGCCGCCTTTATCAGGGTCAGCACGCATGACCCTCGCCCCTTCGCCCACACGCTGGCCGGTCCGCGAGCTGGTCACCGGTTTCTCACGCCCCTGCGGCGGTTGGGTGGAGGCGCGCGGCCGCCTGACCGGCCCTGCTGACGGCGCCGCAGTGATCGTCATCGGCGGCGTCTCCGCCGGCCGGCGCTTGTTTGACGACGAGACCGGACCGGGCTGGTGGCCAGGCGTCGCCGCGACGGGCGGCGCAATTGATCCGGCGACACGGCAAGTCCTCAGCTTTGACTTTCTGGGCGAAGACGCAACGCCCTTTCCGACCATCGCCGACCAGGCCGCGGCCGCCTTGGCCTTGGCGGATGCCGCAGGGCTGAAGCGGTTTTCCCTGATCGGCGCGAGTCTCGGCGGGGTCACCGCGCTGGAGATCGCGGTGCAGGCGCCCGAGCGGGTCCGGCGCATCGATTGCCTCGTCGCCGCCGCCCGGCCCAGTCCCATGGCCAAAGCCTGGCGCGCCATTCAACGCGATGTCGTCGAGCTGGCCTTGGCCACGGGCGAAGGCGCGGCGGGCGTCGATATCGCGCGGCGACTGGCGATGACCACCTATCGCACGCCTGAAGAGTTCGACCAGCGCTTCACCAACCCGGCGCCGGGCAGCCAGGACGCCAATGGCGTTCACAGGTATCTGGCGACCGCCGGCGCGCGCTATGCGGCTGTCACAGCCCCAGAGCGCTTCCTCGCGCTGTCGCGCTGCATGGACAGCGCGGATGTCGCCGTGGAGCAGATCCCGGCGCCGGTGGGCTATCTGGCGATCACGTCAGATCGCCTGGCGCCGCCGCACGATATCAAACGCACCGCCGCGCGCACCCCCAAGGCCAAAGTCACCGAGATCGACAGCCTTTACGGTCATGACGGCTTCCTTAAGGAAATCAGAGCCGTAAACGCCTTTCTGGGAGCGACGTCATGACCGGTCGGCTCGACGCCTGCACCCGCGCGGTGCGCGCCGGGATTAATCGCGATCCCGGCCACGGCGCCGTGGTCGCCCCGATCGCGGTCTCCAGCGCCTATCGCCGTGACGATCCGGCGCGACCGGGCGAGTATGATTATGCCCGCACCGCCGCACCGGGCCGGGATGTCTTGGCCGACGCGATCGCGGATCTGGAAGGCGCCGCGGGCGCGGTCCCCGTCAGCTCCGGCATGGCGGCGATTGATCTGGTTTTAAACCTCATCCCGCGCGCCGGCCGGGTGATTTGCGCCCATGACGCCTATGGCGGCACGCGCCGCCTGATCGATGCGCGGGGGCGCCAGCAAGGCTGGGCGGTGCGCTATGCCGATTGCACGGATCTGGACGCGCTGGCCCAGGCGCTGGATGACGGCGCAGATCTGGTCTTTCTTGAGACCCCGTCCAATCCGCGGCTGCGCATCACCGACCTTGAAGCCGCCTGCGGGCTCGCCCGTCACGCCGGCGCGATCAGCGTGGTGGACAACACGGTGCTCTCTCCCGCCTTACAGCGTCCGATCGCCCTTGGGGCCGATATCACCGTCAACTCGATCACCAAAATGCTCAACGGCCATTCCGACATGATCGGGGGCGTCGCCTGCGCCGCTGATTGCGCGCATCTGGACACGTTGAGCTGGTGGGCGAACGCGGCGGGCGCCACGGCGAGCGGATTTGACGCCTTCCTCGCCTTGCGCGGATTGCGGACCTTGCCCTTGCGCGCCAGGGCGCAGGGTGAAAGCGCGCTGACGCTGGCCCAACGCCTTGTCGAGGATCCCCGTGTCGCCCGCGTTGATTATCCCGGGCTTTCGAGCCATCCCGGCCACGCCCTCGCGGCACGCCAGCAGGCCGGCTTTGGCAGTCTGTTGAGCCTGGAGCTTCACGGCGGCGCCGAGACGGCGCAGCGTTTCGTGCAGTCACTTGAGCTCTTCACCCTCGCACAGTCCTTGGGCGGCGTGGAAAGCCTGTCGAACATTCCCGCCACGATGACCCACGCCTCCATGACGCCTGAGGCGCGCCGCGACGCCGGCGTCTCCGACAGCCTGGTCCGGCTCTCGGTGGGCCTGGAAAGCGTGGGGGATTTATGGGCGGACCTGGAGCAGGCGCTGGACCGGGCTTAAACCCCGACTGACCCGCCTCTACGGTGCGCCAATCAGGCGACACATCTGCTCAGAGCATCACATAGAGGCGGGCGAGCACCCATTCGCGCACGAAGATGATCAGCAAGAGCAGGATCAGCGGCGACAAATCCAGCCCGCCCAGCGGCGGAATAAAACGGCGCAGCGGGCTCAAGAAAGGCTCGGTGAAGCTGGTCGTCACCCGCCAGATGATCGAGATCAGCTGGTTATGCGGGTTCACCACGTTGAAACTGATCAACCAGCTCAGGACGACATTCACCAGCACCAAAATCTGCAGCAACAGCAAAATTGGCGAGATGAAAAATACAATGATCGCCTGGCCGAACGACAAGTTTTCCATGGGAGCTCCTCTAAGCCATACGGCCCCTAGGTAGGCCGCCGCGTACGGCTCTGGCAAGACCAGCGGTCAGGGGGCTTGGGGCAAGGTGAATTCCACGGCCAGGCCCGGCGCGTGATCGGCGTTAAAACCGATTGATCCGCCATGGTTTTCGATCACCATCCGGCACACCGCCAGGCCCATGCCTTCCCCCGGTGCGTCCGCGCTGGCGTTAAGCCGGCGCAGCGGCTCGAACGCCGCCTCTTCCTTGCCTTCAGGCAAGCCGGGACCGGTGTCGCTGATCCGAACCGTCACCTGGCCTGGCCGGGTTAAGGCGGTCACAGTGATGTCCGGCCGGCTTTCGCCGGCATGGGTCAGCGCGTTGTCGATCAAGGCTTCAAACACCTGCTCAAGCTGGGCCCGATCGCCGACCGCCTCCGGCAAGGGGTCGATGTTGAGCTTGGCGTCAGACGCCGTGAGCTTGTCGCCCAGCTTCGCCACGGCGGAGCCGAGGGCTGCGGCAAGCGCGACCGGGTCTTGCGCCGGCGGCGTACTGGCGAGCCGGGCATAGCCCACCAAGGCCGCCACCAAGCGCTCAGAGCGCGTCACGGCGGCCAGAATTCGCTCGAGATAATCCGCCGCCGCCGGATCCAGCGCCTCGCCCTGATCACGGCGGATCAGATCGGCGAACATGTGGATATGGCGCAGCGGCGCGTTGAGGTCGTGATTGGCGGCGCTGGCGAAGGTCTCCAACGCCGCCCTCGCCCGCGCCAGATCGGCGGCCTGAGCGGCCAGGCGCGCGTCCAACTCCTCAACCGACGCCATCAGCAGACCGCGCGGCGCGACAAGGCGTTCAGCCCTGGGCGGGAAGACAGGCGAGACATCATCAACGACTGTTATGGACCGCTGCGCACCATCCCGCCACCCCGGCCGGAGCCGGCGTCCCGGACCGCTTGACAAGTTTCAGCGCGAGCCATACCACCAGCCGCTCTGGAACGGGGCCGTAGCTCAGTTGGGAGAGCGCATCGTTCGCATCGATGAGGTCAGGGGTTCGATTCCCCTCGGCTCCACCATTTTCCATAATCCACGCGCCTAGAGGGTCACTGTCCGGAAGGTCAGCGACACGCGGCGGGTCCTTTGTTGGCGCATGCCCTCAATCACATCGGATTTGCGCGCCGGAATTTCATGGGTCCAGTCATAGCGCGCCTCATCGGACAGGATCAGGAGCTTTGCGGGCTCGAGAATGACGCTGCGGCGTTCACCAGTTGCGCGCTTTCTGAAGACCATTTCGACTTCACTGCCAAGACTGAGCGAGGCGATAGCCGGACCAAAACAGGGCTCACAATCGACATGGGCGGATATGCCTTGGCCTGGCAAGTACTCGTTCACGATCAGCTGCTCGCCGGCACGATCGCCGATAATATCGCCTTCTTCGACCCCGACATGGACATGGAGCGGGTTCACGCAGCCGCCGCCCAGGCCAGCGTGCACAATGATATCGCGGCCATGCCCATGCATTACTTGTCCCTAGTGGGCGATATGGGGGCCGCGCTCTCAGGCGGGCAACGCCAGCGCGTGCTTCTGGCCCGCGCGCTTTACCGCAACCCATCCATCCTGGTGCTGGACGAGGGCACCGCCAATCTAGACCCGGAAACCGAAGCGGAGATCGCCGACACGATCGCCGCCATGGCGATCACTCGCATCGTCGTCGCGCACCGTCCCGCGCTGATTGAGCGCGCCGACCGCGTCGTGCGGGTGGACGGCGGCAAGGTCGTCCAGGTCGGTTAGGCGGGCGTGGCCGGGCTGGGCGCGCCCTTGTTCAAGGGCGCGCGGTCAAGGGTCGCTTAGAAGCGCCGTCCGATCGTCAGCCCGCCGAGAAACTGGTTCTCATCGCCGCGCTCAGCCACGATTGGGCTGTCGGCGAAATCGCCGACAAGGCGGGAGAAGCTCAATACGGTGCTGACGGACCAGTTATCGCCCAAGCTGAAATCAACCACGGCCGCCACGCCGAGGTCTCGCACACCGCCTTCAGCCTGAAAGACCTGAAGGCCTGAGGCAGCGGAGCCGGCCGCGTCGACCGAAAACAAGGTCTCGGCATAATCATCCGAGAAGCCCGAGACCGACGCCGAAAGGATGAGGAAGCTGCTGCGCGATAGCGCGGTCGCGTAGTTCGCAGACGCCGACCAGGCCGCGCCCTCAAACTCGCCCAGGGCATCAAACCCGACACGGGAGCTGACCGACACGCGATCAAATCCGGTCAGGACGTTCTCGGCCAGGGCCAGATTCACGAACCCGCCGACGACGATGGAATCACCGACTTCGTCCAACAGGGACACGACCGCGTCGTCGACCTCGTTGCGGCCTCCGGACCAGCGGCCGTACACGCCGATTGTGAGCGGACCCGGGGTCAGGAAATCGACGGCCAGGCCTGGGCCTTCGGAACGAATGACCACGTCACCGATCTCATAGCGCAGCGCCCCAAAGGGAATGACGCGATACTCATCAGACCCCGCATAATCCGGCAAATAGCCTGCACCCAAGGAAATGAAGTTCAAAGACCGGTTTGCCGCCGGCGCGCCTTCCGCGAGCTGGGCGACGGCCGGAGCCGCGGTGACGGCGCCCAAGGCGCTGGCGAGAAGGGCGATGCGAAGGATGCGGGACATGGGGAGCGCTCCAGAAAAAGATGTCGGCGCAAGAGCTAAGGCGCGCACAGGGCCGGGGCAAGGCGCCGGGCGAACGGAATTTTTACCTCGCACGCTTAGAGTATGCGCCATGGTGACTGCAATGACACGGTCTTTGCGCGCGCTCGGCGCGGCGAGCCTGCTGGCCCTGATGGCCAGCGGCGGCGCTTTGGCGTCTGCGCCGCCCGCCGAACCAGAGTCCGATCCAAGCGGACGCGCGCTCAGCGGCGCCTCCAGCTATGTCCGAATGCCGGCGCTGCAAACTGCGGTTCAATCCGACCGGCGCATGCGCGGCATGTTGCAAGTCAGCCTCGCGCTGGACGCGCCCCAAGGACGCACGCGCCGCCTGATCGACGACCGGGCGATGTGGCTGCGCGACGCCTATGCGGAGACGCTGCTGCTTTATGGCGCTCGGATGTATCGCTGGGGCGACGTGCCGGACGCTGACATGATCGGGGACCTGCTCCAGGAAGACACCGACCGGCTGCTCGGCGAAGGCCGCGCGCGGGTCGTTCTCGACACGGTCATGATCCACGCCGGCTAAGCCGATTAATCCGTCCCGCTTCCGATCCGATTGAGCAGGTCCGCCAGCGGGTCGGCCTGAGCCTCTTCGCCCTGAGCTTCCAGCGCGGCCGGCGCCGCGCCGTCGGCGAGGGCTTGTCCCGACAATAAGGACGCCACCGGATCCTGTTCACGGGCAGCCAGCAGGCTATCCAGACTGGCAGGGTAGTCCGGCGCCGCCGCAATGAAACGGGCGAACACGCGCGCCGGGCCGGCGCCGCCGACTGCATCGTCAGTGGGCGAAAAGTCATCATTGCCCATCCACACCACCGCTGTCAGACCCTCTGACCAGCCAGCGAACCAGGCGTCGCGTGAGTCGTTGGTGGTGCCGGTCTTGCCGCGCACACCTCGGCCCTCGACGGCGGCAGCCCGCGAGGTGCCGTAGGCGACCGATGCGGAAAACAGCTGATCCATCTGAGCCAGAACCCGGCCCGCGAGCACGACCTCGCCCACGGCCCGATCGTGCTCGTAAAGCGCATCGCCGGCTTCGTTTTCGATGCTGAGGATGGCGTGCGCCTGGACCGCCCGCCCGCCATTCATGAAGGGCAGATAGGCGGCCGCCAGCTCCATGGGGCTGACTTCATAGGCGCCCAGCGCGACCGAATGGGTGTTCTCCATCGGGCTCTCAATGCCCATGCGCCGGGCGGTGCGCATCACCCAGCCCCGGCCGGCGGCTTCCGACACCTGGACCGCGACCGCGTTGGACGAGCGGGCGAAGGCGCGCTCCAGACTCATCTCACCCTCATAGCGGCCGTCATAGTTTTCCGGCGCCCAGTCGCCGTATTGCACCGGCGCGTCGACAAATATGTCCTCTGGCCCATAGCCCGCCTCAAACGCCGTCAGATAGACGAACGGCTTGAAGGCCGAGCCGGGCTGACGCTGAGCGTTCACGGCGCGATTAAAGGGTGCGCGCGCATAGTCGGATCCGCCGACCATGGCCGCGACGCCGCCGGCGCCGTCCATAGCGATCAGCGCCCCCTCGCCGGCCCCACGCGCCATCTCCGGCGTGGACAGGCCCAGGCGCAATGCGGCTTCCGCCGCGCGTTGGGCGTTGACGTCCAGCGTGGTGCGAACGATCAGGTCGCCCTCATACCCGCCGGTCAGCTCCCGCACTTGCGGCATGATCCAATCCGCGAACCAGCCCGCGCCGGGGCTTGAGGCGCCCCGCGAGACGCGGATCGGCACTTGGGCCGCCGCAATGCGCTGGGCTTCCGTGATCCGGCCGGTGGCCAGCATCAAATCCAGAACTACAGTGGCGCGCACGCTGGCGCGCGTGGCGTCATTGGTCGGGGCGTAGCGCGACGGCGCTTTCAGCAAACCCGCCAGCAAAGCCGCTTCGCCGATCGACAGCTGGTCGGCCGGTTTGCCGAAATAGCGCCGGGAAGCGGCCTCCGCGCCCCAGGCGCCGGCGCCGAAATAAACCCGGTTCAGATAGAGCGCGAGGATTTCATCCTTGGTGAAGCGCCGCTCCAGCCACAGGGCGAGCATCATCTCCTGCGCCTTGCGGGTATAGGTCCGCTCAGACGTCAGGAAGAGATTCTTCGCCAATTGCTGGGTGATGGTGGAGCCGCCCTGCACCACTCGGCCCGCGCGGAAATTGGCCAGCGCGGCGCGGCTGGTGCCGATCAAGTCGATGCCGAAATGCCCATAGAAGCGCCGGTCTTCGACCGCCAGAACGGCGTGGACGAGGTTTTGCGGCAGATCATCGGCCTGAAGGGCGTCCTGGCTGACCTCGCCCCGGCGAGCGATTGTGCGGCCATTGCGGTCAAGGAGAACCACCTCGCCCGCGCGCGGCGCGGCTTCCAATCCGGTCAAGTCCGGCAGGGTTCGCGCCAGGTGGATCGTCCACGCGCCGCCCGCAAGCCCAACCAGCAAGCAAAGCGAAATCGCCGCGCGCAAGAGGATGCGCGGCTGTTTCGGCTTCGATCGGCGGCGGGGTCGGCGCGCGGCCATGGCGGGCATCCTTGCAGGCGTTGCGGGCTCTAGCCCATTAACCAAACCCATCGGGCGTTAAGGCCGCGTGAACTTTAGCTGTCGAGACGCCCCGCCAAGCCTTGCCCCAAGCCCGTCCGGGCGCGATCATGCCGCTTAAGCGCCGTTGAAGGCGCTAAGAGGGGACTGTCATGCGAATACTTGCCTGGGCGCGTCGCGCCGCGCTGATTATCGCCGTATTGGGATTAAGCGCCTGCACCATCATCCCCGAGGGGGACTCGGTGTGCACCGACCAAGGCCCGAACAGCCCGGGCTGGCCCTATTGCGCGCCGTCCGATCCGGGCGGTCCTGGACCCGTCGATGATCCGATCGATCCGACCGGCGGGCGCGGTTATCACCCCTAATAGGGCGCGAAATCAGCGCCTTGCGTGCGCATCGCCGGCGCGACGCCTGTCTGACCCTTGCGCGCACGCCAGTCTTCAAGCGCCCAGCGCACGGACGGAAAGGCGAGATCATTCATTGGGATCTCGTCCCAATGATACAGCGCGACCTCCTGGCTTTCGGGTCCTGCCGCGATCTCCGGCTTGGAAAGGCGCGCGCGGAAAAAGATCTGCACCTGGGAGATGCGCGGGATCGAGTAGATGCCCAAAAGGTCGATCGTCTCGATCTCAGCGCAGGCTTCCTCGCGCGCTTCTCGGGCTGCGGCATCCGCAACGCTCTCGCCCAGCTCCATATAGCCCGCCGGCAGCGTCCAGTAGCCTGATCGCGGCTCAATCGCCCGTTTACACATCAGGATCCGGCCATCTTCAGCCTCTACCACCGAGCCGGCGACGATCTTCGGATTGACGTAGTCGATGAAGCCGCAATGGTCGCAAATCTGGCGCTCACGATCCTCGTCCTTGGGGATACGGTTGGTGAAGGCGGGGCTGAGATCGCTCATTTAGGCGCCTGTTCTAATTGGAAAATCCGAGAAAATCCGTACCAAGACATTCGTGTAATTGAAGTGTCGTGATTTGCGGCTATTGTGCAATTATTCCGTCGCCGGAGGATGGTGAAATATGGCTGACGACGTGGATTACGACCTGGCGACCTCACCCGGTCACCTGCTCCATCGCGCCCAGCAATTTGCTTCGGATCAGTTTGCCGAAGCGTCCGGCGGCGCCGAGATCACCCAGCGCCAATTCGCCGTCCTGTGCGCGGTCAACGCCCAGGAAGGCCTGACCCAAACCCAGCTGGTGGGCGCCACAGGCATCGACCGCTCCACCCTGGCCGAGCTGGTCTCGCGCATGGCGTCCAAAGGCTTGCTGGCGCGGGAAAAAGCCGCTGGCGACGCCCGCGCCAACGCCGTGAAGTTCACCGAGGCCGGCCGTGAGCTATTCAACTCCGCGATCGCCGGGGCCAAAGCGGCCGACGCCGCCATCCTCGCAGCCCTGCCGAAGAATAAACGGGCCAGTTTCGGCGAAGCGCTGACCCGCATCGCGCGGGCGTCTGATCTAGGCGCGGAAGCGGCCAAAGCGGAAGCGAAAAAAGCCAAGGCCGCCGCCAAAAAGGCGAAAGCCAAGGCGGCGGAAAAAGCCAAGAAAAAGAAGAAGAAAAAGAAGGCGGCCTAAGGCACGTCTTAACTACGATGTGGAGCTGGGCAGCCGCGTCATATCCACCGGAACCCCGCCCGCCCGGTTCCATTCTTCGGCGAAGACTTGCGCCCAGACACGGTCGGTGATCGCGCCGCGCCAGCGCGCGCGAATGACGCCGTCGGCGTCCACCAAAAAGGTTTCCGGCGGCCCGGTGACGCCGATTTCAAAGGCCGCACGGCCTTCTTCATCCGCCGCGAGCGCCGCAAACGGATCGCCCAGATTATTGAGGAAGCGGTTCGCGTCCTCCGGCTCGTCTTTATAGACGACGCCCATGATCGGGACGCCTTGGTCCGCCAGCTCAGCCAGCAGCGGATGCTCGACGATGCAGGGCGGACACCAGCTGGCCCAGAAATTCAGCAGATAGGGGCCCTCGACCGTTTCCGGGTCGAAATCGCCTGCGCCGCCTGGGAAGTCCGTCAGCGGCAAAGCCGGCACGGTGGTGCCGATCTGCGGATCGGAGCCGGCGTTATTGTTGAACAGGGCATAGCCCATCACCGCGAGCAGCAGCGCGATCGTCATCAGCGGGGCGGCGAGCAGAATACGGCTCACGTCTCCGCCTCCTCCGCCTCCAGCGCGGCGAGGCGCTTGGCGGTGGCGCGGCGGCGCATCACGGTCAGCATGACCAGGCCGCCCACGGCGGTCAGGGTGAGCAGGTAGGACGGCCAGACAAAGGCTGCATAACCGTCCATGGCGAGCCATTCGCTCATAGCGCGGCCTCCGCTTCCAGACGGGTTTCGCGGGCGCGCTCGAGCCGGTCTAGCCGGCGCTCGACGATCATGGTGCGCATGGCCGTGAGCACGATGGCGGTCAGCAGCACCGTGAAGGCCAGCGCCATCACGGTGAGCGGCCACAGCTTGGAGGCGTGGATGGTCGGACCATCAAAGCGGATCACGCTGGCCGGCTGGTGCAACGTGTTCCACCAGTCCACCGAGAATTTGATGATCGGCAGATTGATCAGGCCCGCCATGGCCAGGATCGCCCCGGCGCGGGCGGAGAGCTTTTCATCTTCAATGGAGGCGCGCAGCGCCATGTATCCAAGATAGAGAAGGAAGAGCACCAGCATCGAGGTCAGGCGCGCGTCCCAAACCCACCAGGCGCCCCACATGGGACGGCCCCACAGCGCGCCGGTCGCGAGGCACAAAAAGGCGAAGACCGCGCCCGCCGGCGCCAGCGCGCGGGCGGCGAGATCGGCGAGGTTATGGCGCCAGATGAAATAGACGAAGCTGCTAACCCCCAGCCCCGCATAGGCCGCCATGGCCAGCCAGGCGGCGGGCACGTGCACATACATGATGCGCACGGTTTCCGACTGCTGATAGTCGGCCGGCGAAAACACCAGCGCCCAGGGCAGGCCGATGGCGAACAGCGCGATCGCAAGGCCCCAGGTCCAGGGCAGCATCGCGGCCGCAAGCCGATCAAAGCGTTCGGGATTGGCGAAATAAGACCACATGGCCGCTGAGTTAGCTTCCTGTAAGCGCGCGGGCAAGGCGCCAGCGACGCCCTGACGCGCTTGTGACTGAGTCTATTCGAGCCGCGCGCGCAGCGCAGCGGCGGCGCCCAGTGGCGCGAGCACGAGTGCAGCGAGCGAGCCGGCGAGCGCCATCATCAGATTAGCCCCCTCCAACCCGGTGCCGTCCATGGCGGCGCGTCCCGCGCCTGCGGCGAACACCAAGAGCGGCACCTGCAAAGGCGCGGCGATCAGCGCGATCAGAAGGCCCGCGCGCTTGAGACCCGCGGCAAGCGCGCCTGCGAAGGCGGCGATCAGCGCCAGGCCCGGCGCGGCGGCGAGCAATCCGGCGGACAGCACCAGCGCGGCGCCCGGCTCCAGCCCATAGGCGAGCCCGCCGATGAAGGCCAAGGCCGGCAAGGGCCAGAACACCGCCAGAGTGAAGGCCAACGCTTTCATCAGGCTGGCCATGGCGAGACCGGTTCCCGACAGGGCGTAAAGCTCCAGCGTGCCGTCCGCGACGTCTTCTCCGAAAATGCGTTCGGCCGGCTGCAACGTCGCCAGAAGCGCCGCGAAAGTGATCAGGCCGGGCCCCGCCGCCGCCAGCGTGTCCGCATCCGGACCGATCGCCAGCGGCGCCAGCGCCAGAGCCGCAAGGTTGAACGCCGCCGGTCCCGCCGGACCGCCGCCGCCCGCCCAGGCCAGGCGCACTTCGCGCGCAAACAGCGACAGCGCACTCATGCGAGCATCCTCGCATTGGCGGAAGCCTCGGTGAGGTCGAGGTGGGTTTCATCCGGCCAGTCCAGATCGGCATGGGTGGTGGCGATCACCACGCCGCCAGCGGCGCGGTAGTCCGCAATCAGATCCGCCAGGCGCCCCCGGCTGCGGGCGTCCAGCGGCGCTGTCGGTTCGTCCAATATCCAAAGCCCGGCATTGGACAGCGCCAGGCGCGCAATGGCGGTCCGCCGCCGTTGGCCAGCGGACAACGTGCCGCAGAGGCGCTTCGCCAGATGCGCCACCGCCATGCGGCGCATCACGGGTTCGACGGCCTCGGCAGGCGCGCCCTGCAGCCCGGCCCAAAAACCGAGCGCGTCCTGCACCGTCTCATTGAGCTTGAGCCCGTCGGCATGGCCGAGATAGGCGATCTGGATGTTCTCGCCCGGCGCCACTATGATTTCGCCCCCATCCGGCCGGATGAAGCCGGCGATGGCGCGCAGAAGCGTTGTCTTACCCGAGCCGTTCGGCCCGGTGATCACGAGCGCGTCTCCCGGCGCCGCGGCGAAGGCCAAGTCTTTGACCAATGTGCGCCCGCCCCGCGACAAGGTCACGCCGCCGGCGCGGACGTGGACGGGATCAAAGCGAGCGGGCAGGGCGTCGGTCATGAGCGGCACAGGTAGGGCGGTTTTTTCAAAGAGTCCAAAGCCGCGACCGCCAATCGGTCATCATGAGAGCTAATCGCAAAGATAATCAGCCAGCTAAGTCCCTTAGCCGCATTGCTTGGCCGGGAGGCTGCGGCTAAAACGCGCGAACCCCCTTCAGCCCTGTGTTTCAACGGGGTTTTGAGCCGGTTCGCCCGTTGTGCGTCCCCTGGCTCCGGCCCGACAAAAGGATCGATCATGGCATCCCTGGACAGCTTTAACTGCCGCCGCGAAATGACCGTTGCGGGTCAGACCTATGTGTATTTCGACCTGAAAGCGGCGGAAGCCAACGGGCTGACCGGCGCGTCGAAGCTGCCCTATACCTTAAAGGTCTTGCTGGAAAATCTGTTGCGATATGAAGACGGGCGCACGGTGACCAAGGCGGATATCGAAGCGGTCGCCGCCTGGACGCAGACCGGCGCGTCGAAGCATGAAATCGCTTACCGTCCGGCCCGCGTTCTGATGCAGGACTTCACCGGCGTACCCGCCGTGGTGGACCTGGCCGCCATGCGCGACGCGACCGCAAAGCTGGGCGGGGATCCCAAATCGGTGAACCCGCTGGTGCCGGTCGACCTGGTGATCGACCACTCGGTGATGGTGGATTATTTCGGCGGCGAGGACAGCTTTAGGCGCAATGTCGAGCGCGAGTACGAGCGCAATGGCGAGCGCTATAAATTCCTCAAATGGGGCGCCAGCGCGTTTGATAATTTCCGCGTCGTCCCGCCGGGCACCGGCATTTGCCACCAGGTCAATCTGGAGCATCTCGCCCAGACGGTCTGGACCAAGGACGAGGACGGCGTCACCTACGCCTTCCCCGACACGCTTGTGGGCACCGATAGCCACACCACCATGATCAACGGCCTGGCCGTTCTGGGCTGGGGCGTCGGCGGCATCGAGGCGGAAGCGGCCATGCTGGGCCAGCCGATCTCCATGCTGATCCCGGAAGTCATCGGCTTCAAACTCAGCGGCAAGCTGCCGGAGGGCGCCACGGCGACCGATCTGGTGCTGACCGTGGTGGAGATGTTGCGCAAAAAGGGCGTGGTCGGAAAATTCGTCGAGTTTTTTGGCCAGGGCCTTGATAATCTGTCCCTGGAAGACGCCGCGACCATCGCCAACATGGCGCCGGAATATGGCGCGACCTGCGGCTTCTTCCCGGTCGATCATGAAACGCTGGAGTATCTGCGCGCCACCGGCCGCGACGAGGGCCGCGTTCAGCTGGTGGAAGACTACGCCAAGGCGCAGGGCATGTTCCGCCCGACCCGCACCGAAGACCCCGTCTATACCGACACGCTGCACCTGGACCTTTCCACGGTCGAGCCCTCGCTCGCCGGTCCCAAGCGCCCGCAGGACCGCGTTGCGCTTAATGGCGCGAACGACGCCTTCGCGATCGAGCTGGACCGTGAATTCGGCAAGCTGGAGGACGCCGGCCGCCGCGTGATGGTCGAGGGCGAGGAGTATTCCATCGGCCATGGCGATGTGGTGATCGCCGCGATCACCTCCTGCACCAACACCTCCAACCCGTCGGTGATGCTGGGCGCCGGCCTGGTGGCGCGCAACGCTTTGAAAAAAGGCCTGAAGGTGAAGCCGTGGGTGAAGACCTCGCTGGCCCCGGGCTCCCAAGTGGTGACCGATTATCTCGAGCGCGCGGGCCTGCAAGACGATCTTGATGCGCTGGGCTTTAACCTGGTGGGCTATGGCTGCACCACCTGTATCGGCAATTCCGGCCCGCTGCCGCAGGCAATCTCCGCGGCGATCAAGGAGGGCGATCTGGTCGCCGCCTCGGTCCTGTCGGGCAATCGCAATTTTGAGGGTCGTGTCAATCCGGACACCCGCGCCAACTATCTCGCCAGCCCGCCTTTGGTCGTCGCCTACGCCATCGCCGGCACGATGAATATCAATGTCGCGGAAGACCCGATCGGCTATGACGATGAGAACCAGCCGGTCTACCTGCGCGATATCTGGCCGACCTCGGCCGAGATCGCAGACGTGGTGCGCGCCAGCGTCACGCCGGAGATGTTCGCCCAGCGCTATGCCGACGTGTTCACGGGCGATGAGACCTGGCGGAGCATCGAAACCTCGGGCGGGCTGACCTATGACTGGCCGGCGTCGACTTACGTCGCCAACCCGCCTTTCTTTGAGGGCATGACCACGGACGTGACCCCGCCGACGGATATCTCCGGCGCGCGCATCCTCGGCCTGTTCGCCGACTCGATCACCACCGACCACATCTCGCCGGCCGGCTCGATCAAAGCCGACAGCCCGGCCGGTCTTTACCTGCAAGACAACGGCGTCACGCCGCGGGACTTCAACTCCTACGGCGCGCGCCGGGGCAATCACGACATCATGATGCGCGGCACCTTCGCCAATATCCGCATCAAGAACCAGATGGTTCCGGGCGTTGAAGGCGGTGTGACCAAATTCCAGCCGACCGGCGAAGAGATGCCGATCTATGACGCGGCGATGAGATACGCCGAAAGCGCAACGCCGCTGGTGGTGTTTGGCGGCAAGGAATACGGCACCGGCTCCTCACGCGACTGGGCGGCCAAGGGCACCCGCCTCTTGGGCGTCAAAGCCGTGATCTGTGAAAGCTTCGAGCGCATCCACCGCTCCAACCTGATCGGCATGGGCGTTCTGCCGCTGCAATTCTCCAACGGCGAAAGCTGGGAGAGCCTGGGCATCACCGGCAAGGAGACCATCGCGCTCAAAGGCGTTGAGGGCGTCACCCCGCGCGGCGCCGTGACCCTGGAGATCACGTTCGAAGACGGCTCGACCAAATCAACCGAGCTCTTGGCCCGGATCGATACCGAGAACGAGCTCGACTACGTCCAAAACGGCGGCATCCTCCACTACGTGCTGCGGCAGAGAGCGGCGGCGTAGGCCCCGAGCCACAGCCTGAACGGCGCTCACAGCGTGAGCGCGGAGCGGTCGAACAGACAGGACGGAGGCGCGCGCACAGCCCCGTCGGGCATTCCGCGATTGCAGCTGATCCCTCAGCGCATATCGAACCGGAACGGTTCGCAAGGCGAACAGCCGCCCGCAGCGTGAGCGAGGAGTGATCGAATAGAGATGCCAGATGATCGCTTAACAGCCCCCGCCGGGGCATTCTGCGCTTGGAATTAATCTCCTGGATCAATTCCTCAGCCTGCAGCTGACCAGCTTGAATGGTGCCCAGGAGAAGACTCGAACTTCCACTCCCATACGGGAACTGGCACCTGAAGCCAGCGCGTCTACCAATTCCGCCACCTGGGCAGGTAAGCGAGGCGCGGGTGATACGGCGGCTGGCGGGCGCTGTCAATAAGGCGGGGCCGGACTAGTTCAGCATACAGGCGGGCCGTTGCAGTGCATGGACAGACGCTGTGTTTTTTGGTCTACCGACGCGACGATGCTTCCCCTTCCTGTGTAAGGTTTCTTCATGACCCTTCGCGATGAAATGATCACGGTTTTCGGCGCCTCCGGCTTTATCGGCCGCTATGTGGTGCGGGCTCTGGCCAAGGCGGGCTATCGCGTGCGCGCCGCCACCCGCCGTCCGCATCTGGCGCATGAACTCAAGCCCATGGGCGTGGTCGGCCAGATCCAGCTGGTCCAGGCCAATCTGCGCAACCCCGAGAGCGTGGCGCGCGCCGTCGAGGGCGCCAGCGGCGTGATCAACCTCGTGGGCATTCTCTACCAGGACGGCAAGCAGACCTTCGACTCCCTGCAGTCTGAAGGCGCCAAGCTGGTCGCGGAGAAAGCCGCTGAAGCCGGTGTTGAGCGCTTCGTGCAGATCTCCGCCATCGGCGCGGATGCGGACAGCCGCAGCAAATACGCCCGCACCAAAGCGCTGGGCGAGCAGGCGGTGCGCGCGGCGATCCCGACAGCGACCGTGCTGCGCCCCTCCATCGTGTTTGGCACGGAAGACCAGTTCTTCAACAAATTCGCCGACATGGCCCGCTTCGCCCCCGGCCTGCCGCTAATCGGCGGCGGCAAGACCAAGTTCCAGCCGGTCTGGTGCGCGGACGTCGCCGCCGCGGCGCTGGCGGCGCTGGAGAGCGACGAGGCGCGCGGCAAGACCTATGAGCTGGGCGGGCCGGAGGTCTATACGTTTAAAGAGGTGATGGAATTCATCCTGACCACCATTCGCCGTAAGCGCTTGCTAATTCCGGTGCCTTTCTTCGCCGCTTCAGGTCTGGGCTTGATGGGCGAGATCAGCGGCGCTCTGCCCTTCGTTGAGCCCTTCCTGACCCGCGATCAGGTCACCTTGCTGAAGACAGACAATATCGTCGGCATCAGCGGTGAAGAGGTCGGCACGCTCGCCGATCTGGGGATCGAGCCGGAAACGGTGGAGGCCATCGTGCCGGAATATCTCGCCCGCTATCGCCGTGGCGGCCAGTTCTCTGAAGAGGTCGACACTTGATGCCCGAGGAGCGCGCTTTCCCCGGCTGGCGCGGCACCACAATTTTGTGCGTGCGCAAGGGCGGCAAGCTGGCCCTGGCCGGCGATGGTCAAGTCTCCATCGGCAATACCGTGGTGAAATCCTCCGCCCGCAAAGTGCGCCCGATCGCCGGCGGCACGGTGGTGGCGGGCTTCGCCGGCGCGACGGCGGACGCCTTCGCCCTGTTTGAGCGCCTGGAAGGCAAGCTGGAGACCTATCCCGGCCAGCTGGCGCGCGCCTGCGTCGAGCTCGCCAAGGACTGGCGCACCGATCGCTATCTGCGCCGTCTGGAAGCCATGCTGATCGTTGCGGACAAGGACGAGACCTTCATCCTCACCGGCGCCGGCGACGTTCTGGAGCCGGAACACGGCGTCGCCGCCATCGGCTCGGGCGGCAATTTCGCCCTGTCCGCCGCCCGCGCGCTTTTGGACTATGAAGACGATCCCGAAGTCATCGCCCGCAAAGCCATGGCGGTGGCGGCCGAGATCTGCGTCTTCTCCAACGACAATCTCACCATCGAGACGCTTTAGGCGACCTTAGTGCGCCTGACCCCAGGTTGCGGCGGCGTTGGCGTCGACGTCGAGCGGCACGGAGATGGCTTGTGCGGGCAGTGCGGCGTTCGCCATCACGTCTTTGACCATCTCGATCAGGCGGTCCGCTTCGCTTTCCGGCGCTTCAAAGACCAATTCGTCGTGCACTTGAAGCAGCATGCGGGCCTTCAGGTCGGATTTCGCCAAAGCGTCGTCCATGCGGATCATCGCCCGGCGCATGATGTCGGCGGCGGCGCCTTGAATGGGCGCGTTGATCGCCTGGCGTTCGGCGAATTGGCGGACCTGCGGGTTTTTATCCTTGATGCCGGGCAGGTGGATGCGCCGGCCGAACAGCGTTTCGACATGGCCGCGCTCTTTGGCCTCGGCCTTCATCGCGTCCATATAGGCGGCGATGCCGGGGAATTTCTTGAAATAGCTGTCGATATAGGCCTTCGCCTCATCGCGCCCGATGCCCAGATTATTCGCCAGACCGAAGGCGGAGATGCCGTAAATGATGCCGAAATTAATCGCCTTGGCGTTGCGGCGAACCATCGGGTCCATGTCTTCGATCGGCACGCCGAACATCTCCGACGCCGTCATGGCGTGGATGTCCTGGCCTTGCTTGAACGCGTCTTTGAGCGCGTCGACATCGGCGATGTGAGCCAGAAGGCGCAGCTCGATCTGGGAATAGTCCGCCGCGACGATGACATTGCCCTCATCCGCGATGAAGGCTTCGCGGATCTTGCGGCCTTCTTCGGTGCGGATCGGGATGTTTTGCAGATTGGGTTCCGAGCTCGACAGCCGGCCCGTGGAGGTGGAGGCGAGCGAAAAGCTGGTGTGCACCCGGCCCGTCGCCGGATTGATCGCGGCTTTCAGAGCGTCCGAATAGGTTGATTTCAGCTTGGAGAATTGCCGCCAGGTGAGCAGCGCCTTGGGCAGGTCGTGGCCCTCTTCCGCCAGCTTGTCGAGCACGGCGGCGTCCGTCGACCAGGCGCCGGTCTTGGTCTTTTTCCCGCCCGGCAGGCCCAGCTTGCCGAACAGGATTTCGCCGATCTGCTTGGGGCTGCCCAGATTGAAATGCTCGCCCGCGGCCTCGTGCGCGGTCTCCTCGGCTTCCGCCATTTTCTGCGCGAAGTCTGAGGACAGGCGCGAAAGCTGGGCGACATCAACCTTGACGCCGTGGAGCTCCATCGTGGACAGCACGCCGGGCATCGCCCGTTCCAGCGTCTCGTAGACGGTGGTTTTCTGGCGCGCGACCAGGCTGGGCTTGAGGATCTCCCACAGCCGCAGCGTCACATCGGCGTCTTCGGCGGCGTATTCCGTGGCGCGCGGCAGATCGACTTCAGCGAAGCTGATCTGCTTCTTGCCCGTGCCGCACACCTCCTTGAAGGAGAGCGGCTTGTGGGCGAGATGCATCTCCGACAGCTCGTCCATGCCATGGCCGTGCAGCCCCGCCTCCTGCACGTAGGAGAGGAGCATGGTGTCGTCATAGGGCTTAGGATCGATCCCATAGCGGCGGAAGACCGCGATATCGTATTTAAAGTTCTGCCCGACCTTCAGAACGGCCGGGTCTTCCAGCAACAGCTTGAGCCGCCCCAGCGCTTCCGCCTCGTCGATCTGCGCGGGCCGCTCCTCGGTCAGGCCCAGCGCGTCGCTGGAGCCATGATTGAGCGGGATATAGCAGGCCTGACCCGGCTTGGTGGCGATGGAGACGCCGACCAGCCCCGCTGCGGTCGCGGACAGCGCATCGGTCTCGACATCCACAGCAATGACGCCGGCCGCCCGAGAGCGCTCGATCCAGGCGTCAAGCTGCTCGAGCGTCGTGACGCAGTCATAGGCTTTGCGGTCGACGGGCGCGGTGGCGTCGCCGGTGGGATCGGCCGGGCCGGCGCCCAGCGCCTCCTCCACCCGGCGGGTGATGGTGCGAAACTCCATGCTCTTCAGGAAGGCGATCAGCCCGTCCGCGTCCGGGTCCGCCGCGCCGAAGTCTTCCATGGGCTCAACATCCGGAACATCGTCCTTCAAGGTCACAAGCACTTTGGAGACGCGGGCGTCCTCGGCGTGATCGGTGAGTTTTTCGCGGCGTTTGGGCTGTTTGATTTCGCCCGCGCGCTCCAGCAGCGTTTCCAGATCGCCATATTCATTGATCAGCTGCGCGGCGGTCTTCACGCCGATGCCGGGCACGCCAGGGACGTTATCCACGCTGTCGCCGGCGAGCGCCTGCACGTCGATCACCCTGTCCGGCGTGACGCCGAATT
The DNA here is from genome assembly GCA_964484345.1 of uncultured Oceanicaulis sp. GTDB lineage: Bacteria > Pseudomonadota > Alphaproteobacteria > Caulobacterales > Maricaulaceae > Oceanicaulis. The sequence goes on along the minus strand of CAZAGE010000030.1, from coordinate 8,225 downwards.
TCTCAAACACCTCGTCCGGGCCGATGCGCTTGGACTTCATGGGATCGAGCAGGCCGACGCCGTCTTCGACCAGCTGCATCAGGTCTTTGTCCGAGGACGCAATCGTCACCCGGGCGCCCAGGGCTTTGGCCTGCCTGGCGTAGGTGGCGATCAGGTCGTCGGCCTCATACCCCTCCATCTCGATACAGGGCAACTCGAACGCCTTGGTGGCGTCGCGGATGATGGAGAATTGCGGCACCAAATCTTCCGGCGCAGGCGGGCGGTTGGCCTTGTACTGGTCGTAAATCTCGTTGCGGAAGGTCTGGGCGGAATGGTCGAAAATCACCGCCAGATGGCTGGGCTGATCTTCGCCCTTCAAGTCTTCCAAGAGCTTCCACAACATGTTGCAAAACCCCTGCACCGCGCCCACCGGCGTGCCGTCCGACCGCGTCAGCGGCGGCAGGGCGTGATAGGCGCGAAAAATATAGCCTGAGCCATCGACGAGATAGACGTGGGAATTGGCGTCAACGGGACGGGAAACGGCCATGAAACGGCTCCGCGCTGGGGTCGGCAGGATAAGGCGTCGAAGCTAGGCGGAGTTGGGGGCAGGGGCAAATGGGAGGGGCTGTATTCTGAGGGTCCTTCGAGACGCGCGTTTCACGCGCTCCTCAGGATGAGGATGTCATAGAACGCCTACGTCCCTCATCCTGAGGAGGCCGAAGGCCGTCTCGAAGGACGTACGCGTTACCCCGGAAACGCAAACCCGCTCAGCATACTCGCCACCAGCGCGATAATCGGCGCGGCGACCAGGTTGATCCGGAACCCCGCCTTGATCATCTGGCCCATGCGAACGGCGCCGGAGGCGTAGACGATGGCGTTGGGGGCGGTGGCGACCGGCAGCATGAAGGCGCAGCTCGCCGCCAGCGCCACCGGCACGATGAGATGGGCGGGCGGCACGCCGGCCTCCAACGCCACGGCGGCCAGCACCGGCAGGAAGCCGGACACGGTGGCGACGTTGGAGGTCAGCTCGGTCAGGAAGACGACGATCAGCGCCAGGATCAGCACGGTGATCGGCAAAGGCAGCGCCGCCACCCAGGCGAGGTGGGAGCCGATCCATTCCGCGAGGCCTGTCGCTTGAATGGCCGCGGCGAGCGACAGCCCCCCGCCGAACAGAATGATCACCGCCCAGGGCAGTTTTTGAACCGTCTCCCAATTCATCAGGGCCTGGCCCTTATTCTCTTTGCCCGCCGGGATCAGGAACATCGCCAGCGCGCCGACCATGGCGATCTGGGCGTTGCCCAGCGCCAGGGTGATCGGCAGGTTGAGCTGGGTGCTGATCCAGCTCAAAAGCGGATTCCAGCCAAAGGTGATGTCCGGCAGGCCGATCAGGAAGCCTGGCAAAGTCCGGCCCATCCAGAGGACGGCGACGGTTCCAAAGGCCAGCGCCACCCGCAGCTCCGCCGTGGTCATCTTGCCCAGCTGACGCTTATGCTCCAGCACGACTTCGCGGCCTGCGGCGCTGGGCGCGTGGCCGGCCACCTTGAACACCCAGCGGGTCAGGATCAGCCAGATCGCCGGGATGATCAGCAGGGCGGCGGGCACGCCCAGCATCATCCATTGGGGAAAGCTGACCGTCATGCCGAACTCGCTCTCCATAAAGCCCATGGCGATCAGATTGGTCGGCGTGCCCACCGGCGTCATGATGCCGCCGACCGAAGCCGCATAGGCCACCGCCAGCGCCAGGGCGGGCGCGAACATTTTGGCGTCGAGGCCTTCCTCGCCGACCGCTTCGGCGACTTTCAGCGCAATGGGGATCATCATCAGCGTGGTGGCGGTGTTGGAAATCCACATGGACAACACGGCGCTCGCCGCCATGAAGCCGAGCACCATCAAAGCGGGGCGCGAGCCGAAAGCGGCGACGACATTAAGCGCGATGCGGGCATGCAGATTCCAGCGCTCGATCGCCAACGCGACGATGAAACCGCCCAACAGCAGCATCACGATCGGGCTGGCGTAGGGCGCGGCCGCCGCGCCCATGGGGATGATGCCGAAGAAGGGAAACAGCGCCAGCGGGATCAGCGCGGTGGCCGCGATCGGGATCGCTTCCGTCGCCCACCAGCTCGCCATCAACAGCGCCAAAGAGGCCAACAACCAGGCTTCCCGGTTGAGACCGTCAGGAACCGGAAGGAATTGCAGGCCGACGGCCAGCACGACACCGGTGATCAGGCCGATCGTCTTCGATCGCGGCCGGGCGGTCGCGGTCTCGCTCATAGTGTCTCTCCCCGTTTGGCCGGGGAGTTAAGCGAGGTTTGAGGAGGGGGGCAATGAGAAGCGGTCTTTAGGTGTCTCCCCCCCGCTTGCGGGGGCTTGGGCCGCGAAGCGGACCGAGGCCCGAAGGGTCGAGGGGGGCTTTCCGGGGCGCCCTGCCCCCTCCGTCAGCTTCGCTGACACCTCCCCCGCAAGCAGGGGAGGACACCGGCTCAGGAGCCTTCTTCGTCCGCAGCCGAGCCCTTCAGCACGAAGCGGCGGTCGCAATAGGGGCATTCGACGAAGTCGGCCTGACCCATTTCCAGATAAACCCGCGGATGGCCCAGCGCGCCGCCGCCGCCGTCGCACATGACGCGCTTTTTCTCCACCACGATGGTTTCGGGCGGCTGGAAGGCGATGGTGTCAGGCTTGGGCGAAGAAGAGCTCATGGTGGGACCGTTGATCAGAGTTCTCAGGCGCAGCCGCTGGCGTGGACGCACAGGGCCGGCGCGGCTAGGGTCTCGTCCGTCTCTAGGCGGGTGCCGCGCGCCCGTCAATTCTTTGCTGCTTTCGCTCAGGATATCAGGATCAGACGGGATGCCTGACACGGCCGCCGACCCCACCCCGACCTCCGCCGCCCCCGCGGCGCCGGACTATGCGCTGGAAGCGATCGGGCTGGAGAAGACCTATCCCGGCAAAGGCGCCAGCCCGGCGAAGCACGCGCTCAAGGGCGTCGACCTGAAGGTGCCGCGCGGCTCGATCTTCGGCCTGTTGGGGCCGAACGGGGCGGGCAAGTCGACCTTCATCAATATCTTCGCCGGTCTGGTGAAAAAGTCAGCTGGCACAGGGCGCATCTGGGGCGTCGATATCGACAAGGACCCGCGCAAAGCCCGCGCCGGGATCGGCGTGGTGCCCCAGGAAATCAATATGGACGTGTTCTTCACGCCTTATGAGACCCTGGAATTGATGGCCGGCTTTTACGGCGTGCCCAAAGCGGAGCGCCGGACGATGGAAGTGCTTGAAGCGGTGGGCCTGACCGATAAGCGCGACGCTTATGTGCGACAGCTCTCCGGCGGGATGAAGCGCCGTCTTCTGGTGGCGAAAGCGCTGGTGCACTCCCCGCCCGTCCTGGTGCTCGACGAGCCGACCGCGGGGGTGGATATCGAGCTGCGCCGCCAGCTCTGGGACTATGTGGTGGAGCTCAATAATCAGGGCGTCACCATCGTTTTGACCACCCACTATCTGGAAGAAGCCCAGGAGCTGTGCGACCAGATCGCCATCGTCAACCATGGCGAGGTGGTGGCCTGCGAAGACAAGGCGACGCTGCTCAAGCGCCTCGATTCCAAGACGCTGGTCATTGATCCGGTCGAGCCGCTGTCCGTCGTGCCGGCCGGTTTTGAGTCCGAGGATGCGGAAATCCGCGAGGATGGATCGCTGGCGATCACCTATAAGTTCGGCGAAGCCTCGGTCGCCCAGCTCATTGAGACCTATCACGCCACCGGCGGGCGGATTGCGGACTTGCGCACCGAAGAGCCCGATCTGGAAGACGTCTTCCTGGCGCTCACCTATCATGCTGACGCCGAGGCCGCGCGCTGATCGCCAAGCCGTGCTAGATTGAATCTATGGCTCGGTTCTTAGCGCGCATTTTCGCCCTCACTCTGGCGGTCGCCGTTCTTGTCGTCGGCGTTGTTCTGCTCGCGCAGATCCGACCGGTCAGCGCGGGCGGATGGGTTTTGATGGCGATCGGTGCGGCGTTCGTTCTGGTCGGACCCTTTCTGATCTACCGCGGGGTGATGAGCCAGGTGCGCGAAACCCCGCTGCCCAATGAAGGCGAAGGGGCGGGGCTGGCGATGGGCGCCGGCATCGACACCGCGCGCAGTCGCGAGACGGACGGCGACGTGCTCGATTTCGATTAGCGACAGCTAGCCGGAGTAATTATCATTGGCCGGACCGCGCCCGGCATCGGCCGCCGCGAACAAGATGGCTCCCAGCCCATTTTGCAATTGCTCATAGCCGGACACCTCAGACGGCTTGGCCAGCTGGCAGGCGATATTCTCATGCGGCAAAGCTTCATGGCGGCCGCTGAAAATGATCACCGGCAAGCGCGCAAGATCGTCATGGCGCGCCATCCAGTCCATCAGCTCGCGGCCCGACCCGTCCGACAAGGTGAGATCGAGGATGATGCAGGCGGGCCGCTTGGCCTGGGCGAACGGCCCCGTTGCGCTCAAAAAAGCCTGAGCGGCGCGCACCGAGCTGACGGTGTGAATTTCGATCGAAGAGCGAAAGCGCTGCAGGCTTTGGCGGGTCAAATGCTGATCCGCTTCATCGTCTTCCACAAGCAGGACCGGGAGTGGGGATATGAACGCCATCACTGAATCATAAGGTGCGACAACCCGCCGCGCAATGACCCCAAAGGTCGTAGGGAGTTCGGCCAACGACACCTAGGCGACAAGATGAAATGTTATACATATAGAACAGATATTTTGACATATACTCTGATTGAGGCTACTTTAGCATCATCACCATTCAGGAGCCCCTCATGTCCGCCGCCAACCCCACATCCGCCAGCCTCTGGGCTGGCCGCGTGTTCACGACACTGGTCTTCGCCCTAGCGGCTCTTGCCATGGCCGACGCCGTGTTGGGCGGCCCCGGACGCTTCGCCGGACCGCTCTTCATCGCGGCGGGCGCCGTCTACTCGGTCGGGGCCGTGGTGCTTTATCTTCGGGGCGACTACATCTTGCGCCTGTTCGGATGCGCTTGGCCCTTCTTTTTGCCGCGCCTTGACGAGCTGCAGACGACGCAGCGCCAGCGGGCCTTCGCGGCGACGTTCGCAGTATTCATCGGCGTGTTTTCGTTTTTCGTCGGGCTCCAGATCGGGGCGGCATTATTGGAGCTTGCTCGCGGCGAGTTGGTCGACGCCTTTCTGCCGTCCGAACCTGCGCTGGTCCTGCTCAGCCTGGTCTTCGTTCTGCTTGTCCTGACCCTTGCGCCGCAAGCCTATCTCGCCTGGACGCTGACGCCGCTCGACGATGAGGAGCCGGCGTGAGCGTGAAAATCTATAACCGCATTCCGCTGCTCCGGGCCGAGCGCGGCCTGTCGCGCAAGGCGCTCGCAGAGGCTTTGGGCGTGAACTACCAGACCATCGGCTATCTCGAGCGCGGCGACTACAACCCGTCCTTGGAGCTGGCGCTGAAGCTGTCGGCCTATTTCGAGGCGCCGGTCGAGCAAATCTTCTCGCTGGAGCCCTTCCCCTCATTGTTCGGGCCGTCCTCTTAGCCGCTTACAAAGCGTGCAAGATGCCATGGCGCGTGCAAGAGGCCACCTTGGCAGCCTCTCCAGCTCGCCGATGACGCAGCAGGATCAAGCTGCTAGCGTTTCAACAAACGGGCGGGAGATAAGGGCCGATGAGTATTCAAACATTGAAACGGGCGGCGATCGGACTTTTCGCGGCGATAGCTTGTCTGACCTGTCCTTCTGCCATGGCTCAAGATGAGCCGACATTTGAGACTCTGACCGAGACAGCGGAGCGGCGCGAAGGCGTGTTCGATCTTTATGTCGATGCGGAAGCCGGGACCCTGCACGCCGCCTTTCCCGCCTCGGACGGCGCGGTGCTCGGCCGTTACATTTACACGGCCCGCCTGACCGCGGGCCTTGGCTCCAACCCGGTCGGGCTGGATCGAGGTTTCGGGATTGGCGGTAATATCCTGCGGGTCGAGCGCGTCGGCGCCCGCGTCCACTTCATTTTCGAGAATCATGATTTTCGAGCCATCGGCGCCGGCGAAGACGAGCGCAGGGCCACCGACCAGTCCTTCGCGGAATCCGTGATCTGGGCCGGCGATATCGCCGCCACCGGCGACGACGGTCAGGTCCTGGTCGACTTGGCCAGCTTCCTGGTCACCGACCGGATCGACGTCATCGGCCGGCTGCGCAGCGCGGGCGAAGGCAGCTTCTCGCTCGACGCGGACCGCAGCGCCGCCCTGGCGGACACGGCGCTGGCCTTTCCCCGCAATGTCGAAATCGACGCGCGCCTGACGCTGTCCGCCACAGAACCGGGCTCTGAGGTCCGCTCCGTCACGCCTGACCCGCGTTCGGTCAGCCTGGTCCAGCATCACTCCTTCGTCGCTTTACCCGAGCCCGGCTACACGCCGCGCCGTTCGGACATTCGCGCCGGCGGGTTCGAGACGAGCTTCCGCAACACCGCCGCCCCGCTCGATGAGCCGATGCGCGCGGGCTATGCGGTGCGTCACCGCCTGCAGCGCGTCGATCCAGCCGCCGCTTCCGGCCCTGTGGTCGAGCCGATCATCTTTTATGTCGACCGCGGCGCGCCGGAACCCGTGCGCACAGCCTTGATCGAAGGCGCGCAATGGTGGGCCGAAGCGTTTGAGGTCGCGGGCTTTGAAGACGCCTACCGGGTCGAGCTCTTGCCTGAAGACGCCCACCCGCTGGATGTGCGCTACAACACCATTCAGTGGGTCCATCGCGAAACCCGCGGCTGGTCTTATGGCGCCTCGGTCACCGATCCGCGCACGGGTGAAATTCTCAAAGGCGCGGTGATCCTGGGCAGCCAGCGCGTGCGCCAGGACCGGATGATTTTTGAAGGCCTGGGCGGCGCCGCGCGCACCGGGACCGGCGAGCCGGACGATCCCATCCAGGTGTCCCTCGCCCGCCTGCGCCAGCTCTCCGCTCATGAGGTGGGCCATACGCTGGGTCTGGCCCATAATTTCGCCGCCAGCGCGGACGGCCGCGCCTCGGTGATGGATTATCCCCACCCGCTGATCCGGCTTCTGGACACAGGCGATCTGGATTTCTCCGACGCCTATGACGTCGGCATCGGCGATTGGGACAAGGTGTCGGTCGCCTGGCTCTATTCAGAGTTCCCCGAGGGGGTCGATGAGGACGCCGCGCTGGAGCAAATCCTCGCCGATGCGCGCACAGACGGCCTGCGCTATGTCTCCGACGCCCACGCGCGGGGGCCCGGCGCCGCCTTTCCGGAAGCGAGCCTGTGGGACAATGGCGAAGATCCCGTCGCCCACCTGGAAGAGGTGATGGCGGTGCGCCGCGCGGCGCTGGCGGATTTCGGCGCGGACCGGTTGGGTGAGGACCGGCCGCTCAGCGAGCTGCGGCTGACCTTCACGCCGATTTATCTCTATCACCGCTACCAGACCGAAGCGGCGGCCAAGGCGATCGGCGGGCGCCGCTTCGCCTATGAAACCAATCGGGGCGCCGTTGAAGGCTTTTCGATCATTCCGGCCGCCGAGCAGCGCCGCGCCCTGACAACCGTGCTGGCGACGCTTGAACCCGCCTTCCTGGATACGCCCGACGGCGCTGCGCGGCTGATGGCGCCCAATCCCTACACGGATTACGACGCCGCGGTGCGCCGCGAGCGCATCGTCACCAGCGCGGCGCCCGCGTTTTCACGGGTCGATGCGGCGCGCTCGGCGGCGCGGATCACCCTGGCGGCGGCGCTGGCGCCAGCCAAGCTCGCCCGGGTCACCGATCAGTCGGCGGTCGACGCCGAGCAGTTGAGCCTGGAGGAGGTGTTCGACACCGCCGAGCGCGCCATCTTCACCCCACCCGCCCAGGACGCCGCGCGCCTGACACCGCTGCGCGAAGGCGTACAGATCGAATATGTCGCCCAGCTCTTGCACCTGGTGGAGCACGCTGCCCCGCGCGTCGCCGGGCCGGCTAGGCTGCGCCTTGAAGGGATCGCCGAGACCCGCACGGGCATGTTCACACGCGCCCAAAGCCCGCACCAGCGCTGGTTGGCGTCGACCATCACCGGCGGGCTTGAGCGTCTCGACCGCGGCGACAGCGTCAGCCCGCCCTCCGCCCCGGTCCCGCCAGGCAGCCCGATCGGCTGGACGCTGGAGGAGACGCTGCACTGACGAGCAGACGGTCGGAGCGATTGAATACCAAGCCCAAGCCCTGTAAGAGGCGAAGGTCTAAGCACCCATAGCTCAGCTGGATAGAGCGCTGCCCTCCGAAGGCAGAGGTCTCAG
>CAZAGE010000029.1:0-40513 GCA_964484345.1 uncultured Oceanicaulis sp. | reverse complement strand
CGTGATAGCCTTTCCGCTTATGAGTTATGCGGAGGGCGTTCATGCGCGTCGTCAATCACCGCCTTTACGACGATCAGGGTGCACCGGTCCGCTTTGAACCGACGCCCAATCGGTCCGGACCGATCACGCCGCGCTTTTTGATCATCCACTATACGGCCGGACGCAGCCTGGAGAGCACGGTGCGCTGGTTTAAGAACCCGGACGCATCCGCCTCGGCCCATCTGGTGATCGGCCGGGACGGAAAGATCGTCCAGATGGTCCCGTTCGACAAAAAAGCCTGGCATGCTGGGCAGTCGCGCTCGGGCAGTGTCGTGGGCCTCAACAGCCATTCCATCGGGATTGAGCTGGACAATGCCGGTGAGCTGACCCGCAGGGCGGCGGGCGGCTGGGCCGCCTGGTTCGGCGGTCATTTCGCCGATGACGCGGTGGTCGTCGCCCGCCACAAACATGATACGCCGGCCGCCGACCCCAGCGGCTGGCACGCCTATCCCGAAGCTCAGCTGAACGCCTTGATGGAGGTCGCCGCCGCGCTGCAGGCGGCATACAGGTTCGAAGCCGTGCTCGGCCATGACGATATCGCGCCTCGGCGCAAGCGCGATCCCGGCCCCGCCTTTCCGATGGCCGCGCTTCAATCGCGGCTGGACGGGCGAGCAAGCGAGGCCGAGTCTGAGCCGACGGACCGGGTCTGCGAGGCTTGCGGACAGCCTTTGCTGCTCGGCGCGCAGGCTTGACGGGGACCGGGCTGCGCGCGATAGCGCCGCCCATGCCCCGCTATAAGCTCACCCTTGAATATGACGGCGGCCCCTTCGTGGGCTGGCAGCGCCAGGACAACGGCCCCAGCGTGCAGGCGGCGCTGGAAGCCGCGGCGCGCAAGCTTGATCCTGAGGCGAGCGATATTTATGGCGCGGGCCGCACCGACAGCGGCGTTCATGCCCTCGGCCAGGTGGCGCATCTCGATCTGGAGAAGGATCTGCCCGCCGACACGGTGCGCGATGCGCTCAACCATCACCTCAAGCCCGCCCCGGTGGCGGTGGTCGAGGCTGAGCGGGTGGGCGAGGATTTCCACGCCCGTTTCAGCGCCACCAAGCGCGGCTATATCTACCGCATCATCGCGCGCCGCGCGCCGTTGGCGCTGGACAAAGGCCGGGCTTGGCGCGTGCCCAAGGCGCTCGACGCTGAGGCCATGCACGCAGCCGCTCAGCACCTGGTGGGCACGCACGACTTCACCACCTTTCGCGACGCCCAGTGCCAGGCCGACAGCCCAGTGAAGTCCTTGGACGCCATCTCGGTCTCCAGCCATCCCGGCGGGGAGGTGGAGGTGCGGGTTCAGGCGATCAGCTTCTTGCATCGCCAGGTCCGCTCCATCGTCGGCTCGCTGGTGGAGGTGGGTTTAGGCAAATGGAGCCCGGCGGACTTCAAGGCCGCGCTCGACGCGGCCGACCGCACGCGCTGCGGCCCGGTGGCCCCGCCGGACGGGCTTTATCTTCACTTTGTGCGCTATCAAACACCGGCACGCTGAGCCCTAAGGCTTGGCATTTCGGCTGGATCGATTAGACCGGGCGGCATGAAACTAAACTCTGTTTGCGTTTATTGCGGCTCCAATTTTGGAACCGATCCGATTTACACCGACGCGGCCAAGGCGATGGGCCGCACCCTGGCCGAGCGCGGCTTGCGCCTGGTTTATGGGGGCGGTCAGGTGGGCCTGATGGGCGTTGTCGCCGATGCTTGCATCGATGCGGGCGGCGAAGTCACCGGCGTCATTCCCGATTTCCTGCACCACAAGGAGATCGCCCATCCCCGCGTTCAGGACATGCATATCGTTAAATCCATGCATGAGCGAAAGCTGATGATGGCGGATCATGCCGACGCCTTCATCGCGATGCCGGGCGGGCTGGGCACGTTGGAGGAATTGTTCGAAGTGTGGACCTGGTCCCAGCTGGGCCGGCACAAAAAGCCTGTCGCCCTGCTCAATATGAATGGCTACTGGGCCAAGCTCACCGGCTTCCTTGATCACATGCGCGATGAGGGCTTCGTGGAAGGCCGCCACCGCGACATGCTGCTGGAAGGCGAAACGCCCGATGCAGTGCTGTCCGCCATCGAGGCCTATGAATTTCCCGGCATGATCGCCAGCCTGGAACGCTCGCAGGTTTAGGGCGCTGACGCCTCCACCGCTTTGCATCCTGGCCGCGCCGTCGTAACAGTCACGCTATGAGCATTCAAAACGCCAAACTCGATCAGGTGATTGACCGTTTCGACCAGGTGGAAGCCCGCCTCGGCGCGGCCGCCGAGGCCGACGAAATCGTCGCGCTGTCCAAAGAGCATGCCGAGTTGAAGACCGTCGCCGACAAGGCGCGGGAGCTGAAAACCGCGCGCGCCGATCTGGCTGATGCCGAAGCGATCATCGAGGACGGTTCGGACTCCGACATGGTCGCGCTGGCTGAGGAAGAGCGCGTCGAGTTGAAGAAGCAGGTTCCTGAGCTGGAGCGCGAGCTGCAGCTTCTCCTGCTGCCCAAGGACAAGGACGACGAAGCCTCCATCATGCTGGAGATCCGCGCGGGCACCGGCGGCGACGAAGCTGCGCTGTTCGCCGGCGACTTGTTCCGCATGTATGAGCGCTACGCCTCCAAGCAGGGCTGGTCGGTCTCGGTGGTGGAAGCCAGCGAGGCGGAAGTCGGCGGCTATAAGGAAATAGTCGCCAGCGTTTCGGGAAAGGGCGTGTTCGGACAGATGAAGTTTGAATCCGGCGTGCACCGGGTTCAGCGCGTGCCGGTCACCGAGAGCGGCGGGCGCATCCACACCTCGGCCGCCACCGTCGCCGTGCTGCCGGAACCGGAAGATGTCGATATCGAGATCCGCGAGGAAGATATCCGCGTCGACACCATGCGCGCTTCGGGTGCGGGCGGTCAGCACGTCAACAAGACTGAATCCGCCGTGCGCATGACCCACCTGCCCACCGGCATCATGGTGGTCAGCTCGGAAAAGTCCCAGCACCAGAACCGCGCCATCGCCATGCAGGTCCTCAAAGCCCGGCTATATGAAAAAGAGCGCGCCGAGAAAGACGCAGCGCGCGCGGCCGAGCGCAAAGGCCAGGTCGGCTCCGGCGACCGCTCGGAGCGCATCCGCACCTATAACTTTCCCCAGGGCCGGGTCAGCGATCACCGGATCAATCTGACGCTCTATAAGCTCGACGAAATCCTCGCCGGCGAAGCCCTGGACGAGGTGATTGACGCGCTTTTGGCGGAAGACCAGGCGGCCAAGCTCGCCGCCATGGAGGAGGCGTAAGCCGCCATGACCCGCGCCGAGGCGCTGCGCGCGGCGACCGCCGCCCTCAAAGCCGCTGGTATCGAAGACGCCGCAGACGACGCCCGCCGCTTGCTGGAGCATGCCTCCACCCTGTCTCGCGCCGGAGTGATCGCCAGCCTCAACGAGCGCCAGCCCGCTGAAGAAGCCGCGCGCTTCAACGCCCTCATTGCACGGCGGGTCAGCCGCGAACCGCTCTCCCATATTCTCGGCGTCGTTGGATTCTGGACGCTGGACCTTGCGGTGACCGCCGATGTGCTCACCCCCCGGGCGGATACCGAAATCATCGTGGAAGCGGCCCTGTCGGCGGTCCCGGACAAGACAGCGCCCTCGCGCATTCTTGATATCGGGACCGGTTCCGGCGCAATCGCCCTGGCTTTGCTGAGCGAGCGGCCGAACGCATGCGCCGTCGCCACAGACCTGTCGGAGGCGGCGCTGGCGGTGGCGGAAGTAAACGCCGGGCGGTGCGGGCTTGCCGATCGGATAAACTTCGTGCGCACGCGCTGGGCCGACGGTCTTGAACCGGCGTTTGATCTGGTGGTGTCGAACCCGCCTTATATCGCCAGCGCTGTGATCGAAACGCTGGAGCCGGAGGTTCACCGCTTCGAGCCGCATCTGGCGCTGGATGGCGGGACGGACGGGCTGGATCCTTATCCGCATTTGTTGGCGGAAGCGCGGCGCTTGCTAAGTCCGGGCGGCGTCGCGGTTTTTGAGATCGGCTATGATCAAGGGGCGGCGGCTTTGGCGCTTGCGGACGCGGCGGACGGGCGGGCGGAGGTGCGCCAGGATCTCGCCGGCCATGACCGCGCCCTGGTGTGTCGGTTCACCGAATAAGCCGGGCCCATGAAAAAACGCTTGGAAGGACGGGGCGGAAAGGTCTAGTTTGCACCTGACAGAGCTGCGGCGCAGACCGGGACAGGGGCTGCCCCGAGTATTTGCGAAGCGACCGCACCTGACACACTGGCCCTAACCTTGTCGAGCATGTGATCGGATTGTCCGATGGCTTTGCTCGACCTGAGGCGCCGCCGCGCAAATGCGTGGCGACATGCGCCGCCAGACGATGGACCGAGCGAATCTCGCCAAGATAAAGAAGATCAGGTTTCTGACATGAAGCGGCAACGCGGACGCGGGCGTAAGCCCGGAAGCAACAATAATCGAAATTTTGAGAGCAACGGTCCGGACGTCAAAATCCGGGGTAATGCAGCTCATATCTACGACAAATACATGCAGCTGGCGCGCGATGCGACGTCGTCGGGCGACCGGGTGATGGCTGAAAACTACTTTCAGCACGCCGAGCACTATCTGCGCATCGTCCAGACCCAGCAGGCCAATCAGCCCAAGCGCGACGAGGCCGACGGCGAAGACGGCCGCGGCCGCCGCCAAGACCAGGGGGATCGCAGCCAGGGCGGAGCGCCGGACGGCGCGGACGCCGCCCAGGGCGATGGCGAAGGGCGCAGCCGCAATCGCCGCAACCGTGGCCGCCGCCGGGATGAAGACACGCCACAGCCGAGCGCCGGCGAGGATCCGCTGCAGGTGGTGAACCCGGACGCGGGCGAGGATGCGCCGGCCGCTCAGGCCGAGGCTGGCGAGAGCGACGCCGATGCGCCGCGCCGTGGCCGTAGCCGCCGCCGCGCCGACGCCGACGAGGCGGGCGAGGGCGACGTCGAGGCCAAGCCGCGCCGCCGCGCGCGCCGGTCGCCGGATCCTGACGCCGAAGCCGCTTTGCAGGCGGCCGAAGATGAGGGCGGCGCTGCGTCATCGGAAGACGACGCCGCGGCTTGATCAGGGTTTGGTCCTGACAAAGGCCAAAACAAAAGGCGCTCCCTTTGGGTGCGCCTTTTTCCTTTCATGACCCGGCGGGCCATTCTTTCGGATCGTGCGGGCGCGCGGAGCGCTACCAGCGCGCCTGCACGCCGATGCCGATATAGTGTTCGTCTTCTTCCCAATCTTCAGCGCCGAGGCTGTATTTGCGGTTTTCCCGCACATAGCCGATGGACGCGTAGGCTTTGTCGTTGACTGCGAAAGCGACGCCCAGGTGCGCGTCCCCGATGGTCGTTTCGGCGCTGACCGGTGCGACGGTGAACTCGCGAAGGCCCGCAGGCGCGACGGCATAGCTTTCCCGGCCGGCGCCGCCGACAACCCACCATCGTCTTTCCTTGGAGTCCCGCGGTGCGGCGGTGATTTCAAGGCCGACCGCCCGGCCCGCCCAGGCGGCGCCGGATGGCGCGGCGGCCCGCGGCTCTATGCGCAATCCGGCAGGGGGCGTCAGGGTTTGACGCGGGGGCGCGGTGCGGGTGAAGCGAGTCGCTTGCGCTTCCCGGCTCATCACTTGCGCCGCGACCGCGCGGGACGCGGTTGACAGCTCAAGGTCGGCGAAATCGCTGGCGTTAAAGGTCGGCGCAGGCGCGTTTAGCGCCGGCGGCCGATAAACGCCGCGGTCGGTCGAGCTGGCGCCAGGCGCAAAAGCGGCGAACATACCTGTCCCCGCGATCAACGCCGCCAGCGAAACTTCAAGCTTTCGTGTCCCGGTCATACCAACCGCCCAAGCCGGGCCCCCCGCCCGATGCATGGGCGGTATTAAGCGTTTGGTTACATTTGAAATCAAGCCGAAACCGGGCTCTGCGACATCGCCTGTTACGCGATGTCGCAGCCCGGCCACACTCAGTGATGCGTATTTTGGTTAATGCGCCGCGCGCCGCATCTGGCCCGCGATCTCGTCCATTTCCGCTTGTTCTGCCGCGCGCAAGCTGTCCTGGATGCGCGCCAGGCGGCGCTCTTCCAGGAGCTCATACTTCTTCAGCTCGGCGAAAGCGTCTTCCAGACGGCTGCGCAGGGCGTCGGCCTGGCCGGCCACTTCGTCGAGCGAAGCGCGCAGGTTGTCTTTGCGCTGAATGACCGAGCGGGCATAGCTGCCATAGGCCAGATAGCCGTCCTTGTCTTCGGCGGCGACGGCCTGTTCCTCCGGCACGCTTTGTTCCAAGCGCGCGATCTGACCGCCGATCGAAGCGCGGGCGCGCTCAATCTCGGCCATCTGTTTTTGAAGTTCTTCCACCTTGAACCGGGCAAGCCGGATCAAGGGGGCATGGGATCTGTTCGCCATGATCTACCCCTTTATTCTCCACCCAAAATCCCGGACAGGGTTGCAAAGCTCTGCTCGATCGAGCCGGCTTCGTCTTTGCCCTGGCCTAGGAATTGTTCCAGCGGCTCGTTGACCGCTATCGCCCGGTCCACCTCCGGGCTCGTCCCCTGGGCATAAGCGCCCAGTCGGATCAGTTCCTCCATGTCGGCATAGGTCGCCAGGAGGGCGCGCGCCTGTTTCGCCAAAGGCGCCTCTTCGGGCGCGTAAACCTCTGGCGCAGTGCGCGAAATTGATTTGAGAACGTCGATCGCCGGATATCGGCCGCGCTCGGCGATGGACCGGCTCATGACCACATGGCCGTCCAGAATGCCGCGCACCGCGTCCGCGATCGGTTCGTTATGATCATCGCCGTCCACCAAAACCGTGAACAGGCCGGTGATCGAGCCGGCGCCTTCCGGTCCAGGACCGGCGCGCTCGAGCAAGGCGGGCAGTTCCGCAAAGACGGACGGCGTGTAACCCCGCGTGGTGGGCGGTTCGCCGGCGGCCAGGCCGATCTCGCGCTGGGCGAGGGCGAAGCGCGTCACCGAATCCATCAGGCACAGCACATTCAGGCCCTGGTCGCGGAAATACTCCGCCACGGTCAGCGTCGCATAGGCGGCGCGGCGGCGGGCGAGGGCAGGGGCGTCGCTGGTTTCGGTGATCACCACCGAGCGCGCCCGGCCTTCAGGGCCCAACGTGTCTTCAACGAATTCGCGCGCTTCGCGGCCGCGTTCGCCGATCAAGCCGATGACGATGACATCCGCCTCTGCGCCGCGCGCGAGCATGGACATCAAAACCGATTTGCCGACGCCGGAGCCGGCGAAAATGCCCAGCCGCTGGCCGCGGCGCATCGGCACGAAGGTGTTGAGCGCGCGAACGCCGAGATCCATACGCTCGCCAAGCCTCTGGCGCGCGTGGGCGCAGGGCGCGCGGCCCTTAAGCGGGTAGGGGCGTTCGCCTTCCGGCAGGACGCCGCCGCCATCGCGGGCGCGGCCGAAGCTGTCGATCACTCGACCGAGCCAGGCTCTGCACGGGCGCATCACCGAGCCGTCCGGATCAAACTGCGCGATGGCGCCAGGACGCACGCCGGAGAGATCGCCATAAGCCATCATCAAGGCGGTGTCGCCGCGAAACCCAACGATCTCTAAGTCGGAGCCTTGCGCGCCGGGGCCGGCGTCGAGGCGGGCGCTTGCGCCCAGGGTCAATGCCGGTTTCGGGCCCTGGGCTTCAACAAGCAGGCCGTTCACTGCGCTGATGCGCCCCGTATAGCTGAGGGTCGTCGTCGCCGAGACCCGTTCGATCAGCCTGTCCACCGCAATTCTCGCGTTGCTACGGCGTCTTTTGCGCCGAGAGAATCACACCTTAACCCCAATGCGGTTTCAGCCACGTAAACGACAGGCGCCGCAAATCAGGGATGACCGCCGCCATAAAAATGGCGCCGGACTGTGGCCAAATGCCTTCTGATCGCCTAATTCAGGCGCTGTCGCCCCGCTCCGCCGCTGACCCGGCCGGACCGCTCGAGGTGACAAGGACACGCTCCCAGGCTCGGGGGCGCCTGCCACGAAGTCGAACCGGCGCGCGATATCGCTGCTTTGCGACGGTTTTGTATTTGAATATCTGGCGCTTAAGCCAACGCCGACCCTTAAGGCCGACGAGGACAAGCCATGCCCCTTGATCACAAACCTGAATCCATCGCCGGCTCGCGTCCGAAGGAAAAGGCGCTCACGCGCCGCCACAAGGACAATGTCTACGGCCAAATCTCTGAGACGAAGTTTAATCGTTACGTTGTGCATGATATCGCCCGATACAGGAAATATGTCGAAGAGGGCGGGGCGGCTGTCTACTCGGTGGACGAGCTCGACGAGCTGGAAAAGGCCGGCGTGTCCGACCGCCTGCCGCCACGCGCGACCGGCTATTATCTCGATCTCGCCAAGCGCTCGACCGCCGTGCGCAATCTGATCAAGGCGCGTCCCGAAGAGATGGAGGACCTTTCCGGCGAGAAAGATCCGTCCAACCAGCTGCGCTACAGCCCGGTTCCGGGCCTTTTGCATAAGTACGAGCTGTGCCTGATCTACGTGGTGCGCACCTGCTCGAGCTGGTGCCGCTATTGCTATCGCTCGGACTTCCTAACCGGCAAGACGGAGAAGGACACCGCCTCGATCCGCGAGATCACCGATTACATCAAAGATCACAACGCCAAGGTCGAAACCGGCGAGATCACCGAAAAGCCGCGTATCCGCGAAGCATTGCTGTCGGGCGGCGACCCGATGGTGCTGTCGAACCGAAATCTGTTTGATTATCTCAACGCGCTGGCCGAAGCCGGACTGGAAGTCATCCGGATCGGCACCAAGGAGATGGCCTTCTTCCCCGAGCGCTTCGACGACAATTTCTTTGAGATGCTCGACCTCTTCCATGAGCTGCATCCGCACGTGCTGGTGGCCTTCATGGTGCACTTCACCCACCCGGACGAGTTTCTGCACGTCACCGAAGACGGGGAATGGGTGCGCGACGAGCATGGCCGCTTCATGCGCAACCACCTGGTGGAGAGCGCCGCTCAGCGCCTGCGCTCGCGTCCTTTCGTGACGCTGGAGAACCAGACGCCGATCATCGATCAGGTCAACGACAACGCCGACGTCCTGCGCATCATGCAGCAGGAATTAAAGCGCATGGGCGTGAATAATCACTACTTCTTCCAATGCCGCGAGATTGAGGGCTTCCGCGCCTTTGCGGTTCCGGTGGAAGAGGCCTGGAAAATCCACTCCGAAAGCCAGCACGGCCTGTCGGGCATCGAGCGCTCCCGTTTCGCGCTGTCGACCGAAGCCGGCAAGATGGAGCTGGTCAGCGTCATCGAGGGCGATGAGCGCCTCGCTGCTCTGGGCGGTCCGCTGGGCGACGCGCTGGCGGACGGGCTGGTGATTTTCCGCCTGCACCGCACCCCGTATGAGACCCGTCAGAGCGATCTCGTGATCGCCCGCCGCAACCCGGACGCGCTCTGGATCAGCGGCTATGAAGACCGGATTCTCTATGACGGCCGTCTGGAGGAAACTGGGGATAAGTTCGGGCCGCTTTTGGCGGCGCTCGGCCCCGCGCTGATTAATGCGGCGGAGTAGCAGTTTTCTTAACTGCCTGAGATTCAAGCCTGCATAGCGATTCTCAACGTTTGCGGACTCGATTCCACCCTTGGAGTCAAACAGTCGTTAACTTCCCGGTAGGGGTTGTCGCCACACAGTGCGAATAAGGTTAACGCTAGGTGCATTGGACGGCGCGAGTGATTCGCAACTCCAGCACCTCTAAAGGGGGAACCGATGCGGGTTCTGTTGATCGAAGACGATCGCGCCACGGCGCAGGGCATCGAGCTGATGCTCAAATCCGAAGGCTTCAACGTTTACGTCACCGATTACGGTGAAGAAGGCGTCGATCTGGGCAAGCTGTATGATTACGACATCATCCTGCTCGATCTAAACCTTCCCGACATGCCAGGCTTTGACGTGCTCAAAACCCTGCGCGTGGCGAAGGTGGACACGCCGATCCTGATCCTGTCGGGCAATGCCGACATTGATAATAAGGTTCGCGGCCTGGGCTCCGGCGCTGACGACTACATGACCAAACCCTTCCACAAGGAAGAGATGATCGCGCGCATCCACGCCGTGGTGCGCCGCTCGAAAGGTCACAGCCAGTCAATCATCAAGACCGGCGACATCGCGGTGAATCTCGACGCCAAGACCGTCGAAGTGAACACCCAGCGGGTTCACCTCACCGGCAAAGAATATCAAATGCTTGAGCTGCTCTCCCTGCGCAAGGGCACGACGCTCACCAAAGAAATGTTCCTCAACCATCTTTATGGCGGCATGGACGAGCCGGAGCTGAAGATCATCGACGTCTTCATCTGTAAGCTCCGCAAAAAGCTCTCTGCGGCGACCGGCGGCGACAACCACATCGAAACCGTCTGGGGCCGCGGCTATGTGCTGCGCGACCCGGTCGAGGAGCAAAAAGCCTCCTAAGGCTTTCGCTTCGGCCGAAACAGACAAACGCCCCGGCGCGCATCCGCCGGGGCGTTTTTGTTTTCGCCGCTTGACGTGCCCGGACTCCAGAGGCGAAAGACAAAGCCTTAATGGAGGAGGGCCCTGCCCGTGAACATGTCCCGTTAGACCCCTGCGCCGGCCCTTGGGCCGACCTGCTTGCGTGTTGGCGAGTTCTGTCTAACTCAAGGACAACTCCATGAAATCACTTGAGAATAAGATTGCTCTGGTCACCGGCGCCGCTAAGGGCATTGGCGCGGCCATCGCTGAGGCCTTCGTGCGCGAGGGCGCGTTTGTCTTCATCACCGATATCGACACTGAGACGGTCGGGGCGCTGGCCGAGCAGCTCGGCGATCACGCGCGTGCGCTTGAGCTCGACGTGCGCGAGCCCGACCACTGGACAGCGGCGGAGGCCGTGGTGCGCGAGCGCTTTGGCGGGCTGGACATCCTGGTCAACAATGCCGGGATCATCGGTCTTTCGGAGACGCCCGGTCCCCATGACCCTGAGCATTTCGATTTGGAGAGCTGGCGCACGGTTCAGGCGGTGAATGTCGAGGGCGCGGCGCTGGGCTGCCGCTCGGCGATTCGCTTGATGAAGGAGCGGCCCGCCGGCTCGATCATCAATCTGTCCTCCCGCTCCGGCGTGGTGGGCATTCCGGCGGCGGCCGCCTATGCGGCGTCAAAAGCCGCCCTGCTCAACCACACACGTTCAGTCGCGCTGTACTGCGCGGAGCAAGGCTATCCGATCCGCTGCAACGCCATTTTGCCCGCCGCGATCATGACGCCGATGTGGGACGCCATGTTGGGCACGGGCGAAGCGCGCGAGGCCGCCATCGCCGGGGTTGAAGCCGGCATTCCGCTGGGGCGTTTCGGACGCGCGGACGAAGTTGCAGACGCCGCGGTGTTCCTGGCCAGCGACAAGTCCAGCTATATGACCGGCAGCGATATCCACCTGGATGGCGGCATTCTCGCCGGCGCCCAGGCCCGGCCGGAGCGGGCTGAGGACTAAGCGCTATTGCGGGCCGGAGAACCAGGCCTCGAACATCGGCGCGACATGCTCGGCGTAAAACAGCGCTTCGGGGATGTCGCGCCGCACTGCGCCTCGGGCCTGATAAAAGGCGGCGAAGCCGGGCGTGTCGACGCTGGCGGCGCCATAGGCCTGTTCGAACGCGGTTTGCAGAGCGGGCAGTTCGCTGTCCTCGATCAGCACCCAGACATGGCTGAGCCGCCCGTCGGCGAACACGAATTCCGCCAAGCGCGGCGCGCCGAGATAGGCGTAGCCCATGCAATCAACCTG
Source organism: uncultured Oceanicaulis sp. (assembly GCA_964484345.1). Classification (GTDB taxonomy): domain Bacteria; phylum Pseudomonadota; class Alphaproteobacteria; order Caulobacterales; family Maricaulaceae; genus Oceanicaulis. The sequence goes on along the minus strand of CAZAGE010000029.1, from coordinate 28,779 downwards.
AACATGGCTGTCTTGCGCGATCGGCAAATCGGCCGGGTCGAGCACCCGGCGATCAACGCTCTCACACTGGCTGGCGAAGGCGGCGGCGTTGGCCGCTTCATCCCCGCCGAGCTGAATGTCGGCGCTGAGAGCGGGGGAGAGGAGGGCGGCGGCGAAGAGGGAGGCGATGGGCATGGGGAGGATCCGTCTTTATCGGTTTTACCCCTCTTGATGCGCGCCGGACCGGAATTGGATGCGGCGGATCGAAAAAACTTTCTGTGCTAGTCTGCGCAGTGAAGGAGAGGGCCCATGTCCTGGCTCATTGGCCTGAGCGCGGTGGCGCTCTGGAACGCCGCCACCCAACCCGCCCTGGTGTTGGGCGAAACCCCGGCGTCGGACTGCTTCGCCGCCGCGCGCGCGCCGGTCGCAACGCTGGACGATGTCGAGGCGTGCCGCCTGGCGGTGGAGGACCGGCAGATGACCCGGGCGGATCGCGCGGCGAGCTGGGTGAATTACGGCATCGTCCTGCGCAAGCGCGGCCAGACCGCTGAGGCGATTGCGGCCTATGACCAGGCGGAGGCGTTGTCGCCGGACCTGGCGGAGCTTTATCTCAACCGCAGCACCGCGCAGGCGCAGCTGGGGCAGGATGACCTGGCGCTCGCCGACCTGAACCGCGCCATCGCGCTCGGGCCCCGTCAGCCGCAGGCCGCCTATGTGAACCGCGCGCTGCTTTGGGAACGGGCAGGCGATTATCAAGCCGCCTATCAGGATTTGCAGGCCGCTCTCGCGATCCAGCCGGATTATCCGCCGGCGCTTCGCGCACTGGAGCGCTATCAGGTCCGAGTGCCGGAGGGGCGCTAGCCTTCCGCGCGCCAGACCACCTCGCCGTCGACCACGGTCATCACCGGGCGGGCGTCGCGCAGCTCCAGGTCCGGCACGGTCATCAGATCGCGGTCGAACACGGAGAAGTCGGCGATCTTGCCGACCTCGATCGTACCCAGCTCGTCCTCGCGGAAGCTGGCGTAGGCCGGCCAGATTGTGAACAGCTTCAGCGCCGTCTCCCGGTCCAGCGCCTGATCAAGATTCCAGCCCTCGCCGGCATAGCCGTTAAGATCACGGCGCACTGCGGCGGCGTAAAACTCAATCCGCGCTTCACCGCGCTCCACCGGCGCGTCCGAGCCGCCGGCGATGATCGCGCCGGTTTCGATCAGCGAGCGCCAGGCATACGCGCCTTCCAGACGCTGATAGCCGATGCGCGAGGGGGCGAAGTGCAGGTCGCCGATGGCGTGGCTGGGCTGCATGGAGGCGATCACGCTCATCTCGCCAAAGCGGGGGATGTCGACCGGGGCCAGGACCTGGGCATGCTCCACCCGCCAGCGCGGCTCGGCGACCGTGCGGTCGGCGTCAGGCACCGCCGCGAAGCTGGCTTCCATCCAGTTGAGCAAGCGCTGATTGCCCGCATCGCCGATGGCGTGGACCGCCAGCTGAACCCCGTCCGCCAGCGCGTCGCGCATCATGGCTTCGGAATTGGGCTGGGTGGACAGGAACAGCCCGGAATTGTCCGGCGCGTCGTCATAGGGCGCCAAAAGCGCCGCGCCGCGCGAGCCGAGCGCGCCGTCCATGTAGAATTTCACGCCCCGGGCGATGACCCGGCCCTCGCCCTCGATGCGCGGGGCAGCGGCGGCGACGGCGTCATAATCTTCCGGATTGGCGTAGACCATGGTGCGGATCGCGAAGCGGCCTTCCTCGGCGAGCTCGGCCATCAAGTCCACGTCAGAGTAATCCACGCTCATATCATGCACGCTGGTCCAGCCGGAGGCGGCGAGCACATTCGCGCCCAGCTCGTAGAGATATTTTCGTTCCTCGCGCGTCGGCTCCGGGCTCAGCGCCGCAAAGGGCGCCATGGCGGTGTCGATGATCATGCCGGTGGCGGCGCCGGTCTCATCGCGCCGGATGGCGCCGCCGTCCGGGTCCGGCGTTTCGTCGGTGATGCCGGCCGCATTCATCGCCGCCGTGTTGGCCACCAGGGCGTGGCCGTCCGCGCGGATCAGCACCACCGGGCGCTCGGCCTCCACCGCGTCGAGATCGGCGGCGGTGGGAAAGCGGCCTTCCGGCCAATGGGTTTCGATCCAGCCGCGCCCGGCGATGATGGAGGCGGTTTCATCCGCCGCCGCGCCGGCCACCGCCGCTTGCAGCTCGGCGATGGAGGCGACGTCTTCCAGATTGAGATTGCGCTCGCGCGAACCCACGCCGATGACATGGACATGGCTGTCGGTGAAGCCCGGAAACATCGTGGCTCCGGCAAGGTCGACGATTTCGGTGCCCGGGCCCACAAAAGCGCCCGCCCCTGCTTCATCGCCGACATAGACGATCCGCCCGTCCTCAACCGCGACCAGCTCCGCCATCGCGGGGCCTTCCTGCCCGGTATAGATCGGCCCGCCGGTGAAGACGCGATCGGCTGGGGTGGCGGCCGCCTCCGGCGCCGGGGTTGCGGGCGCAGCGCTCTCGGGCGCGCCGCAGGCGGCAAGAAGGGTCAGGGCGGACACGCCTGCGAAGGCGGACAGGGTGAGGCGCATGGCGGTCTTCCTTAGTCGTTTACGTCTTCATCGCCCCAGGCGGGCGGCGGCGTTTCAACTAGACGGGTTAAATCAAACTCGGCGCGGAAATGACGGTTCGGGCGGTTGAGCTCGTAGACATAGGCTGTCTCGCTGACGCTGACCGACCAGGTGTTCGCCATGGAGTCGGGAATGTCTTCGCGCTCGAACAAGTCCTTGGAGAATTGGTCGGCGGGGAAATCCAGCGCGGTTCCGACCGCCGCCCCGATCGTGCGCCCGCCATACCAGGACAAGCTGTCTTGCTCGCCGTCTTCATGGCGGTGGTTATGCTTCAGCTCGATTCCGCCATCCTCCATCCGGGTGAACACCCAGACGCGGGAGCGGTCGTCGCCCACATGGAAGGGCACACGCACCACATCCGGCTCGCAGTCGCGGATATGCATGACGAGGGTTCGCGATGCGAAATCGGCGTCGCGCGGATCATCCGAGGTGACCCGGCCCTCAAAGGACTGGCCGCAGAGCGCGGTGAGGGCGTCCATCAGATCGGGTGCGGGCGCGTCTGCGGGTGCGCAAGCGGCGAGCCCGACACTCGCGGCGGCAAGACAAAAGAAACGCATGAGCCTCCCCAAACTCAGTAAGGGCGGCAGGCTAGTCGATCTGCATGAAGATGAAAGATGTTAGTTAGTTACAGCCGCGCGCGGCGATTACTCAGCGGCCGCGCGGTGGCGGACCAGCTTCTGGACCTTTTTGACAGCCCGGTCGCGCTTCAGCTTGGAGAGATAATCGATGAAGACGACGCCTTCGAGATGGTCCATCTCATGCTGGATGCAGACCGCGAACAAATCCTCCGCGATCTCCTCGCGGGCTTCCCCGTCATAGTCGAGATATTCCAGCTTCACCTTGGCGGGGCGCTCGACATCGTCGAACACGTCCGGCACCGACAGGCAGCCTTCTTGGTAAGGCTTGAGGTCTTCGGTCAGCGGGGTGATCACCGGATTGACATAGTATTTGGGATCGTTGCGGTCGTCGGAAAGGTCCATGACGATGACGCGCTTATCCACGCCCACCTGAATGGCGGCGAGGCCGATGCCGTCGGCCTCATACATGGTCTCCACCATGTCATCCATCAGCGCGCGCAAGTCGTCATCCACGCCCTCGACGGGTTTGGACACCAGCTTCAAGCGCGGGTCGGGAACGGTGAGGATGTCGCGTACGGCCATGGGAGATTAGGTAGTCGAGCGGGGCGTTGGGTTCAAGATTGGGGGTGAGAGACTGCTGAAATCCCGGACGAGCGCAGCGAAGATCCGGGACCTTGTTCAGAGCTTGGCGCATCATGCGGACAAAGGCCCCGGCTTTGCGGGCGTGGTTTTCAAGGGAAAAGCGTTGGGAGCGCCACAACAAGGCTAGTTTCATGGTGTCTCCCCCTGCTTGCGGGGGGAGTGTCCCGAAGGGACGAGGGGGGCTTGGCAGCGCTGCGAGCCCCCTCCGGTCCGTTCCGGACCATCTCCCCCGCAAGCAGGGGAGGACAGCTCTTTACTCCGCCGCTTCCGGCCCGGATATCGCGCGGGGCGTTTCATCCACCTGGGCCGGGGCGTCGAGCGCTTTGGTTTGACCGTTAAGGTCCGCCATCTTGCGCGCGGAGACCATCACCCGGCCTTCTAAAGAGGCGACGGCCTTGTTGTAATTGCCCGTCGCGGTCTTCAGGCCCGAGCCGACGCGGCCCAGATGATCGGCGAAGGTGCCCAGCCGGTCATGCAGCTCGGCGCCCAGGGCGGCGATTTGCTCTGCATTCTTTTCCAGCTTTTCCTGGCGGTAGCCATAGGCCACCGCTTTGGCCAGCGCGAGCAGGGTGGCGGGGGTGGTGATGATGACATTGGCCTTGATGGCGTCATCAAACAGGCCGGGATCTTCTTCGATGGCGGCGGAGTAAAAGCTCTCCCCCGGGATGAACAGCGCGACGAAGTCGATCGCGCCGTCCACAGCCGCCGCATATTCCTTGCGCGCCAGCTGTTTGACGTGGGTCTTCACCTGCTGGGCGTGACGGCGCAGGGCGTCGCGGCGGGCGGCGTCATCCGTGGCCTCCACCGCGTCCAGATAAGCCGTCAGCGCGACTTTGGAGTCGATGACGAAGCGGCCGCCGCCGGGCAGGCGCACGACAAAGTCGGGGCGCAGCGCGGCGCCGTCGCTGTCGCGCGTCTGGTGCTGGGCGTCATAGTCGATGTCTTTGGTCAGCCCCGCCAGTTCGAGGATATTCTCCACCGTGCGCTCGCCCCACTGGCCGCGGGTGGTCGATTTGCGCTGCAGCGCGTTGACCAGCTTGGCGGTCTCGCTTTGCTGACGGCTCAGGCCTTCGGTCAAAAGCGTGATCTGCTGGGTCAGCTCGCCGGAGGTGCGCGCGCGGTCGCGCTGGAGATGCTCGACCTGGGTTTTCACCGCTTCCAGATTCGCTTTGATCGGATCGACCAGCGACTTCACCCCGCCTTCGGCCAGCTTGGTGTTGGCGCTGAAGGTTTCCTTGGCTTGCGCCATCAGTTTCGCGGTGGAGGCGTCCAGCGCTTCGCCGGCCAGCGCCTTGAAGCGGTCCTGCATCTCCACGGAAAGCTTCGATAGGCGCTCGCGTTCCGCCGTCACGGCTTGTTCGCGCTCGCGCATCTGGGCGGACAGGCGTTCGATCTGCTTGTCCGCTTCGCTGCGCATTGTGCGCTCGGTCGCCAGCTCCTGACGGACCCCCTCCAATTGCGCAGCCTCGGCGCGGCTTTGGGCGAGCTCCAGCTCTGCGGCCCGCAAGTCTTTGCGCAGGCCCTCCAGCGCGTCATCGCCGGCTGCGGCGCGCTTCCAGGCGTTGAGCGTGATCAGGGCCAGAACCGCAATGGCGGCCAGGCCGACGCCGCCGACGGCGATCAAAGCAATAGTGTTCGGATCCATGGCGGAACCTTCCTCAAGCCGGAACGAAACCAGACCATAGCGGATTCGCGTCCGGCGCGCGCCTTGCATCGGCAGGTGTCCCAGACCCGTCAGGAGAGCAGAATGCGCCTGTTTGAGACACCGCTATCCCGCCTTGGGGCCCGCGATCGGGACACTTGGCGCACGCTTGCCCACCAAGACGGCGTCCTGACCAGTCCATACTTGCTGCCGGAATTCGCCGATCTGGTCGACGCTGAGCGCGGCGATGTCCGAGTCGTCATCGCCGAGGAAGACGGCGAATCGGTGGGCTATTTCGCCTGCCACGCCCCCAATGGCGACGTGGTCCGCCCGGTCGGCGCGCCGTTGTCGGACTATCAAGGGTTCGCAGGCCGTCCGGGTCTGAAAGTCGACACCAGCGCCCTTTTGGATGCGCTGGGCGCGGGCGCGCTGGTTTATGATAATTGGGCGGGGCAGGCGCCGGGCCGCGTGCGCGACCGGGCCGGCTCCTCGATCCTGGACCTGAGCGAGGGGGCGGGCGCCTGGTTTGACCGCCGGCGCGGCCTGTTCAAATCCCACTTCAAGAAGATGGATCAGCGCCGCCGCAAGGCCGAGCGCGAATTTGGCGAGATTCGCATCCTGTTCGGCGACCCGCTGGGCGAGCGCTATGAAGCGCTGAAGGCCTGGAAGAGCGCGCAATATCGCGAGAGCGGTCTGATCGATCTTTTCTCCGTGCCGTGGACCGCCGGTTTGATGGCCCGTGTGTCGGCGCGCGCCTTCGGGCCGTTCAGGGGGCTCACCGCTTCGCTCTATCTGGGCGATGAGCTGGCGGCGGTGGAGACCGGCCTGGTGGCGGGCGGGACCTATCACAGCTGGATGCCGGCCTATGACCGGCGCTTCTCCTCGGTTTCGCCAGGGCTGTTACTGCTGCACGGCATTATCGAAGCGGCGCAAGGCCTCGGCCTCTCGCGCATCGATCTGGGCAAGGGCGAGCAAGCCTACAAAGCCTACTACACGGATTACGAGGCGCCGGTGTGCGCCGGGCGCGCCTTGCGCGGCGGCTTCACCGCCGCGCGCGTGACCGGATGGGAAATCGCGGAAAAGGCTGGTGCGGTGCTGCCGGGACCGCTGGCCGCCGCGCCGGTGAAGCTGCGCCGGCGCTGGTCGCACACCGCGGCGGTCGAGCCGGACTATGGCGCGCGCTTGCTGCGCTTCGCTGCGGCCTTTGCGGAGGCGCCCAAGCGCCTGACCGCCTAACACCTCACAATGCTGTCAGTTCCGTTTTCGGCTGAGCACGCTATATAGCTGCGTCAAACCGCCACGCTTTAACGGAGACGCGCCATGCTTCGCCTTTGCGCCGCCAGCCTTTTCGCCCTCACCGCCGCCCTGCCGGCTTTCGCCCAAGACGCCGTGGAGCCGGAGGCGATTGAGTCCGAACAGGAAAGCTTCACCGTCAGTGTGGTGGCGGAAGGCCTCGAATTTCCTTGGGCCATCGCCTTCCTGCCCTCGGGTGAAATGCTGGTCTCAGAGCGTGAAGGCCGGCTTCGCGTCGTCACCACGGATGGCGGTCTGCGCGAAGCCCCGATTGCGGGCATTCCGGACGATCTGCTGGTGGAGCGCCAAGGCGGCTTGATGGACATCGCGCTCGCGCCCGATTTTGAGACCAGCCGTCTTGTCTATTTCACCTACGCCGAAGGCACGTCGGAGGCGAACCGCACCACGCTGGCGCGCGGCCGTCTCAACGAGGACCTGACCGCGTTGGAAGGCGTGGAAGACCTGTTCCGCGTCAATCGTGACACCCCGGCCGGCTTCCACTTCGCGGGCCGCATTCTGTTTAATGATGACGGTACGCTGTTCGTGACCATTGGCGACGGGGGCCGGACTCTGCAGCAGGCGCAGAATGTGGAAAACCATCTCGGCACAGTGGTGCGCCTTAATCTTGATGGCTCCATCCCGGCTGACAATCCGGACATCGACGGCGCCGCCGAGGGCATTTACAGCTATGGCCACCGCAACCCGCAGGGCATCGCCCGCCATCCGGAAACGGGGTCGGTCTGGACCCATGAGCACGGCCCGCGCGGCGGTGATGAGCTCAACATCCTGATCCCGGGCGCGAATTTCGGTTGGCCGACGGTCAGCTATGGCATCAATTACAGCGGCACCATCCTGACCCTGGAGCGTGAGCGCGACGAATTCGTCGGTCCGCTTTGGTATTGGACGCCGTCGATCGCGCCGTCTGGCATGGCGTTTTATGAGGGCGAGCAGTTTGAAGCCTGGCAGGGCGATCTCTTCGTCTCGGCGCTGGCCGGCTACAAGATCGAGCGTCTGGAAATGGACGGCGACCGGGTGATCAGCACCGAAGACTTGCTGGTCGAGCGCGAGCAGCGCTATCGCGACGTGCGTGTCGGCCCGGATGGTTCGGTCTATCTTTTGGTCGACGATATCGATGGCCAGGTCCTGCGCCTCGACCACGTCCTCACCGAGCGCGAGGAAGAGTTTGAAGGCTGATTTACGCGCCAAACAGTCCGGGGGACTGTTTGGCGGAAATCAGATAGCGCCGCGTCTTTTCTGGTCCTCCGGCCCCTCCGGGCCGTCGGGGCCTGGCTGACGCGAGCCAAGCGGCTGCCTGCCCCTGAGAAAGCAGGGGTTCGCCTTGCGGCGCCAGTTGGCCTCGGGCGCAGATCGACGATAGCTATAGCGCTCTTTCCCAACGAAAGTTGGGATCCAGGGATGACAGGGCTCGGCGTCCGGTGACCCATGGGCCCCAGCTTTCGCTGGGGACGAGGTGGTTGAGGCAGTTTCTTCTAAGCGTCCGCCGGCGGTAACGGCAGCTCCGTGGTGTTCTTAATCGCCTCCATGGCGAAGGCGGCGGAGACGTCGGCCAGGGGCGCCACGGAAATCAGCCGCTTATAGACCGCGTCATAATCCGCGATCTCGGTCAGCACGATCTTCAGGAGATAATCGATATCCCCGCCCATCCTGTAGAACTCGACGACTTCGGGCATGCGCTGCACGCCCTCGGAGAACTGCTTGAGCCAGTCTTCGTCATGGCGGTTGGTGCGCACGAAGATGAACAGGGTCGTCTTCAGCCCGAGCTGGATCGGATCGAGCAGGCTGACGGTCTTTTGAATGAGGCCGCGTTCGGAGAGCTGTTTTAACCGCCGTGCGGTGGGGGTGGCGGACAGGCCGATCTGATCGGCCAGTTCCTGAACCGTGCGGTCCGCATCTTCCTGAATCGCCTTTAAAAGCTTGCGGTCATATTGATCCATGCTGCCTCTCCGCTTGACTGTGGTGAAAATCACCACGAATGACGTCCAGGCGCAATGAAATTGGCGACAATCGCTTCGCAGCGCGTGGTTTCCTGCTGGAAATCAATTCGGGACAAGCGATATGGCGAACATTGCGGACATACAGGCCAGCGTGATTGGCGCGGACGCCGTGGTGAACACGCCCTTCGGCCGCCGTCCTCTAATCTATGCTGATTATGGCGCGTCCGGCCGGGCGAGCGCGATCATTGACGGCCGCGTCGCCGCCAGTGAGGCGCTCTACGCCAATCCTCATAATGAAGACAGCATGACAGGGCAGGCCTCGACCGCCGCGCTCCATGACGCGGTGGCGCGGATCAAGCGCGCGGTCGGCGCGGATGACCGCCATGCCCTGATCGCCTGCGGATCGGGCGCCACGGCGGGGGTGCATCGCCTGCAGGAGATTCTCGGCGTGGCGATGCCGCCGGCGACCAAAGCCTTCTTCGAGACTGTGTTAAGCGAAGCGCTGGACGATAAGGCGCGCGAAGCGGTGAAAGAGACGCTGGCGGCGGATCGCCCGGTCGTTTTCATCGGGCCCTATGAGCACCATTCCAATGAGCTGAGCTGGCGCGAGAGCCTGGCCGAGGTCGTGACCGTCGGTCTTGATGGCCAGGGTCATATCGATTTTTGCCAGCTGGACGCCAAGCTGAGCGATCCGCGCTATGCCGGCCGGCGCAAGATTGGCGCGTTCTCCGCCGCCTCCAACGTGACGGGCGTGAAGACGGACGTGAAGCGCCTGGCGGATTTGCTGCATGCCCATGGCGCCATTCTGGCGCTCGATTGCGCGGCGAGCGCGCCGTATCTGCCGATCCATATGGGCGAGACGCAGATCGACGCCGTCTATCTTTCACCCCACAAAATGATTGGCGGGCCGGGCAGCTGCGGGCTGCTGGTTCTCAACAAGGCGCTCTACCGGCAGGACCTGCCGCCGAGCTGCTGCGGCGGCGGCACGGTGCGCTATGTCACGCCGGACAGCCATGACTTCATCGAAGATGTCGAAGCCCGTGAGCGGGCAGGGACGCCTGGCTTGCCGCAATTGATCCGCGCCGCTGAAGCTCTCGAGCTCCTCACCGACATCGGATGGAATCAGATCGAAGCGCTTGAGCACGCCCATGTCAGCGCCGCGCTTCAGGCCTGGTCGGATATGGACGGTCTGACGCTTTACGGACCCTTAGACGCCGAAGCCCGCATCGGATTGGTCAGCTTCAACCTGACGACCAAAGCCGGTGAGACCCTCCACCCCAAACTGGTCGCGCGCCTGCTCAATGATCTCTTCGGCATCCAGGCCCGGGCCGGGTGCTCGTGCGCCGGGCCCTATGGTCATCAGTTGTTGGGGCTCGATGAGAAGGCGACCGCGCTCTACCGCGAGGCGGTCAATGGGGGATTCGCCGGGCTGCGTCCGGGCTGGGTGCGGGTGAGTTTGCACTGGTCCATGACGGATGAGGAGCGCGAATACCTGATCGAGGCGGTGCGATTCTTATCCGCCCGGGCGGAGTGTTTCCTGCCGCTTTACCGATTCGACCCGAAGACTGGTGCCTGGGCGCTTGGGGACGGTGCGGGCGAGACTGAACTGGTCTCGATGGCTGGCGGGGCGGCGCTGCGCCCTGATGTGCTGGCCGGCGTGGCCCAAATCGCCGCCTCCCAGCCCTCAACATCGATTAAACCTCAAGCTTTACCCGCGTGTTATGCATCGGTGAAGCCGATTGCAGGGTTGGCCTTCACCCAAGCAGCCCCGGTGGCGGCGGAATAAGCCCGCCGGAACGCCGCGCAGATTTTCCACAGCTTTGCGCGCCTCCCGGACTCCTTAACGAGTCCGACCGCGGACGGATTTCTGGTAAGACTTCGTTTACCAAAAACTTCGGTTTCGACCGGTTTGGCCCGTTGACGCCTGTTTGAGGCATGGCACTATATGTAGCGGTTCCCGGGGGAACCCGCACTACGTATAGGATTTCTTAAGCCGCGCGCGGGCCAATGCCATGACGCACAAGCCCTTTGCGCGCAGCTGATCAGGAGCGCTGTCCATGACGCCGTTAGACCAAGCCCAAAGCGCCATCACCGCCGCTGTGAAAGCCGCAGACGAGCGTCGCGGTCGTCCCAAGGCGGTCAATCTCCGACTCGTGGACACGGTGAAAACCGACGACAGCCGCGATGCGCTTTTGACCGATTTCGGCAAGAAAACGCTGGTCGACCGCTATCTCCTGCCCGGTGAATCCTACCAGGACATGTTTGCACGGGTGTCGATCGCCTATGCTGACGATATCGAGCACGCCCAGCGGCTCTATGACTATATGTCGAACCTCTGGTTCATGCCGGCGACGCCCGTCCTGTCCAATGGCGGCGCCGAGCGCGGTCTGCCGATCTCCTGCTTCTTGAACTCGGTCCACGATTCGCTCGACGACATCGTGGGCACCTGGACGGAGAATGTCTGGCTCGCGTCTAATGGCGGCGGCATCGGCACTTATTGGGGCGGCGTGCGCTCGATCGGCGAGAAGGTCGGTCAGAACGGTCAGACGTCGGGCATCATCCCCTTCATCCGGGTGATGGATTCGCTCACCCTGGCGATCTCCCAAGGCTCTCTGCGCCGCGGGTCGGCGGCGGCCTATCTGGATGTCGATCACCCGGAAATCGAAGAGTTTCTGGAGATCCGCAAGCCGTCCGGCGACTTCAACCGGAAGAGCCTCAACCTGCACCACGGCCTCAACATCTCCGACGCCTTCATGGAAGCCGTCGCCAAGGACGAGGAGTTCGAGCTGCGCTCGCCCAAGTCCGGCGAGGTGGTCAAAACCGTCAACGCCCGCAAGCTGTGGCAGAAAATCCTCGAGCTGCGCCTGCAGACCGGCGAGCCCTACATCATCTTCTCCGACACGGTGAACAACAATCTTCCGGTCCACCAGCGCAAGCTGGGCCTGAAGGTGCGCCAGTCCAATCTGTGCTCGGAAATCATGCTGGCGACCGGCATAGACCATATGGGTAAGGACCGCACAGCGGTGTGCTGCCTGTCCTCGCTGAATGCTGAGAAATATCTGGAATGGAAGGACGATGATCAATTCATCGAAGATCTCTTCCGCTTCCTGGATAATGTTCTGCAGGACTTTATCGACCGCGCACCGAACGAGATGGAGCGTGCGAAATACTCCGCCTTCCGCGAGCGCTCGGTCGGGCTGGGCCTGATGGGCTTCCACTCCTTCCTGCAGAAGATGAATGTGCCGTTTGAAAGCGCCATGGCGCAGTCCTGGAACAAGCGCATGTTCCAGCATATCCGCCAGGAAGCCGACAAAGCCTCGGTGAAGCTGGCGGATGAGCGCGGCGCCTGCCCGGACGCCGCCGAGCAGGGCATCAAGGCGCGCTTCTCGCACAAGCTGGCGATCGCGCCGACCGCTTCGATCTCGATCATTTGCGGCGGCACCAGCGCGGGCATCGAGCCGATCCCGGCCAATGTCTATACCCACAAGACGCTGTCGGGCTCCTTCACGGTGAAAAACCCGTATCTCGAACAGCTGCTTGAAGAGAAGGGCATCAACACGCCGGGCGTCTGGGCGTCGATCCTGGAGCATGAAGGCTCGGTCCAGCACATCGAAGAGCTCGATGAGCACGAAAAGGCTGTGTTCAAGACCGCCTTCGAGCTTGATCAGCGCTGGGTCGTCGAACACGCCGCCGACCGCACGCCCTATGTCTGCCAGTCCCAGTCCTTGAACATCTTCCTGCCGGGCGATGTCGATAAGTGGGACCTGCACATGCTGCATTGGTCGGCGTGGGAGAAAGGCGTGAAGTCACTCTATTATTGCCGCTCCAAGTCGGTGCAGCGGGCTTCCTTCGCCAATGCGAGCGAGAAAACGGACATGGAGAAATCCATGGAAGACGCCGCCCCCACCGATTACGACGAGTGCCTCGCCTGTCAGTAGGCGAACGGCTTAGTCCTGACACGAAGCCCCGGCCGGATTGGTCGGGGCTTTTTGCTGCGCTGCCGCGAATCACGTTGCGCCGATTTCGCTGCGGCCCTCGGTCGCATTCGGCGTGTTCAGCCCAGGTTCACGCATCCTCAATCACAGTTCCAAGGCCTTAGCGTGTTTGCCGGAAAGGGCTTCTTAACCAAAAACACTGGTTTCCCCCTCGGCTGGTAACGGGTCTGTGATATAATTGCGCTAAAAGATGACATGTGTGCGAGTGCACAACGAATAAGGGATAAACGAGGGCCCATTCGGGCCACGAGGGGATGAGAATGCCACGACAGTCCGTTCAAACCGGCTTTTGCCGCAGCGTGAGCGTTTCGCTCACCGCTGTGTCGATGGCCGTTTTGGCGTCTGCCGCTGCCCTTGCTCAAGCGCCCGCCAGCGTTGAAACCCGAACGATGATTTTGGGGCCGCTGCAGTCCGAATTCCAGGCCTCGCCGATGATCGCGCCTCGCTTGGGTCCAAATCCTTACACGCTGCGCTTTGAGGCGTCTGCGCCGCAGATCGATGCAAGCGTGATCGGATTGGCGCGCCCGGCCGCATCGCGCTTCGCCGAAGCGGTGTTGGTGTCTCATTCCGCTGCGATCACCCGTGATGGTTTGTCGGCCTTTTCGGCTCAGGAAGCGGTGCTGGCGTCTTCGGCCTCCGGCTCGCGCTTGTCCGTTTCGATGTTCGAGGGCGACCGGCCCGGCATCGCCCAGCTGACCTTTGATCCAAATTATGCGGAAACGGCAGGCTCAGCGCTGAACCCCGGCCTGGCGCCGGAAAACCAGCGTATGGCGTTGAATTATGAAGGCGCGTTCGACACGCCTGGCGCCCTGGATGGGCTCGACTTCGGCCTGAGCCCGCGTGCAGGGGTGTCGTTTGGCGACTCTGGCACCGCCGCGACGGCGGGCGCCACAGTGCGCCTGGGCCAATACTTGGACGGGTTTGAAGCCGACCGCCCGGCCTGGTGGTTCTTCGCCGGCGCCGACCGTCAGGCGGTGCTTTATGATCCCGGCCAAGGCTTCGACATGCGCGACGCGCTCGCCATGGAGCCCTACGCCATGGTCGGTGACGCTCAGGCCGGCATCGCCATGCGGGTGCGCGGCGCGGATGTGTCGGTGGCCTATATCCACCGCGAAACCCGCTATGAACTGCCCCAGCAAGCGTGGGAAACGACCGAGGGCTTTGCAGCCTTTTCACTGACCTGGCGGCGCTAAGGCGCAGCATCTATCCCATCACAGCCCTGGCCTGACCCGCATGGCGGGCTATCTTGTCGGTCCTCGTGAGCGGCGCCGGTCTGTGGATATCTGAGCTTTCCATCACACAAGGGGTGGACGTTAAGGGCTCATTCACCACAATATATTGTTCTATTCACAGCGCCATCCTGCGCGATTCACCGCTGTTTTGAGGACGCGAAACCGCCATGCAGACCATCGCCAGCGACCGCCCGGGCCTTCTCACGCCGAGCCATTCCTACAAGCCGTTCCGCTATGCGTGGGCTTATGATTTCTGGAAGACCCAGCAACAGGTGCACTGGCTTCCCGAGGAAGTGCCGCTGGGCGAGGACTGCAAGGATTGGGCGACCAAGCTGTCGGACAAAGAGCGCAATCTGCTGACCCAGATTTTCCGCTTCTTCACCCAGTCGGATGTGGAGGTCGGCGCGAACTACATGGAAAACTACATGCCGCTCTTCAAGCCGGTTGAAGTGCGCATGATGCTTTCCGCCTTCTCCAATATGGAGACGGTTCATATCGCCGCTTACGCGCTGCTGCTTGAAACCATCGGCATGCCCGACACGGAGTTCTCCGCCTTCATGGAATATGAGGAGATGGCGGCCAAGCACGACTATCTCGGCCAGTTCGGCGTGGAGACGGAGAAGGACATCCTCACCTCCATGGCGGTGTTCGGCGGCTTCACCGAAGGGCTGCAGCTCTTCGCGTCCTTTGCGATGCTGATGAACTTCCCGCGCTTTAATAAGATGAAGGGGATGGGCCAGATCGTGTCCTGGTCGGTGCGCGATGAATCGCTGCACTGCGAAGGCATGATGAAGATGTTCCACACCTTCGCCGAAGAGACCGGCGCCTACACCCAGGATGTGAAGGACGACATCGCTGACTGCTGCAAGACGGTGATCAAGCTGGAAGACAAATTCATCGATCTCGCCTTTGAGGCCGGTGAAGTCGAAGGCATGACGCCGGATGACATCAAAAACTATATCCGCTACATCGCCGACTGGCGCATGAAGCAGCTCAAGCTGCCGGCCATCTATGGCGTGAAGGAGCATCCGCTGCCCTGGCTCACGGAAATCCTCAACGGGGTCGAGCACGCCAACTTCTTTGAAGCGCGCGCCACCGAATACTCCAAAGGCGCCACCAAGGGCGACTGGCACGGCGAAGATGGCGTCTGGTCGAATTTCGACAAAGTCATCTCCAACCGCTCGCTGGCGGACCGGGTCCACGCGGAGTAGGGCTGAAGCCTGACCGAAAACGAGAACCCCGGAGCGATTGCTCCGGGGTTTTTCGTGTCTGCGTTTGAAGGTGGTTAGGGAGCGATTGGTTCTGGTGTCGTCACCCGCGGGCGGGGGAGGACACCGGAGTCGCTACTCCCCCTAAACCACCGCCTCATCCGCCGGTTCGCGCAGATTATAGCGCGAGGCCATCACCGCGCCGTAAGCCCCGGTCTCGCTGATCAGCACCACATCGCCTTCACGTGTGTCCGGCATCAACCGGTCGGCGCCCAGCAAGTCGGCGCTTTCGCAAATCGGCCCGACGATGGAGGCGAGCCCGGCCGCGGCTTCGTCCAGACGGGTGAGGTTCACCATCTCGTGGCGCGCGCCGTAGAGCGCAGGGCGGATCAGCGAATTCATGCCGGTGCCCAGCCCGATGAAGCGGGCGCCAAAGGCGGTTTTCACCTGGGTCACGCGGGCCAGCAGCACGCCGGCCTCGGCCACCGGGTAGCGCCCAGGCTCCATCCAGATCTGATAGCCGGGATGGGCTTTCTTCAGCGCGGCGAGATCGGCGTCCACGGCGCTAAGGTCGAGGACCGGGGCGTCCAGGCTTTCGGGCACGCCTAAACCGCCGCCGACATTGAGGATTTCAACATCAGGGAAGATCTCCGCCGCCTTGGCCAGGATCGCGCCGATTTCGCGCCAGTGATTGCTTTCCGTCACGCCCGAGCCGGCATGGGCGTGCAGACCGATCACGATCGCGCCCGCCGCGTCCGCCGCCGCCTTCGCGGCGGGCAGGTCGGACAAGGGAATGCCGAACTTGGCCTTGGGCCCGGCGGTTTTGACATGGTCATGGTGGCCGCGCGGGCGGTCCGGATTGGCGCGCAGGATGACTTTCGCGCCCTTGAACACCTCGGGCCATTCGGTCAGCGGATGCAGGCCGTCGATGGTCAGCCAGCACCCAAAGGCGACGGCGGCTTCATACTCGCGCTTATGGGCGAAGTTGGGCGTGAACAGCACTTCTTGCGGGGTCAGGTCGTCAAACACCTCGCGCAGTCGGGCGATCTCGCCCGGGCTGACGCATTCAAAGCCCAGGCCTGCGGCCCGGATCGTCTTTAGCACCTCGGGATGGTTATTCGCCTTCATGGCGTAGAAGGCGCGCGACAGGCTGTTCAGCCCGGCGACGGCGCCCGCCCGCGCCGCGACTGTTGAGAGGTCATAGACATAGCGCCCGCCCGTCTCCGGCGCGGTCGTCAGCAGGGCATCCCGCTTGGCCATCCACCAGGGCGCCGGGCGTTCCGGCGCATCTTTGGGCGGGGCGGTCAGGGCGGCCCAGCTGGGTCCGAACACCGGACCCTCGGGCGCGGCGCCGATCAGCTCTTCATGCAGGCGGGCGGCCAGCGTCTTGCCTTGATCTTCGTCAACGACCACGGAGAAATTGAGATCATTGGCGGCCTGGCTGACCAGGCGGATCGGCTTGTCCTGGAACATCTCCAGCGCCGGCGCGAGCTGGTGGAGGATGCGGCGAATGCCGGAACCTAGCAGGCTCACTGCTTCGGCGTTCTCGATGATTTTCACCCGGCCCAGCGGGGCGAGGGCGGTCTGCAGCGCGTCCAGGCGTGTGTCATCCAGACCCGGATCGGGATCCAGGCTCACCGTCACGTTGGTTTGCGAGGTGGAGACCAGGTCCACCGACACGCCGCAGGCCTTAAAACAGGCGAACATATCGGCCAAAAAGCCGGCTTGGCGCCACATGCCGGCGCCTTCGATGACCACCAGACGCACGCCGGTCTTCACGGAAACGGCTTTGAGGCGCGGGGCGTCGTCGCCGGGCTGATCGCTGATCTGCGTGCCGGAAAGCTCCGGCTGCAGGGTCGAGCGCACCGCCAAGGGCACGCCGGCCCGGCGCACCGGTCCGACTGCGCGCGGGTGCAGCACCTTGCCCCCCATGGTGGCGATTTCCTGGGCCTCGTCATAGCTTAGGGCGTTGAGCAGGCGCGCGCCGTCGGTTAAGCGCGGATCGGCGCTGAACAGGCCGGGCACATCAGTCCAGATCTCCAACGCCGCCGCCTGCAGCTTGGCGGCGAAATAGGCGGCTGAGGTGTCCGAACCGCCGCGGCCCAGCAGCACGGTCTCGCCGCGGACATTGCGGGCGATGAAGCCTTGAGTGAGCGCGAGCGTCGCGCCGGCCAGGCGTTCGGCGAGTGCGGCGTCCGGCTGATCATCCACCGTATTGTCCAGATAAGCGCGCCGGTCTTCCCCGTTATCCTGGGCGATCAGCGCCTCGCGGGCGTCCAAAAGGGTCGGCGACAACCCTTCCGCTTCCAGGCAGGCCGCGCCCAGCCGGCTGGCCATCAACTCGCCCAGCGACAGCATTTCGGCGCGCACGCGGGCGCTGGCTTCGCCGACCAGGGCGATGCCGGCGGTGAGCCGGTCTAATGATTTAAACAGGTCGCCGAGCAGCGCCTCGCCATCAACGCCGGCTTCGGCGGCGAAGCTGAGATGGCGATCCTTGATCGCCTGGGCTTCAGCGTCGCCCCGCCCGTTCAGGGCCGCCTCGGGCAAAGCCTCCAGCGCATTGGAGACGCCGGACAGGGCGGAATGGACGATCAGCACGCACTCGCCGGATTTGAGACGGTCCTGCGCCAGCTTGGCGATGGTGGACCACCGCGCTGGATCAGCCACGGACACGCCGCCAAATTTCATCACCCGCCAGCTCTGTGCTGCGTTCTGTTCCATCTCAATAGACCCTGGATTGGTTCAAGCCGCGTGACATAGCCCGGCCTTGCCTCGGCGCAAAGCCATAAGGGTTTGACACCGGCGACTTTGGCGATAGCAAGGGCGCCAGAAAAAACGAATGACGAAGATGTGAGAGGACCATCGATGACCCTCAAGGAATTTATGATCACCGGAGCCGCCGCATGAGCGCGCTCAACGCCGTGTCCGCTGAAGCCGTCGGAAAGACGTTCCGCCGCGCCAGCACCGCCAGTGAAGCCGTCGACCGGCTCTGCCAGCTTTACGATACGTCCGTGGACGCGCTGCGCACCGAGCTGAAAACCTATCTCGACGGCGGCCCGCCGCCATCCGAAGCCGATCGCTTCGCCGGCTCCTTCTCCTATCCCGAGCTGCGCATCACCTATCTGCCCGAAGGCCCTGTACCGCCGGTCAGCCGCGCCTTCGGCAAATTCTCCGAAGCCGGCGTCTACGCCCAGACCCTCACCCATCCCGAGCTGTTCCGCTCCTATCTGGTTGAGCAGATCGAGCTGTTGGCCTCGGAATATCCGGTGCGGATCGAGACCGGCCTGTCGACCCAGGAAATTCCTTTCTCCTACGTGCTCGACGGCGCGGCGGGGCTGGATATGGACGCCGCCAGCGTCGCAGAGCTGGTGCGTCACTTCCCTTATGTGGATCTGGCCAGCGTCGACGATGCTTTGCCCAATGGCGACCGGCCGTCCCAGCCGGGCAGTGCGCGCCCGCTCTCGCTGTTTGACGCGGCGCGCACCGATTACTCGCTGCAGCGCATCCGCCACTATACCGGCGCGCCGTATGAGGATGTTCAGGACTTCATCCTGTTCACCAACTATCACCGCTATGTCGACGCTTTCGTGGACTGGGCGGTGGAGAAGATCAAAGACCCTGAAAGCGAATATGTCGCCCTGTCCGCCGCAGGGCAGGTGCGGGTCGACGCCAATAGCGAAGACCCCGTCGCCGAGGTCGCCAACGCGCCCTGGCGCCGCTTTCAGATGCCGGCCTATCACCTGATCGCGCCCAACGGCCGCGGTATCACGCTGGTGAATATCGGGGTCGGCCCGTCGAACGCGAAAACCATCACCGACCATTTGGCCGTGCTGCGGCCGGAATGCTGGTTGATGGTCGGCCATTGCGGCGGGCTGCGCCATTCCCAGCGCCTTGGCGATTATGTCTTGGCGCACGCTTATCTGCGCTATGACAGCGTCTTGGACAAAGACCTGCCGGCGGAAATCCCGATCCCGCCGATCGCGGAAATCCAGCTGGCTTTGCATGAAGCGGTGGCGACCGTTTCCGGCGATGAGGGCGAAGATCTCAAGCGCCGCCTTCGCACCGGCACGGTGGTGACTTACGCCGATCGCAATTGGGAGCTGCGCTATAACCAGGAAGCCCGGCGCATCAACCAGTCCCGCTCGATCGCCGTGGATATGGAGAGCGCGACCATCGCCGCGAACGGCTTTCGCCTGCGCGTGCCCTACGGGACGCTGCTGTGCGTTTCGGACAAGCCGCTGCATGGCGAGTTGAAGCTGCCGGGCGCGGCGAACCTCTTCTATCAACGCTCGGTGTCCGAACACCTCGCGGCGGGGATTGAGGCGGTCGAACTCTTGAAACGTCAGGGTTCTGCGGCGCTGCATTCGCGCAAGCTCCGCAGCTTCGACGAGCCGCCTTTCAGATAAGGCGCTCGAAACCTATATGTGAAGCATGCCCGTTTTGGGTTGACCGGCGCCGCCCGCGCGAGCGATGCAGAGCGCGGCGATAAGCGGTGGAAAGGGTTTCGTGAAATGACCGATCGCGTGCTGGACTTTTCAGGCATCCATAACTTTCGCCGCTTTGACGGGTATACGGGCGAAGACGGCCGCAAGGTGCGGCCTGGACTTTACCGCTCCGGTCAATTCTCCCGGGCGACTGAGGCGGATCGCGCCGCCCTGGACAAGCTGGGCGTCACCGTCGTCGCGGACCTTCGCCGCCCCAGCGAGCGCAAGGCCGAGCCCTCGCACTGGCCAGGCCTGCAGGGCGTGCGGGTGATCGAAAGCGACCATGCCGGACCGGCCGAAGCGCCGCACATCGTCTTTTTGCGCGAAGCGGATCTGACGTTCGACACGATCCGCGAGTTCATGACCTCCACCTATCGCCGCCTGCCGTTCGACGAGGGCAATCAGCATGTCTTCCGCGAAGGCGTCAAAGCCCTCGCTGAACGCGATGAGGACGAGGCTTTCATCGTCCATTGCGCGGCGGGTAAGGACCGTACAGGTATCTTCTGCGCCCTGGTGCTGACCGAAGCCGGCGTCGATCACGACACGGTGGTGGACGATTATCTGATGACCAATCGCGCGGTGGATTTCGACAAGGTGGCGGCGGCCATGCGCGGGCGGCTGGAAGAAAAATACGGCCGCGTTTTCCGCCCCGAAGAGCTCAAAGCCTTCATGGGTGTGGACGCCGATTATCTCGACGCCGCCTGGGCGGAAATGGGCGACCCGCGCAAATATTTGCGCGACACGCTCGGCATCGATGAAAAGACGCTTCAGCGCATGCGCGAGCGCGTGCTGGCGTCTTAAGCCTTGGTCCAGCCTGCTGCGATCACCCGCGCCGTCATCCCGCTGCCTTGGCGGTCGCCGCTAGACGCGCTCGCGCCGTTGCGCGACGAGCCGGGTACGCTGTTGCTCCATGGCGGGGGACCGCGCTCGACGCGCGCCTACCTTATGGCCTTTCCGGCCTTCCAGGTGATCGAGGACGATCCCAAGGCTGGATTTGAAGCGCTGAAAGCGGGCCACCGCTGGCGCGCGCCGACACAGACTCAAGGCTTTTCTGGCGGTTATGCAGGCCTCTTGGGCTATGAGCTCGGCCGGGCGTTCGAACGCTGGCCGGACGTGCCGTCAGGTCTGGCGACGTGGCCCGCCGTCGCCATGGGCTGGTATGAGGCGGTGGCGATTTTCGACACTGAGCGCCAGTGGCTGGAAGTGCACGGCGAAGCCGCCGCCGCCGCCCGGCTCGCCGCGGCGCTGGGGGAGGCAAGCTATAAGCCCGTCGCCGGCGCGGGCGTCCTCGACATGGTCTGGCCTCAGGCGCGCTATCTTGAGGCTGCGGAACAAGCCCGCGCCTATGTGCGCGCCGGCGATGTGTTCCAGGTCAATCTCTCCCACCCGTTTCGGGGCTCCATGCCTGGCGTTGATGCGCCCTTCGCCTTGATGCAGCGCCTGTCCGATGACAGCCCGGCGGCGTATTCCGCCTATCTGCGGCTGGATGATGACTGCGCCGTGGTCACCAATTCGCCCGAGCGCTTCTTCCAGCTGCGCGCCGACGGGAGTGTTGAGACTCGGCCGATCAAAGGCACGCGGCCGCGCCGGGACGATCCGGCCGCCGACGCCGCGGAAATCGCCGCCCTGACGGCCTCCGAGAAAGATCGGGCGGAAAACCTGATGATCGTTGATCTGATGCGTAACGACATCGCGCGGGTCTGCGCACCCGGCAGCGTGAAAGCGCCCGACCTGTTCAAGATTGAAAGCTTCGCCAATGTTCATCACCTGGTCTCCACGGTGACGGGCCAGCTTGATGACGGGCGTAATGTCTATGACTTGCTTGCCGCCAGCTTTCCGCCGGGCTCCATCACCGGCGCGCCCAAGCCGCGGGCGATGGAGATCATCGCCGAGTTGGAGGGCGAGGCGCGCGGATCCTATTGCGGCGCGCTGGGCTGGATCGGGGCGGACGGCGCCTCTGACCTCAACGTGATGATCCGCACCGCGGCGATGAAACGGCAAGGCGCAGACTGGGCCGTGGAGGTGCGCTCGGGCGGGGCCATCACCATCGAGTCCGATCCTCAGGCCGAGCTAGCTGAAACCCGCGCCAAAGCCCGCGCCTTAGAACGCGCCATCACCCATGGCTGAGGTTTGGCTGAACGGCGAGCTCCGCTCGGCTGAGACGGCTGGGCTGAACCCAAATGAGCGTGGCTTTTTGTTGGGCGAGGCCGCGTTTGAAACGATGCGTTGGGGCGAGGGCGCGATCCGCCGCTGGGATCGCCATCGCGCGCGGTTGGAAGGCGGCTTGGGCTTTCTGAGCGTACCGGTTCCGGACCTGAACGGGATCGAGGCGGCGGCCGCCGAGCTGGCTGAGGCCTTGAAGGTCACCGATGGCGTGCTGCGGCTCACGGTGGGCGGCGGGCGTGATGGGGTGGGCCTGGTGCGAGAGTCTGAGAGCCCCGCCACCGTCTTGCTGACTTTGCGTCCCAGGCCGACCCCGCCCGCCGCGCTGCGCCTGACGGTTCTGGACGGGGTGCGCCGCGGCGGTCTGCCGTCTGAACGCTTCAAGCTTGCCGGATACGCAGACAACATCGCCGCGCGCCGGCTGGCGGCGGCGCAGGGCGCGGATATGGCGGTGATGCTAGGGCCGGATGGCCACACGCCGGCCTGCGCCGATAGCGCCAATCTGTTCTGGGTCGACGCCGAGGATCGCGTGGTGACCCCACCGATCGAGCATGGGGCCCTCCCAGGTACGACCCGCGCGGCGCTTTTGGAGGCCGCCGCTAAGACCGGACAGGGGATCGAAGAGGCGAGCCCGGAGCGCTCTTCATTCCAGGAGGCCGTCGCGGCGTGCGTCACCAACGCCGTGATGGGTGTCGTCCCGGTGGCGTCAGTGAATGACCGCCCGCTGGCGACCGACCATCCAATGCTTCAAGCGCTCATCGCGCTGGAACGCGGCGCGGTTTAAGTATTGGACCGACGCACCCAGGCTGACCGCCGCGGCCGCAAATAGGCGGTGTCGCTCAAGGTCAGAAGCGGCGCCGCCGACTTGGCGAAGGGGCCCTGGAACGGGTAGCGCGCTTCCACCATGATGATGGAGTTCATCGGCGCCAGAAGCCCGTCGGGAAGGGTGGGAAGGCTATTAGTGCTCAGCGGGACCATGCCGCGCGCGTCGCTCCAGTCGACAAACACCTCGCCGTCGACATCCATGCGGATTGAGGTGATGCGAAAGCTTAGATTTGTCGGATCATTAGGAAAGATGATGGCGTCGCCGGCCGCATAGATGTCGGCCAGCTCCGCATTGGTGATGACATCATCCTGGGTCACCAAGTCGGCGACAGAGGTCGCCGCGCCGGTGACTTTGCGGTCCGCGCTCAGCGCCAGGGTCATCTGCGCGGCGCCCAGATACATGGCCAGGAGAACCGGTGCGATCAGAGCGAATTCCAGTGCGGACACGCCGCGCGTATCGCGTTTGAAACGCTGTAGCGGGGAGGCGAGCGCGCGCATCATTGGCTCAACTCTCATTATAGGGTTCGTTGCGAAACGCGGTGGCCGAAGCGATCAGCCGGCGATTGCCCGGTAAGTTGGCCAAACCGTTAAGCGCGCCCGGCCCCATCAGCGGCCAGTCATAAAAGACACGCACCACCACAATGTCTTCGGCGCCGCCGGGATTGAAGCTGAAGCCGCTGTCATCAAGCTCGCCGTCCGGATCGATCGGCGGATCAAACTGGGTGCTGGCGAAGTTCTCAAACGTGCGCACATCAATTCTGAGGCGGCCGCAATCGGCGACGCCTTGGATGCGGGCGCAAATGTCGGCGCGGAAATCCGCCTCGCTCTGCCCAGAGTTCTGCAGCTGGCCGGTCCGAATTTCGCGCGCCGCGTCCGCGACCGCCTCCTCAATGATGGCGGAGGCGAAGAAGACCAAAGCGATCTCCAGGATCGCAAACACCAACAGGAAAAAGGGCGCGGCGACGAAGGCGAACTCCACCGCAGTCGCGCCCTTACGGTCGCGAACAAAGCGCGCGGCGCGCGCCTTGATGCGGGCGCGCATGGCGTCGGTGAAGATCGGGCGCGTGAAACTCATGGGATCAGCTTTACGCGCGCGCGCTTAATTCACAGTGAAAAAACGCGGTTAATTATCCCCAGTCAGGCCGCGTTGCGTAGCGCTGTCGGCCGCGTCTCGGATGCCGGCGCGCTGGTTGAGCGACCGGGTGAACAGGCTGTCTTCATCGCCGATCAGCGGTACAGGACGGCACACTGGATTGCAGATAAAGCTCTGCTGTTCCTGATTATGGTAGACTTGCACATGTTCGCGCGCGGTGTGAGTGACCGAGACGTCGTTGGCGTAGATCACACGGCCATGGGCGTTAAGCGCGATGATATTGGTCTGGCCATAGGCGCGCCCGCTGATGAAGACCGTGCGCGCGTCAAACATGGTCGCGTCCGCAATCGCCGGATTGCCGACCACGATCGCGGAAGCGTCTTCGGGCAAACGCAACAGGCCCGCCTGATCGATCGGCACGGAATAGGGCTGTGCGGCGGCGGGAGCCGCGAAGGCGGCCAGAAGAGCGAAGAGGGCGATCACGGCGCGCATGGCGGTGTCCTTATAAGGGCTAGCCTGCCCAGCCTCGCGCGCGCGGGTGAAGGAAGTCTAAACGCGCTGAGGGCGATTTATTATTTAACTATTCCGAAACCACGTTTGAGAAATCGGCGGTTTACCGAAAATAAACCATCGATTTTTACCCGACCTCAACAGACTTCGTGTTTGATCATCCATGTTCAGGACGGGTCGGGACGGACTTTGATCCTGGCGCTCATAAAACTAAACGGAGTGGATGGGATGAAAAACCTGGTTTCGCGTTTTATCAAAGATGAGTCTGGCGCCACGGCTATCGAGTATGGCCTGATTGCAGCACTCATCGCGGTGGTCATCATTGCCGGCGTCACCACGCTGGGCACGAACCTCAACACCACCTTCGACAATCTGTCTGGCAATGTCGGCGGCACCGTCGGCAACGCGCCGTCCTAAGACGCGCTCTCAGCTGACAGGCTGACGTATGGGAAGGCCGCTCCTTAAGGGGCGGCCTTTCTTCTTTTTGAAGTCTTTGGGTTTCTTGCTGAAGTCTCAACCCGCCATGCACCGGCCATTAAGCCTGCCTGCGCTAAAGCAGTCTCAAACCGCGCTTTAGTCTGGAGCCTGTTATGGCCGAATTCATCGCCAACACCGCCCTTTTGAGCTTCGCCTTCCTGATGTTAGCGGCGGCCTGGACGGATTTGGCGCGCTTCACCATTCCCAACTGGATTCCTGCGGTGATGATCGTGGTGTGGATCGCCTCCGCACCGTTTCTTGGTTTGGGCTGGGGCGGGGCCGGGCTGTCGCTGGCGGCGTTCGCCGGCTTCCTAGCGGTGGGCATGGCCTTGTGGGCGCCCGGCTGGCTGGGCGGCGGCGACGTCAAGCTGATCGCGGCGGGTGCGCTTTGGTTTGGTTGGCCGGACGCGTTGATGTTCTTACTCGCCGCAACCGCGTCCGGTGGCGTGCTGGCTTTGGTTTTGGTGCTGTTGCGGCGGGTCAGCCCGGCCTTGCCGGTGGACGCGGAGTGGCTCGGCAAGACCGCGCTCGCCCAGGGCGCGCCAGCGCCCTATGCGGTGGCGATTGCGAGCGGCGCTATGATCTGGCTGCCCCACAGCGCGATTTTCGCCGCTTATGCGGCCTGAAAGCCTCGAAATTAAAAGCTTTCCTTCACCTAAAGCATTAACGCGGCCTTGAGGATTTCGGGGTCTGATTGGGCACACGTAGAAGTGCGCCGGATCAAACCGCTATGAACATCGTTCGCATCGCCGTGCTGATTGTCGCCGCGCTGGCCGCGCTGGCGGCCGCGTTTTTCGTGCGTGGAGCCATGCAGCCCGCCCCGCCCGCGCCCGCCCCGGTGGTGGAGGCCCCGGTTGTGGAGCCCGCCCGCGTGCTGGTGGCGGCGCGCGATATTGCGCCCGGCGAGCGTGTGAGCTCTGGCGATTTTCGCTGGACCGCCTGGCCGGAAGAGGCGGTGCTGCCGGCCTATCTCAATCAAGCGGACAATCCTGACGCGCTCGAGACCCTCGCAGGCGCTGTGGCGCGCACCGGTTTCGCCCAGGGCGAACCTGCCAACGCCGCCAAGCTGGTCCAGCCGGGCGAGGCGGGCTTTATGGCCGCCGTTTTGACCCCGGGCATGCGCGCGGTCGCCGTGCCGATTTCCGCGCGCTCCGGCGCTGGCGGTTTTATTCTGCCCAATGACCGCGTCGACATCATCGTCACGCGTGAAGGCGACAATGGCTACGGCTCGGACATTGTTGTTGAAAATGTTCGGGTCCTCGCGATCGACCAGATCTATTCCGAGACCGAAGACGGCGCGGTGGTCGGATCGACGGCCACGCTGGAGCTGTCCAGCACCCAGGCGCGCAATGTCGCTTTGTCGGTGGCGGAGGGCGATGTCTCGCTGGCCTTGCGCTCGATCGCGGACACCGAGGGCGGGCCGCGCTTCCCGGGCGCCGAGGATAATCAGGGTGAAAGCCTGGGAGCGTCGGTGCGGGTGTTCCGCTACGGATCTGAACAGCGCCTGGCGCTGGGAGGTAGCACGCCGTGATCAAGACGCTCATCTCGATCCTCGTTTGCGCGCTTGGCGCGGCCGCCGCGATCGCCGGCGCCGGCCAGGCGCAGCTGGTCAGCGCGCCGGAGCGCAACAACACCCTGCAAGTGGTGATCCGCGAGCCGGGCGAGGGGCCGGTCTCGGAGAGCCTGATCCTGCCTTTGGGCCAGGCCGCTGTGGTGCATCTGCCCGTGGATGCGGTCGAGGTGATGGTCGCGTCCGACACGGTGGCGAGCGCCGTGGTGCGCACGCCGCGCCGCGCCCTGCTGCTCGGTCAGGAAGTGGGCCGCACCAATATTTTCTTCTTCGACGCCCATGGTCAGCTCATCTTGGACCTCAACGTCCGGGTCGAGCGTGACATGGCCGCGCTTCAAGACGCGCTCAATCGCTTTGTGCCCGATGGCCGGGTTCAGGCGGAAAGCATGAATTCCAATATCGTTCTGTCCGGCACCGTGCCCTCCGCCTCGGCCGCCGACCAGGCGCTGCAAATCGCCCGCCGCTGGACGGAATCGGAAGACCAGGTGATCAGCTTTCTGTCCATTGAGGGACGCGATCAGGTGATGTTGCGGGTCCGCATCGTGGAGATGCGCCGCTCTATCGTGCGCCAGCTGGGCGTAAACTTGTCGGGTCAGCAGAATTTCGGCGATTTCGATCCGCCCACGCGCGTTCTCGCCACCAATGATCTGGGCGTGCCGCTGGATGATGAGTTCGGCAATCCGATCTATGAAGTTTTCGCGCCGGGCCGCTATCAGTCCAGTCGGGGCTTCTCCACCTCGAACGGGTTTGGCGTTGCGGGCGCAGCGCTGGGCGGTCTGACCGGCACGCTGGGCACGCAAAACCTGGTGGACGGCGTCATTCAGAGCTCAGTGTCTGCGACTTTGTCCGCGCTTGAGCGCATTGGTCTCGTACGCACCCTGGCTGAACCCAACATCACCGCGATCTCCGGCGAGCCTGCGCAATTCCTGGCGGGCGGCGAGTTCCCGGTCCCTGTCGGACGCGACCGCGACGGCAATATCACCGTGGAGTACAAGCCGTTCGGCGTCGGCCTCGGTTTCACGCCGGTGGTCCTGTCCGAAGGCCGGATTTCGCTGCGCATTTCCACTGAGGTCAGCGAGGTGACCAATGACGGCGCGTTGTCGCTGACGGAAAACACCATCGTGGATGAAAACGGCCAGGTCGTCGGCACCGTGCCGAACGTCACCTTGCAGGCGTTGACGGTGAACCGCGCTGAAACCACCGTTGAGCTGCCGTCCGGCGGCAGCCTGGTGATCGCCGGCCTCATCCAAGAGGAAACCCGCCAGGCCATGGACGGGGTGCCGGGCGTCGAACGCTTGCCGGTGCTCGGCTCGCTGTTCCGCTCGCGCGACTTCGCCAACAACGAAACCGAGCTGGTCTTCGTGGTGACGCCCTATCTGGTTGATCCCACCGATCCTGACGCGCTGGAAGAGCCGGGAGAGGGCTTTGTCGCCGCCTCCATGGCCGCCAACGTGTTCCTGGGCCGATTGAACCGCGTCTACGCCGCGCCGGGCGCTCAGGTGGAAGGCCGCGGCTGGTTGGGTCCGGTCGGCTTCGTTCTGGAGTAAGGCAATGACGTTGATGCGCTTTTTCATCCTCGCCGTCATCGGCTTCGCGGTCACCGCCTGCGCTGGTGCGCCGCGTGAATTGCCCCGCGCCAGCGCGGTGCCTGAGACGGTGCGCGTGGCCATGGATGTCAGCCCGCTCGACAATGGCTTGACCTGGGACCAGATCGCGCTGATCGAAACGGTGGCGAGCGAATACAAGGCCCGCGGCCATGGCCCGCTGGTGATTTCCTATCCGCAAAACGCCGGCAATGCGGAAGCTGCGCTGTCCGCGATCGCGGAAGCGCGCACCCGGTTCTACGCCCATGGCCTGGACTGGACCCAGATCGCCGGCGGCGCTTATGAAGCCGGCGGTCAGACCCAGGCGCCGGTCCTGTTTTCCTTTAACCGATACCAGGCGGTCGCGCCGGACTGTCCTGAACGCTGGACCGATCTGACCACGGCGCCGCCGGGCCGCTCGTGGCCGACCTTTGGCTGTGCGACTGCGGCAAACCTCGCCGCCATGGTCGCCGACCCTCGGGATCTGGAAACCCCGCGCACCTTCGGTGCGCCCGATGCAGCCCGGCGCCAGCAGGTTTTGAACGCCTATCGCGAGGGCGAACCCACCGGCACGCGGCGAACCAATGACGATAGCGGCGCGATTAGCGACGCGGTCGAGAATTAAGAGGGCAGGAGCACATGAATAGGCCTGCTGACGCGTTCGATACGCAGTTCGACGCCGACGACGAATTCGAGAGCTTCGAGGACACCGAAGCTGGAAGCATGGATCCGTTTCTGGACGCTTCCGCGATCGAGCGCCGCATGCTTGGCGAGGACGAGCCCACCGCTCCAGCGGGAGGCTTTGGTCCGGAGACGGACGTGGCGTCCGGGGAGGTGGGATCACGCCCATTCGGCGCGCGTTTGGCCGAGGCCAATATTGATGTCGGCACGGCCGACGACTTCAGCGATGTCAGCGCGTTCAGCCCGGAAGCCGC
>CAZAGE010000028.1:0-42995 GCA_964484345.1 uncultured Oceanicaulis sp. | reverse complement strand
TCAGGAGAGCCTCCAAGCTCCCCCGATACCCCCATGGCCATGTCATGGAGACACTGTCTGTGGACGCCTCAGCGGGACACCTTCAGTGGGACGATTTCATCGAGACCAGGAAGAGAGCTTTCGCGCTACCCTTCCTTGGAGCCATCCCATCGACCAAAGGGTTGCTGCGCCCTTTGGAAACCCCAAAAGTCAAAGATATACCTTTACCGAGCTCAATCGATCGTCAGGCGATATGCCACTTCCGAAAACTGGAGCTATGAACGGCCCACCTTAGTCGCATTGGGCACATCATAGATGCTTTCCGAAAAGCCTGATGACAGCCTATGATCTAGAAGTGCTTGAAAGATGTCCCTACAGGTTTCCAGACAGGGAATAATTTTTCCCTCGTCATCAAAGTTAATAGTTAAATCAAAATCCGCATAACGTTCGCGAAGCCGCGTCATAAACCCGGCGTCCTTATAATGCCCTTTTTGTTGAATAGCATTTGCCCGTCGAAGCTGTATTTTATTGGTCCCCACGTATTGATTGATCGGTTCCAACGTTGCGAAAATACTTGTGAAATCTGCTTCCTGTTTAAGCTCTTCAAATGCATCCTCGTGCGCTTCTCTATACATTAAAATGGACTCAAAATTCCCCTTGTTGAGGATCAGTATTTGATCCTCCAAAACAAAAAAATCAATCTGCGGCGACAAATCTAAGCTAGGGGTCGGATCGATTTCGAGCGTCTCGTCAGAGAAGTGAAAACTTACCGATTTTTTTGTTTTCCAGCTTTTATCTGCTTTTCTAAATGCGTAGACCGCCGTCTCGTTGAAGACAGCTTTGATAACATAGAATTCTGCTGGCCGCAGTTTCTTGATCGATTTGGCTCGTTTTGTGTCAGCAGGTTCTTCAGCTAATGAAAGAACCAACCCGGCATGGGTTTCATCGACAGGTATCGATAACGCGCTTCCTTCATTGTTCTGCGCAAGCAAACCATATGGTTCTACTTCCTCAATCCGAGCACGTTGATTGACTAGTACCTCAGTCAGCGCCTCATCGACGCCGTCCTTCGTTTCAACCCACGATCCAGAGAAGCGCGCGTTTCCATCTTTAAAATATGGCTTCTTGAAGACCCAAAGCGTGAGCTCCGCGTCCTCAAAAACGATGTTTTGTAAGTCATCAATCGCCGCCATCTAGTACCTCTTCATCTGGTTTCTTAAGCACCAGAATGTCTCTGATTTTCGCGTGCTTCCATGTTTCGCCGACGTGAACTTCATCTCTCGCGAGCGCAAAGCCAGTATGCGTCGCCTTGCTTGCAGCGTGTTGGTAATTCAATTCATAAAATCTCCAGCCGAATGCGATCAGAACCGGGTTTAATATAATTTGTCCCGACATGTGGCTAAGCCAAAACATCCACGATAAGAAAATAATAAGTCCGATAAATTTTCCAGTATCGTCATAGCCTATACTCATGAAGGAAACTACATAAGGTATAGAGTAGTTAATGAGCTCAGCAGGTGTATGCTTGGCCGCAGTGATTGTTATTGATCTTTTAGCTTTCACAGAATGGATCGCTGTGAGGGAAACCAGCAAGCAGACCATGCAAACCAAAAATATTGTGATTGAGAACCCAGCGTTAGAGAAAGGCATCTCACAGCTTATGGCTTGCGAGAACGGATTGCAGAGAGGTTGCCCAACGACCTCGAAGCGAAAGTCTTGAGCGAGCAAGATGACGCTTAGCGGCAGGTAAGACGCTAAGAACACCATGATTGATACTGAAAGTCGCAACCTCATAATGAGCTGTACCTTAATGGTTGAGCATATGTTGCCACAAGCGTATCCAATCGTGGACGTTAAATAAGTTGTGGGTTTCTGGCGGAGCTGCCTTCCTGAGTGTGCTCACAATGGATACACTTTTCGCATGTCAGGAAAAGATTCCGGATTTCGCATCCGTGTAGAGCGCGACCTCCGAGACAAATTTGTCGAGATATGTCGCGCGCAGGACCGGCCCGCCGCCCAGGTCGTGCGGGATTTCATGCGCCAGCATGTCCGGGATCACGAGAACGAACAAACGGAAGCGCATAAGCCGTGAACGCTGTTGAGATTGAAGAAGCCGTATCGAACCTTGCTGAGCAGCCTTTTGATGCTCAGGAGTTCCCCTATGCCTTTCTGGAAGCTTTTGGGAACAAGGCAACGACGATCAAGCGGTTGCGCACCGGCGCATCGAACAAGTCCGACCTGGATGGCGTGCTTCAGACCAGCAACATCCACATCAAGGTATGCAAGTCAGGTGCGGTTACGGACACGCTTGTCGCGCTGAAGGACAGTCCAGCTACCAAAAAGGCGCGCGCCAAGTTCGTGCTTGCGACCGATGGCGATTGGCTGGAGGCCGAGGACCTCAACTCAGGCGAGACGGTCGCCTGCGATTACGCCGACTTCCATGAGCATTTCGGCTTCTTCCTGCCCTTGGCTGGGATCAGCACGGTTCAGCAAATCCGCGAGAGCGCTTTCGACATCAAGGCGACCGGGCGGCTGAACAAGCTCTATATCGAGCTTTTGCGCACCAACCCCGAATGGGGCACGGCGGAGCGCCGCCACGACATGAACCATTTCATGGCGCGGCTTATTTTCTGCTTTTTCGCCGAGGACACCGAGATTTTCACCGGCGACGACGCTTTCACCTCGGCGGTTGAGCTAATGAGCGATCGCGACAGCGCGAACACCCATGAGGTGATCAG
The DNA here is from genome assembly GCA_964484345.1 of uncultured Oceanicaulis sp. Lineage (GTDB taxonomy): Bacteria > Pseudomonadota > Alphaproteobacteria > Caulobacterales > Maricaulaceae > Oceanicaulis. The sequence continues at coordinate 40,278 of CAZAGE010000028.1, read as the reverse complement.
CGAGCTGTTCCGGGCCATGAACACCAAACATGAGGAGCGTGAGGCGGCGGGCATCGCCCGGTGGGCGAGCAAGTTCCCGTACGTGAATGGCGGCCTGTTCGCGGACTCGGTCGAGGTTCCGACTTTCACAAAAATGGCGCGCAGCTATCTCCTCCACATCGGCAAGCTCGATTGGAAAAAGGTCAATCCGGATATCTTCGGATCAATGATCCAGGCCGTGGCGGATGAGGAAGAGCGCGGCGCGCTCGGTATGCACTACACCAGCGTCAGCAACATCCTGAAGGTTCTCAATCCGCTGTTTCTGGATGATCTGCGCGAGCAGCTTGAAGAGGCAGGCGATAATGGCCGCAAGCTCCTTAATCTCCGCAATCGCATGTCCAAAATCCGGGTCTTCGATCCGGCCTGCGGCTCCGGGAATTTCCTCGTCATCGCCTACAAGGAAATGCGGAAGATTGAGGCGGAGATCAACGACCGCCGGGGCGAGAAGGATCGCCGTTCAGACATCCCCCTCACGAATTTTCGTGGGATTGAGCTTCACGACTTTCCGGCGGAGATTGCGCGCCTTGCGCTCATCATCGCTGAATATCAGTGCGATGTACTTTATCGTGGCCAGCTCGAAGCGCTGAGGGATGTCCTTCCGCTGGACGCTAGGAACTGGATCACCTGCGGCAATGCTTTGCGGTTGGATTGGCTCAGCATTTGCCCGCCAACAGGTACTGGCGTGAAGCACCATGCCGATGATCTGTTTCATTCGCCGGTCGATCAGGCTGAGATCGACTTCGAGAACGAGGGCGGAGAAACCTATATTTGCGGTAACCCCCCGTATAAAGGCACAAAGGGGCAGAATAAGGAGCAAAAGGAAGACCTTGAGCTTGTCTTCCAAAATTATGACGGCTCATTCAAAGTGCTAGACTATGTTTCTGCATGGTTCGTTAAGTCTGCGGAATATTTAAACGCTACGAAGGGAGGAAGCGCGCTCGTCGCTACCAACTCTATCTGTCAAGGAAACCAAGTCCCTATCCTGTGGCCTCTACTTTATCGACTTGGCGTTGATATAGACTTTGCTCATACTTCGTTTAAGTGGTCTAATCTAGCTGCCCGAAATGCGGGTGTTACAGTAATCGTCGTTGGGCTGAGAACGACACCGTCTAACAAGCGGCTGTTCGTTAATGAGAATGGCTCTACAGTTACTCTGACAGGGCGCAACATTAACCCATATCTTGTTCCGGGAGACACTGTAATTGTCGAGAAGCGTGCAAGACCTGATTCGGCATTAAATCGTATGGAGCTTGGTAACCAGCCCTACGAGGGTGGCTTTTTAATCCTCTCACGGGAAGAAGTTTCCTGGCTTGATCTTAGTAAAGAGCAGCACAAAAAGTTCATTCGCAAGATAATTGGCTCAAATGAAGTCATTAAAGGGTCTGAGCGATATTGCCTATGGGTTGACGATGATCATCTCGACGAAGCGCGAGAAATTGAACCTATCAATCTTCGAATTTCTCAAGTGCGCGAATGGCGCGAAGCGAGCACGCGCCCAGCGACGCAGGCCATGGCGCGAACCCCACACAGGTTTTGTGAAATGAAGAGCGCAACGCGTAGCGTAATGATTGTTCCAATAAGGAGCTCTGAAAATCGTAATTATTTACCGTTCGGCATATACGACAACTCATACACCGTAAGCAATCTTGCGTATGCAATTTATGACCCGTCGACACTTGACTGTGCCATATTGTGCTCACGCATGCATCTTATGTGGATTGCTACAATCTGTGGAAAACTAGAAACTCGATTTAGTTATTCGAATAAGATGGGCTGGAATACGTTTCCCCTGCCTAAGCTCACCGAGAAAAACAGGGAAGATCTGTCACGTAGCGCCGAAGACATTCTGCTGGCACGCGAAGCGCATTTCCCAGCCACGATCGCCGACCTCTACGATCCTGAGAAGATGCCAGCCGATCTCCGCGCCGCGCATGATAGAAACGATGAGGTGCTGGAGCGCATCTATATCGGGCGGCGGTTCAAAAACGATACCGAGCGCCTGGAAAAGCTCTTTGAGCTTTATACCAAGATGACTCAGGCGAAGGGGGCGGCATGAATTCTGTCTCGGGGCCGCTGGCGTTGCAGAAGATCGACTATGGCCGATTGAATTCGCGCCAGAAAGAAACCTACAATTTTCACAGGGTTGCGGCGCGCTTAGCTGAGTACGGCTACAACAGCATCCTGCTTTCAGACGATTGGCTTGGAGCGGACTTCATCGCCTATCACAATGATGGAGAACGCTTTTATCGGGTGCAGCTGAAAGGCCGCATGACTATAGATAACAAGTATGTCGGCAAGGGCCTGTACCTCGCCTTCATTGAAGGCAGCCGAGTTTACGTTTACCCGCATGACGAGATGGCAGATCGCATTGAGGCTGCGGGTAAGATCAACAATTCAGCTTCTTGGAGCGAGCATCGGTCTTATTCTTGGCCGTCACCTCCAAAATGGCTGCGCAACATACTTAAAGAATATGAGGTCTCATGAGCAGCCTCAACGACATCGATAAGCGTTATCTTGAACGCATTCTGGGCATGGGCAGTGGTTGGGTTCTAGACTTTAGCGACCCGAGCTTCGGCGAATTTTTTCAACGCCATAAGGTCAACATTCACGGGCCAAAGTATCAGACTTACGGAACTTCCAAAGCGAAGAAGCTTCGCGCCTTTTGGGAACAAGAGCCCGACGAGTTAGTTGGAACCGTCCTCGACGAATTGCTCGATTCCTATGAGGCGAGCTGCGAGCTTGATGGTCGGGAACTTGATCAGCCGATCCTCGATAAATCGCGAGCCATTGTCGCAAGGCTTGGCAGCAGTAGGGCCACAACCTCAAGCGCCCAAACCGAAAATGAATTCCTGAGCAAAGAGTTTTCGATCCCCAACATCGAAAAACTCCCGATCGAGCAGGCAGTGACAATAGTTATGCGACGGCGTCTGGAAGAAGCGCGGATCGCACTAGGTGCTGGCGCGCACCTCTCCGTCATCTTCCTTTGCGGAAGCGTGCTTGAGGGGGTTCTGCTTGGCGCTGCCCAACGCAACCCGGCAAAGTTCAACCAAGCGAACGCGTCCCCCAAGTCAGCTGATGGCGTAGTAAGGAAATTCCACGATTGGACGCTAGCCCAGTTTATTGATGTGGCATGCGAAATAGGAATTCTAAAACCGGACGTGAAGAAATTCAGCCACGGGCTGCGCGACTATCGCAACTACATCCACCCTTATGAGGAAATGGCTTCTGGCTTCACCCCGGATGAGCACACGGCAAAGGTCTGCTTTCAGGTTTTGAAGGCGGCATTAGCGAGCGTCGCGGGAGAACGTCGATGAACAACAATAAGAAAAGAAAGGCGGTGATGCTATGACCAACCCAAACCACAAATCCGTCCCGTCGGTATCGGTTTCATATGCCCAGACCGGAAACGCGACCAAGTCGAACGAGCTTGGTATGCGCCCGATGCAGGAGCGCGCCTATGAGAAGCGTGGCGAGCAATATCTGCTGATTAAATCGCCTCCGGCGTCAGGAAAGAGCCGGGCGCTGATGTTTATTGCGCTCGACAAGCTCCACAATCAGGGTGTCCGCAAAGCGATCATTACAGTGCCTGAGAAGTCGATTGGGTCGAGCTTTGCCGATGAGCCACTGACGAAGTTCGGTTTCTATTACGACTGGCACGTCGAGCCGAAATGGAACCTGTGCAACGCGCCAGGTGAAGAAGGGAGCAAGGCGGCTTCAGTGAAGGCCTTCCTGGATAGCGAAGACCGCGCGCTTGTTTGCCCGCACGCCACCTTCCGCAATGCCGTTGAGAAGTTCGGGATTGAGGTGTTTGACGACTGTCTCATTGCGGTGGACGAGTTCCACCACGTCTCGGCCAATCCGGACAACAAGCTTGGCGCACAACTTGCCGAGCTGATCGCCCGCGACAAGGTCCATGTCGTTGCCATGACCGGCTCTTATTTCCGGGGCGATGCTGATCCAGTCCTGATGCCCGAGGATGAGGCGAAGTTTAGGGAAGGTACGGTCACCTATACCTATTACGAGCAACTCAATGGTTATAAGTGGCTGAAGACGCTCGATATCGGCTATTACTTCTATTCCGGCTCTTACGCCGATGAAATCCTGAGCGTGCTCGATCCGGCCCAGAAGACGATCGTCCATATTCCAAGCGTTAATTCCCGCGAGAGCACAAAGGACAAGATCAAGGAAGTCGAGCACATCCTGGATGAGCTTGGCGATTGGGAAGGCACCGATCCGGAAACCGGATTCCAGCTTGTGCGGACGGCTGAAGGCCGGGTCCTGCGTATCGCTGACTTGGTGAATGATGATCCGGCGAAGCGGGATCGCGTTTCAGCCGCACTAAAAGACCCCAAGCAGAAGAACAACCGCGATCATGTGGATATCATCATCGCGCTCGGCATGGCGAAGGAAGGCTTCGACTGGATATGGTGTGAGCACGCCCTGACAGTGGGCTATCGCTCCAGCCTGACCGAGATCGTCCAGATCATTGGGCGCGCAACGCGTGATGCTGAAGGAAAAACCCGCGCGCGCTTCACCAATTTGATCGCCGAACCGGATGCCTCCGAAGACAGCGTCGTCGATGCGGTGAACGATACGCTCAAAGCCATCGCCGCCAGCTTGCTCATGGAGCAAGTCCTGGCGCCGCGTTTTAACTTTACCCCCAAGAACACTCAGAGCGGTCCGGTTGAGGGCTTCGACTATGGCGAAGGCGGATACGATCCTGAGAAATGCAATGTCGGCTTCAACGAGGAGCAAGGCGAATTTCAGATCGAGATCAAAGGCCTTGCCGAGCCGAAGACCAAAGAGGCCGAGCGGATCTGCAAAGAAGACCTGAACGAGGTCATCACGGCCTTCGCTCAGGATAAAACCGCAATCGAACAAGGGCTCTTCAATGAGGAGCTGGTCCCAGAAGAGCTGACCCAGGTGCGCATGGGCAAGATCATCAAAGACCGTTATCCGGAGCTTGATGAGGCTGATCAGGAAGCCGTGCGCCAACACGCCATCGCGGCGCTGAACTTGACCCAGAAAGCCAAAGCCATCGCTGCGGGTGACGATCCTGATATTGAGCAGGCCGGTAACACGGCTCTGATCGATGGGGTGCGTAAGTTTGCGATGGATGTCCGCGAACTGGATATCGACCTGATCGACCGGATCAATCCGTTCGGCGAGGCCTACGCAATCCTCGCCAAGACGATGAGCGAGGACAGCCTGAAGCAGGTCGCATCTGTGATCGCGGGCAAGCGCGTGAGCATGTCGCCAGACGAAGCCCGTGAGCTTGCCAAGCGTGCCCTGAAATTCAAGCAGGAGCGCGGACGCTTGCCGTCGATCACGTCAGCTGATGCCTGGGAGAAGCGCATGGCTGAAGGCGTGGCCTATCTCGCAAAAATGAAGGCGGAGGCCGCAAATGGCTAAATCCGCGTTCACAGATGAAGACGATGCTCTACTCGGCGAACTCGGCGTTGAGGTTGAAGCGAAGAAGCAAAAGAGCCTGACACCGCGCGAAGAGCGCATCATCGCTGGCTTCGAAGACATTCAGCGCTTCTTCGAGGAGCATGGCCGCGCGCCACAGCATGGCGAAGGCAATGACATCTTCGAGCGCATGTATGCCGTGCGCCTGGACCGGCTGCGCCAACTTGAAGAATGCCGCACGCTTCTGGAGCCCCTCGATCACCAAGGCCTCCTCGGTGACGCTCAGGCGCCGGTCGCAAACGTCGAAGAGGACATCGACGACGACGCGCTTCTCGAGCAGCTGGGGGTCGAAGCTGAAACAGCAGACATCACAGAACTGAAGCATGTCCGATCGAGTGCCGAAAAGCGCGCCGCCGAGGAAATGGCGAACCGCGAGCGTTGCGAGGATTTCGAGACATTCAAACCGCTCTTCGAGCAGGTCCAGGCCGAACTCAAAGACGGCGTTCGGCAAACCCGCGTGATCCGGAAGGAAGCGGGCTTCCTGAAAACGGACATCCGCGAGGGTGAGTTTTTTATCGTTGGCGGCCAGACGCTCTATGTCGCCGAGGTTGGCGAACAGATCAGGGCGCCGAACGGCGAGTTCGATGCGCGGCTAAGGGTGATTTTCGCCAATGGCACCGAGAGCAATCTGCTTCTCCGCTCTCTACAGCGCGCTATCTACAAGGACGAAACCAGCCGACGCATTACCGAGCCGACGGCTGGCCCGCTATTCGGAGATTCTCAAGAGGAAGAAGATCTCGCGAGCGGGACCATCTACGTGCTTCGAAGCAAGTCCAATCACCCAACCGTGTCGGAAAACCGCGAGGTGCTCCACAAGATCGGCGTGACGGGCGGCAGCGTCGAGAAGCGCATCGCGAATGCCGCTAAGGATGCGACTTATCTCCTGGCCGATGTTGAGGTCGTCGCGACCTATGAGCTGTTCAACATCAATCGCAAGAAATTTGAGCGCCTGATGCACCGCGTCTTCGAACCCGCGCGCCTGAAGATCGACATCAAGGATCGCTTTGGCAATCCCGTTGAGCCGCGCGAGTGGTTCCTGGTCCCGCTATTTGTGATCGACGAGGCAATCGAGAAATTCAAAGAGGGCAAGATTGGGGATTATGTGTATGACCCTAAACACGCTAGCTTGATCAAGTACGAGGAATAAAGAGTGAGTGGTGATTTTATAGATCAGCCACTAAAGGCCGAGACTTGTGCTATTGATGATCACTGCGTGGGCGAACGCTGGCAAGTCGAAGATGACGAACAGCTTGCGCAGTTGATCAGCATCATCGCCATGGGGCAAGTAGCGCAGGCCAGTCATATTCTCTCAGAGCTGCAACCAGCGAGGCCTGCATCTACCATTCCTGAATTGCGCGATGAGGCGAAAATCAGACTGACAGTTCAGGAAAAGAAGCAAACGCCGCGCACAGGCTATCCACGTTGGCAACGCGATGGCTTCATCTTCGAAGCTATTTCATGGATTGCTGCCAGGCAGATCTATGGGAAGTCAGCCTACATAAAAGACCCTCATGTTAGTGCAACTTCACAGGGCCTCGACGGTCTGATGTTGGAGCTATCGGGTGACAAGACGCAGATCGACAGAACCACTGTTTTTGAGGACAAATGCGCGGACGATCCGGTACATACTTTCAAGTACAAGGTGATTCCGGCATTCCGTGATCGACACGAAAACAAAAGGAGTGCCGAGATCATCGCCACCGCAACTTGCTTGCTCGGCAAAGCAGGCATCGATGATGGAGTTGCAGCTCAAATGGCAGCGGCGGTGACTGATCGCACCAAACGCAGGTATCGCGCCGCTTTCGCTGTCACTACAGATCACGACAGTGAAGAAGGTCGGAAGAAGCTTTTCGCAGGTTATAATGAGATCGTCGACATCGGGCAGACACAGCGAATGGGGGCGTGTCTCGTGGTCCCGCCCAAGCTACGCGATTGGTTCGATCGCCTAGCAGAACAGGCAATCAAGTATATCGAGGCTCTGGACAAAGGGGGCATCGATGTTTGACCCCACCACCGCCGATCTTTTGCGTTCTGCCCCAGCGTTGCCAGGCCTTGATCCCGATGAGCTGCCTGCAATCCTGACGGCACACTACGCAGACTTGGCCTCGATGCGTTTAAGGGGTGCTGAAAATGAAGGCGACCAATTCGAAAGTGGCTGGACGCTAGAACGTATTGCCGACACCTACGAGCTAATCGTTTCGTTGGGGCCAGAAGCGCCAATGCGTCCGGCAGCAGCCTTTGTTGCAGGTACGGCTCAGCAAATACTTGCTAGGAAGCAAATTGAAGAAGTCGACGAAGAAAAACTACCGCCCAATATTGATCGAGATCGACTAGACCCCAGCCTCGCGGCGGCCCTTTTGTTCTTAGCCTCCGAACAATATGCCGATGCCAATGAGGCCGCTGCGCAGATCAAATCGGCGAAGAGTGGCCAAAGCTACGAGGCAACAATCCTATCTGAGCACGTTGTAGACCTCGCAAGAGGTCGGCTCACGGCAATCTTGGAAAGGGCAGCCAGATGGCGTCGGGACGTCACCTATCAGGACCTTGAGGATCGGGCGCTCGCTGCATTGCTTGAGGCCCTTTCTACCGGCATAGAGATGCTGGCCGCGCAAATGCTCCGTGTTGATATTCCTGAGCAAAGTGGTGCCCGGTTCGACAGGCCGAAGGATGCCTTCAAGCGTATACTCTCGCTCGCCTCATCTAGCGATGACATCGCAACGAGCCGTCCTGATGGCCTCTTTGCCGCCTATTCTGGACCATATCATTTAGCATCGCTCCTGCTCGCTGTCGCGGGCTCGCTCGCCGGCGCCAGCCTCTTAAGTGCTCCCGCGCCTTACGGTTCCGATGGACAGATTTGGGATAGATGGTTGCGCTTTCGCGCTGAGAAGTTTCCGTACGTCTGGTCCAATCATCGCAAAGCAATCGAGAAGGGTTTTCATCAAACAGGTGTTTCGTCGGTTGTCGTGCTGCCGACAGGTGCAGGAAAGACCACAGTATCCGCGCTCAAGATTGCGGGCGTGCTCGCCCGCGGAAAAAAGGTCGCCTTTCTCGCTCCAACCCACGCACTTGTCGAACAGCTAACCGAAGACCTTCAGGAAATGTTTCCGAGTGAATTATTCGGTTCGATAGTCTCCAGTGATTTCGACCTGTTGATGCTTGAAAACGCCACCTTCAAGGAAATCGAGGTCATGACACCGGAACGGTGCCTCGCGATGCTTTCCTTTGCCCCTGAAGCATTTAGAGACGTGGGACTGCTCGTCTTCGACGAGTGTCACCTTCTTAGCCCCGAGACTGGAAAGATTCGCCGCGCCCTGGATGCTATGCTTTGCGTGCTCGGCTTTTGCAACGTCACCCCTGACGCGGATTTGCTTTTCTTGTCCGCGATGCTCAAGAATGGGGAAGAACTAGCGAAATGGCTCCAGGAACTGACCGGTAGGGCGGCAGTTTCGGTGGATTTGCTGTGGAAACCCAGCCGCCAAGCGCGTGGCGTTGTCATTTACAATGACGATCAGCTCAGCAAAGCACGAGAACGCGCTATGGAGGTTCAGGCTACAGAAGACAAAAACGCGCCGAAACCAGCAAAATCTTTGCGTAAGTCTGCGGAGCGCGAGTTAACGGCCATTCCATACGCTATTTGGGGTCTTCAGCATAATTGGTTGTCCAAAGAGGAGGCGGTAGCCCACTGCATCACAACCCAAATTCTTGACGGCCATGTTCATCTTGCGGGGCATATCAGAAACGGACCGCTTCGAATCACACCGAACGCTAATCGGGTTGCTGTTGACTTGGCTGTAGCCGCTGCCACGCAAGGCCTAAAGACGATTGTATTTGTCAACACCAAACGCGATGCCGTTTCGGTCGCAAACGACGTCTCAGAAGCTCTTGCCATCCAGGTCGAGATCACTCCAACGGAGCAGGAGCGTTGGGCTGCACTCGAGGCCGAACTGGGAGGGCTCGGGCACTCGCTTCTTTCGGGACCGACTGCCGCTGTTCCCCATAACTCTTCAATGTTGAGGCTTGAACGGGATATCGCTGAGAAGATGTTCAAGCGCCCCAATGGCGCGAACGTTATCGTTGCTACTCCCACACTGGCGCAAGGCCTGAACTTGCCAGCTCAGCTCGCAATTCTTGCGGGCGATAAGCGTGCAGACACAGAAAAAGGTGGGCGTGCAGACCTGGAGGCTCATGAAATCCTGAATGCCGCTGCTCGAGCCGGTAGGGCAGGCCATCTTGCGAACGGATTAGTGCTCCTAGTTCCAGAGCCGATCATCTCATTTCATGACAAAAAACCGCTGGAGAACAAAGTTCTCCAGAAGCTCCAGGCGGTTCTGCCCGAAGATGATCATTGCGTGACGGTAGCTGACCCTCTTGAGATCGTGCTCGATCGGCTAACCGGAGGTCAGAACACTGATGCAGATGTCATTTACACCATCAATCGTATGGCGGTCCTGAGAAGCATGGACGATGCCAGCGAGGTGACGCCCCTCTTTAATTTGCGCAAATCGCTTGGTGCTTTCGCTGCCAGCCAAAGGGAAGAGGCGCGGATCTTTGACGCCAAAATCGATGCTTTGAAGCAGGCGATTACGAGTGAAGAAATCGAGGGCGTCGATCAGACTGTCGCAGTCCTTTCGTCGCAAAGTGGGCTGCCTGCGAAATTGCTCATCGATCTCAAGGCTCGGATTATAGGCGATATCGGGTCGCTGCCCACTACGGTCAGCGATTGGTTGAGATGGCTAATAAAGTGGCTGCAGGAAGATCGGAATGCCCGAGATGAGCTTTTAACCGACATCAAGCGTAACATTCAGACCGCCTGTGGGAAAAAGAAAACGGATGATCTGACGAACCATGATCTTGATCTATTGCTCGAAGCTTTGATCGCGTGGGTGGACGGAAAGCCACTGCGGCAGATCGAATTAATCTTGGCAGGCTCTCCAGATGACGCATCCTGGACCAAGAAGACCTGCCCTCGTGCAAGGGAGCTTGCTGGCTCGATAACCCAAAGAGGCGTCTCCTTCGCTATCGGACTGATAGCTCACATGATCGAAGAAATTGACCCTTTTTCACAACAAGAGACCCTCGATCGGCAGCTAGTCGAATGCTTAGGCAGTTTGGTTCGAAAAGGCCTCAACGACGTCCAGATGATATTTTTCGCCGCAGACAAGCGGCATCTGCGTGGTCGCGTTCAGATTCACAATGCCTGGAAACGGCGGATCGAAGACGCGTTCAATAGTCCTGCATAGCTAATGGTTTCAGTATACCTCCCGCTTTGAATTACCCGCATCGTTAGCGGCTGCCGTGTCGGCCACAACAGACCTTCCGCGCCACGGCCTGACGGCCCCGTGAAGGCAATTGTGCCTGCCACTTTTCGCACCCGCTGTTCCTTCTGCGTTCAAAGCAAAGGAGGAACACATGACCAACATTTATCACGCTACACCTTACGATATTTCAGCCGCTGGCTTCTATTTCAGCTCGTATAAAGACTATCTCGAAAAGTCCGCATCTCACCGCAACGAATACGGCGATCCGGTAGAGGAATACGAAATCCAATTCATCGACGGCGAAAACTGCGCGCTTTTCTCAGCAATCGGCGTCAACCAAGCCAATCTCAAACTCTGGTTCGACGAGTTCGAGGACCTCGACGAAGACGATGCCGTGAAGGCGACCTATCTCGCGGATCATCTCAGCTGTACCGCTGACGAAGTTCTGGGCCATCTCGATGATGTCTACCTCTTCGAAGGTACGCCGCTCGAATATGCCGAGAGCTATATCGACGATACCGGGCTCCTGAACGAAATCCCTGAGCATCTGCGCTACTACTTCGACACAGAGGCCTTTGCGCGGGACATGGTCCTCGGCGGTGATATCACAAAAGTCGAGATCATGGGTCGTTCGTGGATCGCCCAGCCCCTCTAAGGGGCTGGGTCTATCCATCCGAAGTGCTTCGCGATCCGGCGCTTAAACTCAAATCGGATCGCATCCAGAAGATCGAGCGCTCTTGCGCGATCGGCGCTGTCCGTTTTGGTATTAGAGAGCTGTTTTCGAACGTAGGCGAAGAGGGCGTTCAGCTCGTCATCGCTTAGTCGGCAAAGCTCATATGGTTTAAAGTCAGGTATCATCTTGGCCTCCCTCGGCTTTCAGGCCAGACCCATTTCTGACCCCTTCAGGGAGTGGCCGCGCCATTGGACGCTCACGGTTGCACCGACACTCAGGCCGCGCGCAGCTTAGGAGCTGCCCTCAGCTTGCAATCCAGTGGCTGGCCAATGGCCAAATGACTCTGAAGAAGGGCGGAAGGGGATGGCTGGGACGCAGGGACTGGCCAGCATGAGCTGACAACCAGTGAGCCTGTGCTAAGGAGAACGCTCTTTAAAGAACGTCCAAATTGTTCGCTCAGAGCTAACAAAATGCGACAATTTCAAAGAGGTAAGACCCGCGAGCAGCGCTTCCTCCAAAACCTTGCTGAGCATCATGCGACACAATGCGGCTTTCACTTTCGATCGGTCCAAACAAGGGCTGAGCGCCGAACCTCGCTGATGTCTGTTTGACCACATCCATCCGCTCAATGCCGGTCAATACGCGGCCCGCGCCAGCCATCGCGCGCGATGGCCCGTGTTGCTCATGACCCTGAGCGGGTTGGTGTGGTGCTGCTCTGTCATCAGGTTCGGCAATCAAGCAGGACCATCAAATGAAAGGAAAACCCATGTCTCAGGCACAATCAGCCCAAACCGGCGCAAGACCCAGCTTTCGCGTGTACCTTGTTCAGGATGCCGCAGGCGATGACGCCAAAGCCAGCTGGACTGAAATCGGCGCGATCTGGCCCCATAAGGACGGCCAAGGAGGCAGCCTCAGCCTCAAAGCAACGCCGATGGAATTGCTCCAAGGCAAAGGCCGAATTGTCTATCGCGCAGCTAAAGAAAAGGCCTCTTCATGAGGCCTTTTCTGTTTGCTCATCGTCGTCGAGCGTATCGAGGATCGACTTAGTGAACATGTCGTCGCGGTTCGGGATTTCTCCGTCCAAAGACGCACCCATGGAGTTGACGGAAAACTCAATCGCCGCCTGATCAAAATACAGCGATATCCGGTGCTCACCGGCATTCGATTTTTTGCCATCGCCAATAGCCTTCACCAGGCGAAGTTCTTCCGTCTCGCCGGGTAGCAAAACCCCGAACGAACGCCGAAGGCGATCAGTGATGATCCCGTCCGATTTGATCTTCGCGACGAACTTTAATGGGAGCAGTTCCTCGCTGGTCAGGTTGCGCGCGCGCAGCAGGATAATGCGCCCTGTTGGAAGCCCAATTTTTGTGAGTGAAAGCGCCCATTTGCCGTCAAGATTATACACGTTACGCTCCATTTCTCGGCTGCTATCAGAAAGATATCCATTACACTGATTGGGCGACGATAACAGGACGATTACAATCGATTGAAAGGGCGCGATGTCGCACAACACTGATCTTCTAATCGCGCGCTCGCTTGATCACGTCGATGCAAAGTTCGACGCCAAGCTTGGCGGGTATCAGTTCGACATAAAACATAAGCGTATGCGGGGAGCCGCACTCGAAAAGGTCGAGGCTTCGATTTATCGCGAGATTGCCGCAATGAACCCGCGCGAGCGAGAGATGCTGCGTCTGTTCGAATACTTTGTCGCGACCGGCGTTGCTTCTCACACGGATCGGATATTCGGAGCTTTGATCTGGGCAGACGGCAAGGCTGAAATATTAGAGTACAATTATTATTTTGAAGACGGTGCAAGTCTTGGCATTCGGGACGGTCGCAGCTGCCTGCAATGGTTTTTCGCAGCGCACGATATCACGCTTGATAGCGAAATCAGTGCATTCCTTCGTTTCATCGAGAAATACGCGAAAAAGCACCCAGAATCTATGCTGTCAAAACGTGTTCAGGCCCGCCTTCGAGGCGGTGGGGCCTGGGCCACCTCCAGCGACCTGACCGGCGACTTCGAGCCGGACTCAACTGGATTGTTACTTGGCATCCTTGACGACACCGACACAGCAATTCGGTTTTCGGGTGAAGGCTCACTAATCACGATAGCCTCGCCTGGGACGGGTAAGACCCAGGCGCAGGTTCTACCTAATCTTCTTGAATGGCAGGGCGCCGCAATCGTATTGGACGTGAAGGGCGAAATCTTCGAGGCCACCGCCCGGTGGCGCGTCGAGAATGGCTTCCCTGTTTATCGGTTCGCGCCGCTCGATCCCGATGAGAGCCATGCCTTTAATCCCTTACGAACGATCCGGAACACCGATGACTATCTCTGGGAAGACTCCCGGTTCCTAGCTTCCATGCTTCTGGTGCCCAACAAGAAGTCCAATGACCCGTTCTGGGAGACCAAAGCTCAGGACCTGATAACCGCCTCGGTCGCAGCCGTATGCGCGCTGGCCGAGCCGGATGATCGGAGCATGGGGCAGGTTCTTGATTATCTATATCGCGTGGAGTGGGAAGAGTTCATCGCGATCCTGAAATCCTCTTCGATCCGCGCGATGATGCGCGCCGGGCACTCGATCGAAAACATGACCGAGAAGACGCTTGATAGTGTCCTTCAGACCGCCCAATCCGCGCTTTCAGCCTGGGAGGGGCCGCGTGTTGAGCGCGTCATTACCGGCAATGACTGGGACGTTTCAGACTTTCAACACACCGAGCACCCACCAACGCTCTACATCACGCTTCGCCCCGGCGAAATCGATCCATATCGCTCGCTATTGCGGGTCATGGTTGCGCAGCATCTGCGGGGCCTGATGCAACAAGTTCCGGACGGGAAAGCACCGCCAGTCCTCTTTATGCTTGATGAGGTTCCGCGCCTTGGAAATATGCCGCCGATCGAGGAAGCCCTTGAAGTCGGCCGTCAATACGGCATCAAGCTTTGGATGTTCGCTCAAAGCCTTGGCCAGCTCAGAAACATCTATCCCAACGCGGATGGCATGATCGGTAATTGCCGGGTGCAATGCTACATGAACCCAGCACTGCATGACGGCACAGCGGACCATCTCTCCAAGTCACTGGGTATGTTCGAAAGTCCGCTGGACGGATCACGCCAGCGCGTGGTGGAGCCACAGGCCCTAGCCGGACCAGAATTCAAAGACCTAATTGTCGGATTTTCTCAGTCTATGCGCCCGTTCAAAATGAAAAAGCAAATGGCGTTTAATACCGAGCCATATCGCTCTAGGTTGCCTTAGCAATTCTAGCCGTGCCCAACATGTTGTTTGTCCCAATAGTGCTTGCGCGCGCGGTTCCAGAGTAACTGAAATGTCAGCTCATTATCGTCTGGAATGTGAAATGCAGGCAGCTCTATGTCATGCGCCTCGGCAAGCTCGTGGGTAGCATAGTCTAGCACATTTACAATGTCTTCGGAGTAGAGGTCGGCTAGACTCTCAGCTTTAGCCACAAGCTCTGGTTCAAGCGCGACCATCTGGTGCAGCAAGTAGAACATTTTTGAGTACACAGAATACTCAAGTTGCCCCCAATAAATCTTCCCAGATTTTGATCTTAGAAAAAATTCCCAGTAACTTTCATACTCTTCATTATCATCGTCGTCCATTCTGAATTATACATCAAAACAGACACTTATATCCATTATTATCTTTCTCGATCGTGCGCGCGCGCACCGCTTGCCCGATTGAAATCAGCCTTCGGCTCAGGCTTCGATTGGCTATTTCGTTGAGCCTTAGGTTTCGGTTCCCCCAACGCATCACGAAGTTTGTCCGCCCGATCTTCCAACTTCTGTAAGTGCTTGCGCGTCTCTGCGTTTTGCACCTGGGTGGCTTGCCTACGCATGGAGCCGCCTGGGGCAGGTGCCATGTGCGGCGGTTTTGGAGCTCTGAGCTTGTTTATCTGGGCATTAAGCTCATCGAGCTCCTTCTTGGTCGGAGGAGGAGGCTTGCTCATGAGTTGGCTCCGAGGATCAGCGCCCGCTAGGGGCTACGATATCTAAGGGCTATAGCACACGCCAAACTGGGGACCTATCGCTCCATATCCCGGTCGGTAGAGGTTTTGGTCTTTGGCTGTTTATTGGACTCCAGATAGCCCTTCAGGCGCTCACGGTTCTTTTCAGCCTGGGTCATCTCAGAATGGCCCTTCATGCCAAGAACCTGACCGATCATTCGATCCAACTTGGTTCTCTCAATGATCTGAGCTTTGCGCAGTTCGAGCACCCGATCCTGAAGTTCCTGCCGGTCCTTCAGCTGATCCAGGATCAGCCGGTCTTTCTGAAGCTGATCGCGCTTAAGGGCTTCCCATGCCTCAATGGCGTTTGCGTCCCGGACCGCTTTTGCTTTTCCGGTGACAAGATCAAACAGGCCTTTGAGGCCTGACCGGTAGCGGGCCTGCCTCTCAGCGGCTTCTTTCTCCCACCGCTTTTCCTGTTGCGCCTGAAGCCGTTCACGCTCCTGTTTTTGAGCTTTCGCCATTTGCCGGGCCTCATCCTTAAGAGGGCGACGCTCGTCGGTCTGCTTCTCCTGCATGCGGTCTGAGAATTCTTTCAGGCGTGGAGTAAGACGATCACGAAGTGCCGTCTTGGTATCTTCAACGCTGTTCAGTTCCGCCGGATCACCCAGGCGCTCGCGGACCTCTTTCGCGCGGACATCGGCATATTTGGCAATTGAATAGACTTCGCCCGTGTAATCGATCGCAACATGCCCACGCCGATCGCCGCGTGCGACCACAAAGCCGTTTTCCATGAGTGCCGCGCCAAAGGCTTTAGCGCTATCGGACCTTTTCCAGGCCTGCTTGAAAACCTGCTTAACTTCTCGTGGATCACGGCCAGCCCGCACGGCCTGTTGCCATTCGTCCTGACTGAAGCTCAACGGGTCTCGCATGTGCCGGTTGCGCAAGCCGTCCGGCAAATCCCACCCGTGTTCGAGATATAATTCCTTCGATAATTCAGTGAGTTTACGCTTGTAGTGCGGCAGGTTGATCGCGCGCATGTTCTCAGAATCAATTCTTGACCAAACAACATGGGCGTGACGACGGCCTTCCTTTTCATGAAAAACGAGCGCACGAGGCTGGCCTTCAAGCCCAAGGCGCTCTTCAGCTGCATCAGCTGCACGCTCAAATGCTTGCGTTGAAACACGCTCACTGGGCGTTGGGTTGAGGCTCAGCGAGAATAGAAATTGCTGACACCTGGTGCCCTTGGCGATCGCATGAGCTTCGTTGAATGCTCCATGCAGATCATCCGAAACAAACCCGCGCATCTGATGGATTTCGACATGCTCGTTCTCAGCTTTGAGCAGATGGGCGGCCAGCTGGATTGCGCCGCCTCGCTGTGAACCTTTCAGGATCATGGCCGCAGCTCCCGCGTATCGAGCGTTGAACGCATGAAGCTCTGCGACGCTGATTCACGGCTCGTTGCGTCATCGTCGGTTTTCATGCCGAGCGCGCGCATCAGGATTGATCGCATGGCCTGCACGTCACCGCAGGCCTGCCTGAGATCGCGCTCAACGTCATAGGCGAGTGGCAGGTTGCCGGTGTTCACAGCTTTCGCGAGTTGATTGAGGTTCTGCGAAAGCCGTGAGCGACCAAGCGCAGCAAGGACCTGCCCAAGCAGGATGTGATCTTTCACCGGTGCTTTGCCGCGTTTGGTTGGCGGCGCAGCATTCCTCCGGCCTTCCTCGGTGAACACATGGCGCTTAATGAAGGAAGAAAGGCTCTCGCCAGCCGCGAGCCGTTCCAGATTTGCACGCTCTTCAAATGAGAGGCGTAGCGAGAAAGGGGCCTGGCGCTTTGTCGGGCGATCAGTCATGACCGCCTCCAAGCACCTCTTTTAAGGCTTCGTCGGCATCAGGTTGATCGTTAGCCGGATTATCGAATTCGGCCAGACTGTAGATCGAAACGTCTTTGAGAATTTCATTCCAGTCAGAAAGTTCAGCGAAAAGGCGGTTCGAATCAGCTACGCTTACGCGCACCATAAATTTTTCTCATTTAATTGATCTGTAAAAGATATTAAGAATTCGGTTGTTTAATATCCCCCGAAATATCCCCCTCCCCGACGAAAGTTTTATTGGGCGTAGAAAAGGCATACCCCCCGTGCCGCCCCCCCTCAAAGGCACTTCGTGTCGCTGGATCGAAACGACCTGTTAGACAGCGCCAGCGCCTTTTGTTCCGCTATTTCTTTCACCGGCTTATTCATGGTTTAGGCTTTGGTGATTTGGAATCAGAAGCACCCCAGTGTCTGAAAGGCTAAAAAGACCTGAGGGAAAAAACAGACCCTCCATCAAAAGACGACCACCCCAACGGTCCGCGGCTCGATCGGCTTCGGGATCGGACCTCCCCTCCCCCACTTAAGGAGTGGGTATAGATAAATCCTAAGTCTATTTATTACTCCTCGTCGGTCGTGACCCAGCCCCCCCCCCGATCCGGGCCGGGAGTTAGTAGAGTCTGTTCGCCAGATGCTACTGCATCCTAATCAGAGAAGCCTTTTGCGCCAGTAAGGGGACTTTTGCACCAGTCACCCCAACGCCCGCCTTGCGGAATTCAGGCCCGTCGACGATTGCGCAGTCTAATCTGTCATCAATAGGGCGCAGGGGGCCTGTGTGTGCCAAGAAGGGAAACTCCTTGATAGAGGCTGCCTAGCCTACGTTTTCCGGGATTTGAGCCACGCGAGCCCCTTTATGCAAAGGGCTATCATCAAAGCCACGGACGCAATGGTGACGGTGCCCGATTTGGCCAATGTCCAATTACTTGCGGTGGAGACCATGTCTAAGGTGAGCGCATCTGGCTCAACACGGAGCATTGCAGCCACGGCGCTATTCTCGAGGTGGTCAAACACCCCGGCCAAAATGGCTATAGCGGCCAATGGCCAACCCCAATAACGCGGAAACAAATGAACCAAAGCGATTGCCACCGTTGCAGCAAACAATGTGGGATAAAACACGTCCAGAAGGTGTTGGGTATTGAGATAGAAATCGCTACCGGCGTCAGTAATTGCGTTGAGGAAGGCTAATGCTTCATCAAAGGAATAGCCGCTCGGGCGCATGTCAAAAGGCACGCCGCCACTAGGGCCCAATAGAATTTCCAACCATTGTTCATGCATTTATCCTCGATGTGCGGACATTGCCATATGGGGAACTCGCTGTCTGGACGGTCAGTTCGAATACGACCCGCACCTTTGTTATCGAACTGGCACAACCTGCGCCCGGCATAACTCGATATTCTGCTGCGTCAGCTGGACAACAACGGACTTTTCGCTGAGTTCCAGACCTTCAAGCGAGGCCTCGTAACTCGCAATGGCACGCTTGAATTCATCTTTTCTACCCGTGAGGAACCCCAGTTCGGCTAACGCATGGCCTCTTGTCCGCAGAAGTGCAGCGACCTGACCTCGATCAAGTTTGCCCCTGACAACGGCAATTATAGAGCTGACCCCATCAATGCAGCGGTTCAGAGCCTGAACATCTGCAAAGCTGGAACCCAGCTCGTAATTGGTATTCAGCTCCGCCAGTTTAACCTTGCACCAGATGTCGCCGAGCCCCATCGCTGACGCGCGCTCTATGAGTTTGCTATAGTCGCGCAAGCAGGCCTGCAACCGTTCAGGGCATTCTTCTGTGAGGGCTGCTTCGACCGCCCTGTCGACGGAAGCCTTCGAGCGAAGAAGCGCGCCGAGCTCACGCGGGGCACCCCACGCTCCAAGTCGCGAATTTATGGTGTAAATCATTGAATGCCTCCATCACCGATGGCGGCAGCCTGCTCTGCTGGGTCCAGGCGGCAATCGCTATCAGTGTCCGCCTCATCAAACCGGACCAAGGGAGCGGTCATGATCTCATCGCGATCAATCTGGCCGTCATGGCTTGTGTCCATCCGGGCAAAGGCGACCCTGGCGGTCAAACCATTGACTTGCCGAGGCAACCCGGCGCGAAACTCTGACCAGTCAAGCCGGTCATCACCGTCAAGGTCATGAGACCAAAGCCGCGATTGCCGGCTGATCCGCGCTTCCTCACAGGTAATTATGCCGTCCCGATTGATGTCGGCCTGAGACAGCAGCTCGATTGCGGGTGCACTCTGGGCTTCAGAAGTCGAAGCGAGCAGCGCCGCGGCGATTAAAGATACCGCCATCATGACAGCACCAGAACAGCCAGAATGAAGCCGGCGCCGAGCCAAACGGCCTCAGCAACACGCGCTTGAGACTTGTCAGCGTTTTGCGCGCGCTGACGTTTGACAGCTTGTCGATATTCAAAGGCAATGCGGTTGCCCGAAGCCCCTGTGGGTTCGATTGTGACGTCTGTCATTCTTCACTCCATTCACCTCTTGTCCGGGTGGTCCCGGCAGGCTCGGAGTGAAGCGCGCAGACATTGCCGCAAATCGATCCGGCTCCGGATTTTCGTCCCCATGTGTGACCGGCGGACAGGCCTGTTACAAATCGTCAAATTTTCCCGGCTAGACAGGGTGAGGTGGCGTGGGATTTTACTTGTGATGATGACAAAGCCGAGCATTCTGATCGTTGATGACGACGCGGAAATTCGCGAGCTGGTAAGCGAGCTTGTTGAGCGCAACGGCATGATGGCGGTCAAGGCGCGTGACGCCTCTGAAGCTCATGGCGTGTTCGAATCTCAGAGTATCGATCTGGTCATTCTTGACGTCATGATGCCGGGCGAGGATGGCACCAGCTTCTGCCGCCGCCTGCGCGCTGAATCGGAAGTCCCGATCATCATGCTCACCGCATTGGGTGAGGAGGTTGACCGCATCGTAGGTCTGGAAATGGGGGCAGATGATTACCTCCCCAAACCGTTCAGCCCGCGCGAGCTTATGGCGCGCATCAAGAATATTCTGCGCCGTGCGCCGCCTGCAAAGCCCGGAGAGGCTCGGCGACGCGCCAATTGCTATCAGTTTGAAGGCCTGCAGCTGGATCCCGATGCCCGTGCGCTCGCCCGTGAAGACGGTAGCGATATTGAGCTTACCTCTGGTGAGTTTGCGCTTTTGCTGACACTGGTGGAGCGGGCGCCGCGGGTGCTTAGCCGCGATCAGCTTCTGGATCTGACCCGAGGCGCGGTCGCCAACCCGTTTGATCGCAGCATTGATGCTCAAATCAGCCGCTTGCGCAGAAAGCTCAAGGCGGAGACCGGCGACGTCGACTTCATCAAGACTGTTCGCAATATCGGCTATGCCTTCTCTGCAAAAGTGGACAGCCGTCGGGTATGACGCTATCGCGCCGCTTTCTTGTCCAGGGGCCTTTGTCCGGCGCGATACTCGTGACTCTGTCAACGCTGTTTTCAGTCTTTATAGGCTCTACACTGCTGTCGCAGTTTCCATTTGTTTTGCGGGTGATCCCCGGCAGCCTTGAAGAGACGACACAGGAAATTGCCGGTCTCGTCGAATTGATGGAAGTCATTCCGGCAGAGACGCGTCCCCTTGCGGCTGAGGCCTTTGCCACTCCCATGCGCGACGCGACGCTGATGGCCAGCTTTCCAGAGCAGTCAGATGCGGACGAGTCCATGGTGCGCATGCTAAGAGCCGCGCAACCTGGTTCCATCCTGTCAGCGCGCGAAATGCAGGTGCGCAAGCTGGCTATCGCTGATATGCGGCCGCGTCTGGAAAATAATACCGATCTGCGCCTCCACGCGCTCGCTGCGAACGAGCTTTCGATCCGACTTAGTGATGGCGAAGTCCTGGTGATCTGGATAAGTCCGCTTGGTATGATTGGCCGCAACGGCCTGCCTGCAGTCTTTATAATTGCGATCCTGCTCTTCATTATAAGCGGTGCGAGCACGTTGGGATTGCGATATGCGGTCACCAATCTGCAGGCGCTTGAGACATCTGTCACTGACTTCCGCCCTGGCTCAGGCGCCAGCCTGGTCGAAGAAAGCGGCCCGGCAGAAGTGCGTCGGCTAACCAAAGCCATGAATGCCATGCAGCTACGTATCGATCAGCTGATCCGGGAGCGCTCCTTTCTGGTGGCCGGTGTCGCCCATGACATACGCACAAATATAACCCGGATGCGTTTGCGCATTGATCAGCTTCGGTCGCCCAAAAAGGCCGCGCTTGAGGCGGATATGGCGCAAACCGAGCAGCTGGTTGATGACCTGATGGTCTATGCCCGCGCAGACCGGCCTGACTGTGTTAGCGAGCTCATCGCACTGGGCGATCTGGTTCGCGACCTGGTTGAGGAGCAGGCCTTTGACCTTCAGCTCTCCGGCTGTGACAGCGAGTTTGTAATCGCCGCGGACCGGGCGGCCCTTGTGCGGGCGGTGTCCAATCTTATCAACAATGCCTGGAAATACGGCCACGCAGTCCACGTGCGCTGTGGTTTGAAGGATGGCGGCTATCAGATCCTTGTCGAGGATGAAGGCCCCGGCATCCCGGCTGATCAACTCGACAAGGCGATGGATCCTTTCTATCGGGTTGAACCCTCGCGCAATCCAGAAACCGGAGGAACCGGTTTGGGGCTAACCATCGCCCGAGATCTCATCGCCGCCCAGGGCGGTGAGCTCCGTCTTGAAAACCGGGCCGAGGGCGGGCTGCGCGCGATCGTCAGCTTTCCGCCTGAATGCCGGATTGAGTAGGCCTTGCGCACGGACGCAGGGTTCTCGGCGGGTTATAGGTCCCGAACAGGCGGTCCCATATCAGCGTGTAGAGCCCGTAATTTCCCTTAAAGCTGCGATGATGGTGATTGTGCACAGTCGCCGAATTGAACAAGCCCAGGACCGGGTGTCTCAGCCACCAGCGCGGATAGATCTCCACCCCCAGATGGCCCATTACATTGTAGGCGAGGGACACAAGGGAGAAGGCGAAAACCATTGGCGCGCTGATCGGGATAAGGCAGACCAGTGCGATAGCACCGGCGAGCTCCAGGAAGGCCTCAGAAGGGTGGAAGGCGAAAGCTGACAGCGGTGTTGGGTTGGTCGAAAGATGATGAACCTTGTGAACCCGCTCAAAAACACCTGGCCGATGGATCAGTCGGTGCATGGCGTAGAAATAGGCGTCATGGCCAAAGAACAGCAGGGCAAAGGCGATGAACTCCCACGCGATCCCGTGTTGGCCAAACTCTGGGTAGACCTTCAAAAAGGGCCATTGAAGATGGAGTTTGATTAACGCCGTCAGCATCACCGCAAAAATGGCCAGCGAGGTAATTGACCAGCCAAGCTCACGCATGATTTGGCGCACGGTGATGGGCTGTTTTTGCAGCCGTACCGGATCAACCCGATTGCGAAAGAGTGCGAGCAGCGCCATGGCGCCGCCGGCAAGCAGCATGTAGCGCGCAATCAGGCTGACAAAAATTACCAGGCACAGCCAAATCCAGTTCGGCGCCTGCAATACGTCCAAGGGCACCATGGTGTGGCTCCATTAATGAGAAAAAGTGGTGGCGGCGGATGGGGGGCACATCCGAACCGCCACCACTCACGCTTAAGGGTTCCGCCGAAACCGCCTGGCAGGGCGGTCCTGAAGTGCTGCAAGTTCTTCGGCTGACAGCACCCCGTCGGCGTTCTGGTCGACCCGCTCAAAGCCTGGACTTGGCATGGCCATGTACTCGTCCTGCGAGATCATGCCGTCCCCATTGGTGTCAGGGTTATTGGGGTTCGCGGCACGAGCCTGCTCGACGGCAAGGCGCGCGGCTTGAGCCCGTGGGTCCTGAATCTGCGCGAGCCGCTCGCCGGTGGGTGCACGCTCATGCTCACTGGGAGAGAGTGAACCGTCACCATCCCGGTCAAGTCGGGTGAAAGATTGCAGGCGAGCCTGTTCATACTCTTCGCGCGTGACCGCACCGTCACCGTCTTGATCCGCCGAGCCGATCAGGTTCTGAAACTCGCTCAGAAGGTTCGGACGCTCTTCGGGAAGCTGGGCATGGGCACCGGGAAGCACCGTCAGGGCCAGCAGGGTTGCGCTCAGATTTTTCATGGCCTGGCTCCTATCTCCTTCGGGCTTAGTCTCAAAGCGGCTGGAGATAGCGGGCTTCACCGCGATCAACGGCGCCGTCACCATTGCGATCTGCGGCATCGAACGCGGCTTCCGCTGCGCCCAGATAGGCGGCCTTGCTGATCACGCCGCCCTGAGACAACTCGGCAAAGCGGCGGCGAACACCGTCTTCAAACTCGCTGCGATGAAGCGAACGACCATTGACCGGTTCCGGGAATTGGCGAACCTCGCCGCGGGTCAGTTCCTGGTCGCCATTACGATCAGCCAGATCAAACTCCTGCAGGCGAACCGCAACATATTCGGCTTCGTCGAGCGCCTCGTCAGAGTTGGCGTCCATATAGTCAAAGCGCGCCTCGGCAATGGTGAGGAAGGCGTCAAGGTTGGCCGCACCATCGCCCAGCGTCGGGGCTGAGCGCTGGGCCATGGCTGTGGCGGGAGCCGCGAGGATAAGGGCGGCGGCAAGCGTGGTTTTCAGCATTTCAAGTCTCCATGCAAAAAGTCGGGCACGAAGGCCTGTCCCCCGTGCATGGTGAGACTTTGGACGCCGAACTTGACCGAGATATCGGCTGTCTTTGACAAAGTGTAACAGTCGGCCTGGCCGCTGCTGATGCTCCGGGACACGGCGCTCGCAGAGCGGCTTCAGCTGCCGGCTGCATTGGGCTTCACGCCATAGCTTCTGAGCTGGGTCGGCTTTTGTCTGACAGCAAGGAGCGATCTATGGCGTGTGCACCAGCACACGGGTTTCCTGGTTCAGGTCGCCATTGGGATCGATTAGAAGGCCCGCGGGAAAGCTGACAGAGACCGGCACGCCGCGCTCAGCAAGGCAAAGCTCGTGATTATTGTCTCCATCGTTGAGGTCGCCGAAGGCGATGGGGTGCACCGTCAGCAGACGCCCGCCCGGTTGACGCACCGTGACGGAATAGGCGTCTAACTCGACCTCGCCGACCTCGCCGCCATCGGCCCGGACAACGCCGCCACTCCAGGTCACCCGGATGATTTGCTCGACACCGTCCGCGGGGCAAGCGGTCCCGCCACCCCAGGCGATCGGCGTGCCGGCATTTTCCGGCCGCCAGCGGGAGCGCGGGATGTAGTCCGCCAGAACGATGGATGGCCCGGCCTCAAGCGGGGCGATGGCGATGGATGCGCCTTGGAACTCGACCCGCCGGTTTATTGAGCGCAACGCGCCGACAATCTCGACCCGGGCCGGCAGATCGTCAGCTCCGCCGAACTCGCCGACAAGCAAGACTGTGCGTTGCTCGCCGGGGTCGTCGGCCGGATCAAAGGTCACACAGGTGACAGGACGGACATCGCCTTCAGCGCCGGTGACCTGAAAATCGTCCGGGCGAGGGCGGCGTTCAAGCAGCTCGGAGAACACCACCGGCATGCCATCAAGGCCAAGGGCTCCGGGGCAGACGAAAAGGTCAGAGCCCTGCGGAAAGGCGTTATTGGCCCCAAAAGAGGCTGACAATAGCTGACCGTCCTGTGCTGTGGCCGCACCGCTCAGGCTTGCGATAACAGACGCGGCGGTGAGCGTGGATTTAAGGTGAAACATCAGATCTCTCCTTGACTGGATCTGATGTCAGGCTGACCGGGCGAATTGCGGCTGATATCGCTGCAAAATCCTCATTTGTTGTGAAATGTTGCGAGGCTCAACGCCAGCAAAGGCCAATGCATTACAGCCTAAGCGCATTGGGGAAATGAAGGCGGGCGCGCAGGCCGCCTTCGACGGGGTTCTGCAGGCTCAAAGACGCCCCGTGCGCCAAGGTGATGGCGCGCGCGATGCCAAGGCCCAGACCTGATCCGCCAGTGGCCCGGTTGCGTGAGCGCTCGCCGCGGACGAAGGGCAGGAAGATCCGGTCCATCTGGTCCTCGGGAATGCCGGGGCCGTTATCCTCCACGTCAATATCCAGTCCGGCCTCGCCTCGGCTGACGCGGACGGTGATTTCGCCGCCGCCATAGCGGCGGGCGTTCTCCAGCAGGTTTGCGAGAACGCGTGTCAGGGCGACCGGGTCGGCGATGATCGAAAACTCCCCGTCCGTGTCGCCGGCCACCTTCACGGCGAAGGGTGAGGCGTCGGTGACAGAGATGGCGAAGGCCACAATATCAATCAGCTCGCGAGGGGTGTCCGGGCGTTCTGCACGGGCATAAACCAGCATGTCCGAGATCAACGCTTCGATCTGGCTCATATCCCGTTCGATATCGGCCGCAGCGACCTGCCCGCTTGCATCCATGCGGAGCCGGATCCGGGTCAGGCCGGTGCGGATGTCATGGGCGATGGCGGCGATCATCTCCTCGCGCTCGCGCACCAGCCCGGCCAATCGCTTGCGCATTCGGTTCACGGCTGCAGAAATCCGCCTGAGCTCAACGGGGCCGGCTTCTGAAACGTCAGGGCCCATCGCCCCAAGCTCTACACGCTCGGACTCGCGCTCGAGCCTCCGGATCGGATGCAGCAAGACCGCTGCGACCGCGCCGCCGAGCGCGACCAGAAACAGCAGCAGCAACATCCCAAGCCCTAAAGCGGCGGCGGGCGCGTGCTGCAATGAGGCCGCCGGGGCCGTCCAGACATTCAGGACCCTGCCATCCTCCAGCCTGATCGCGAGCTGCATGGCGGCGCCGGAATTAAAGTCTGTGGCGTCATGAGCCCGTAAGCGAGCCTGCAAGGACAGCCAGTTCAACCGTTCAAACCGGATATCGCGCCCCTCAAGGACGCTTGCGCCGGCATCCGCCGCGGCGAGGAGCTCGGCCTCAAGTCTGGGATTGACGCTTAGTCCGGGATCAAACTGATCAGAAAGCGCGGCGGCCCGTCGCGGAAACTCAAATAAAACTAGCGCGCCATCCGCCTCAGCCGGTCCCGATTGATCGAGCGCGCGGACTAATTCTCCAATGCCGGCGGCATTTTCGGCGAGTGCGCGCGGGAAGAAAGCGTTGGCGAGCGGTGTCTGGACAAGGCCGAACCAGCTAAAGAACATCAGCACCAGCATCGCGATGGTCACAGCCCCGACCTGAAAAACAATGGAGGCCCAGGGGCGGAAAATGACTGACCTCACAGTTCCACCCGCTTTACCGGGGTCGCAAAGACATAACCGAGATTGCGCACCGTCTTGATGAAATCAGGCCGGCGCGGATCGGGTTCGATTTTGTTCCGGATGCGGCTGATCTGGGAATCGATGCTGCGGTCGTAGGAGCTGGCATCGACACCGCGCGAAAGGTCCAGAAGCTGATCGCGCGATAGGACGCGGGGCGCGGCCTCCACCAGCACCTGAAGCAGGTCAAACTCCCCGGCGGTCAGCTCGACTTCACCCCCATCCTCAACGAGAAGCACACGGCTTTCTGGAAACAGGGTGAACGCCCCGAAGCGGTAGGCCTTGCTCACAGTCTCCTCGGCGCTCAGATGGTCCTGGGCCCTGCGAAGCACGGACTTTATGCGAGCGATCAATTCGCGCGGATTGAAGGGTTTGCACAAATAGTCGTCAGCGCCCAGCTCCAGCCCCAGAATGCGATCGATATCATCGCCGAGCGCGGTCAGCATGATGACGGGCACCTCTGATTTGGCTCTCAGGCGCCGACAATAAGTCAGGCCATCCTCGCCGGGCATCATCAAGTCCAGAATGATCAGGTCGGCATCGAAGGACATAAGCGCCTTGTCGGCCTCTGCGGTCGAGCTGACCCCGAGGGCCCGCATCTCGTTGCGCTCCAGCACACCGGTCACGAGCTCAACGATTTCAGGGTCGTCATCGAGGACAAGGATACGGGGCGGCACGCTCATCAGGGGATCGTCGCTCCAGAGGCCGGCCGGCCGGGAGCAGTCATGCCCCGACCGGCCGTTGGTGGTTTTAGGTCTCGTTTGAAGTCACAACGTTATTGTAGAACAGCGCAAGCGCTTCGGCGAAGATCTGCTGGTATTCTTCATTGGTGAAGTCGACATGTTCTTCGTCGCCTAGCACGATGAAGGATCCGTGCGGGATACCCAGCGTTTCGTATTCCGGGATGAAGTCACATGTCCCGGCGTAGGAAAACTGCCCGTCCGGGGTTCGGACTGTGTAACACGGGGCCACCGGGTCCAGTTCATTATGGGCGGCGTAGACCGGGGCTGAGTTTGCATCAATCTTGTTCAGCCCGGCGACATTGGCGGAAATCGAGAGCACACCCTGCACATCTGGCGACTGGTCGAGGTGGTCGCCCACATCGCCATAAACACCGCCGCGTGTGCTCAGGTATTCGACAAGGCTCGGCTCCAGCGGATCATCCGGGTCCAGCGTGCCCATGTTCAGCCCCATGAATCCGCCGCCGGACGGTCCGCCCACAATCGCGATATCCGGATTAATATCGTAGGATTGCGCATTGGCGCGCAGGAAGCGCAGAGCTCCGATCATGTCATGGGTTGCGTCCTGGGCGGCGAAGCGGAACTCGGTCGAGTTTTCCGCCTCGCGCCCCAGCGTACGGTAGTCGATGATTGCGGCCGTGTAGCCGGCACGGGCGAAGACTTCCGCAAAAGGCTCCACCTGATTGCGATTGGTTACGGCGAACGCACCGCCGGAGGCGAGCAAGGCAAGCGGACGCCGGGTCTCGGTATCACCCTGCGGGGTGATTACATTCATCACATAGGTATCGCTGCCGGAGGCATAGACGATGTCTTCTGAGCGCGTTGTTTGAGTGAATATCTGCTCGAGGTAGCGAACATCGGGGACATTCGCGACCGCGATTTCATAGGTTGCTTCGGCCGATCCGCCGCTGCCGTCGGTGACCGTCACCGTAACGAAGTAAACATTGTCGGCATCGGCGTCTGACGGGGCTTCAAAGTCCGGGCTTTCGGCAAAGGTCAGAACGCCGGAGTTTGAGTTCATCTCGAAGGCGGTTCCATCGGCCCCGCCGGTGATCGCGTAGCTCAGACTGTCGCCATCTGCATCGCTGGCAGAAATTGTGGTGACCGAGATCGTGTTCTCGTCGACACGGATGACGGTCGCACCGGTGATTTGCGGAGCGGAATTGGGCGGTGTGCTGTCAGGTGTCTCAGGGTCGCCGCCCCCGCTGCTACAGGCAGTCAAGGCGAAAACTGATAAAGCGCTGGCCCCGGCCAGCATGCGGTTCCGGATCATATCGTCAGGTCTCCATTTTGACTAACCCCGGGGCTTGACGGCCTCGGGCGTGGTTGGAGGTGACGTTGGGCCTCGCGCGTTGGGGCTATGTGGCCTGACCGCGACGGAATATTGCGAAATGATGCTGAACCGGCCTTGCCTAAGCGCGTTCGGTTTCAACGAACGGCTCTGGCCTCGCTTCGGCTTCCTTTCGGACAGCGAGCGCGAGAAAGGCTGGGACCATGATCAAAACCATCAGGCTGGCGAACATGATCCCGAAGGCGACGCTGACCGCCATGGGGATCAGGAATTGGGCTTGAACGCTAGTCTCTGAAATCATCGGGATCAGGCCGATGAAGGTCGTCAGCGTCGTGAGCAGGATCGGCCGGAACCGGCGGCGCACCGCCTCGACGATATTGGTGAGGGTGGACACTTCGCCGCGCTTTTCCAGCTCGTTGAAATAGTCGATCAGCACGACGCTGTCGTTCACGACGACACCGGCCAGCGCCACCATCCCAAAC
The DNA here is from genome assembly GCA_964484345.1 of uncultured Oceanicaulis sp. Classification (GTDB taxonomy): domain Bacteria; phylum Pseudomonadota; class Alphaproteobacteria; order Caulobacterales; family Maricaulaceae; genus Oceanicaulis. Next base: position 11,330 of record CAZAGE010000028.1, on the reverse strand, counting down.
AGCGACAGGAAGGTGAGGTCAAAGCCAAGGAGCATGTGACCCAACAGGGCCCCGACGCCGCCAAACGGAATGGCGTAGAGGATCACAAGAGGCTGGAAATAGGAGCGCAGCGTGCTCGCCAACAGCACATACATGACCAGAATGCCGATGATCAAATTGCTGAACAAAGACACAAGGCTTTCCGCCTGCTCGGCCGACTGACCTTCGGTGCTGACCGTCAGGCCGCGATGTCGGGCGATCAGGTCGGGCAGCAGGGAGTCCTCCATCAAGGCCGTCACCGCATTGGGCGTGGTCACGGCCTCGTCCACGTCGGCGGTGATCGATATGACGCGGCGGCCGTCGACCCGGTCGATGGCGGCGTAGCTGCGGGTTTCTTCGACCTCAGCAACCGTTTGCAGGCTCGCCTCCCCGCCACCGGGCAGGGCGATGCGCATGCGCGCCAGGTCGGTCAGGCTGCGCCGTTCGTTTTCCGGCAAACGCACGAAGACTTTCACCTCTTCGCCGCCGCGCTGCAGGCGTTGGACCTCCTCGCCGAAATAGGCGTCGCGGACCTGAGAGCCCAGCTCACGCACGGTCAGGCCCGCCGCCGTGCCTGCTTCGGTTAGGGTGAAGGCCAGTTCCCGGCTGCCAAGCTCCTTGCTGGTTTCAATTTCAGCGACGCCGTCAATTCGGCCCATCGCAGCGACAAGATCATCAACAGCCAGGAAAAGCTGATCGGTATCGGCGTGGGCCAGGTTGAAGCTGAGATCATCGCCGCCGCTCAAACCCTCGGAAGTGAAGACCAGGCTGCGGATGCCGGCGATCTCCCCCACTGCTTCGCGCCAGCGCCGCTCGATCTCCGCCGAGGTGATGTCGCGCTCGCCGGCCGGGGCGAGCTCGAGGGTGGCGGTGGCCAGCTCAGAGCCGATGATGGTGCCATCGACGCCAAAGCCCGACGCCAGCTGTCCGCCAATGGTCACCGACAAGCTGCGATACACATCGCTGTCTACTCCGCCGACGGCGTCATAGCCGGCCGCGATCACCTGGGACATGGCCCGTTCGGTTTGCTCAAACGCCGTGCCCTTTGGCATCTCCAGCGTCACGACCACTTCTTCGCCCTCAACGGTGGGGAAGAACAAGAAGCGGATATGGCCGCCCGACATGATGCCAGCCGCCACCAACAGGATCGAAATCGAGGCCGCGATAATCACATAGGGCATGCGCACCGCGAACTCGACGATCGGGATCACGAAAATGTCGCGGACCTTGTCGATGCCGCCTTGGACGGTCTGTTTGAGCTTTTTCATCGGCCCGACCGTCCATTCCCCGCCATGGGCGAGGTGGGAGGGCAGGATCAGGAACACCTCGGCGAGCGACAGGGCCAGGACCGAAATCACCACGATCGGGACCGGCTGCAGGAGCTGGCCCAGCATGCCGCCCATAAACAGAAGCGGCGCGAAAATGGCGATGGTGGTCAGGATGCCGACCGTCACCGGCGCCAACACATTGCGCGCGCCGGCGATGGCGCCGGCCGTGCCGTGACCATGCCGGCTCTGCTGCTCATAGATGTTTTCGCCCACCACGATGGCGTCATCGACGACAATGCCCAGCACCATGATCAGCCCGAACAAGGCGGTCATATTGATGGTGGTGAACTGACCAAAAACCATAAAGCCGCCGATAAAGGCCACCGGGATGCCCACCGCGGTCCAAAAAGCCAGGCGCAGGTCCAGTGTCAGCGACAGGAAGACGAAAACCAGCGCCAGACCCATCAGGGCGTTGCGGACCAGAAGATTGATGCGGTCGGCGATGCGTTCGGTATCATCGCCCACCACCAGAACCTGAAGGCCGGGCGCGGGCGCATAGTCCGCGACAAAATCCTTGACCGCATCGCCGACATCGAAGGCGTCTTCGCTTTCCGAGCGCGCGACCTGCAGGAAGACGGCGGGCAGGCCATTAAAGGTATTGATGAGCTGGGCGTCCTCAAAGCCGTCTCGAATGGTCGCGATATCGCGCAAGAGCACGCGCTGTCCTTGAAAATCGCTCAGGATGACGATCTCACCGAACTCCGCCGCGTCGCGGACTTCTTCATCGGTGCGCAACAGGATGTCGCCTGCGCTGGTACGCAAAGACCCCCCTGACAGATTGACGGAATCCGCGCGGATCGCGCCGGAAACCTGCTCAATGGTCAGGCCATACTGGCTGAGGGTCGCCTGTGAAATCTCAATGGAGATTTCATAATCGCGCACCCCCTGGATTGTGACGGCGGTCACATTGTCCAGGCCGATAAGGTCCCGTTCCAGCCGCTCCGCCGCCTGGCGCAGCGCGACCTCGCCGACATCGCCGGTGACAACCAGGCGCACGACATTGGACGCCACGGTGACGACGCGAACCACCGGCGGTTCGGCGTTTTCAGGCGGGAATTCAGCCAGCTGATCGATGGCGGATTGGACTTCGTCGGCCACAGTGCTGGCGTCGGCGAAATCCGTGAGTTCAACTGTTATGGTTCCCGAGCTTTCGACCGCGCGTGAGCTGACGCTTTTGACCCCTTCGATGCCGATAATCGCCTCTTCGGCGCGCCGGGTGATGCTGGATTCAATCTCATCGGGGGAGGCGCCGCCATAGATGACGGACACCGTCACGGTGCGCGGGTCAATCGTTGGAAAAACCTCCGCATTGGTGCGGGTGATCGTGATCAGGCCGACCAGGATGAGGACGACCATCAAGACATTGGCGGCCACCGGGTTCTGGGCGAACCAACCGACAACGCCGCCGCCGGTGACTGGGGCCTCTCCCCTGCTCACGATGCGCCTCCACCTTCGACGATGCGGGCCGGCGTGGTCTCTGTCGGGGTGACCAGCGGGGAAATGATCAGGCCGTCGCCATAGTTGAAGGGCGCGACCAAAATCTCGCCTTCCGCCGTGAGGCCCAGGGGGATGATGGAGCGGCGCGCCAGGCGGCCGCTGGCGACGACCCAAACCTCCAGCCCGTCTGAAATGGCCTGTTCAGGGATCGGCAGAGCCCCGGTGAGCTGCGGGCCGGTGATCTCGACGTTCAGAAAGGCGCCGGGAATGATGTCCGTAATGCCCGTGGGCCTGACGATCAGCCCGGCCTGGCGGGTCTGGGCGTCCAGCTCCGCTTCCACGCGCACCACCTCAGCGGGGTATTCGCGGACCGACCGCGCGCCTTCGAGCTTCAAGGTGGCCGGGCGGCCCACGGCGGGCTCCAGCCGGTCAAGAACGGTGGCGTTCACGGGAACGGACACTTCAAGGCTATCCAGGCCATAGGCCTGGCCATAGGATTGGTTGGGCGACAGCGTCTGGCCCAATTCTACGGTGGTGCTGACAATCCGCCCAGCGAACGGCAGGGAGAAGGAGACGCGGGAGAGGTTCAGCTCTGCGGTGCGCTTGCGCGCCGTTGCTGATTCAACCGCCGCCTCTGCGCGGGCGATTTGGGGCTCGCGCGCGACCAGATCCGGTATGGGCTCGCCGGGATTGACCAGATTCCATTCATTGCGCGCCACTTCGGCTTCGGCGCGCTCGACCCGCAGGTCGGCTTGCGCGGAGGAGAGCTCTGCATTCGCCCGGTCGAGCTCGGCCTGGTAATCCGCTGGATCGACCCGGAACAGGACCTCATCCGCCTCAAACAGCTGGCCGGACGCCAGGTTGGGCGAGACCTCCACCACCTGGCCGCCCACTTGCGGGGTCAGGCCGATTGTGTTGCGCGCCTGGGCCACGCCGGATTCGCGAATAATCAGGGGCGTGCTCATAGGTTCGGGGCGGATCACCTCAACGAGCACGGCGTCATCGCCGACGACGCTCTGCCGCGGCGGCGCCGAGGCGGCGGCGAGGATCTGATTGATGGCGATGCCGATGAGCAAGACGCCGACCACCAATATGATCTGGAGCGAGCCCTTAAGTCGGTCGCTCAGTGAGGACTGGGTGGAGGATGTTGGATCAGACATGTGGCTCAGCCTTCGGCCTCCGCGGGCGTTTGCGCCGCGTCAAACCATTGGCCCCCCAGGCTTTGGTGAAGATTGATGCGAGCCTGGATCAAGGCCTGCTCGGTCAAAATGATATTAAGACGCGCCGCGTTGAGGCTGCGCTGGGTTTCCAGAACCGACAACAGCGGGATCAGACCCTGGCGATACCGGTCCTGGGCGATTTGGTTGGAGATCTCCGCCGAGCGTAAAGCCGCATCAAGCTGCTCCAGCTCAGCGATCAAGCCGGCTTGCTGAACCAGAGCGGTTTCCACCTCCGACAACGCAGTGAGCGCGGCGCGGGCATAGGCGCTCGATAGAGCGACGGCTTCTGAGCGCTGCACCTCCACCTCTGCGCGCAGGCGGCCGCCTTGGAAAATTGGCTGGGTCAGGGAGGCCGCGAGATTGGCGATGAGCTCATCGAAATCAAGCACGTCGCCGGGCTCTTCGCCCTGGAAGGACAGGGCGGTGGTGAGCGTCAAGCCAGGAAATAGATCGGCGCGCGCCGCGCCGATATCTTCCAAGGCCGCCTGATAACTCAAGCCTGCGGCAGCCACATCCGGGCGGGCGGTCAGCAGCTCCGCCGGCAAACCCTGCGGACTGACCAGCTGGCGCTCCAGGTTCAGCGCCGCCTCAAAGCTTTCAGCGGCGCGGCCGGGCGTCTGTCCCAGCAGCAGGTCGATCTGGATCAGCTGGGCGGCCAGCTGGGTTTCCAGATCCGGAATGTCCGCAAGGGCGGCTTCCAGATTTTGCCGGGCGATCTGAACGTCGGAGGCGGAGGTGTTGCGCGATCCGGTGTCATAGCGCTCGTCGGTGAGCTCGTAGGTGATCCGAAAGCTGTCCGCGATCTCAATCGCCAGGCTAAGCCGGCGCTCGAGCGTTGCGGCATTCACCCAGCTTTGGGTGAGGAGGCTGATCAGTTGGTGCTCAGTTGCTTGTGCATTAAGGCGGGCGGCTTCGGCGCTGAGCGCTGCAGACCGGGCGCGCGCGCGAAGCTGACCGAAAATATCAGTATTAAAGCTTGCCGTTACGCCAACCGAATAGCTGTCATCCCATTCAAAACCTGTTGGTGGAACCGGGCCTCTGCCATAGGCCGCGCCGAAATCGGCGCCTGCCGAGGGCAGGCGTCCGCCTTGGGCCTGGCGGGCTCGAAGCTCGGCTTGACGGGCGCGCTCGCGGACTTCCAGAAGATCGAAATTATGCGTCAGGAGGCGGTCAACGCCGCCTTCCAATCCCGGACCGGCGATATCCAGCCACCAGGCGGTTTGGTCGGCGGTCTCAGTCGGGGCGGAAGGATCAGCAAAGCTGTAGGCGCTTTGTGAGCCGACTTGGTCCACCATGGCTGGCGGCGTCGCGTCGGGCGTGAGCGCGCACCCTTGAAGCCATAGCGCGCCGCCAAACAAAAGGAGGCCGAACCGGAGATAGCTCTTCATTTTCAGCGTCTCCCAAATCACGCGCGCCGCAATCCTCTGACAGGATTACGACGCGCGCGTGTCAGTCCCTTGGCTCTAAGCGTCGCAGGCCATGGCTTCCAGACCGGCGAGCTCTTCACTGTCCGCCACATCGTCTCCATTGGCGTCCACACGGTCAAAGCCGGGCGTGGGCCCGTTTAGAAACTCTTCTGAGGTCAGTTCACCGTCAGCATTGACGTCGAAATTGGCGGAGAGCTGTTCGAACGCCTGGGTGAAACGATCCCGGCCCATGCGGCGCGGTGCGTCGTCCATATTGGCGACACCGTCACCATTGCGATCCAGCCGGCTGAAGATTTCGCCACGGCGCTCGGACACCTCGGCCCGGGTGATGGCGCCGTCATTGTTGAGGTCCGCCTGCATCAGCGCATCTGGATTCTGGATACAGGTCGGTGCGTCGGCAGGTTGGGCGGAGGCGATGGACACGGAAGCGGCAAGGGCGGTGAGAAGAAAGCTCATGGTTTAGGTCCTTGGGTTGGCTGCACGGCGCCATTTGCAGCGCAGCACGCAACGGAATGGAGTGAAGGAAATCGAGGCGAAGTGTTCAAGCCGGTCGCCTTAGATTTCGATCGGTGGAATGGGCCCCTGGCAGGAATCCTCATTGCTGAGGCGGATCACGGTGACCTGCCCGATCAGGTCCACCGATAGAGCCGAGGACAGCTCAACCGCGCTCAACCGCCAGCCTTCGGGAAGGCGTGCGGGCGCGTCGGCGCGGTCGAGGGTTTCGACAAAGCAGACATATTGCTCTGCGTCAGGGCTGATAAGAAGCGACACGGTGCGACCCGCGTCGAACATAAGCCTGTGGTGTTTTTCGAGGGCCACCTGGCGCGCGCCGTCGCCCAGCCGGGTCATGCCGTCAAGCTCGACCACCTGAACGAATTCGCGTCCGAAAGCGGTCATATAGCTATACTGGCCATCGGCTTCGCACCCCGGTGAGCGCAGGAATTGCGCCCCGTCCGCCAGACCGACGCGCGGATCATTCTTTCCCCAAAACGCCCAAGAGAGCGGTAGAGAGAATTGCTCGAAATCGGCCGGCGTCCAGTCCGTGGTGGCCCAGACCTGGCGACGTCCGAAGTCCAAGAGCTCATATCCCGCGTCAGCGGACTCATCGAAGTTTGGCGCGCGCTCAACACAGCTTTGCCGTTGTCCGCCGCCACAGGCGGCAAGGCTGAACGCTGCGACTGCAACAACGCCGCATGAAAAAAGGCTGCGCTTGCTCATGGTCGCCCTCACCGCCGCGCTTGCTGGCACATTTGCCGGGCCCGTTCGCGCATCTGGCTTTCCATCTGCGCGCGCATAGCGCCCATGTCAGGGGCGTCCACAGTCATCAGAAGTTCGCCACGGGTCAGGGCGCCGTCCTGATTTTGATCGAAGCGTGTAACGATGGCTTTTATCGTTGCGTCAAACTCATCTGGGGTGATGCGCCTATTCTGGTTCCGATCAAAGCGGAGCATGCCCGGCGTCGTCTGAGCGGCGCCCAGCTGCTTTTGCGACCACTGAGAAAACTCAATGCCGGTCAACTCGCCGCTGGAGTCGGCATCGCTCGATTCAAACATCGCGGCGATGCCCGCACTAATTTCGTCATCGCTTACAATGGCGTCTTGGTCCGTATCGAGGCCCACCAGCATCAGGCCGACCGGCGGGGTGATCTGCTGGTTGGGCCGCATGGTCATGGCGGGGCCGCCATTATTGTTGTTCGCACACGCCGCCACAAACAGGCTGACGGCCAGGATGCAGGCGGCGGCGGGAAGGGATTTCATTCCAAGTCACCTCGTCTTCTCGATTGAGCGCGAGATTAGGCGACACATCTTGCGGGGGTTTGCCGGTTTTGTGGCGAAATGTTGCAAGACATGCCGTGTCTTGAGCGCGGTCAGGTCCGCGTATCGGCCGGAAAGCGCACCACCGCCGAAAGGCCGCCTTGCGGCCTGTTACGAAGAGTGATCGCCGCCCCGTGGGCAAGAGCGATCGAGCGCGCGATGCCAAGGCCTAGGCCACTCCCGCCTGTAGCCCTATTGCGCGAGGTTTCGACGCGGTGGAACGGCTTGAACACCGCCTCCAGCTGATCTTCAGCCAGCCCTGGTCCGTTATCTTCAACCTTTGCGACCAGATCACCTTGGTCGAACGTCACGGACAGACTGACCTCGCCGGCTCCATATCGGCGGGCGTTTTCCAGCAAGTTTTCAAAGAGACGACGTAGCGCGACAGGATCGCCTGCAATAACAAACTCGTCGTCATCACAAAGCGCGGTTTTAAACGTCACCGGTGTCGGCGCGTTGGTGGCGAGCGTGTCCAGGAAGCGGTTCATCCGCATCAGTTCGCGATGACCCGAAGGGCTTTCGGCCCGCGCATAGGCGACCATGTCAGAGACCAGGTGTTCCATCTGACTCAGGTCAGATTCCAACTCCTGCGCCGTGACGGTTTGGTCTTCATCCAGGCGCAGCCGGACGCGCGTCAGGCCTGTGCGCACATCATGGGCGATGGCGGCGATAATCTGCTCGCGTTCAGAAATCAGACCCGCCAGACGGCGTCGCATCTGGTTTAGAGCTACGGCAAGCTGGCGCAGTTCCACGGGGCCTTCTTCGGTCACCGACCCGCCCGCATCAGCAAGGACCACCTGCCCGGCATCGCGCTCCAGTCGCCCGATCGGGCGGTGAACGATGAAGGCGACGGCGGCGCTTAGAGAGATGGCGAAGAACACGCCGATGAAGGCCAGAGCCGCCATGGCGGCGGGCCGGCGATCCAGAGAGACGGACGGGGCGAGCCAAACATTCAAAACGCGGCCATCCTCCAGACCGATGCCGATGTGAAGGGCGTAGGCGGCCCCGAACAGGCGCGGGTCCAAGTCTTCGCGCATGGCGCCGAGATCGGAAGGTCGAAGGCTCGCAAACCTAAGGTCCCGGACGGGAGGATTTGCCGTGATGTCTTGGGTTGCGCGTTGAAAAAACGCGCCTTCCAGGGCCACGTCCGCATCCAAATGGTCGGCGAACTCCGGGCTGATGCGGGCCAGTCTTTCCTGACTTTCATAGGCGTTCAGGATCAGTTCGGCGCCGATGGGGTCGGATTGCTCAACAAGCCGGGCCAAATCCTCCAGCCCGGCGGCGTTATCGGCGATTGTGCGCGGGTAGACCCAAGCTGAAAACGGACCTTGAAGGATGGACAGGGTCAAGAGCGCCAAAACAATGAAGGCCCCGAGCACCACCGCGGAAACCTGCGCGGCGATCGAGGTGAAGATGCGTCTGAGCACCGCGGCTAAGCCTCAACTCGCGAGACATCGGCCGCAAACGCATAACCCAGATTGCGGATGGTCTTGATATATTCCGGCCGCCGGGGATCCGCTTCGATCTTGCTGCGCAGCCGGCTGATTTGGCTATCGATGCTGCGATCAAACGGATTGGCGACCGCCCCTCTGGACAAATCGAGCAGGCGGTCGCGCGACAGCACTTGGGGCGCGTTATCGACCAGGGCGAGCAAGAGCGCGAATTCCCCGGAAGTCAGTGTGATCGCCGGTCCATCGCGCTTCTCGAGCGTCAGACGCGCCGGGTGCATGCGATAGGGGCCGAACTCAAAAGCAACAGAACGAGTCTTAGTCCGCGCTTCAGTCTCGCCGCCCGTGCGCCGCATGACCGCTCGGATACGCGCGACCAGCTCTCGGGGATTGAAGGGCTTTGGCAGATAATCATCGGCCCCCACTTCAAGGCCGACAATCCGGTCGATGTCTTCCGCCAGGGCGGTCAGCATGATGATGGGAATGGGCGAGGTTTGGCGAAGTCGGCGACAGTATTCCAGCCCGCCTTCTCCGGCCATCATCAGGTCAAGCACGATCAGATCAGCCGCATAGGTTTCAAGCTGCTTATCGGCATCCGCCGGGGACTGGGCGCAGGCCACCCTCATCCCATTGCGCGACAAGACGCTCTCAATGAGTTCGAGGATTTGAACATCATCATCGACGACGAGTATGCGGAGCTCACGTTGCATGTCTTGGTCATACCCCACGGTGCGGCTGGCCTCCATGGCGGATTTTCCTGCGGGAGAACGTAGGCCTCAGCTAGTGAGACCAGCCGAGACGGAATAGGTGGGAAAACTCGCCGCCCAGATTGTAGGAGCTTCCATAGCTCAACGTCATGGATTCGCTCACCTTTACGCCTGCGCCAAACTGGATGGCCCAGGGATCAATCAGCTCCTGATTAAGGCGCACAGTGATGGGTTCCCCGCCCAGCTCGAGGCTGCGCTCCACTTCGCGGTCGATGAATTGATAGACGACGCCGAGGTTGAGCATGTAGTCGCCGCCGCCCCTATTTCTCAAATAAACGACCGATGAGGAAAGGTTATAGCTAAAGGTCTGTAGGTCCTCGCTATTATATTGGCTCTGCGCCCAGTTTGCCCCCGACCGCACGACCAGCGTGTCCGACGGCGTTACGAGGAGCGGCAGATAGGCGTGCACGCCGGCCCCATAAATGAAGCCATCAGTTTCGCGATCATTGTTCAGCTGCAAGCTCACCGGACCGTCGATCGGGTCGAAACCGCTATTCAACGTACCTTCCAAACGAAGATCGGCTTCGGTTTCTGACGTGACGACGCCGGCAAGGCCGGCCACTTCAAGGAAAGGCAGGACAAAATAGCTGGCCGATAGGGCTACGGAGCGCGCCTGCAGCCGGACATCTGAGAGGTCGAGCGTTGCATCCTCAAGAACAAAGTCATCCGGCAACTCCGCCTGTGTGGAGACAATTTCCAGATCAGTCGAAATGAGAGAGACATTGACGCCCAAATTCCATCGCGGTCGATCTACATCGCCAAGATCGGGGCTTGTCGCCTGCGCGTAACCCGTTGATGTGATGAGCGCAGCGCCGAGGCCGGCCAGGGTCAGGGATTTCAGCATTGCGTCCTCCGTTTCAGGATCGTTACAGATGGCCTCGAAGGCGAGCGTTCGCCTTGATCGACCTGGGTCATAGCCAGCCGGATTGCGCAAATCTATGCAATTTTTTCAACGATTTGTGACGGCGCAGGAATGTTCGCAACACTCCGCAACACTTCGCAAGAGAGCTGAAATACGGGGGCAAAGTGCGCACGCTAGAAGTCTTGGCGTTGATGACCTGAGAGGTGCCTTAATCCGCGCTTCAGGCCGTTCACGTCAGGCCTTGGAGGCGCTCAATGGACCGACCCCTATTGCTCACTGTGTTGGCGCTCGTCGTTGCGTGTTCGATTGCTGAGTACATTTGGCGCACACGGTCGGGCCGAGGCTATGACCTGGCCGCGCTCGGTGGCACGCTGGGGACTGCAGTCGGCCAGGGCCTGTCGCGCGCGCTCACCTATTCCATCATGATAGGCGGGTTGATGGCCGCCTACATGCTGGCGCCCGTGAAGTGGCCGATAGAGCATTGGCAGACTTGGGTGATCGGCTTCTTCGTCCTCGAGTTTTTTTACTATTGGCAGCACCGCTTCAGCCACACGGTCCGGTGGTTCTGGACGTCTCACGCGGTGCACCATTCCACGAATGAATTCATCCTGCCCTCAGCGACCCGCCTGGGTTGGACCAGCACGCTGACCGGATCCTGGGTGGTCTTCGCGCCCATGGCTTTTTTGGGATTTCACCCCGTGCTGATCTCAGCCTTGATGCTGGCCAATCTGCGCTATCAATATTTCATACATACAGAGGCGGTCGGAAAGCTGGGCCCGCTGGAATGGGTTTTGAACACCCCGTCCCATCACCGCGTCCACCACGGCTCAAACCCAGACTATCTCGACAAGAATTTTGGCGGCGTGTTGATCATCTTCGACCGCCTGTTCGGGACCTTTCAGGCCGAGCGCGAAGACACACCCGTGGTCTACGGGCTCACCAAGCCGGTCTACAGCAATAACCCCTTTGTGATCGCCTTCCACGAATGGGCCAATCTCATCGGTGATCT
>CAZAGE010000027.1:0-45489 GCA_964484345.1 uncultured Oceanicaulis sp. | reverse complement strand
GATAGCTGCAGCCTTCCGGCGGCAGCCAGAAATCGACGATCTCGGGATATTGCTGACGCACCAGCGGGATGAAGACCTCATTGAGGGCTTCACCTAGCACCGAGGGTTCATCCGGCGGCCGGCCGGTGAAGGTGGTCAGGTAAATCGGGTCCTTGCGCATGGTGATCGCGCTGACCTTGAAGACCGGGAATTTTTCCACCGAGTTGTAATAGCCGGTGTGATCGCCATAGGGGCCTTCATCCTCATACTCGTCGAGCATGACATGGCCTTCGATGACGATTTCCGCCTGGGCGGGCACTTTGAGCGGCACGGTTTTACAATCGACCAGCTCCGCTTTCTGGCCGCGCAAAAGCCCCGCGAACTGGTATTCTGACAGCGTATCCGGCACCGGGGTGACGGCGGCCAGAATGGTGCCGGGGTCCGCACCGAGCACGCAGGCGGCGGGCAGGGGATCGGGCCGTTCGTTTTTCCAGCGCTGGTGATGCTGGGCGCCGCCGCGATGCTTCAGCCAGCGCATGATCGCTTTGTCCTTGCCCAGCTTCTGCATTCGGTAGATGCCCAGATTGAAATCGTCCTGCTTGTCCTCGGACGGGCCTTTTGTGACCACCAGAGGCCAGGTGATCAGCGGCGCCGGCTCGCCGGGCCAGCAGCCCTGGATCGGCAAGCGGTCCAGATCGATATCGTCGCCTTGCAGCACCACTTCCTGGCAGGGCGCCTTCCGCACATTGGTCGGGCGCATGGCCATGACAGTCTTCGCCAGCGGCAGCATGTCCAGCGCGTCTTTTAAACCGCGCGGGGGTTCCGGCTGGCGCAAAAAGGCCAGGAGCTCGCCGACTTCGCGCAGGTCCGCGGCGCTCTTGCGCGGCTCGCCGCCCAACGTCACAGCCTTGGCGACCCGCTCCACCGTGCCGAACAGATTGACCAGGGCGGGCATCTCCGCGGGGCGGCCATCTTCATGCACCGGGTTCTCAAACAGCACGGCCGGCCCGCCAGTATTCAGAAGCCGGGTCTGGATCTCGGTCATCTCCAGATGGGTGGAGACGGGGCGGGACACCCGTTTGAGATCACCGTCCGCTTCCAGAAGGTCGAGGAATTCACGCAGGGATTTATAGGCCATATTACTTCCGGTGCGGCGACGATGCGCCTTGATGATGACACGCTGACCCGATATCTGGCGCACTTATGGGCTTCGTCTACCAAATTTTCGGCGGTTTGCTGATATTGGCCGGTTTAAGCGTGGTGTGGACGCCGATCCCGCTGGGCATCGTGCTGATCGCGCTGGGCGCCGTGGTGATCCTCGCCAACTCCGAGGCGGCGCGCGCCTGGGTGCGGGAACAACGCGCGGTCCATGCCCGTTTCAACGCCTTCCTGGATCGGGCTGAGGGGGTTCTGCCAGCCTCGCTCGCGCGCATCCTCGCCGAAACTCGGCCTTTAGGGCCTGAAAACTAAGCAGAAGCCTTAGATGTCGACTTGGTAAATCAGTTCACTTACTTTGTATAAAGAACTTGCGGGCATCTTACGCGAGCAAGCAATCCCCTGTGAGCACGACTACCGGGCCGGCCGCCCACGACCGGCCCGATTTTTTTGGGGGGCTGCGCTTACCCCTCAGCTTCTTCCCCCGCTTCCGGTTCAGCTCGCTTCGCTGCGATCACGGCGCGCGCCAGTTCCGGGCTGCCGTCATGCTGGTAGTTGGTCGCGCCCAAGCGCACCACGACCAGCTCCTCACTAGGGATGATATAGCCCAGCTGGCCCTGGAAGCCGTTCATCATGAAATTGTCGTCCGGCAGGCGGACATCATACATCCAATAGCCCGAGCCATAATCGCCGTCCGAGCCAGGCGTGGCGGCGGTGACATAGTCGATCCAATCTTCGGGGATAAGTTGCGTGCCGTCCGGAGCCCGGCCGCCATCCAAATAGAGTTGGCCAAGCTTGGCCCAGTCACGGGCGCTGGCATACATGTAGGACGACCATTGCAGCGTGCCGGCTTCGTCGCTTTCCAGAATGGAATGCGCCATGCCCAGCGGTCCGAACAGCCATTCGCGAATGGTTTCGAGCTCCTCCTGCGGCGTGTCACCGAGATATTCCTCCAGCGCCGAGCCGGCCAGCACGGTATTGCCGGACTGATAGTCGAAGCGCTCACCCGGCGCGGCGACCTGCGCGCGCGTTGCGGCGAAGGTCGCCATATCGCTTTCGGTGAACAGCATGTCCGAATTGGGATCGGTGCCGTTATTGAGCTCATAGCCCGCCAGGCCGGCGGTCATGCGCAGCAAATGATCGACCGTGATCTCCGGCCTGCCAGCGGCGACCAAGGCTGGGACCTGGCCTTCGTCGGTGACGTCAATCAGGCCGCGCTGGGTGAGAACGCCGGCCATGGTGGCGGCGAGCGATTTGGTCATCGACCAGCCATGCAGCGGGGTGGTTTCATCCACGCCCTCAGCATAGCGCTCCGCGACCAGACGGCCTTGGTGCAGCACGGCGACGCCAAGCGTGTTGCGGCCATCCTCAGTGAAGACGGCGTCCAGCGCGGCGTTAAGCGCATCGACATCGAAGTTTGCGTCCCGGTGCGCCGTGTCCAGCGCCATCGGCTCGGCGATGAGCGGAACCAGATTGGCCTCAGGATCAAAATCGCCGGAGCCATGGACCAGCGTGCAGCCCAGGCCTTCGCGATACACCGCGCGCTGGGAGAACAGCACGCCGAGCGCGCTGGTGCGCACTTCCTGGGCCTCTCGATCGACCTCGACGGAGACCAGCTGATCGGCGTCACCCAGAAGCGGGGTGATATACATCGCCTTGGCCCGATCCGGCTCAAGGCCGGACACGAAGGTCAATGAACAGATCTGCTTGGCGCTGATGCCGGTCCCGCTGGGTAGATAAATCCGGCCGATGTCAGACGTGTTCAGCCAAATCGCGCCGCCGATGACGCCGGCCGCGATGACCCCGCCGAGCCCTAAGAGAATACGCATGACAAGACCCCCTCCTTGATCCGGCAAAGAGGATTCTCCGCGCGGGGGAGAGGGTCAAGTCGAGTGTGTTGCTTGGGCAGAGCCTAAAGCACGTCCTGCCACTCAGCATGTTTGGCGATCTGCGCTTTGGCGAAGGGGCAGAGCGGGATGATGCGCACGCCGCGTTCGCGCGCGTCGAGCACGCCGCGCTCGACCAGCGCCTTGCCCACGCCCATGCCGCGCCATTCGTCCGGCACGCCGGTATGATCGATGATGATGGTCTTTTCATTCATGATGGAGAAGGTCATCTCCGCGTCCGGCTTGCCTTCCGCGCGAGCGACATAACGGCCTTTGGTTTCGCCGCGTTCTTCGGTGATTTCAAATGCGCTCATGAGAGCCTCCTGTTAGCCGCGCCAGCCTGTGTCCAGCACATCTTGAAGCGCCGGGGTGCGGTCGATCTTGATTTTCACATAGGGACAGACGGGCAACACGCTCCAGCCGCGTGCGCGAGCGTCCATAACCGCCCGCTCCACCAGCTTGCCGGCGACGCCCCGACCACGCAGGGCGGGCGGGGTGAAGGTATGGTCGATGACCATGCGCGCGCCGGCGAGCCGATAGGTCAGCTCGCTGTCGCCTGCTGGATCGGCGAGGACATAGCGGCCTTTGTCGCCGTCGCGCTGTTCGATGATGGCCTCTGACATGGCGTCCGTCCTTTCTTGCCCTGCAATATAGGGCGTTGATCAGCGGATACCTTCGCCGATTTGGAAAGACAGGATTGCCTATGCAGGCCGCTGCTTAGTTGGCGTCGACGGCGTGCGAGGTCAGCGCTTCGAGCGGCACGATCTGCAAGGTCTTCGCATGACAGGCGGACAACACCACATTCGGCGCCTGACCGGATTCATAGGCTTCCAGCCAGCGCGCGGCGCATAGGCACCATTTGTCGCCGGGCATTAGACCCGGGAAATCGTATTCCGGACGGGGCGTGGAGAGATCATTGCCCCGGCTTTTTGTGAAGGCCAGAAAGTCCTCCGTCATCACCGCGCACACGGTGTGGACGCCATGATCGCCTGGCAATGTGCGGCAGCAGCCGTCACGGAAATAGCCGGTCTTGGGGTCATGGCTGCAGTCGGCCAGCGGCCCGCCCAGGACATTTTTATCCCCGCCGCCACCGCCGCCGGGTGTGTGATCGAAGGGCATGGCTGTCTCCCGCTGCTAAACCGGCGCGAGCTTGCGCGCTTGCAGCTCCAGATAGGCGGGCCGGCACGCTTCGACAACAGGCGCCAGCGCTGCGGGTAGCGTGTGCGCGCTCGGCTGCGGCGGCTCAAAGCCGGTGGAGGCTTCCACACGCCGATACCAATGCGGGGCCCAGGGGCCGTCGCCGACGCGCCGCCCGGCTGGCCAGCTGAGCATGGAGGGCCGGTAGTCGATATCCAGCGCGGCGCAGATGGCGCGCATCATGCCCTCCGGATCTAACAGAACGTCCCCGCCTTCCACGATGGGCCAGTCGTCCCGGCCGGTGATGTCGGCGATCTCGTCATAGAGGGCAAGCTAGCGCTCGGCGCCCAGATCGCTGGCTGCGACCGTCCCCATCGTGGCGTTGAAACTGGCCGCCACCTCTGCCGGATCGCGGATCAGGAAGAGGTGACGGCAAGCCCTGGTCCAGCCCAAATCAAGCTCCGGCAGCATGTGCTGGCACATATGCTTTTGAAAGAATTCCGCTTGCCCGTTCGGAGCGTCGCCCGCGCAGGCCTTGGCGATCTGATCGGGATCGGTCGGCCAAGCGGCCAGGGTCTCCTCGCGCGCCGGATGATCCAGCCCGGTCGCCTGGAGATAATATCCGTAAAACGGCTCGTCCCAGACCGCGCAGTCGCCCCGCGATTCAAAGCTGCGCATGGTCGCCGTGGAGATATTCCGCGGCCCCGACCATAGGCAGATCCGCACCGTCACGGCGCGGTCTCTTGGGCGATGCGGGCGAGGTAGAGCTGCTGGAGCCGTTCGACCATCGGCCCGCGCCCCTCGCTGATCTGACGGCCGTCAATGGTCGAGACCGGCGCCAGGCCGGCGAAGGTTCCGGTGACGAACGCCTCCTCGGCCGAATACGCTTCGGCGAGGGAGAAATTCTTTTCAAACACTGGAATGGCGGCCTCCCGGCACAGCTCGATCACCACGCCGCGCGTGATCCCGCCCAGGCAATAATCGCCCGTCGAAGTCCAGACCTCACCCTTCCTCACGATGAAGAAATGCGTCGAATTGCAAGTCGCGACAAAGCCGTGCGGATCGAGCATCAAGGCCTCGTCCGCCCCGGCCTTGGTGGCCTGGATGCAGGCGGTGATGCAGTTGAGCTTGGAATGGGAGTTGAGCTTGGGGTCCTGCACGTCGGGATAGCCGCGCCGCACATGCACGGTGAACAGGTTGAGGCCCTTCGTCGCCGTTTCCGGTTTGGGTGTCTTCCATTCCGGAATGATCACCACGGTCGCCGGCGAAATCGTCACGCGCGGGTCCTGATAGGGCGTCGCCTTGATCCCCCGCGTCACCATCAGGCGGATATGCACGCCGTCGCCCGCCGTCATCGCGTTGGCATCAAGTGTGGCGTAGAGCGCCTCGGTCAGCGCCTTCGGCGTTAGACCGATATCCATGTCGATGGCTTTGGCGCCCTCAAAAAGCCGGTCCAGATGCCGGTCGAGAAAGGCGATGCGGCCGTCATGGACGCGCAAGCCCTCCCACACCCCGTCACCCAGGATGAAGCCTGAATCAAAGACCGACACCATCGCCTGGTCGCGCGGAAAGAGCTCGCCATTGATCCAGATCCGGATCGAGGCGTTGCGCTCATCGTCGAGATATTCGTGGCTGCCCTTGGCCATGGCTCAGGTCATGAACTCATAAATGGAGGCGCCCGGGATGGCCCTCAGCGTCGTTTTGGGCAGGCGCGGCCGCGAAAGCGGGTCCTTCGACCCGGTGAGCGGGCGCAACGCCTCCAAAACGACGCTGAGGGCCACCGCCTTAGCGGCGCGCGAAAAATCAATCCTGGACCGCGTTGTGTCGTCGGTCACGATGCGACAGCATCGTTCCGCTCCTAACGCCTTGCCAGGTTTGATTTTTCGCTGCGTCACGGGCATCTCCATTTATGCGTTCATGACCTAGTCGAACTTGGAGAAGTCCGGCGCGCGGCGCTCCATGAAGGCGGTGGCCGCCTCCTTGAACTCGTCCGAGCGAAGCTGGTCGGCGAAGATGCCGCCTTCGTGCACAATGCGGTCGTGCAGGTCTTCTTCCGCCCGGGTGATCAGCGCCTTGGCCGCTTTGACAGCGGCGGGCGCCTTCGCGGCGAGCTCCTCAGCGATGGCGTGGACGGCGGCTTCAAAGCCCTCTTCCGGCAAGACGGCGTTGATCAGGCTCTTCGCCTCGGCGCGCGCCGCGTCCCACCGGGCGCCTTGCAGCAAAAGCTCGCTGGCGACCGTGCGGCCGACAATGCCCGGCAGGACCTGGCTGGACCCAAATTCCGGCGCAAGGGCGAGATTCACAAACGGCGTGGTGAACATGGAGCGCGGGGTGGCGTAGACGAGGTCGCAATGGAGCAAAAGCGTCGTGCCGATCCCGACCGCCAGGCCGTCGACCGCGGCGATCACCGGCTTTTCGCACGCCAGCAGCGCCCGCATGAAATCTTCCACCGGCGGGGTGTCGTCTCCGCCGATATGGGGCGGGGCCTCCATGAAATCACCCAGGTCATTGCCGGCGCTGAAGGCGCCCGGCGCGCCGGCGATGATCACCACTCGGACATCGTCCGTATTCGCGGCGGTGAGCGCTTTGGCCATCGCCGAATACATCGGGCGGGTCAGCGCATTCTTCTTGTCCGGCCGGTTGATCCGGATGGTGCGCACACGGTTTTCGTCGGAGACGGTGACAAGCTCGGTCATGCAAAGTCCTAAGGCTTATTCCGCCCGCGGGCAGATCAGTACATGGGAATCAAATACCGCGCCCAGGATTATCTGATCGCCCACAGGCGTGATCACGGACGCGGAATCAATATCATCGCCGGCAGAATAAAAGACGCTGGTCCAAGCGCCAGTCTCGGCGTCAAAGCGCACGGCCTTGGACGGGGCGCGTTCGCTCGGGTCTTCCTGGTGCGCCAGGAATGAGAATGTCTCGGTATTGCCGGCCACCCAGACATCGCCGTTTTCATCGAGCTCAATATTGTCGAGGCCGAAGGGCGCGCGCCAGGTGGCGATTTTTGATAGGGCGTTGGTCTCAGGATCACGGTCGAAAACGTAAAGCTTCTGGCCGATGAAATTTGCCGCATAGACGCGGCGTCCATCCGCGCTGACCTGCACGCCATTGCCATAGACCAGCCCGCCAGCCGCTTCGCTCGCCGTTTCGCCGTCAAAGAAGACCAGATTCGTGATCGGCAGGCCGAGCAAAGCCTCCACCACGCCCAGCGGATTGTCGCCGAAATAGCTGGAGTTGGAGACGTAGAATTGCTCCGGGCCCACCGCGGCGAGGTCATTAGGCCAATAGATCGCCGGATCGGAGATGGTGCGCACATGGGTGAGCGCGCCTTCCTCGGCGATATCAAAGATCAGCACATGGTGGTCGTCTCCGGGGTGAGAGATCACGAAGAGGCGGGCATGGTCGTCATCGCGATAAAGGCTGATGCCGTGGGGGCGGAAGTCCGCCGGGGCGTCAGCCGTGACCAGGCGCAGAGTGGCTTCAGGGTCTTGCGGATCAAACGCCCAGATCCCGTTCCCCGGTGACATGCCGGGCGCCCGCCTATCGTCGGTGGAGACGAAGGCGAGGCCAGTGACCGCGTCATAGGTGACATCTTCCGTGCCCGGCGCGATCTCCAGCGCCGTGCAGGCGGCGTTATCGGTCGGCTCGAAACTGGTCGTCCAACCGGCGGCGGCCGGAATCACGAAAGCCATGCGCACAAGCGCTGCGGCGACCACAACGCCCAATGCAATAAGAATGATCCGAACCATGCGCGCCTCCCCAAGCGATCAGAGGCGTCAGACTAGCGCTCTATGCGGATAAAGAAAAAGCCCGGCGCTGGGGCCGGGCTTTGACGGATTGACATGTGAGCGACGCGCCTAGTTCAGGCGATCCTTCACGGCCGTGATATCGGCCTTCACCAGGGCGTTGCGCTGGGTCTTGGAGAGCTTGTTGCTCAGCAAGTCCTTGGCGGCTTCAACGGCGAGGTCGGCGGCCAGCGATTTAACTTCGTTGGCGGCGGCGGCCTCGGCTTGGGCGATGCGGGCTTCGGCGAGCGCGGTGCGGCGTTCGACACGCTCGGCGATCTCGCGCTTGGCTTCTTCGCGCATCAGGTCGGCGTCTGCCTTAGCCTGGCGAAAGGTTTTCTTGGCTTCTTCCGCCGCTTCGGCCTGCTTTCGCTTATAGCTCGCGAGCAGCTCTTGGGCTTCTTCGCGCAGGCGGCGGGCTTCATCGAGCTCGGTGCGGATTTTTTCCGCGCGATCATCCAGCGCTCCGCCGATCGCTTTGAAGGCGCCGGCGCGCCAGATCACGATGAAGAAAACGATCAGACCAATAAAGGTCCAGAAGCTGGTGTCTTGGAGAAGATAGGTCATCGACTAGCCCCGGGCCGCATCAACGGCTTTAGCGGCGTCCGCTTCGCTCACCTCCAAACCACCGAGATGTTCGGCGGCGGCGGCGGCGGCGTCCGATGCGATGGTGCGCACTTCAGCCAGCGCCGCATCGCGGGCGGCCTGAATGCGCGTTTCGCTGTCAGCCAGCTTGGCGTCCAGCTCGGCGTCGGCCTCGCGGGTCGCTTGCGTGATTTCTTTATCCACCTCGGCGCGAGCCTCGGCGGCGACAGACTGAGCACGCACGCGCGCTTCAGCGAGTTCTTTTTCATAGGCCTCGACCGTCTCGTCGGCCTGCGCCTTCATCTGGGCGGCGGCGTCGAGATTGTCCGCGATCTTGTCATTGCGCTCTTCGATCGCCCCGCCGATGCGCGGCAGGATGAAACGCGAGAGCACGAAGTACAAAAGCGCAAAGCTGATCGCCAGCCAGAACAGCTGGGAGGCGAAATAGGTCGGGTCAAAGGGCGGGAAGGCGGCTTCCGCCGCATAGTCCGCGCCTTGAGCTGTGGAATCCAGCGCCATAACGGGCGGTCTCCTTGGAAGGCCAGGCCTTAAGTATGGGTTCGGGCCGACCAGCGATATCGCTGCTCGACCCTTAACCCATCACGACGTCGTCGGAAGGATTAGACGACGAACAGCAGCAGCAGGGCGATGAGCAGCGAGAAGATGCCCAGCGCTTCGGTCACGGCGAAGCCGAAGATCAGGTTGCCGAACTGGCCCTGAGCTGCGGACGGGTTACGCAGTGCGCCCTGCAGGAAGCTGGAGAAGATGTTGCCCACGCCGAGGGCGGCGCCCATCATGCCGAGCGTGGCCAGACCTGCGCCAATGTATTTTGCGGCTTCCGCTTCCATGTCGATACTCCTCGTAGATGATCGGTGCGGATGGATAAAAAGGGTGAACTCGTCGAAGCGCTGATCAGTGGTGTCCTGGCTCGAGCGCGTCGGAGAGGTAGATGCAGGTCAGCACGGCGAACACGTAGGCCTGGAGGAAAGCCACCAGGAATTCCAGCGCGGTCAGTGCGACGACCATGAAGAAGGGGGCGATGGCTCCCACGACGCCCAACGCGCCGACGGAACCCAGCATCACGATGAAGCTGGCGAACACCTTCAGAAGAATGTGACCGGCGAGCATGTTCGCGAACAGGCGCACACCCAGCGTGATGGGGCGCGACAGGAAGGAAATCAGCTCGATCGGCGTCAGAAGGATCCAGAGCGGCCAAGGGACGCCAGCCGGAAAGAGGAAGGAGAAGAATTTCAGCCCGTGCTTGAACACGCCATAGCCGACCACCACCAGAATGACCGTCATCGCCAGGGCGAAGGTCACGATGATGTGGCTGGTGAAGGTGAAGCCTTTAAGGCCCGGCCCCGGGAAGTAGGGCAACATCCCCAGCATGTTGCCCATCAAGATGAAGGCGAACAGGGAGAAGACCAGCGGGAAGAATTTCAGGCCGGCGTCGCCAGCGGTCGACCGGATCATGCCGGCGACGAATTCATACATCAGCTCGGCGACCGACTGCGCCCGGTTGGGCACCAAAGCGCGCTTGGACATGGCCAGAGCCAACAGGCCGGTCACCAGCAGCGCCGACACCAGCATGAAATAGCTGGAGTTGGTGAAGGACAGGTTCAGACCCCCGACCGACAAATCGGCGACGGTGGAAATCTTGAACTGATCGATCGGGTTGGTGTCAGCCACGCCCGGCCCCTTTTGTCATGCGCATCAGATGCGCTTTAGCCTTGGTCTGCGCCATCGGAACCGTCCGGTCCCGTGTCGCGATTTAAGTCCTGCGCCGCGCGGACCACATTCAGCGTTCCGGCCGCGAAACCTACGAACACGCCGATAAATAGTCCCCAGGGCGTCGTTCCAAAGAACCAGTCTGCAAGAAAGCCCAGACCGGCTCCGGTGAGCACGCCGCCGATAAATTCTGATCCATACTTGATCCCCTGGCTCCAACCCGAAGGTTTTTGCTCGGCGTTCGCTTCCTTTTGCGCTTCGAGCTTGGCGTTGAGCCGGCGCTCGAAATCATCGCGTTTGGAAGGGTCTGGATGCTGATCGTCTCGGCGGGACATTTTGGTCGGCAACCTTCCAGGGACACCCCCCATCAGGCGCGCGCACCCTATAAGCGGGTCTATACCAAGTCAAGCAAGCTCATCGCTTGTTTTAATCATTGATTTTAAAGGGCAAATCCGATCATTCGGCTGCGAGCATCGCCTCGGCGGTGTTCAGAGTCACACTGACCAGCTGCGAGACGCCGCGCTCGCCCATCGTGACCCCGAACAAGCGGTCCATCCGGCTCATGCTGACGGGATTGTGCGTAATCACCAGGAAACGCGTCTCCGTCATCGCGCGCATCTGCTCGAGCATGGTGCAATAGCGGTCGACATTGGCGTCATCGAGCGGGGCGTCGACCTCGTCGAGCACGCACACGGGCGCAGGATTGGCCAGGAAGACGGCGAAGATCAGCGCGGTGGCGGTCAGCGCCTGTTCGCCGCCGCTCATCAGGCTCATCGTCTCCATCTTCTTGCCCGGCGGGCAGGCGAAGATTTCCAGACCGGCCTCCAGCGGATCATCACTTTCGGTCAGGGCGAGCTCGGCGCGGCCGCCGTCAAACAGGGTGGCGAACAAGGTGCGGAAATGCCCGTCGACGATTTCGAACGCGTCCAACAGGCGCGCCCGGCCTTCGCGTGACAACGTATCGACCGCCTTGCGAAGGCGTGCGACCGCCTCGATCAGATCGTCGCGCTCGGTTTTCAGGCGCGTGCGCTCGGTGTCGAGCTCTTCTGATTCTTCATCCGCGCGCAGATTCACCGCGCCCAGCCGTTCCCGCGACAGGCGAGCCTCGTCCAGGCGGCGCTCCAGCTCGGCGGAGGATAGTTCGGCGAACTCGTCAGACGTGGCGCGCTTTTGCAGGGTTTCCGGCGCTTCGCCTGTGGCATCGCGCAGCCGCGCCATGGTTTCTTCCAGACGCTCCCGCGCCGCGGTCAGGCGCGCATGGGCGGCGGCGCGGGATTCGCGCGCTTCTGCAGCCGCCTTCTCTGCCACGCGAAGCGCGCTATCGGTTTCGCGCTGCCCGATTTCGCCTTCGGAAACCGCATCACGCGCTGCAGCGGCCTTGGCCTCCGCCTCGGTGAGGGCGTCGAGCAGATCGGGGCGCTTGGATTCCAGGGCCTCGGGCAGAGGCTCGGCTTCCGTAAGCGCCGTCCGCGCGTCGCGGATCTGGGTGCGAATCGCCTCCAATCGCTCGCGCGCATTGGTTTCACGCCGTTGCCAGTCGGCGGCTTCGCGCTCTAAAGCCGCGACCCGGTGGCGGCGCCCCTGGGCTTCACGCTTCACATTCTCCAGGAAAGCTCTGGCCTCAGCGGCGCCAGCGCGCGCCTGTTCTGCTTTGCCCCGGGCGGCCTCAACTGCGTCCGACCCGTCGTCGCTGCTGACGGCCTCGGCCTTTGCAGCTTCAGCGGCGGATAGGTCGCTGCGCGCGGCGGTCAGCCGCGCCTCAGCGCGCTCAAGCGCTTCGGCAAGACCGGCCCGGCGCGCTTCGGCGCGTGCGGCCTCGGCCTGCGCCGCGGACAGGGCGCGTTCCGCCTGACGCAGTGCAGTTTCCGCTTCCCGCGCGGACCCGCGCGCGGCGCTGGCGGCACGCTCCGCCTCGCTGTGCTCAATCGCAGCGGCTTCGACGGCTTGGGTGACCTCGTTTTGATGGCGCTGAGCGTCGTCGATTCGCGCCTCCAGCTCGGCGAGACGGTTGCGGGTTTCCAGGCGAACCGCCGCTGCGGACGGCGCGCCGGCGTCGGCGGCATAGCCATCCCAACGGTGCAGCGCGCCATCGCGCGTCACCAAGCGCTGACCCGGCTCCAACGCGCCAGCCAGGCGATCAAGATCATCCAGGCTCTCGACCACGCCCACGGCGGCCAGGCGGATAGCGAGAGCGTCCGGCGCCTCAACAACGGAAATGAGCGGCGTCGCGCCCTCCGGCAAGCGCGCCGCCGAGACGCTGGCGCCGCCCCAGCGCCGCGCCGAAGTCACCGAAAGCCCGGCTTCCAGATCATCGCCCAGCGCCGCGGCGAGGGCCTGCTCATAGCCAGCCTCGGCGCGAACTTCATCAAGCACCTGGTCATCGACAGAGCCGCTGGCGAGCAGGCGTTCCAGGCTCGTCCGCTCCGCGTTGAGGGCTTTCAAGTCGCCCGCCGCGCCTTGCTGCGTGTCGCGGGCCTCTTGAAGCGCGGCCCGGGTGGCGGTCAGCGTTTCGCTTTGAGTCTCCAGCGCCGCTTCGGCCGTCTTGAAGGCGTGCGACGCCTCTTCGCTGGCGCTTTCCAAAGCTGCGAGATCCACCGTGCCGGATTGGCTGAAATCGGCCAGCGCCTCGCGCGCTCGCTCAGCCTCGGCCTCAAGCGTGCCACAGCGCTTCATCGCCGCGGTCAAATCGCGCGCCGCCGCGTCGCGCTTGGCGCGGATCTGCGCGCAGGCGGCGTTGGCGGCGTCCAGCGCGGTTTCCGCTTCGGTCCGATGGCGCTCCGCTTCCGCCAGCGCGGCTTCGGCGCGCTCCTGAGCGGCGGCGTCGCCAGCCCCGTCCCGATTGATCCGGGCGATTTGTTGCTTCAGGCGGTCAAGCGCGCTGACGGCTTCGCCATGGAGCTCAGCTTCGCGCGCCTCGGCCTCACCGAGATCCTCGATCCGCGCGCGCAAGCGCACGACGGCCTCTTTGGCGTCGGCGACATCGCGGTCGAGCTGGTCCCGAGTCCGCTCCGCATGGCGTAACGCCGCCGATGCGGCGGCCTCCGCGTCGCGCAACGGTTGGACCTTGGCCATGGCGGCTTCGGCTTCGCGGGTGGCGACGGCCGCGGCGATGAGCGCCTTCTCCGCGTCCGCGTCGATCTCTTTGAGCGTGTCTTCCGCCTTGGCCAAACTGTCTACGGCGTCCCGCCAGCGGCGCAGCCAAAGCAGCGATTCAAACGCGCGAATGTCCTGGGAGATGGTGCGATAGCGCGAGGCTTGGCGCGCCTGGCGCTGCAGGCTGGCATAGCGGCTGTCGAGGTCTTCAATGACCTCCTGCAAACGCTGGAGATTGGTTTCGGCCGCGTTGAGGCGCAGCTGCGCTTCGCGGCGCCGGGCGCGCAGGCCGGACACGCCGGCCGCTTCTTCCAGCACCCGGCGGCGATTTTCCGGTTTGGCGTTGATCAGTTCGGAGATCTGACCCTGGCGCACCAGGGCCGGGGAGTTGGCGCCCGTGCCGGCGTCGGCGAAGAGCAGCTGGACATCCTTGGCGCGAACATCCTCGCCATTGATGGTGTAATCAGAGCCTTTGCCGCGCGTAATTTTGCGGACGACTTCCAGGATCTCCGCATCGTTGAAGCGCGCCGGCGCGCGGCGATCGCTATTGTCGATGGTCAGGGTGACTTCGGCCCGCTCCCGGGCGGGCCGATTGTCGGTGCCGGCGAAGATGACGTCTTCCATGCCGCCGCCGCGCAGCGACTTGGCGGAGGTCGCACCCATCACCCAGCGCAGCGCTTCAAGCAGATTCGACTTGCCGCAGCCATTAGGACCAATCACTCCGGTCAGTCCGGGATCGATCCTAAGCTCGGTCGGGTCGATAAACGACTTGAAGCCGGCCAGGCGAAGCTGGGAGAACTTCAATCAGCGCCTCCAATTGGCGCGTCGCGCCGGTTTTCCGGTCTACTCCGCGCCGCCATCCGCCGCGTTACCTTCAACGCGAGCTTTGTAGTAAAGAATGATTCGCTCGAAGCTTTCACCTTCAAACGTGGCCGGAATGGGACCGTCTGAGTCTACAAGGGCTTGGCCGTTCACCGCCCAAACGAGACCGGCGTCGCTGTCGGACAGGGTCTCCAAACGTTCGCCATTTATGATAAATGTTGGCGTTGAGGTGACTCCAGCCGCAGCGGCCGCAGCGTTGCGCTCTTGGATCGCGTCGATGCCATCTTGATCCGCCATGCAAGCGCGCAGCTCTTCATTGGAAAAACCGACCGAACGGGCGATCGATTGAAGCTGGGTTTGAGCGCGGCCCTGCTGCATGGCCGTGAACAAGGCCCGCTGCTGCTCAAACAAGATGTCGATGACATCGAAATACTGATCATCCGCCGCACAATTGGCGAGCAGGAAACCGGCGACAGCCAGATTGGGCTGGCCGGTGATCATCTCGCGGAAAACCAGGCGCACATCGCCGGAGTCGATGTACTGGTTGACCGTCGGCATGGCTTCCTGGTGGAAGACGGCGCAGCCGCCACAGGCGACCGAGGCGTATTCCACCATGGTGACCGGCGCATCCGGCGAGCCTTTTGCGCGGTCGCCTTCTTGCTCAAACTGAGAGCGGCCATCCGATGCCCCGGGTGAACAGGCTGCAAGGCCGACAGCGGCGGCGGTGACGCCGGCGGCGAACAGGGCGCGAATGGTCATGATTTACTCCTCAGTTGAGTCGGTTCAGTGCAAAGCGCGCGCACTATGCGGCGGAAGCACCGCCGCTTAAAGGCTTCGATCACAGCCCGTAGCGGTTTGGTATTAGGACATAGGGCTATGGCAGGGATGTTTGGAGCCCGCAGTCACGTGTCTGATGCTCCGCCCTCGACCTGGGCGAGATAGTAGACAATGAGCCGGTCGATGGTTTCGGCGTCAAAGCGATAGGGGATCATGCCCTGGCCATCCACAAGAGGCTGGTCGTTTTCAGCCCACACCAGACCCAGCTCGCGGTCCGCCGTTGATCCGACGCGTTCCCCATTGATGAAAAAGGCGGGCGTGCCGCCAATTCCTGCATCGGCGGCGGCCTGACTGCGGTCTTGGACGGCCTGGATGCCGTCCTGGTCCGCCATGCAGGCGCGGAATTCGGCGGTCGATAATCCGGCTGTGCTGGCGATGGATTGCAGCTGGGTCTGAGCGCGGCCCTGCTGCATGGCGGCAAACAGAGCACGCTGCTGTTCGAACAGGATTCCGATCACGTCGAAATACTGGTCCTCCGGCACGCAATTGGCCAAAAGGAAGCCTGCGATCGCCAATTGCGGCTGGCTTGCGATCATCTCGCGAAAAATGAACCGCACATCACCGGAGTTGGCATAGCCCTCGATCGTCGGCATCGCGTTGATGTGAAAGTTGGCGCATGCGGGGCAAGACACCGAGGCGTATTCCACGATCACCACCGGCGCTTCCGGGGAGCCTTTGGCCCGGTCGCCCTCCTGCTCATATTGGCTGCGGGCCTCCGGAGCTGGGCCCGAGCAGGCGGACAATCCAAGCGCCAGCACGACGCCGACGGCGGTGAACAGGGTGCGAAGGGCCATCGGTTATTCCTTGGTTGAACCGGGCTTGCGTTTGGCGCGGGGCGTGAAGACCGCCGCTTCGAAAGCGTCCATCACAGCGTCCAGCCCTTTGGGTTCAGGGCTCAAGGTTTTGACTTTCACAATACGCTTCGGTCGCGATTTAGATTTCACAGGCCGTGATTTGAGGGCCGCCTGAGTGAGTTTCAGGCGTTTCGGCGTTTTGCCGGAAAACCGGGCCACGCGCTCCAAGATTTGCCCGCTTTGCGCTTCGATCAGTGAAGCGGCCGGTCCGCGAGCGTTGATCACCAGGGTCAACCCGCCGGCGCCGGACTGGAATTTCACCGGGCTGGAATAGGCCGCCAGGGCTTCCCCGACGATTTCCGCCCAGTGCGATTGCAGCTCATTGGCCCCTGGGCCGAACCTGGCTGACATCGGCTTGATCAGCCGCGAGGCGGCGCGGCCGGCGGAGGGCGGCGGTGCAATCGGCGGGCGCCCTCGATGGGTGTCCGCCCACGCCCAAGCCTCTCGTGCCGATCCGGCTCGGCTTACGCGGCGGCGCGTTGGGGCGCCGCCGGGGCTTGAAGGGCGGTGATTGCGCGTCATCTTGGCCACAAAAGCCTTCGCCTGCGCGCCATGCAAGCCTTGAACGGAGCCAA
The DNA here is from genome assembly GCA_964484345.1 of uncultured Oceanicaulis sp. Lineage (GTDB taxonomy): Bacteria > Pseudomonadota > Alphaproteobacteria > Caulobacterales > Maricaulaceae > Oceanicaulis. Next base: position 29,047 of record CAZAGE010000027.1, on the reverse strand, counting down.
TGGGTGTCAAACTCCCGTGAACGCAGCGCCGACGCCGTCCAGCTCAGGGCGCAATTGCTCGCCTGGTATGACGCCCAGGGCCGGAGCCTGCCGTGGCGGATCCGGCCGGAGGACCGCGATCAGGGGGCCAGCGCAGACCCCTATGCGATCTGGCTGTCTGAAATCATGCTGCAGCAAACTACCGTGCCCCACGCAACGCCCTATTGGGAGGCGTTTTTGGCGCGCTGGCCGACCGTATTCGACCTGGCGGCGGCGCCGCGCGAAGACGTGCTCGCCGCCTGGGCGGGGCTCGGGTATTACGCACGGGCCCGCAATCTGCACAAATGCGCGCAGGTCATCGCCGACGAGTTGAGCGGCGCTTTTCCGGCTGACCTGGACGGCCTCAGAGCATTGCCGGGCGTTGGCGATTACACATCTAACGCCATCCGCGCCGTGGCGTTCGATCAGCCGGCCAGCGTCGTCGACGGAAATGTGGAGCGGGTGATTAGCCGGCTGTTTGCGATCGAGACCCCGCTGCCCAAGTCAAAGCCGGAGATAAAGCGCCTGGCGGCCGGGCTCGCGGACGCGGAGCGGCCGGGCGATTACGCCCAGGCGTTGATGGATCTGGGCGCGACGGTGTGCACGCCGAAATCGCCCGATTGCCCCGCCTGTCCTTGGCGAGCGGCGTGCGCCGCGCACGCGTCCGGAACGGAAACGCGCTATCCGCTCAAGGACAAGAAAAAGCCCAAGCCTGTGCGCCGCGGGGTGTGTTTCCATGTGGTGCGCGACGGGGCGCTATGGCTGCGCCGCCGGCCGGAGACCGGCCTGCTGGGCGCCATGATGGAATTGCCCGGCACGGACTGGACGGAAGCGGGGCCGGCGGATGAAGAGGTCGTGGCGGCCTGGCCCTTCACCACCGCGTGGCGCGACGCCGGGCAGGTGCGCCACGTCTTCACTCATTTCGAGCTGCATCTCACCGTGCTCAGCGCGGAGGCGGCGAACGGCTGGGCGCCGAAGATCGGCGGATTTCACCCGCTGGCTGACCTGAAACAAGCCGGCTTGCCGAGCGTCATGATGAAAGCGGCCAAGCTGGGTCAGGTCTCGAAAGACCGCCTGCTTTAGGCGTCCATTTCCGCGCGGATGCGGGCGCGCAGCACGTCGATCGGCGCCAGCGCGCCAGATTGGCGGATATGCCAGAATGTCCAGCCATTACAGCTTGGCGCGTTTTGCACATGGGCGCCGACCTGGTGGATCGAGCCTGCGAGGCCCGGCGCGGACACCGTGCCGTCGGCGCGTACCTGCGCCGTGCGGCGGCCCTGGGCGCAGTAAAGCGTGTCACCAGGCTTTACGAGGCCGGCTTCAACCACTGCGCCGAAGGGCACGCGCGGCAAGGCCCGCTTGGATTGGGTGACGGTGAGGGCGGCCTTATCGGCCGGATTGATCGCATCGATGCGCTTGCGCGCTGTCTGAGCGTAGCCGGGGTCCGCCTCAATACCGATGAAGCGCCGGCCCAGCTTGCGGGCGACCGCGCCGGTGGTGCCGGTGCCAAAGAACGGGTCGAGGACAACATCGCCAGGATTGCTGGTGGCCAGCAGCACCCGGTGCAGCAGCGATTCCGGCTTTTGGGTCGGATGCGCCTTCTTACCGTCAGCCGTCTTCAGCCGTTCGCCGCCCGCGCAGATCGGCAAGGTCCAATCTGAGCGCATCTGTACACCGTCATTCAAAGCCTTCATGGCGGCGTAGTTGAAGGTTGGCTTGGCGTCCTTGGTTTTCGAGGCCCAGATCAGCGTCTCGTGAGCGTTGGTGAAGCGCGTGCCTTTAAAATTCGGCATCGGATTGGACTTGCGCCAGATCACGTCGTTGAGGATCCAAAAGCCCATATCCTGAAGAAAAGAGCCGACGCGGAAGATGTTGTGATAGCTGCCGATGGTCCATAGCGCGCCATTGGGTTTGAGGACCCGGCGAGCCTCTTCCAGCCAGGCGCAGCTGAACAAATCATAAGCGTCAAAATCGCCGATTTGATCCCAATCATTGTCGACAGCATCGACCTTGGAATTGTCCGGACGGTGCAAATCTCCACCGAGCTGAAGATTATAGGGCGGGTCGGCAAAGACGAGGTCGACGCTTTCGTCGGGCAGCGATTTCAACACCTCGGCGCAATCGCCCACGAGGATCTCGTCGTAAGGAAGCTGGTCGTTTGTCGCGCCTGACACTGTAGAACCGCCTATGCTTGCAGCAGAATCGATTCGCCATGGGTGAATCGTTTCGCCTTACCCGTCGGTTAAGCCGGATTCATAAAGCGCCGCGCAAAGCCGTGATTTTCCAGTGCGGCCCTTACCGGCGCGTAGCTTAGCCGATGAATGGGGCAAGGACCTAACCTCTCCAGCGCTGCTTTGTGAACTGGGCTGGGATAGCCCTTGTGACCAGCGAAGCCATAGCCGGGAAAACGGACCTCAGCCGCGATCATAAGCGCGTCGCGCACCGTTTTGGCGATAATGCTTGCCGCGCTGATTGCGGGCTCCAATCCATCGCCGCCGACGAGGGCGTCCGCCGGGCACGGCAGGCCGGGCGGCAGGTGGTTGCCGTCGATCAAGGCGTGCTCGGCAGGCTGGGGAAGGGCGCGCACCGCTCGGGTCATCGCCGCCAGGCTGGCGTGCAAGATATTGAGGCGGTCGATCTCGCAGGGTTCCGCAACAGCGACCGCGATTGCGGCATGGCTGCGAATGGCCACCGCAAGCGCGTCGCGCCGTTTGGCGGTGAGTTTTTTTGAATCGTTGAGACCTGACAGTGCATCTATGTGCTCGAAGCCTTCCGGCAGGATCACCGCCGCCGCGACAACCGGCCCGGCCAGCGGCCCACGCCCAGCCTCGTCAACGCCCGCGATGCGGGCGCCCGGCGCGGCGAAGGTGAGCGAAGGCTGAGCCATGGCGCTCATTGCCGCGATTCTTAGAACAAGCTCATCTGCCGTCCATCCTCCAGAGGGCGTTCGAACAAGTCGATGCGCAGCTTGCGGCGAGGAGCATCCAGCTCGTAGCGCACTAGTGCGGCGCGAAAACGCTGCGCGATCAGGGCGGCGACCGGCCCTTCGCCGACCCCGCGCTTGTGGAAGGCGGCGTCATAGTCCTGGCCGCCGCGGGTTTCGCGCACAAGCCTCATAATCTTGCGGGCGGCGGCCGGGCGTTCCGCCTCCAGCCATTCGGTGAACAGATCGCGCACCTCCAGCGGCAGGCGCAGCAGAACATAGGACGCGTTTTCTGCCCCGGCCTCCGCGCAGCGCTGCAGCAACGGCTCGATTTCATGATCAGTGAGGCCCGGAATGATCGGCGCCATCATCACGGTGATCGGTACGCCGGCTTCGCTCAACGTCTCAACCGCTTCAAAACGGCGCCCGGGCGTTGCGGCCCGCGGCTCCATCGCGCGGGCGAGCTTGCGGTCGAGTGTGGTGATGGAGATAGCGGCTTTGACCAGGCCCAGCTTGGCCAAGTCCGCCAACACATCGGCATCGCGCATGATGCTGGCAGACTTGGTGATGACGCTGACCGGATGTTTGAACTTCAAACAGGTCTCCAGCAGCGTCCGGGTGATTCGCAGCCTCCGTTCGACGGGCTGATAAGGGTCGGTATTGGCGCCGATCATGATCGCTTCGGGCTGATAGCCGGGCTTGCGAAACGCCTTTTCCAGCTGGGCCGCCGCCCCAGGTTTGAAGAACAGCACGCTCTCAAAATCCAGCCCCGCGGAATAGCCCCAGAAGGCGTGGCTGGGCCGCGCATAGCAATACACGCAGCCATGTTCGCAGCCCCGATAGGGGTTGATGGACTTGTTAAAGGCGATGTCCGGACTGTCATTGCTCGCGATGATCGAACGCGAACTATCCTTGATCAGGGTGGTCTTTAGCTTGGGCGGCTTGGCGTCGTGATCACCCCAGCCATCATCAAACGGTTCGCGCCGTTCGCGTTCAAACCGGCCGGACGCATTTGACACCGCACCCCGCCCTCGCGGTCGCATCGGCTCAGGCAAAGCTTCGCTGTGGGCGGGGGGAATAAAGCGTGCGGTCATGCGTTAAGGTTTGCGCAAGGAATGGAACAAAGCAAGAACTTTTTTGCATTGACTCCAGGGCGCGAGACGGGTTCAAGCAGGCCATGGCTCGCCTGTTCACTCTCATTCCCGCACTCAATGCGGCGGCGTCTTTGGGCGCTGTATTTGATAGCCTCGCCGAAGCCGAGCGCACGGGGCTGAGCGGCGGCTGGGTGTTGGCTGATGGTGGCTCAAGCGACGCGACAGTCGCGCTTGCGCGCCGAGCGGGCGCACGCATCGTGGCCGGCGCCATAGGCCGCGGCCCGCAGTTGGCGGCCGGCGCGGAGGCGGCGGCGCGCCTGGCGTCGGTGGAAGACTGGTATTTGTTTCTGCACGCCGATACGCGGCTGGCGCCAGGTTGGACCAGCGCGGTGCAGTCTTTCATGGCCGAGCATCAACACCGCGATCGCGTGGGCTATTTCCGCTTCACGCTGGACGACATCAGCCCTAAGGCGCGCCGCCTTGAGCGCGCGGTGGCGTTGCGTTGCGGTCTGTTTGCGCTGCCCTATGGCGATCAGGGCCTGCTGATCTCACGGCGCTTTTATGAGGCGCTTGGAGGCTTCAAGCCGTGGCCGCTTTTTGAGGATGTCGATCTGGTGCGCCGGATCGGCCGCCGACGATTGGCGCCGCTTAACGTGCGCGCGGTGACCAGCGCGGAGCGGTTCCTTTCAGAAGGCTATGGGCGGCGCTCAGCGCGCAATCTTACGCTTTTGGCGCGCTACTATCTGGGAGCGGACCCGCACACGCTGGCCAAGGCCTATCGCAAATGAAGCTGGTCCTATTCGCCAAGGCCCCGGTGATCGGAGGCGCGAAGACGCGCCTGGCGGCTGGGGTGGGCAAGGTACACGCCTGGCGGCGCCACCGGGCGATGACGGCGATATTGACGCGGCGGCTGCAGGATAAGCGATGGCGCACCGTGTTGGCGGTGTCGCCTGATCGGGCGGTGGGGCGGCGCTATCCAAGGGTCTGGCCTGATCATCTCGCCCGCCAGCCTCAAGGCGGAGGTGATCTGGGGGAGCGGCAAGCTCGCGTCTTTAGACAGGTGCGGGGCCCGGTGTGCGTTATTGGCACCGATGCGCCGGAGGTTGGCCGCGCCGATATCGCCGGTGCGTTTCGAGCTTTAAAATGCGCTGACGCCGTGATCGGCCCGGCGGAGGATGGCGGCTATTGGCTGCTGGCGCTCAACGCACCGGTCCCGCCCGTTCTGTTTGACGCCATACGCTGGTCGCATCCGCAAACACGCGCTGATCTGGTGGCGCAGCTACAGGCGTTCGGGCTGGACCGTGTGCGCTATCTGCGGCGCTTGCGCGACATCGATGTGGCGGAGGATTTGAAGCGCGCTTAAGCGGTCTGGTTACACGCCACTGCGCCAATGCTGGCCTGGCGCGCGGCGCCGGGGCCATAGCCAGCCTTGGCTTGGGCCTGGCGGTTGGCTTCATCGGCGAGTGCTTTGACAAGGCCCTCGGTGAGCGCTTTCAGCGCTTCGACCGCGGCGCCATTGCGCTGCAGGGCGGCCTCAAAGCGCTTGGTGCTGTCCTGGAGCCGCGCCTTCAGCGCCGGCATCAAGCCCGAGAGCCGGGAAGGATCGGCTTTCGCGCGCTGGGTCTCGGCGCGGTAGATCGTGGCGAGCCGGGTTTTCTCCGCTTGCAGATCGACAGCCTTGTGGGGCGTGCGGGCTTCAAACATCGCAGTCTCCTGATCCAGAAGCTCAGCGAGGCGGCTGGTCAGTTTGATCAGCGCTTCAGCGCGCTCTGCGGGCGTATTCGCGGCGAGCTCGGTCATGCATCGCGTCCTTCTTGCAGCGCCAGCATCTCGCGGGCCAGCGCATCGGCGAGCCCGATGCCGCCGGCTTTGGCGATCACCTTGGCGTATTCTTCGTTCAGCATGGAGGAGAAGGCTTTCTCACCCGGCCCGCCGCCAAAGCTCGACTGGGTGGTCTCGCCCATCATCTGTTCCATCACTTGGGCGAGGAAGACGGATTCAAAGTCTTCGGCCGAGGCGCGGATCTGCTCCGGTGTCTGACCGCGAGGGCGCGACGGGCCGTCAGGACCGCGCGCTGCGGCGAGCGCGTTTTGAAGCTGGGCGTCCAGCAGACCGTCCATCATCACAGCACCTCGATTTCAGCCTGCAGGGCGCCGGCGGCTTTGATGGTTTGAAGAATGGTGATCATGTCGCGCGGGCTGACGCCCAAGGCGTTGAGCCCGTCCACCAGCTCGCGCAGGGTGACGCTGCCTTCCAAGACGCCCAGATCCGCCATGTCCTCGGTGACTTGAAGGTCGGTGCGCGGCAATTCAATGGCCTCGCCGCCTTCTGCGAACGGAAGGGGCTGGCTCACCACGGGGGTCTCCGACACCGTGATGGTCAAGCCGCCCTGCGCGATCGCAACGGTGGAGACGCGGACATTTTCGCCCATCACGATGGTGCCGGTGCTCTCGTCAATCACGACGCGGGCGCGCATGTCGGTCTCGACGCGCAGCTGTTCGACCTCGGCGATCAAGGCGACCATATCGCCGCCAAATGCTGCCGGACGGGTGAGGGCGACTGTGGACGGGTTTTCCGCAGCGGCTGCGCCGGCGCCCAGATAGGCGTTGATGGTTTGGGCCATGCGGCGCGCGGTGGTGAAGTCGGGATTGCGCAACGCCAGGCGGATTTCATTCTGGCGCGCCAGATCCCAGTCCAGCTCGCGTTCAATCACGGCGCCATTGGCGATCCGGCCATTGGTCGGTACGCCGCGGGTGATGCTGGCCGCATCACCTTCCGCAGCAAAGCCGCCGACGGCGATAGAGCCCTGTGCGACGGCGTAAACATCGCCGTTCGCCGCCATCAGCGGGGTGGCGATCAAGACGCCGCCTTGCAAGCTGCCCGCATCGCCCAGCGCCGAGATGGTCACGTCCATCCGCGTGCCTTGCATGGAGAAGGGCGCCAGTTCGGCGGTCACGATCACCGCGGCGACATTGCCGGTGCGCAGGTCCGCTTCACGCACATTGATGTCGAAGCGTTCCAGCATGGAATTCAGCGCCTGGCGGGTGAATGCCGCGTTGCGCAGCGTGTCGCCGGTGCCGTCCAAACCGACCACAAGGCCGTAGCCGACCAGCTGGTTGTCTCGCACGCCTTCGACGTCGGCGATGTCCTTGATGCGCGGATTGGCGCTGGCGCTCGCAGCGGTCAGCGCGACGGCGGATAAGGCGATGGCGAACAGACGGATCAGCACAGGATTTAACACTTGCTTGCAGCGACACATTTATCGTCTCCGCGTGTCATGCGAAAAGCGTGCCAGCGTTAACGATAAGAAAGCACTTTAAAAACAATAGATTAAATTATTTTGAGAGTGCTCGACATTGCCTAGGTCAAGCGCGTGCTCGGCAATTTCTGCCGCTTTCAGGCGCTTGCTTAAGGCGCTGTTAAGACAGCTTAAGCCACTCAATAACACTCGCGGCAAAGGCGTGAAGCGATGAAAATCAACGGTCCGAACAGTGTCTCTGGTCCCAACCGCCCCCGCAAAACGGGCGCGGCTGACGGCGCTGGTTTCGCGCCGGAGACCGGCGCGGCCTCTGCGACCGGCGGTGCGGCGGCCGCAGCGCCGTTGTCGTCGACCTCCGCAGTCGGCTCGGTTGATGCGCTTCTCGCGTTGCAGGGCGCCGGCGACTTCACCGAATCGCGCAAACAGGCCACGGATCGGGCGTTTTCCTTGCTCGACATCCTTGATGATCTGAAGATTGCGCTCCTGGAGGGCGCCATCCCGCGCGACACTTTGATGCGTCTGATGGACACGCTGCAATCCCAGCGGGACATGACCCATGACCCGCAGCTGGAGGCGGCGCTGGACGAGGTTGAGCTGCGTGCGGCTGTGGAATTGGCGAAGTTGGGCTCGTAACCGGCGCCCAGTCGCCCAAATCCCAACACGATTTCACACCAGCTTCACGTTGGCGCGATACTTGCGCGTGTGCAGCCCCACCGAATTGACTCGTCGTCCTCGGTGGATATTCTCCGCCCGCTTTTCCTGTGGGGGCGGCGCGCCAAGGAGTTGACCGAATGAACGTCATGGCCAAATCCGAAATTGAGCTGCCGGAAGGCTATCGTCCGATGGACGACAAAGCGGAGTTCATGAACCCGCGCCAGAAGGAGTATTTCCGGCGCAAGCTCATGTCCTGGAAAGAAGAAATTCTGCGCGAGAGCCGCTCGACTCTGTCAAACCTGCAAGAAGATATCGGCGCGCTCCCGGACCTCGCCGATCGGGCGTCGACCGAAACCGATCGCGCGCTGGAGCTGCGGGCGCGCGACCGTCAGCGCAAGCTGATCTCCAAGATTGAAGCCGCTTTACGCCGCATCGAACAAGATGAATACGGCTATTGCGAAGAAACCGGCGAGCCGATCTCGTTGGCGCGCCTGGATGCGCGCCCGGTCGCAACGCTCAGCCTGGAAGCTCAGGAACGCCACGAGCGCTCCGAGCGCGTGCATCGCGACGACTAATCCAGGTTTCTGTTAGATCAGAGCTTTTCCAACGAAAACGGGGCTTAACGCGGATGTGCGTTAAGCCCCGATTCTTTTTGACCCTCAGCTGCATCAAGTCGGATGCAGGATGAGCATTTGCCTTATCCGTGCACGTCCTGGGATTCGGTGATTTTGTAGACCAGATCATCGCCGTCGGCTTCGTGGATGGTGACATAATCGCCGACGCGCAGCAGGTGGTCGCCCAGCTTGTAGACCGGCTCGTCGGGGCCTTCATGCTCTTCGTCATAGTGGAAGAACCAGTGCGACCCACGATGGGTCAGCCAGCCGTCGGCGCGCTCGGACTCATCGGGAGAGAAGCGAATGACCGTGCAGGCCTTCTTGTGCTCACGCCACAGATCGGCATTGAGATGACCGTCCTTATCCAGCGGCGCGGTGATCACATAGCCATGATTATCATCGCCTTCTGGAAATTCGGTGCCGGGATTGCGGCCCAGCCGCAGGGTGAGACGGGTCAGCGCCATGGAGTATCTCCTAGTGTCTTTTGGGCTGATCAGTGAGCGATCAGAAGGGAGGGGCCGCCAGTGGCGGTAAGCAGTGTGCGGGTCACCCCGCCGAACATGAATTGGGTGATGCGCGATTGACCATAAGCGCCCGCGACCAGCAAGTCTGCGCCTTCAGCTGCCTCCAGCAGCGCTTCGCCCAACGAGCCCTTGCTGGACACCTCTTTGGAGGCCGCGTCGATGCCGCGGCCTTTCAGCCAGTTGCGCAGGCGGTTCGGCGCCGAGGCGGCGCGATCATGATAATCCAGATTGCGCGGACTGTGCAGGATGGTGACGTCCACGCCGGGCTTGAAGAAGGGATCGGCTGCGATCGCCGCGCGCGCGGCTTCCTTCGAACCGTCCCAGGCGACCGCAATGCGTTGCGGCGGGATCGCCCCGCCGCGCGGAACGAAGAGTGGGCAGCTTTCATCCACCAGACAGGCGGCGGAGAAATCGGCCAGCGGGCCTTTGCCGGCCGCAGCAAGGGGGCAGGTGACCAAGAGGCGGATTAGCCGGGCCTGCTCGGCGGCGTCAGACGGGCTGTCGCAAATCCGCTTAAAGCTCGCTCCCGTCTCCAGCGCGGTGCCCGCGAGCGCTTTGTCAAAGCTCTCCTTGGCCACCCCTGCGGCTTTATCAGCCTCTTCTTTGACGGCATCGAGGGCGCCGGACACCACCGAGGCGCCGGCGGCGCCGGGGCCGGTCCAAAGCATGTAGGCGGCGGGGTCAGGCTCGACGAAAACGCCACGCACATCCGCCTGAAACATCGGCGCTAGCGCCAGCGCGGCGGTGATCGGGGTCGTGTCAGCGTCTGCGCCCTGGAGCGCGACTAGAATACGTTCGCGGTTCATCGGACGATCTCCCATGGGGTCACGGTGGCGGCCTAACCGCACCGACTTTTCTTGAACTTACGCCGTTTCGCGATAGGACGGAAAGGAAGCGAATGCGGAACGGGACAAAGTGGCGCGGTTTGATCCGGGATCACAGTCCGCCAGGCGGTCCAAACCCAGCGCCGGTTCCGAGCAGTTGCGGCTTGGTGAGGGGGACCACGGCGCGCCCGACTGAGCGGACGCGAAAGAGGATGAGAGAAAAGTGGCGCGGTCTAGCAGCACAAAACCAGCACTAAGAGCCTGGCAGCGCATGTTGTCCGGGCGCCGGCTCGACCTGCTCGATCCCTCGCCGTTCGATGTCGAGGTGGAGGATATCGCCCAGGGTCTTGCCCGGGTCGCCCGATGGAATGGTCAAACCATGGGCGACCATGCCTTTTCGGTGGCCGAGCATTCGGTCGTGGTGGAAAAGCTGTGCGTCCAGCTTGCGCCGGACTGGCCGTATAAATGGCGGCTGGCGGCACTGCTGCACGACGCCCCGGAATACGTGATCGGCGACATGATATCGCCCTTCAAAGCGGCGCTGGGCTTTGATTACAAAGCTTTCGAGGCGCGCTTGGAAGCGGCGGTCCATGTCCGCTACGGCTTGCCGCCGGTGCTGCCGGACGAGATCAAAGCCCTGATCAAGCGCGCGGATCGGATTTGCGCCTTTTTCGAGGCGACTCAGATCGCCGGCTTCACGGTGGAAGAGTCGCGCAAATTCTTCGGTCGACCTCCGAAAGGCGTGGCGGTGACCATTGATCCTTTACCGGTGAAACAGGCGCAAACGCTCTTCCTCGATCGCTTCGCCTTGCTGCTTGATCATGCCGAGCGGGAGACCGCCGCATGAAGCCAAACCTTGATCCCGGCGCTCTCGGGCGCGTCGTCGTAGGGCTGAACGCGGTGATCTTCGCGGCCGACGGCGATGAGTTGAACGTGCTTGTCACAGAGAGCCCCGATGGCGGCCAGCCGGCCTTGCCCTTTGGTCCGTTCGATCCGGAAACCCACCGCACCTTTGAAATCGGCCTGCGCGAATGGGTGCGGGGCCAGACCGGGTTTGAGCTGGGCTATGTGGAACAGCTTTACACCTTCGGTGATCGCGGCCGCGAAGCGCCGGTGGCGGCGCTGACCGGGGCGGACGGCGCGCGCGTCGTCTCGGTCGGCTATCTGGGCCTCGCGCCGGAGGCGCGGGTGCTCAAAGGCGCGGATGCGCGCTGGGTGCGCTGGTCGCGCTTTTTTCCCTGGGAAGATCACCGCGACGGCCGGCCGGCCTTGCTCACCGAGGATATCGAACCCGCGCTGCGCAGCTGGGCGGACGAAGCCGCCGCCCCCGGCCGCCGCGCCGCGCGCTATGACCGGGTGCGGATCACCTTTGGTCTTGATGGCGCGCCCTGGAATGAAGAGCGGGCGCTGGACCGCTATGAGCTGCTCTACGAGGCGGGCCTGGTCGCAGAAGCGGCGCGCGATCGCGGCGAGGGGGCGGACTGCGCGGGCTTCGGTCAAGCCATGGCGTCGGACCACCGCCGCATCCTCGCCACCGCGCTGTCGCGGCTGCGCGGCAAGATCAAATATCGCCCGGTGGTGTTTGAATTGACGCCGGAGCTGTTCACGCTCTCCCGTCTGCAAAAGCTGGTCGAAAGCATCGCCGGCTTCCCGCTGCACAAACAGAATTTCCGGCGGGCTCTCGACCGCGCCGGCTTTGTGGAAGGCACCGGCCGGATGGAAAGTCACACGGGCGGCCGGCCCGCCGAACTGCACCGGTTCGCGCGCGAAACTGTGCGTAGCGGCGTCGCGCTGGGGCTCACGATTCCGCGACTGAAAGACGCGTGACCTCTGTTCGCGCTTGCGCGGGACCTTGCGCCGCGCTATCAGCGTCGCCACCTTAGGCTCATTAAGAGCATAACTTCGGCGTCGGTACTGCCTTCGCCGTTTCTTAGCCTCTTCCTAATGCTCAGTTCGAGCAAAAGGCGGGGCGCTCGGACGGGAGACCTTCCATGGACGGTATGTCCTTCAGTACGCAGCGCAATTGGCCGGACGCTGACGCCCTTGTTTACGATGAGGGCGTCAAGGCGCGCGTGGATCACCTCTATGACCAGGTCAAAGACGTGGTAACTCCGATGGAATGGCCGAAATTCGCGCCCCTGATCGACGCCATCCTGCGCCTGAAGGAAGAGCGCGGCGCGACCATTCTGGCGCACAATTATATGACGCCGGAAATCTTCAACTGCGTCGGCGACATCACCGGCGACAGCCTGAAGCTGGCTCAGGTGGCCGCCGAAGCCGAGGAAGACATCATCCTTCAGGCGGGCGTTCACTTCATGGCCGAAACCGCCAAAATCCTGTCGCCGAATAAGACAGTGTTGATCCCCGATATGGAGGCGGGCTGCTCGCTGGCCAGCTCCATTACGGGCGAGGACGTGCAGCGCATCAAGGCGGCCTATCCCGACCTGCCCATTGTCACCTATGTGAACACGTCAGCGGACGTGAAAGCCTATTCGGACATTTGCTGCACCAGCTCCAACGCCGTGCAGGTGGTCGAGGCGGTCGCAGCGCAATGGGGCGTCGACACCGTGATCATGATCCCGGACGAATATCTGGCGAAGAATGTCGCGGCCCAGACCGACATCAAAATCCTCACCTGGAAGGGTAGCTGCGAAGTCCATGAGATGTTCACGCCGGAGGACATTGACGACCTGCGCGCCGCTCACCCCGACGCCATCATCCTGACCCACCCGGAATGTCCGCCGGAAGTGATGGCGAAGGCCGATTTCGCCGGCTCCACCGGTGCCATGGCCGGCTATGTGAAAGATAAGTCGCCGAAGAAAGCGATCCTGATCACCGAATGCTCCATGAGCGATAATGTGGCGGTGGAGAATCCCGGCGTTGAATTCGTCAAGCCCTGCAATCTCTGCCCGCACATGAAGCGCATCACCCTGACGGGCATCTATGAAGCCCTGCGCGATCTCAAACACGAGGTCGAAGTCGATCCCGTGATCGCGGAGAAGGCCCGGGCCTCGCTCCAAGCCATGCTCGACCTGCCAAAGGCTGCAAGGCCGCCGGCGTTCGAGACGGGCAAGGATGCGGTGGCCGTGCCCTATGTGGCGGTTTGACTACTGACGGTGTCAGATGTCCCCCCCCGCTCGCGGGGGGAGTGTCCCGAAGGGATGAGGGGGGCATTGCAGCGCTGCTAGCCCCTCCGTCCGCTCCGCTGACACCTCCCCCGCAAGCGGGGAAGACACCGCTTCTGGTGATTAGTCCATGACCCACCCCCTGCTCATCCTCGGCGCCGGCATCGCCGGTCTGTGGACCGCGTTCCATGCCGCGCCGCGCCCGGTGATCCTGCTCACCGGCACGCCGATAGGGCGGGGCAGTTCGACGGCCTGGGCTCAAGGCGGCGTGTCCGCCGCTTTGGAAGCCGACGACAGCCCGGCGCTGCACGCTGCCGACACTATCGCGGCGGGTGCGGGGCTGGTGGACGCAGAGGCGGCGTCGTTGCTCGCGGAAGCCGGACCGCAAGAAATCGAAGCCCTCTACGCGCTGGGCGCACCGTTTGAAAAAGACGGCGAGCACTGGGCCCTTTCCCGTGAAGCGGCGCATTCCCGGGCGCGCGTGGCGCGAGTGAAGGGCGATCAGGCCGGGGCGGGGATTCTTGCCGCCTTGATCGAGGCGGTGCGTGCGGCGGAGCATATCGAAATCCGCGAGGGCTGGCGCGGTGAGGCGCTATTGCCCGCCCGTGAAGGTGGCTGCGCCGGCGTCTTGGCGCGCGACCCTGAGGGCGCGTTGCACCGGATAGAGGCCAGCGACACCGTGCTCGCGACGGGCTCTTTAGGTGGGCTTTATGCCGTCACCACCACACCCTGGACCAGCCAGGGTCAGGCGCTGGCGATGGCGGCGATGCTGGGCGCCGTGATCCGCGATCCGGAATTCGTTCAGTTTCATCCCACCGCGATCGATATCGGCCGCGATCCCGCGCCGCTCGCCACCGAAGCGCTGCGCGGGGAAGGCGCGACATTGGTCGACGCTGAGGGGCGCCGCTTCATGGTGGATCAACACCCTGATGCGGAGCTTGCGCCCCGCGATCTGGTCGCGCGTGCCGTCCACCGGCAGATTCAAACTGGTATGGGCGCTTTCCTGGACGCCCGCGCGGCGGTTGGCGACGCCTTTCCTGAGCGTTTTCCGTCCGTCTTTTCCGCCTGCCAGCTCGGCGGCATCGATCCGCGCCGCAGCCCGATCCCGGTGGCCCCGGCGGCGCACTATCACATGGGCGGCGTCGCCACCGACCTGAATGGCTTCACCGGTGTTGCGGGCCTTTGGGCGGTTGGAGAATGCGCCGCGACCGGCGTGCATGGCGCAAACCGCCTGGCGTCGAATTCTCTGCTCGACGGCCTCGTCTTCGGGCGGCGCGCGGCGCAACAGCTCAAGGATGGCCCGGTGCGGCGTGCGACGGCGCTGCATGCTCAAGCCGCGCCGACGCTGCCGGATAACGCGCTTCAGGCGTTGCGCGCCGCCATGGCCCGCCATGCCGGCATGGAGCGCGACGCTGAAGGCCTTATGGCGCTCATCGCCGAGATTGACGCGCTGGAGGCCGAGCATGGGGCGGCGCATCCGCTTATGACGGCGCGCTTCGTGGCGCTCGCAGCGCTACGGCGCACCGAATCCCGGGGCGGGCATCACCGGTCAGACTATCCGCAAACGGCGGCCCATGGCGTGCCGACGCGTATGACATTGGCGGACCTGCGCATGCCGTCGCCCTGCCTGGAGGCTGCTGAATGACGGCATTGATCCCCACCGGCCTGGTTCGCGACCTGGTCGCGCGCACGCTCGATGAAGATTTGGGCGGGCGCGGTGATGTGACGACGCTCGCCACCATCCCTGCGGACGCGATCACCCGGTTCGACATTGTAAGCCGGGCCGATGGCGTCCTCGCGGGCGTTCAGGCCGCGCGCGAAGTCCTCGCCCAGGTCGATCCCGCGATTAACGCGGAGTGGACCCGAACCGATGGCGCGGCGGTGATGGCGGGGGATGTGGTGGCAGAGCTGACAGGGCCCGCGCGCAGCCTGCTCATGGCAGAGCGCGCGGCGTTGAATTTTTTGGGCCGGATGAGCGGGATCGCGACCCTGACGCGCCGCTATGTCGAGGCTGTTGCTGGAACCAGCGCCGCGATCGCCCACACTCGTAAAACCACGCCAGGCTTGCGCGCACTGGAAATTCAGGCGGTGAGGGCGGGCGGCGGCGCCAGCCACCGTCATGGCTTGGATGACGCCATTCTGATCAAGGATAACCATGTGGCTGTGTGCGGCTCAGTCGGCGAAGCGGTGCGCCGCGCCAAAGCCTTCGCCGGTCACATGACGCGTGTCGCCGTGGAGATCGACCGGCTCGACCAGCTGGACGACGCGATCACCGCAGGCGCCGAAAGCGTCCTTTTGGACAACTTTTCGCTCGAAGACATGCGCGCAGCAGTCGCGGTCGCGAAAGGTAAGGTCACGCTGGAAGCCTCCGGCGGAGTCAATCTGGACATTGTCGGCGCCATCGCCGCGACGGGCGTGGACGTGATCAGCGTCGGCGCGCTGACGCATTCCGCCCCGAATTTCGATCTGGGCCTGGACGAGGTCTAGGTGCAAAACCGCAGCGTTATGAGCGCCCTAAGTTCGGTTCGCGACCATCTTCGACGCGCGGCGGGGCAGAGCATAACCCTGAACGGAACGCGTGCTGGGTCAGTCCTAGGCTTCGCGCTCTGCGATCAAGAGCTGGCGCTCTGAACGGTTCGGGAAGCGATAAAAGATGTGCGAGCCGATCCGGCGGGTGAGCACCAGACTGTCATTCCAGTAGGGATCAACAGCGGTGGTGTGATAGTGCGTCGCGCGGTTGGTGACCGGGCGGGCGAAGCCCATCAGGGCATGCTCGGCGATGAGTTGGGATTGCGCCCAGCCGCGGCCGTAGGGCGCGCGCTCCATAGAGCCGTCGCAGGTGAAGGTGAACTGGCAGCCGGTGGTGCGTTCCGAGCCTTGATAGACCACGCCGCACACCGTGTTCGGATATGCGCGGTGGCGCGTGCGGTTCATCACCACCTCGGCCACGGCCATCTGGCCGGCGACGCTTTCTGAACGCGCTTCATAGAAAATGGCTTCCGCCATGCACTGGCGCTCGCGCGCGGCGCTGTGGGCGGCGTCTAAGTGGCTGGTGTCGAAGCTATGCAAATCGCCCAGCGATCGCGCCGAAATCGTCTCGCCATCCACGGTGAAGCTGGCGAACGCGATAGCGGCCAAGTCCGCGTCGGTTTCACTGGCGATTTGCTCGATCAGATAGCTGGACGCCAAAGCCCGCCAGGCGGCGGCTTCATCTTGCTGTTGCGCGCGCTCCGGCGCCAGCACCATTGCGCCTGCGGTCACAAAGACCGCTGCGCAGGCGCCTAGGCCCGTGGCTGCGCGTTGAACGCGCTGGATGATGCGACTTGCCGTCATACTCACTCCGGTTCGTGTGAGGGACCGCACGCAGGGCGCATCACCTCACGAGTCTATCCACACCTTCAAGGGGGGAGAGATATCACACGTCTCTTAGCAAGGTTTGAACCAAGCGTTCGGTGTGGGGCGGGGCACCTACGCCCCTAAAGCCGCCGGGTCAATACTCAGCGGTTAAGGCCGAAATGGGGCAGGATCTGCAGGATTCAACCACAGGCCCTGCAACACATTGGTTTAATGCGCCTTATTCCGCCTTACGAAGCGCCGCCTGCGCCGCCGCCAGGCGCGCGATCGGCACGCGGTATGGCGAGCAGGACACATAGTCGAGCCCAACTGATTCGCAGAAGCTGATCGAGGCGGGATCGCCGCCATGCTCGCCGCAAATGCCCAACTTCAAGCCTTCGCGCGTCGCGCGGCCGCGCTCCTTAGCGATCTCGATAAGGTCGCCGACGCCTTCCTGGTCAATGGAGACGAACGGATCTTTTTCAAAGATGCCCGCTTCCAGATAGGAGCCCAGGAATTTGCCGGCGTCGTCGCGCGACAGGCCGAAGGCGGTCTGGGTCAGGTCATTCGTGCCGAAGGAGAAGAATTCGGCATGAGCCGCGATGTCCCCGGCACGCAAGGCGGCGCGCGGCAATTCGATCATCGTGCCGATCATATAACGGGGCTCGACGCCCTTTTCTTCGCCGACCTGACGCGCCACCGCTTCGATCCGGACTTTAAGGATTTCCAGTTCTTTCGCCGCGGCGACCAGCGGGATCATGACTTCGGCGACCGGCTTCACGCCGGTTTCTTTTTCCACGTCGGCTTGCGCCTCGAAGATGGCGCGGGCCTGCATCTCATAGATTTCCGGGAAGGTGATCCCGAGGCGGCAACCGCGATGGCCCAGCATCGGATTGGTCTCATTAAGGTCGCGCGCGCGTTGCATCAGGCCTTCAGCCGATAGGCCGGTCGCCTCGGCGACAGCCTGAACATCGTCCGCGCTGTGCGGCAGGAATTCATGCAGCGGCGGGTCAAGCAGGCGGATGGTGCAGGGGCGGTCTTCCATGATGCGGAAGATGTCGGCGAAGTCCTGGCGTTGCATGGGCAGAATTTTCGCCAAGGCCGCGATGCGGCCGTCCTGATCTTCCGCCAGGATCATTTCGCGGACCGCCGCGATGCGGTCGGCGTCAAAGAACATATGCTCGGTGCGGCACAGCCCAATGCCTTCCGCGCCGAACTCCTTGGCGGTTTCCACATCGGCGGGGGTTTCGGCGTTGGTGCGCACCTTCATGCGCCGGGCGCGGTCGGCCCATTCCATCAACTTCCCGAAATCGCCGGTCAATTCCGGCTTGATCATCGGGGCTTCGCCGGCCAGCACCTCGCCGGTGGCGCCGTCCACGGTGATCAGATCGCCATGATTGAAGATGCGGCCGCGCGCAGCGAAGGTCTGGGTGCCATTGTCGATACGAATCTCACCCGCGCCGGAGACGCAGGGCCGGCCCATGCCGCGGGCCACGACCGCAGCGTGGCTGGTCATGCCGCCGCGGGCGGTGACGATGGCCTGGGCGGCGTGCATGCCGTGAATGTCTTCCGGGCTGGTCTCAACGCGAACCAGGATGACTTTTTCGCCATGGCTCGCCATATGCTCGGCTTCGTCGGCGTCAAACACGATCTTGCCGGACGCGGCGCCCGGAGAGGCGGGCAAGCCCTTGGCGATCACGTCGCGCTCATAATCGGCGTCGATGGTGGGGTGGAGCAGCTGATCCAGCTGGGCCGGATCGACGCGCAGCACGGCTTCTTCTTCGTTGATCAAGCCTTCCGCGACCATGTCGACAGCGATCTTCAACGCCGCTTTGGCGGTGCGCTTGCCGTTGCGGGTCTGCAGCATCCACAGCCGGCCTTGTTCGACCGTGAACTCAATGTCCTGCATGTCGCGATAATGGTGTTCCAACTTATCGAACACCGCCGTCAGCTCGGCGTAAACCTCGGGCAAAGCGGTTTCCATGGACGGCAGATGGTCGTCCATTTTCAGGCGCATCGCTTCGGTCAGGCATTGCGGCGTGCGGATGCCGGCGACTACGTCTTCGCCCTGAGCATTGATCAGGAACTCCCCATAATAGCCGTTCTCGCCGGTGGATGGGTCGCGGGTGAACGCAACGCCGGTCGCGGAGGTGTCGCCCATATTCCCAAACACCATGGCCTGGATATTCACCGCCGTGCCCCATTCGGCCGGAATGTCATACATCCGCCGATAGGTGATGGCGCGGTCATTCATCCAGCTGCCGAACACCGCGCCGACCGCGCCCCAAAGCTGGTCGCGCGGATCGGTCGGGAAGGGCTTGCCCAGCTCACGTTCGACCGCGGCTTTGTAATCGGCGATCACCTCTTCCCACTCGTCCGCGGTGATTTCGGTGTCGAGCTGGTAATCCCGGTCTTCCTTAAAGGTTTCCAGGATTTCCTCGAACTCAGAATGGGCGACGCCCAGCACCACGTCGGAATACATGGTGATGAAGCGGCGATAGCTATCGAGCGCAAAGCGGCGGTCGCCGGACAGCTTGGCCAGGCCTTCCGCCGTCTCATCGTTGAGACCCAAGTTCAGAACGGTATCCATCATGCCCGGCATGGAGGCGCGGGCGCCCGAGCGGACAGAAACCAGCAGCGGATTGGCGGGATCGCCGAATTTTTTGTCGACCTTGGCTTCCAGCGCGGCCAGCGCGGCTTCCATCTGGTCATTTAAGTCAGACGGGTAGGCGCGGTCATTGGCGTAAAACGCGGTGCAAACGGCGGTGGTCAAGGTGAAGCCCGGCGGGACCGGCAAGCCCAGCTTGGCCATCTCCGCCAGATTGGCGCCCTTGCCGCCGAGAAGGTTCTTGTCATCGCGGTCGCCGTCCGAAGACCCGCCGCCAAACGCATAAACCCATTTGTTCGCCATCACCGGCTCACCTTTATTGTCTGTCCCCGGAGGAATAACTTGGGGCGCGAATACGCGCCTGTTACCCCTCCAGCCGGGAAAAGTCAGCCACTGCATCGGTCGCGGCGCGGATCCGTGACAGCAGCAGCAATCTGTTGCGGCGCAACATAGCGTCTTCGGCGTTGACCACAACGGCCTCAAAGAAGGCGTCCACCGGCCCGCGCAACTGCGCCAGCGCCGCCATGGCCGCTTCAAAATCTTCTGAACTCAATGCGATTTGCGCGGCGGCTTCCGCCGCCTCGATGGCGTCGATCAGGGCGTGTTCTTCCGGCGCGGCGGCTGTCGAGCGGATCGTGGAGAGCAGGGTGTCTTCGCCCGCTTCGCTCAGCGCCGCACTCAAATCGAAGCCCTTCTTTTCCTCCGCCGCGAGGATATTCGCCGCCCGGCGATAGCCCGCCAGAAGCGCCGCGCCCGCTTCAGCGTCGAGGAAGGCCTGCAGCGCGCGGGCCTTATTCGTGACCCGAACGAGATCATCGTCGCCGAGCGCGAACACCGCGTCGATCACATCATGGCGCACGCCTTCGTCCTTGAGGTGGACTTTCAGGCGGTCGGCGAAGAAGGCGAGGAGGTCTGCTCCTGGGCTCGGCAGATTGTAGTTCTTCGCTGCAAACGCTGAAGCATCGCGCAAGCTTATTCTGAAGTTTCCGTCCAGGAGAATCCGGATGACGCCCAGTGCAGAACGTCGAAGTGCAAACGGGTCCTTGGAACCAGTCGGTTTCTGATTGATGGCAAAGAAGCCAACTAATGTGTCTAGCTTATCGGCCGCAGCGACTGCAGAACCAATGGGGCTTGCCGGGACTGCATCCGTTGGTCCTTGTGGTTTGTATTGTTGTTTGAGCGCCAGCGCTTCATCCGCGGTGCCACCACTGGCTTGCCAGTAGTAGCCAGACATTAGGCCTTGAAGTTCGGGAAACTCATAAACCATTTGGCTTACGAGGTCCGCTTTGGCGACACGCCCGAGGTCGACAGCACGATCTGCGTCCGCGCCAAATTTGTCTGCAAGGTAGCCTGCGAGACCGCCCAGACGATGCGCGCGGTTCGCCACCGTGCCCAGCTTTTCGTGGAATGTGACCTTGGACAGCTCGCCCGCCATCGCCTCAAGACCTGTCTTGCGGTCGAGGTCCCAGAAATGGCGCGCATCGGCCAGGCGGGCGGAGAGCACGCGGGCATTGCCCGCCGCGATCGCCGCGCCGCCGTCGGGCGCCTCCTGGTTGGCGATGACGACGAATTTGGCCGCCAGCTCGCCGGAACTGGGATCACGCACCGCGAAATACTTCTGGTGCGTCTTCATCGTGAGGGTGATGACTTCCGGCGGCAGGTCCAGGAAATCCGGATCCATCTCGCCGAGCACCGGGACGGGGTGTTCCACAAGGCCGGTGACTTCTTCCAAAAGCCCCTGATCTTCCACCAGCTCATAGCCGGCGTCCGCGCAGACTTTGCGCGCGCCCTCAAGGATCAGGTCGCGGCGCTCGGCGCGGTGCAGGATCACGCCATTGGCGCGCAGCTGGGCTTCATAGTCGGCGAAGTCTTTCACCGTGAACGCGCCTGAGCCATGGACGCGGTGGCCTTCGGTGACGGCGCGAGCTTTGATTCCAAAGACCTCTGTGTCGACCACCGCACCGTCGATCAGGCAAATCACCCCTTGAAGAGGCCGAACCCAGCGTTGCTGAAGTGCGTCTTCGCCGAACTTCATGGATTTGGGCCAGGGGAAGGCCTTGGCGGTCTCCGGCACGGCTTCGGCGACCACATCGGGGGTGGCGCGGCCCGGCTTTTCGATCAGGGCGAGGTAAAACTCGCCCTTCTTGCCTGCTTCGATTTTGCACTGATCGAGACTGTCGAGGCCTGCAGAGCGCAAAAAGCCTTCAATCGCCTTGTCCGGCGCACCGACCTTGGGGCCTTTGCGCTCTTCGCGCACATCCTCGGTCTTGGCGGGCAAGCCTTCGATCACCAGGCCGAGACGGCGCGGGCCGGAGAAGGTCTGCAGCCTGTCCCAGGTCAGCCCCGCGCCCTTCAAGCGCTCGCTCATCAGCCGCTCTAAGTCGGCCTCGGCGCGAGCCTGCATGCGTGCGGGGATTTCCTCGCAGAAAAATTCAAGGAGCAGTTGGGACATGGGGCAGGGCTTTAATCAGGCGGACAGGCGTAGGATGCGTGGATTAGCGCTGATCCGTCCCGGCGTCCAGCAAGGCTATGCGCCGCAAAGCCGAAGCCTTCAGGCCGGCTTATTATGGCTGCCGTCGCACAGCGGTTCACCCTGCGTGGCCTTGCAGGTGCAAAAGAAGACGCGCTTGGTCTCCGGGGCTTTCCAGGCCAGCGGAGTGAACTCGGTCGGCTGGTGGCTGCCGTCGCAAAACGGCTGTTTGGCCGAGCGCCCGCAGGTGCACCAGAAGTAAGTCTTGCCTTCTTCGACATCGACGGGCAGCGGCGCATCGCCCGCGCGGACAGGATCACTCATGGCTTAGCCTCCCATAGCTTTTTGATAGGCGGGGCGGTCTTGGAGCCGGGCTGCATAGGCCGCCATGGCGGGTTTTTTCGGAAACAGATTCCAGCCAAGGGCCCAGCCGACCGCGCCGCCTAGAACCACATCCGCAGCGGTGAACCAGTCGCCCAACAGCCAGGGATCCGCCTTGGACAGGCGCGCCTCCAGCGCGTCGACCACCGTGTCGACATCGCCCCAGCCGGCCTGCTGGCGCTTGGTCTCGAACTTGGCGCCCGCCTGCATCATCGCCGGTTCGACCGAGGAGGCCTGAAACACCAGCCAGCGCAGGTATTCGCCGCGACGCGGATCGTCGATCGCGGGCGCGAGATCGTTCGGCGTCTTATATTTGTCGGCCAAATAGAGCGTGATCGCCACGGTGTCACTGACGGTCACGTCGCCGTCTCGGATCGCTGGGATTTTGCCCAACGGGCTGACGTCCAGAAATTCCGGCGTGCGCATGGAGCCGTCGTCATAAGCGACGGGAACCAGCTCGTAGGGGACGCCAATCTCTTCGAGCAGCCAATGCATCATGGTCGCGCGCGATTGCGGATTGTGGAAAAGCTGGATCATCGGGCGGAACCTTTTCTGATGCGAAGCCACCCCACCCCGGCCCTCCCTCAAGGGGAGGGAGCAAGGCGTGGCGCTAGCCCATGACCTTGGAGGCCAACGCCGAGATGTTCAAGTCGAACGCGATGGCTGAAGGCGGCTTTCCCTCGCCTTGAGGGGAGGGCCAGGGTGGGGTGAGGGTGCTACGCCGCCTCGTCGTCGCGCTTTTCCAGCTTCACCCAGGCTTCCGCGCAGCCCTTGGCCAGTTCGCGCACCCGGGCGATCCAGCTGGCGCGCTCGGCGACCGAAATGGCGCCTCGCGCATCCACGAGGTTGAACAGGTGGGAGGCCTTCAGACACCAATCGTAAGCCGGCAGCGGCAAGGGCGGATCCAGGGCCAGCAAGGCGTTGCACTGGTTTTCCGCGCCTTTGAACCAGTCGATCAGCATGTCGACATCGGCATGTTCGAAATTGAAGGCGGAGTGCTGGCGCTCGTTTTCCAGGAAGACGTCGCCATAGCTCATACCGGCGCCGTTAAAGTCGAGATCGTAAACATTTTCAACGCCCTGGACATACATGGCCAGGCGCTCCAGCCCATATGTGAGCTCCCCGGAGACCAGCTCTACATCCAGGCCGCCGACCTGCTGGAAGTACGTAAACTGGCTGACTTCCATGCCGTCGCACCAAACCTCCCAGCCCAGCCCCCAGGCGCCCACAGTGGGGTTTTCCCAGTCGTCTTCGACAAAGCGCACATCGTGGAGCTTGCGGTCGATGCCGATGGCGTCGAGCGAGCCGAGATACAGGTCCTGAAGGTTCGACGGGCTCGGCTTTAGCAGCACCTGGAACTGGTAGTAATGCTGCAGCCGGTTGGGGTTTTCGCCATAGCGCCCATCGGCCGGACGGCGCGAGGGCTGCACATAGGCGGCCCGCCACGGCTTGGCGCCCAGCGAGCGCAGCGTTGTGGCCGGATGCAGCGTGCCCGCACCCACTTCCGTGTCATAGGGCTGCAGGATCGCGCAGCCTTGGTCCGCCCAATAGCGCTGGAGCGTAAGGATAAGGTCCTGGAAAGAGGGGGCGGTCATGGCGTGTTCCGAAAGGCTTGAGATTTCGCGGGACCCTAGGCGCGCGGGGTAGGGTGATCAAGCGCAGTTGCGCTGCCCTATTCGCCCCGCCCTAACGCGGCAAATAAGGCGGCCGGTCCAGCCCTGCCGGCGACTTGGTGAAGATCTCCACCCCGTCTTCGGTCACGCCCACCGAGTGCTCGAACTGAGCCGATAGCGACTTGTCGCGGGTCACGGCGGTCCAGCCGTCGGCGAGGACTTTCACGCCTGGCTTGCCGGCGTTGAGCATGGGCTCGATGGTGAAGAACATGCCCGGTTCCAAAACGGCGGTGTTCAGACCCGGCTCGTCAAAATGCAGCACGTTGGGCGCATCGTGGAAGAGCTGGCCCAGCCCGTGGCCGCAAAAATCGCGCACCACTGCATAGCGCTGGCTTTCAGCATAGTCCTGGATCGCCCGGCCGATATCGCCGAACGTATTGCCCGGTTTCACCTGGTCGATGCCGCGCATCATGGATTCGTAGGTCACTTCCACGAGGCGTTCAGCCTTGCGGCGCAATTCGCCGACCGGATACATCCGGCTGGTGTCGCCATGCCAGCCATCGACGATGCAGGTCACATCGATATTGACGATGTCGCCGTCTTTGAGCGGCTTGTCGTTGGGAATGCCGTGGCAGACCACGTGATTGATCGAGGTGCAGCTCGACTTGGTGTAGCCGCGGTAAAACAGCGTGGCGGGCACCGCGCCGTTTTTCAGGAAATGATTGCGGACGAAGTCGTCGATGTCCTGGGTGGTCACGCCCGGTTCGACGATATCGACCAGCAGATCCAGCGTTTCCGCCGACAAGCGGCCGGCCTTGCGCATGCCCTCGAAACCTTCCGGTCCATGGCGCTTGATCTGACCGTCGCGGACAGGGGCGGGATCTAGGGCGGCTTCGGTCACTGAGGGCTCCGGGGTTTGCGCGAAATCTCTTGTAGCACGCCCGGACATAGAAGAAACGCCCGCTCAGTGCGAGCGGGCGTTTCACTGAAAAAGATCAAACACGCGTTACTGCGGCCCAGAGTTTGCCGTTACTGCGCGAAGAAGCTGTCGTCATTCCACGCCGGGGTCTCGTCCGCGTCCGCGATGGTGCGGATGATGGCGAGGTTGAGGTCGGCGAACTTGGCGCCTTCGTCGAACAACACTTGATCGGCTTCATCGCCGGGAGCGTGATAGTCGCCGCCCAAAAATCGCAAGAAGCCCTGGCCTTCATCGTCTGCTTCGTCCGGGCTGGAAAACCCGGTCATCAAGAAGAGGGACGGGACGCCCTCGCGCACGAAATTATAGTGGTCGGACCGCACGAACAGCGCCTGTTCCGGCAGCGGGTCCGGCGTCAGGGCGAGGCCGCGCGACATAACGGCCTGCTCTGCGATCGGGCCCAGATTGGAGTGCTCGGCGCCGAAAGCCACCAGATCATTAAAGCGGTAGCGGATCACCGGCATATCCAGATTGACGTTGGCGATCATGTTCGCCATCGGCGCCGGCGGGTTTTGCGCGATATGGGCGGAGCCCAGAAGGCCGCGCTCTTCCGCGGCCAGAGCCACGAAGGCGATGGTGCGCCGCGCGCCGCCGGCCTGTTCGAGCGCGCGGGCGGTTTCGATCATGATTGACGTGCCTGAGGCGTTATCCAGCGCGCCGTTGCAGATGGAGTCTTCCGCCTCTTCCAGGCGGCAGATGCCGATATGATCCAGGTGCGCGGTCACCACGACGACTTCGTCGGCGAGCGCAGGGTCGTTGCCCGGCAGGATGCCAACCACGTTGTCGTCGACAAAGCTCTCCCGCGAGGTCCCTTGGGCGAGCGAGACCTCGGCGCCCAGATCAAAGCTCTCAAGGCTTTCGCCGTTGCGCGCGGCTTCGACCACTGCGTCGAAAGACTGCGGTGCGTTTTCAAACAGACGCGCGGCGGCGGTATCGGAGATGAAGGCGCGCACATTAAGGCCCGCCCCGCCATCGGCGGCCGCCGTCGTCATGGAGGGAGAGGGCGCCCGGGCGGCCATGCGGTCGAAGGTCCAGCGGGTCAGGCCTTCAGCGGGGATGATGATCAGGCCCGAAGCAACCGCGTCAGCGGCGAACTGCGCTTTGGTCCGCGTGGAGTTAAGGTGGGCGGCGACGTCCGAGGCGAGCCCCTCGGGCGTGCCGGACAGAACGACGACGATTTTGCCGTCCACATCCAGGCCCTCATAGCCGTTCAGGCCCATCTCCGGGACGATCAGGCCGTAACCGGCGAACACGGCCTCGCCGCTCGCTTCGCTTTCATCGTGAACGGCCGAGGCGGCGACGATGAAGTGCTCGCCCGGCGTCATCGCCTCACCATCAATGCTGAAGGCGGCCATTTCCGGAATGGTGGTCATGGTCTGCAGCGGCACGCCGGCGCGATAACCGTCGTCTCCACCGGGCAAGAGCCCGATCTGGCGGTACTGGGCTTCGACATAGTTGACCGCCAGCTCATAGCCGCGCTCGCCCGCAGCCCGGCCTTCCATCCGATCGTCGGACAAAAAGCGGATATGCGCTTCAATGGCGCTGGCCGGGATGCCCGCAGCGGCCTGAGTGACGGCCGTCTCGCGCTCGACGACGGTGGTGTGATCGACCACGACACAGCCCGACAAGGCGATGGCGCTGACGGCGGCGAATAAAATTGTACGCATGAGACTAACCCCTGAGCAAAGCCCGCAAAATTTTCGCGGACTATCATCAGGGCCGGCTCAGCCTCAACGTTTCGAATTGGTCATGAGCAGTGCGGCGGCGTCCGCCAGGTCTGGCGCCGGTTTGGCGTAGTGCACAGCGAAGGCGTCCGCCATGCGGGCGGGGCGTCCGGTTGAGAGCTGGAAGCTGACCAGCTTGGTGACGGCGCGAAACACGGTTTCCCCTGTCTCGGCCTTGCGGAACTGATACCAGCGTTCAGCCCGCAATTTGCCGTCCGATGCGGCGATCCAGACCGCGCAGATAACCTTCTCTCCGGCTCGTACATGGCCCAGATAATCGGCTTCGGTGCGCATAATCGCCATGCCGCGGTCAAGGTCGCGGCATTGCTGGCGGGTATAGCCGTCGGCTTCCCAGTGGGCCCAGCCGGTCTCATCCGCCCATCGAAGATAGACGGCGTTATTTACATGGCCGAAATCATCAATGTCATCAGGCCGCGCCGCGACCGAGTGCAGAAAGGGGCGGGGAAGGTCCCAGCCAGGATCGGTCGCGTCCAAGCTCACAGCTTCACCTTTATCTCGCGGTTCAATGTGACGCCCTCCAGCGTAATGGCGCAGTCATAGGCGAGCACTTCAACGCCCGCTTTGGTTGCTGCAACCAGCGCGTCCGCGTAATTTGGGTCGAGATCGCGCGCCGGCGAGAGCACGTCGCAATCGCCGCGCTGGACAATGAAGAGTTGGACCGCGCGCGCGCGCTCGCGGACCATGTCGGAGAGCTCGACCAAGTGCTTGGCGCCGCGTGTGGTCACGCTGTCGGGAAACTCCGCAAGGCCCGGCGTGCGCATCAGGTGGCAGTTTTTCACCTCCACATAGGCCGGAGGGCGACCGTCATGCTCCAGCAGCAAATCAATGCGGGAATTGACGCCATACTTCACTTCCCGGCGCAGCCCGTCATAGCCGCTCAGCTGGGCGATCGCGCCGGCGCGCACGGCTTCTTCGGCGATCTTGTTAGGGTTCATGGTGTTGATGGCGACCAGCGTGTTATCAGCTTCCACGAGTTCCAGCGTGAATTTCAGCTTGCGCTTGGGATCGTCATTCTCGCTCGCCCAGCAGGGGCTGCCCGGCGTCTTCAACCCCATCATGGAGCCTGGATTGGGGCAGTGGGCCGTCACCTCGCGCCCGTCATCCAGCACGATATCGGCCAGGAAGCGCTTATAGCGTTTCACGAGACGGCCGGGACGAAGCGGTTGGGAGAATTGCATGAACAGCCTTTGACGCGAGTGCGGGCCGGACCATAATTCTTGGCGTGTTCGGCGCAAGCGCGCCGGTCCTCCAGGAGCCTTCATGACCGCACAGACCGCCATCACCGCTGGGATCGTCATCATTGGCGATGAAATCCTGTCGGGCCGCACCCGAGACATCAATGTCCAGCAAATCGCGGAATTCCTTGCGCCGCTGGGCATCACCCTGTCGGAAGTGCGCATCGTCAGCGATGACCGGGACGCTATCGTAGAGGCGGTCCAGGCGCTTTCTGCGCGCTGCGCCTATGTCTTTACCACGGGCGGGATCGGGCCGACCCATGACGACATTACGGCGGACGCGGTGGCCGCCGCCTTTGACCGCCCGATCGATGTGCGCGCGGACGCCAAGGCCATCCTGGAGCGCTGGTACGCCAAGTCCGACGCCGAAATCACGCCCGCCCGCATGCGCATGGCGCGCATTCCCGACGGCGCGGTGCTGATCGACAATCCGGTGACCGGCGCGCCAGGCTTTCAGATCGAAAACGTCTTCGTGCTCGCCGGCGTGCCCAAGATCGCCCGCGGCATGCTGGAAGATGTCGCGCCGCGCCTGACGCGGGGCGCTGTGACGCACTCTGTGACAGTGCGTCTGGAAGGCGCGCGCGAGGGTGATCTGGCGGCTTCGCTCGGCGAACTTCAAGCGGCCCACCCTGGGGTGTCCATCGGCAGCTATCCCTGGTTTGAAGATCTTGGCGGCGGCGAGCTGAGGCGCGGCGTGGCGCTGGTGGCGCGGGGCAGGGATAAGGGTGAGCTGGCGGTGGTTGAAACCGCGTTTGGCGCGATTGGCGAGACGGTCCTCTCGGCCTAGCCGACAGGCCGTCGACCCGCTGCTGCGTTCTTTTGATTGGCGTCCTTGTTCCGCGCCGCCAGCGATCCTAACCTCTGCTCCAAAGCCACTGCTTTGAATCTGAGCAAGGACCCGCCATGGCAACCGCCTACGACAATCGCCTGATCCGCAACGACGATGATGATGACGCCGAAGAGAAGGACGCCGGTCGGCATCCGGACTATGTCGGCAAGGCGCTGTTTGACAGCCGCACCATCCTGATCACCGGCGGCATCTCCGACAAAACGGCGCAGCGCGTCTGCGCCCAGATGTTCGCGCTGGCGGCGGTATCGGATGATCCGATCCTGCTGGTGGTGTCCTCGCCGGGCGGCCATGTGGAATCCGGCGACATGATCCATGACACGATGAAATTCATTAAGCCGCGCGTGATCGTGCTGGGCTCGGGCTGGGTCGCCAGCGCGGGCGCGCTGATCTTCGTGGGTGCGGAAAAGGGTGACCGCTACTGCCTGCCGAACACGCGTTTCTTGCTGCACCAACCCTCCGGCGGCGCCGGCGGCATGGCGTCGGATATCGAAATCCAGGTCCGCGAGATGCGCACCATGCGCGATCGCCTGAACCAGATTTTCGCGGACGCCACCGGCAAGCCGCTGTCCAAGATCGAAGAAGACACCGACCGCGACTTCTGGCTCTCCGCCGAAGAAGCCGTGGAATACGGCCTGTGCTCGCAAATCGTCACCCAGCAGGACGAGATCAAGCGCTAAGCCGTTTCATTCGAACGCAGATGCAGGGCCGGTCTTGGCGAAAGACCGGCCCTTCGCGTATCAGTGGTCCACCACACGCATGCCGGCGTGGCGGAATTGGTAGACGCACCGGACTTAAAATCCG
>CAZAGE010000026.1:0-47324 GCA_964484345.1 uncultured Oceanicaulis sp. | reverse complement strand
GCCGATTGCAGGTTTTCAAGCGGTCCCGAGGACCGGTATGCTTGGTTCGCTCCCAACGCGATAAAAATGCGCTGATGAGCGTGATTTGAACCCATTAATCGACCGAAAGGCATAAAGATGACCTTCTATCCCAACGAACGCATTGGCTTATTCATCGATGGCGCGAACTTGTACTCCGCCGCTAAATCGCTCGATTTCGACATTGATTATCGTCGTTTGCTCGAAGAATTCCGCAAGCGGGGACGCTTGATCCGCGCAAACTACTACACCGCGCTCATCGAGAGCGAAGAATATACACCGATCCGCCCCCTGATCGACTGGCTCGACTATAACGGTTTCAAGGTCGTGACGAAGGCCGCCAAGGAA
The DNA here is from genome assembly GCA_964484345.1 of uncultured Oceanicaulis sp. Lineage (GTDB taxonomy): Bacteria > Pseudomonadota > Alphaproteobacteria > Caulobacterales > Maricaulaceae > Oceanicaulis. Next base: position 46,958 of record CAZAGE010000026.1, on the reverse strand, counting down.
TACTCCGACGATAGCGGCCGCCGCCGTATCAAGGGCGATATGGACGTCGAAATCGCCGTCGATATCGTCGAGGCGGCCAGTTATCTCGACCATATCCTGTTGTTCTCCGGCGACGGTGACTTCCGCAAGGTGGTCGAAGCGGTTCAGCGTAAGGGCGTACGCGTGTCTGTCGTATCGACGCTGAAGTCGAACCCGCCGATGGCGTCTGATGATCTGCGCCGCCAGGCGGATTCCTTTGTGGAGCTTGCCGAGCTCGGCAAGCTGGTGGGCCGTGAACGCCGCGCCCGCGAGGATGAAGACTTCGATGACGAAGACTAAGCAGGCCGTGGCGGCCGAACCGCCCCGCGACTGCTCGCTCTGCCCGCGCCTGGTGGACTACCGCACGGAAAACCAACGTGCGGAACCGACCTGGTTTAACGGCGCCGCGCCCAGCTTTGGCGATCAGGAGGCCCGCCTCCTCATCGTCGGGCTGGCGCCTGGGCGCGGCGGGGCGAACCGCACCGGCCGTCCCTTTACTGGGGATTGGGCCGGCGATCTTCTCTACCCGACGCTGGCCAAATACGGCTTTTCGACCGGCATGTTTCATCCCGATGGGCAGGATGATCTGGCCCTCGTCGATGCCATGATCACCAACGCCGTGCGCTGCGTGCCGCCGCAGAACAAGCCCATCGGCGCGGAAATGAATAATTGCCGGCCGTTTCTAACGGCCCGCATCGCCGCCCTGCCCCGCCTAGAAGTGCTGATCGCCCTGGGCCGTGTGGCGCATGAGAACACCTTAAAGGCGCTTGGCCAAAAGCCGTCAGGGTTCAAATTCGCCCATGGGGCGGAACATGAGTTCGAAGGGCCGCAAGGCCCCCTCACCCTGATCAACAGCTATCACTGCTCACGATACAACACGAATACCGGCCGGCTGACCGAAGCGATGTTCCATGCGGTGTTCGAAGCGGCGCGCGCGCGGCTTGCCTAGCCATAATTCTTCAAAATGCGCTGTTTGGCCCGGTTCCAATCGCGTTCTTTCTTCGTCTCGCGCTTGTCGACCGTCTTCTTACCTTTGGCCAGACCGATCTGAAGCTTGACCAGGCCGCGGGCGTTGAAGAAGAGGCGCAGCGGCACGATGGTCAGGCCTTCACGCTGCACAGCGCCGGCGAGCTTGTTCATTTCTTTCTTGTGCAGCAGGAGTTTTCGCGGCCGCCGGGGTTCGTGATTATTGCGGTTGCCGTGGCTGTAGACCGGGATGTCGGAATTGATCAGCCAAACCTCGCCCTTTTCCGGGCTGACATAGCTTTCGGCGATATTCGCCTTGCCGTCGCGCAGGGATTTGACCTCGGTGCCCACCAGCTGAAGGCCCGCTTCGAACGTATCCTGGATCTCATAGTCGAAGCGCGCCCGGCGGTTGACGGCGATGACGCCCTTGTCTTCGCCCTTGCTCATAGCAGGCCGCACCCTTCCATGGCGCTGCGGATGTTGGCTTTAACGTCGTTGGGACATTCCACCAGCGGCAAGCGGATCTCGGCCTCGCACAGGCCCAACAGAGAGAGCGCATATTTCGCCGGCGCCGGGTTGGGCGCGGAAAAGAGCGCCTCATGGAGCGGCTGGAGCGTGTCATTGAGCGCGCGCGCGTCGTCCCATCGGCCCTCCAGGCAGGCGGTTTGAAACTGCGCACACAGCTCGGGCGCGACATTGGAGGTTACGGAAATCGCGCCTTGGCCGCCATGGGCGTTATAGCCAAGCGCGCTCGCATCCTCGCCGGAGAGCTGGATGAAGTCTTCCCCGATCGCCCGGCGGTACTGGGTTACGCGCTGAACATCGCCGGTCGCGTCTTTGACGCCGATGATATTGGGATGGCGCGCGATCCGGGTCATGGTTTCAACACTGATATCAACAATGGAGCGGCCCGGAATATTGTAGATGAAGATCGGCAGCGCCACGGCGTCCGCGATCGCCTCATAATGGGCCGCAATGCCGTCCTGAGACGGCTTGTTGTAATAGGGGGCGACAACCAGCCCGGCGTCCGCCCCGACGCCTTTGGCGTGGCGCTGCGCCTCAATCGAGGCCAAGGTTGCGTTCGACCCTGTACCGGCGATCACCGGCACGCGTCCGGCAGCCACCTCCACACACAAAATGATCAGGCGCTGGCGCTCATCAAGAGACAGGGTTGAGGTTTCACCGGTCGTGCCCACGGGAATCAGCCCATGAGTTCCAGCTGCAATCTGGCGCTCGACGAGCGCCGCAAACGCGGCCTCATCCACGGCGCCATTCTTGAATGGCGTCACCAGTGCTGTCATGGAGCCGCGAAACATGCCGCTATCCCTTGCGTTGGAAAATTGGGCGCGGACCATACGCGCCCCATATGTCTCAGCCAAGGGGCGCTCTGCGGCCTCGACAGGTGCGGCGCGCTGGCGCACTGTTGCGGTGTGGGGGATGCTCCAGAGGGAGGAGCGGTCATGGTGATTGTTACGCGCGTAGCCGTCCTAACGGCGTCATTGGTCTTGGCCGCGCCGGCGCTGGCGCAAAGCCCGGTTCCGCGCCTCAAGCCCGAGGTGCCAAACCACTCCCAGATTCTGTCTGATACCGACTTCTCGACCTTCCGCCAGGCCATGACGGCGGCGGACGATGATGAGTGGGGCGAAGTGCGCGCCCTGCGCTATCAGATAGAAAATCCGGTCGCCCAGAACCTGCTGCTCTGGCGCATCGCGGTGAGCGATGACCGCGCGCCCTTCTCTGACCTCGATGTCGCGCTCGAACGCTTGCCCGACTGGCCGCGCGACTTCTCCATTCAGCGAGAGGCCGAATGGAAGATTGAAGACTCCGGCTTCAGCTCGGCGATGATCGTGGATTGGTTCGAGACCCGCGAACCGGTCACCGGCGAAGGCCGGGTGGCGTTGGGCCGGGCGCTGATTGATATCGGCCGGATCGAAGACGGCGAAGAGCAAATCCGCCTCGCTTGGCGCACACAGCGAATGCGCCTGTCCTTCCAAAGCGAAGTGCTGAGCGCGCATCGCGACCTGTTTTCCGCCGATGATCACGCCGCCCGGGTTGATTTCCTACTCTGGGCGGGCCAGCGCACGGCCGCGAGCCGGCTCACACCGCTCTTGAGCAGTGGTGAACAGCGCCTCGCCGACGCTCGCATTCGCCTCGCCGCCCGCCGCGGCGGGGTCGACCGGGCGGTTGATGCGGTTCCGGCCTCGCTTCAGGACCATCCGGGCCTGCTTTATGAACGCGCCCGCTGGCGGCGTCGCGCCGGCCTTGATGACGCCGCGCTGCCCCTGCTGCTGGAGCTGCCGGACGGGCACGAGAACGCCGGCGCGCTCGACTCCATGTGGACCGAGCGCAAACTGATGATCCTGGACCTGATCCGCGACGAGCAGTTCGAGGACGCTTACCGGCTCGCAACCGCGCATGGGATGGAACGGGGCGTTGATTTCGCCGATGCGGAATTCCTGTCCGGCTGGCTGGCGTTGACCCGGTTAAACCGTCCGCTCGACGCCCTGGATCATTTCATGACGCTGGAAGCGGGCGTGCGCACCGACGTGTCCCTGGCTCGGGCGAAGTACTGGCAAGGCCGGGCGGCGGAAGCCGCAAACCAGCTTGAGCTTGCCCGTGACCACTTTATGGCGGCGGCTCAGTATCCCACGGTCTATTACGGGCAGCTGGCCTTGATCGCCTTGGGTCCGGACGCGGCCCGCATCGATTTGCCGCCTGATCCCGTGCCCAGCGACGCGGAACGCGCCGCATTTGACGGGCGAGAGGAGATTCAGGCTGTCCGTCTGCTGGCGGAGACCGGCGCGGACTATCTCTTCCGGGTGTTCATGTATCATTTCGATGATGAGATGGGCACGCCCATCGAACAAGCGATGCTCACCGATATCGCGCTCGATTATAACCGCCTGCGCCAAGCCGTGCGCGCCGCCAAGGCGGGCCGCCTTCAGGGCATTACGCTGGCCGAGCGCGCCTATCCGCTGATCGATTTGCCTGAGGGCGCGCCGATTGCTCCGGAAGCGGCGCTGACCTTGTCCGTGATCCGTCAGGAGACCGAGTTTGACCCCCGGGCGGTCAGCGGCGCCGGCGCCCGCGGCATTATGCAAATGATGCCCGCCACCGCTCGCGAGACGGCGCGCAGCCTGAACATGCCCTATGATTTCGGCCGGCTGACGGATGATCCCGAATACAATCTCGTCCTTGGCATGGCGCATCTGGACGAGGTGGTGAACGATTATGACGGTTCGCTGGTGATGGCGTTGGCCGCCTATAATGCGGGCGGCCACCGGGTGCGACGCTGGGTGCAGAATTATGGCGACCCGCGCACCGGCGAGATCGACCCGATCAACTGGGCGGAAAGCATCCCGTTTTCTGAAACGCGCAATTACGTTCAGCGTGTGATCGAGAATGTGCAGGTTTACCGCGCTCGCATGGCGCAGACGGGCGAGCCGACAGAGTTGGAGCTCCGCACCGATCTCGCGGGGGCCTATTTCGCACGCGACTTGCCGGCCCTGCCCGCCGATTTCATCGACTCGTTGCGCGAAGCGGAGCGCGCGGCCCAGGCGGCGCGTGAAGCAGCGGCGGCTCGACAATCTGCTGGAGACCCTGTTGCGGCGCCGGCTCCAAGTCTGCGGGGGGACGACCCCGCCAGCGAGCGCTAAACCTTCAGCGCCCGCGCCATCATCGCCGGATCAATATTCCCGCCGGTCAGAACCACGACCGTCGTCCGCCCTCTGGCGTCAAGCTTGCAGGAGAGAATCGACGCGAGCGCCACCGCCCCGCCCGGCTCGACCACCAGCTTGAGTGTTTCAAAGGCGAAGCGCACCGCCGCCAACGCCTCCGCGTCGGTGACGACTTTGACACCCGACAGCTGGCTTTGGTTGAGCGCGAAGGTCAGTTCGCCCGGCTCCGGGGCCAAGAGCGCATCGCAGACCGACCCGGATTTTTTCGGGCTCGGCACCCGGTGACCCGCTTCAAGCGACCGGGCATGATCGTCAAACCCTTCCGGTTCCACGCCATAGAGCGCGGTGTCCGGCGACAACGCCTTCGCGGCCAGTCCGATGCCCCCGAGCAATCCGCCGCCACCCAGGCAGCACGTCAGCTGATCCGCCTCAACACCAAGCTCCGCCAATGCTTCAAAAATCTCCAGCCCGCACGTGCCCTGCCCGGCGATGATGTCGGGGTGGTCATAGGAGGGGATGAGCGTCGCGCCGGTCTCCTTGGCGATGGCCTTGCTGATGTCTTCCCGGCTTTCTCTTTCCCGATCATAGAGCTTGAGCTGAGCGCCCCGCGCGATCACGCCCTGCTTTTTGATCTCTGGCGCATCCTCCGGCATCACGATGGTCGCCGGCATGTTCAGCAGGCGCGCCGCCTCCGCGATGCCCTGAGCATGATTGCCGGAGGAAAACGCCACCACCCCGGCCTGACGCTGCGCGGCGTCAAATTGCGACAAGGCGTTGAACGCCCCGCGGAATTTAAACGATCCGGTGCGCTGGAGCGGCTCGGGTTTGATGAAGACCCGGCCGCCGACGGCGGCGTCCAGGGCGGCGTTGATTAAGAGCGGGGTGCGCACCGCCTCGCCCTTCAGGCGTTGGGCGGCGGCTTGAACATCGGCAAAACGAGGCACGGTGAACGTCATGGCGGTAATCCATAGCCGTTTTGCCAGATATTCAAGCGGGATTTTGCGGTGAAAGGGATTGCCCTTTGCTCCGGTCCCCCTTTTCATGGCGCAAGCTGATCGGCGAAGACTGCCTAAGACAGTCCGCCATCAAAGACATGACTGAGGGAGGAGGCCCCATGCTGCGCGGTCAGATGATGGACCGTCCGCTGATGATTGCGGACATTTTGCGTCACGCGGCGCTAAACCACGGTAAGCGAGAGATTGTCTCGCGCCTGCCCGACACCGGTGAAATCCATCGCTATGGGTATGCGGACTGCCATGTCCGGGCGCAAAAACTCGCCAATGCGCTGACAGGACCGATGAAGGTGAAGCCGGGTGACCGGATCACCACCATCGCCTGGAACACCCATCGCCACCTGGAGCTTTACTACGCAATCTCCGGCGTCGGCGCTGTGGTGCACACCGCCAATCCGCGGCTTGGTCCGGAAGGCATCGCCTGGATCATCAATCACGCCAAATCCAAGCACGTCTTCTTCGACGTTCAGTTTGCGCCGATCGTCGACGCGATCGCCAAGTCCTGCAAGTCGGTGAAGAGCTGGGTCGCCATGACCAGCGAACAGACCAAGCCGCAAACGCAGACCAAGATCGGCGTGTACGAGACCCTGCTTGAAAACGCGCCAGACGATGATTTTGACTGGCCGACTTTTGATGAGAATTCGGCGGCTGGGCTCTGCTACACGTCCGGTACGACCGGCGAGCCCAAAGGCGCGCTCTATTCGCATCGCTCCACCGTCCTGCACGCCATGGCGTGCTGCAGCGTGGATGCGGTCGGTGTCGGGGCTGACGGCATCATCATGCCGGTGGTGCCGATGTTCCACGTCAACGCCTGGGGCGTGCCCTACGCCGCGGCCATGGCCGGCGCCAAGCTGGTCTTCCCGGGGGCGCAGCTTGACGGCGCCTCGATCCAGGAACTCGTGGAGAATGAGCAGGTCAACCAGGTGCTCGGCGTGCCCACCGTCTGGCTCGGCCTGTTGCAATATCTGCGCGAGAGCGGCAAGCGTATCGACAGCGTCGACACGGTCTTGATGGGCGGCTCCGCCATGCCGGAAGCGCTGCTGCGCGCCTATCAGGACGAATACGGCGTCGACATGCAGCAAGGCTGGGGCATGACCGAGATGAGCCCGCTGGGCACTGTCGGCAAGCTGTTGCCCAAGCATGACGAACTCACCGAGGACGAGAAGGTCGGCATCAAGCTGAAGCAGGGCCGCCTCCTCTTCGGCGTCGACATGCGCGCCGTGGACGATGAAGGCAATGTGCTGCCGCGCGATGGCCAGTCAGCCGGCCACATCCAAGTGCGCGGCCCCTGGATCATCGACAGCTATTTCCGCGGCGCCGGCCCGGAAAGCTTCACCGATGACGGCTGGTTTAAGACCGGCGATGTCGGCCATATCGATGAAGACGGCTATATGACCATCACCGACCGCTCCAAGGACGTGATCAAGTCCGGCGGCGAATGGATCAGCTCGATCGATCTGGAAAACGCCGCCATGGGCCACCCCGATGTCGCCATGGCGGCCGCGGTCGGTCATCCCCATCCCAAGTGGCAGGAACGCCCTCTGCTGATCGTTCAGCCCAAGCCGAACACGACCCCGACTGCGGAGTCCATTCGCGAATATCTCGCCGAGCGGGTGCCGAAATGGTGGCTGCCGGACGGGGTGGAGTTCATTGAAGAAATGCCGCTGGGCGCCACGGGCAAGGTCCTCAAGACCAAGCTGCGGGAAATCTTCAAGGACTATAAATTCCCCGACGCGGATTATGAGGGCGGCGCGACCCCGACCCAGGGCTAAGTCCGACGCCTTTTCCATATGGAAACCCCGGTCCTTGGGCCGGGGTTTCTTTTTGAACCTTACGAGGCTGTCACTTGCATCCGACGGCGACGCCCTCCATATTTATCGAAAGTCGATAAAGGAGCCCTCCCCGTGGAAGTATTGGTGTTCGCCGCCCTGGCCTATTTCCTGCCGACGCTGATCGCGCTGGCGCGCGGCCATCACAACGGCTTTGCAATCTTCCTGACCAACCTGCTTTTGGGCTGGACGATGATCGGCTGGATCATCGCGCTGATCTGGTCGGTGACCGCCAGTGAGCGGCGGGTGCGGGTCTAAGCCGGACTACGTAACCGGTTATTCATCAATTGCGCTGAACCGTGCGACCCAACGTTTTTCTTGGGGAATCAGATGTTCAGTCACCTCCGCCGCAACGAATCGTCATCGCAGGCCGCTGTTCCAGTGATGGCCGATCCAGCTGCAACACCAGCATGGGATGAGGTTCAGCAAGCCCTTGAAAGCCTGGCTGCCGGCGAACAGCCTGATGTATCGGTGATGCCGCAGACCGTCGCGGATGCGTTTTTGAATGCGTCCAGAAAGCTCCGCAGTGAAGACGTGGATGAGCTCAAGCGCACGGTGACCTTCTCCATGCAGACGAGCGAAGCCATGGCTGCGGTCGCCAATGCGGCCGGCGAGGTTCGGGCCATGGACCATCATGCACAGACGATGAGTGCGGCGGTTGAAGAGCTCGAAGCATCGATCCGGGAAATCAATCAGCTGGCTGGGCGCTCCTCGAGCGGCCTGACCGAGTGTGTCAGCGAAACCGCCGCAGCGCGCGAAGCCGCCGCCGCCGCCCGGACCGAGGTGGGCCATATCGGTGAGGCCTTCAACACCATTAATGCTCGTGTGGACGGGCTTGAAAACGCCTCCCGCCAGATCGCCGAGATCGTCGACACGATCGCCCAAATCGCGGACCAGACCAACCTCCTCGCGCTAAATGCGACCATCGAAGCCGCGCGGGCAGGCGACGCGGGCAAGGGCTTCGCGGTGGTTGCCGGAGAAGTCAAAGCCCTTTCGGGCCAGACCGCGAAGGCGACGGAAGATATCCGCCAACGGATCGGCGCCTTGCAGAGCGAAGTCGAAGCGATTTCCGGCGCGGTCGCTCAGTCCAGCGCGTCGGTCGATGCGGGCACAAAAGCGGCCGAAACCGTAGCCGCACGGGTTGAGGCGGGTGATCAACAGGTGCGCGAAAGTGCAAATCATGTCGGTGAGATCGCACGGCTTATGGAAGAACAGTCAGGCGCGACGACGGATTTGGCGCGTTCTGTGACAGGGATCGCCGATGGCGCAAGCCGGGCGCGGGAGCGCACCGATCACGTCGTGAGTGCAAGCTCTGGCTCGGAACAAACCGTTGTCGAAGCACTGGCAAGCCTTGCTGAGCGCAGTATCGATAACTTTGTGCTCCACTGTGCCAAATCCGACCACCTGCTTTGGAAGAAGCGACTGGCCGGCATGTTGGTGGGCGTTTCGGAGCTGCGTGAGACTGAGCTGGCCGATCACCGCTCCTGCCGCCTCGGCAAATGGTATGAAACCGCCCGTACGGCATATGCCGGCCATGCGACCTTTGCTGCGCTCGAGGCGCCCCATGCAAAGGTCCATGAGGCCGGCAAGCGCGCAGCACGCCTTTGGGCCAGCGGCGACCGGGACGGCGCCGAAGCCGCGTTCATTGAAATGGAGCGGGCTTCAAAAGACGTGCTTCGCCTGCTTGACCGGATGATCGAAGAGGCCCGCTGAGCCTCTTCAGTCCTCAGCGAAAATCGCAAATCCGATCCAGCGGCTTCTTGCTCGCGGCGTGCGCCGGATAGGTCGCATCGTCCGCCGGATAGCCGGTAACGATCAGCATCACCGGCTTTTCATCACTCGGCCGTTCGCAGATCTGGGTGAGAAAGCTCATCGGATTGGGCGTATGGGTCAGCGTCGCCAGCCCGGCCTGATGCAGGCTGGCGATCAGCAAGCCGCAGGCGATGCCGACGCTTTCGGAGACATAGTAGTTTTTCTTCTTATCCCCCGGTTCCGGCCCGCCGCGGCGCTGGGCGAAGACGGCGATGATCCAGGGCGCTGTTTCCAGGAAGGGCTTATTCGCGTCTGTGCCCAGCGGCGCCAGGGCGTCCAGCCATTCCTCACCCGCCTTGCCCTCGTAGAAGGCGCGCTCCTCCGCTTCGGCGGCGTCGCGCAGTTGGGTCCGTAACGGGCCCTGGCCCAGAACGGAAAACCACCAGGGTTGGTGATTGGCGCCGTTCGGCGCGGTGCCGGCTGTCAGGATTGCGGTTTCGATGAGATCGCGGGGTACGGGCCGATCAGAAAAGTCGCGGATGGTCCGGCGCGCCTTCATGGTGTCGAGAAAAGCCTGCGCCCGTTTGCGCATCTCGGCTTCAGGCAGCTCGGTGAAATCGAGCGGAAGGGTGTCGTGGGCCATGGTGCGCCTTATGCGTCTCGCCAGTCCAGGATCACCTTGCCCGCCTTACCCGAGCGCATGGCTTCAAAGCCGGTCTGGAACTCGCGCGCGGGAAGCCGGTGGGTGATCAGCCTGGAGACGTCGAGACCGGCTTGCAGCATGGCGAGCATTTTGTGCCAGGTCTCAAACATCTGGCGGCCGTAAATACCTTTAAAGGTGATGCCGCGCATGATGAGGGAACTCATGTCGAGGTTAAACGGCTTGGCGGGCAGGCCGAGCATGGCGATCTTGCCGCCCATCACCAGATGCTCGACCATCTGGTTAAAGGCCGGTTCGGCGCCGCTCATCTCCAGCCCGACATCAAAGCCTTCGGTCATTTTCAGATGACCCATGACTTCGCGCAGATCTTCGTTCAGCGTGTTCACGGGAATGGCGTTGGGTGCGACCTGGACCAGAAGCTTGAGCCGGTCCGGATTGATGTCGGTGACGACCACATGGCGGGCGCCGCAATGGCGCGCGACAGCGGCCGCCATGATGCCGATGGGTCCGGCCCCGGTGATTAGGACATCTTCACCGACCAGGTCATAAGCGGTCGCCGTGTGCACCGCATTGCCCAGCGGATCCAAGAAGGCGGCCTGCTCCATGGCCACGTCATCGGGCAGCGGCACGACATTGAAGGCCGGGATTTTCAGATACTCGGCGAAGGCGCCAGGCATGTTGACGCCAACCCCCTTGGTGTCGGGGTCCAGGTGGAAACGCCCGGCGCGCACGGCCCGGGATTTCTCGCCCACGACGTGGCCTTCACCGGAAACCCGCATGCCCGGCTTGATCCGGGTGACGTCTGAACCGACCGCTTCAACAACGCCGCCGAATTCATGGCCGACGACCAGCGGCGTAGGAACGTTTTGCTGCGCCCACTCATCCCAATTGTAGATGTGAATGTCCGTGCCGCAGATCGCGGTCATGTGGACCCGGATCAGAACCTCGTCAGGACCGATCGCCGGCTTGTCCACATCCTCCATCCAAATGCCGACTTCAGGCTTGGCCTTCACCAACGCTTTCATGGAGCTCTCCTCACGCCAGATGGATGTCTGGCGTGGGTTTGACCACGAAGCGCACGCCTTGAAAAGACGACGGCGTCAGTGTGCAGGTGCGAAGACGGCGTTCGGCGCCCTAGCCTTCCTCGCCGCCTGCGGGCGGGAAGAGACGCGCCATCGGCCCCTCGCCTGGGAAGGGCGCGAGCAACAGACGCCGGGTCGGGTTCCAGGCGGCGCCCAACAGCACCACGACGCCGCCCAGCAGCAACAAGGTGATCGCCGTCACGCCTGCTGCGCCGAGGCCCAGCTGATTGACCAGCACGCCCAAGGCGATGCCCGCGCTGATCAAGCCCGCGACGATCAGCGCCCGGCGGTTGATCAAAAGGGAAACAAGCGCAAACACGCCAATTACGATCAGGGTCGCGATCGCGCTGCGCACGGCGTCGATTTCATTGCCGGCGATCGCCTCCACCAGCGGGCCGCCGGCCGCGGCCGACTGCAGCTCTTCGACATCGATGACGAAGCCCAGATTGACGATGCTCAAGGCGGCGCTCAGCAAGATGGGCGCGGCGAAGAAATGCAGCCAGAAACCAGCCCCGGAAAGGCGCGTAGTGCGCTGGGGATCGCGCGCATCGAAGACCACGCCGGCGAGAAACAAGACAAGGCCGGTGACCAGGCTCGCGGTTGGGTTCCAGACAAAGGCGAGATACGGCTCCACCACCGCGAACACCGCGAAGCCGGTGGTCACCAGGGCGACCCCGAGCAAGCCGGCGGCGAAGGGCAAGCGGAAGCGGGCATAGTAAACCCAGATCACCGCCGACACGATCAGCCCGACCCCCACCGGCCAGATACGCACGATCCAAGACAATTCCGCCAGCGCCGACCCAAAGGCGTCGCGCGTCGGTTCGTTGATCCCCGCCAAGGCGTCGAAGACCGGCTCGAAGGATTCCCCGCCATTCAGATACAGGGTCAGCTGGGTGTAGAGATAGATGAGCACCGCGCTGAGCGAAGCGGCGAAGATCGCGCTTAAAACAATGCCGGGCAGGATGCGCCGCTGACGCCCTACCAAAATGCTGGAGACCAGCCAGGCGATCAGCGCGACGGCTACCGTTAATCCAATCCAGACCGCATCAAACGCCACCGTCCCGCCTGCCGGGTCGATCCGGTCGAAGACCTGCCCGGCACCGAGCGCCAATCCTGAGAACAGGATCAAAACGCCGATCGTGGTGAAGATGTCGTGGAAGTTGCTCAGAAACGGCAAGAGCTCGTCGGACGGGCGCGCTTCTGAGGCGGGCGTGGCGGCGGCGTCGGTCATGCTTCGAACTCCCACGAAAGCTTAACCGCATCTAAACATGATTTTTGCGGCGAGACAGGGGCAGCCATCGCGACAGATCGCGCCCCAACGCCTGAGGCCGCGCCTACACCACGCCTAAGTCTTTACCGACCTTGGTGAAGGCCGCCACGGCCCGATCAATCATCTCGGGGGTGTGAGCGGCGCTCATCTGGGTGCGGATGCGGGCTTTGCCTTTGGGCACCACGGGATAGAAGAAGCCGATCACGTAAACGCCCTCCTCCATCAGCGCGTCCGCCATTTTCTGGCTCAGCGCGGCGTCGCCGAGCATCACGGGAATGATCGGGTGTTCACCGGGCAGCAGTTCGAAACCCGCTTCGGTCATGCCGGTGCGGAAGCGCTTGGCGTTATCAAACAGGCGCGCCCGCAAATCATCGCCTTGCTCAACCATGTCGAGCGCCTTGAGCGAGGCGCCCGCGATCGAAGGCGCAAGGGAGTTGGAGAAGAGATAGGGGCGCGAGCGCTGGCGCAGCATGTCGATCACCGGCTGTTTGGCGCAGGTGAAGCCGCCCATGGCCCCGCCCAGCGCCTTGCCCAGCGTGCCGGTGATGATGTCGATCCGGCCCATGACGCCGCAATGTTCCGGCGTGCCCCGGCCCTTGGCGCCCATGAAGCCGTGAGCGTGGCAATCATCCACCATGGTCAGGGCGTCATACTTGTCCGCCAGATCACAGATGGATTTGAGATCCGCGATATAGCCGTCCATGGAGAACACGCCGTCGGTGACGATCATGATCGTGCGCGCGCCATCCGCCCGCGCCTGTTTCAGCTGGGCTTCCAAATCATTCATGTCGGAATTGGCGTAGCGATAGCGCTTAGCCTTGCACAAGCGCACGCCATCAATGATCGAGGCGTGGTTCAGTGCATCCGACACGATGGCGTCTTCCGGGCCCAGCAGCGGCTCGAACACGCCGCCATTGGCGTCGAACGCGGCGGCGTAGAGGATTGTGTCTTCCTGCCCGGTGAAGGCGGCGAGGCGCGCTTCAAGCTGACGGTGGACTTCCTGGGCGCCGCAGATGAAGCGGACGGACGCAACACCGAAGCCATAGCGGTCGAGCGCCACCTTGGCGGCTTCAATGAGCTCCGGCCGATTGGCGAGGCCCAGATAATTGTTGGCGCAAAAGTTCAGCACATGGCTCGATGCGCCATTGGTCTTCACGTCGATCTCAGCAAATTGCTGCGAGGTGATGATGCGCTCGCGCTTATACAGCCCGTCCGCCTCGATCTCGGCGAGGGTCTCGGTCATTCGATCGTAAAAGCTCTGGGACATGGGCGCGCTCCGCGGTCTTAAGGGTGGGCGGGAGATAGCGCGAACCGCGCAATCCCGAAACCCCGACGGCGCCGGTTGTCAGACGTCCAGCGTTTTGCCCGGCGCGATGTCGGCAAGGCTTTGCTTGATATGGATCAAGGCCGGTCGTCCCGCCGCCATCGCAGCTTCCAATGCGGGCATGAAGTCTTCGGTGCGATCGACGAAGAAGCCTGCAGCCCCAAAGCTTTCCGCCATCAGTTTAAAGTCGGGATTGGAGAGGTCGGTGCCGCTGACCCGGCCTGCGTAATGCATCTCCTGATGCATGCGTATGGTGCCGTAAGCGCCATTGTCAAAGACGCAGACGATGATGTCAGCGCCATGTTGAACCGCGGTGGCCAGCTCCGGCGCCGCCATCAGGAAGTCCCCGTCGCCGGCCGCGCAAATGACCGGCCGTTCAGGGTGTTCCAGCTTCGCGGCGATGGCCGCCGGCAAGCCATAGCCCATAGCCCCGGAGGTCGGCGCCAGTTGGCTGGGCCAGGCGCAATGTTGGTAGAAGCGGTGCAGCCAGGCGGCGAAATTGCCCGCGCCGTTGGTCAGGATCGCCTGGTCGCCAAGCTTTTCCGCGACCGATGCCCAAATCTCTGAGGGATTGACCGCGCCCGTCACCTCGACCGGCGTTGACCACGCCTCATAGGCCTCACGCCGTCCTTTCACCCACGCTTCGCGCGACTGTGCCCGCTCGGGATCGGCCTTGGAGGCGATGGCAGTCATGGCTGAGCCCGCGCGGGCCGCCGCGGCCATCATGGGACGGTGAACACGGCCCAGCTCTTCGCCGCCCGCGTGGATGTGGATCAGGCGGTCGGCGATCCCGTCCGGCAGCTCGAACAAGCGGTAGGATTGGGTGGTCATCTCGCCCAGCCGCGGTCCAATCGCCAGGATCAAATCGCTGTCGCGCAACGCATCAACCAGAGCCGGATTGCATCCGATGCCCGCCTCGCCAGCGTAGTGGGCGTGGGTGTTGTCGATCAGGGATTTGCCCCGGAAGGCGGTGACGACGGGGCAATTTAGCGCTTCGGCAAAGGCGGCGACCTGATCGCGCGACGCCGTATCCCACCCAGGTCCACCGACCATCAAGACGGGGCGGTCCGCAGCATCGATACGGGCGGCGATGTCTGTGGCCAGAGCATCAGACAGCTCGCTGCGCGCCGGCTCGAGCGCTTGCGCAGGCGGGCCGTCGACTTCCTGCGTGAGCATGTCTTCAGGCAAGCCGACCACCACGGGGCCGGGCCGCCCATTCATGGCGAGCGCATAGGCGCGCATGATCTGCTCGGGCACGCGGGCCGCATCGCGGATTTCAAAGGCGGCTTTGGCGAGCCCCGAAAAGGCCTGGCCGTAATCGAGCTCCTGAAAGCCCTCGCGGCCCTCATCTTCCAGGCGGACCTGGCCGACCAGCAGGATCATCGGGGTGGAATCCTGAAACGCGGTATGCACGCCGACGGCGGCCTGGGTGGCGCCGGGTCCTCGGGTGACGAAGCAGATGCCCGGCTGGCCCGTCAGCTTGCCCTGGGCTTCCGCCATATTGGCGGCGCCCGCCTCGTGACGGCACTGGATGAAGTCGATATCGGCTTCAACCAGAGCATCAAGGGCGGCGAGATAACTCTCTCCGGGAACGCCGAAAATGCGCTTTACGCCATTGGCGGCGAGCGCATCGATCAGGTGTTGTGCGCCAGTGCGGCGGGGCATGGGCGGTCCTCCGGTCAGTTCAGCGCTGAGCTAGCCTGTGCTGACCCGGATTGGCAACCGCCCTACTCCTCCACCGCGGCCATGAGCTGTTCGATGAAAGCGTTGCGCTCGCCCCGGTCGATCCAGCGCACCACGGCGACCAGGTCATGCTCCGGGCTGATGAAGACCATGTTGGAGCCCGCGCCCAGATAGGCGAAGGCGGTCTCCGGCGCGCTGGGCGCCTGGATGGACGCGCCGTCCATGCCCGGCCGATTGAGGAAGAAATTCATATAGCCGTAGGATGGCGCCACATCGGTCGGGGTCATGGAGGCTTCAAACCAGTCTTCGGCCAAGAGCTGCTGCCCGCCCCAATCACCAGAGCGCGAGCCCAGCAGCCCCAAGCGGGCGAGATCATAGGCGGTGAGAAAAACCCCGCCGCCCCAATGGCCCCCGCCGGAGACCGACTGGATCTCTTCGCCACTGATCTCGACATAGGAATTCTCATAGCCATGCCAGCGCCAGGCGCTGGTTGAGCCCATCGGCGTCATCAAGCGCTCGTCGACCACGTCGTGCAAGGAGCGCTCGTGGACGTGAAGCGCCGCCAGTGCGAGCGCGTTGACCCGCACGTCGTTGTATTCCCAATGCTCGCCCGGGATCGGCGGACCCGCGACCAGGTCGCGCGTGGGATCATCGCGCGCCGGGCGGTCGGCCCAGGCGGGTTTGTCGAACAGCGTGCCCCACCAGCCGCTGGTCTGGCGCAGCAATTGATCCCAGGTGATCGGCGCATTGTGCGCCGTGTGGAAGCGTTCATCGTCGACATAGGGGGCCACCGCGTCATCGACGCTGTCGATCAACCCGTCTTCGACCGCCAGGCCCACGACATGGCTCAAAAAGGTCTTGGTGATGGAAAAGGTCATATCGACCCGCGCCGGCTCGCCCCATTCCGCAACGATATAGCCGTTGCGCAAAATCACCCCGCTGGGTTCGCCACGCGCTTCCAGCGGGCCGACCGGGCTGGAGAAGGGTTCGAACGCCCAGGTCAGCGGCACCGTCACCGGCAGATTGCGCGCCGGTGAAATCGCTTCCAGCTCCGGCGGATGGCGGGTCTCGTTGTCGATCGCGAAAGCGATGGCGGCCTCGAGGGCGGTCTCATCAAAGCCCAGCGAGGCCGGATCTCGCCGCTCCCAGCCTTCGTCGCCGACAGGTGGGACATAGTCCTGCGCGAAGGCGGAGCCGGCAAACAGGAGAGCAGCGGCGGCGATGATGGGCTTCATGATGATGTCTCGCAGTTATCCCCGAATGCGCAGGCCGACCGACACACCGCGCGGCTCGCCCGGGAAGTAGCGATAGCTCCCAAAGGCGAAGTCGGCGCGTTCGGCATAGCGCTCATCGGTCAGGTTACGCACTGCGCCGAAGAGCTCAACCCGGTCCGAAACCGTGTAGCTAGCGCGCAAGTTTAGAAGATCGTGGCCGTCATAGGTCGCCGTGTTGGCCGCATTGGCGAAATACTCGCCGACATGCACCCACTCGCCTTCCAGCTCGATCGCATCGGTCGGGCTCCACACCAGGCGGGCGTTCCACAGCCATTCCGGCGCCGTATCGAGGCGCGCGCCGTCGACAATGATTTCCGAGGCGTTCCGCACGGTCCGGTCGAAGGCGTACTCATGCTCCGCCCAACTGGCCGAAACCGCAGCTGTCACCGTATCGGTGAGCTCAACAACCGCATCCAATTCCACGCCGCGATGGCGGGTTTCGCCATCTGTGACGTTGATGCCGTTGGCGTCTCGGAAGAAGACATTCTGCTTCTCCATGGCGAAACCGACCAGTTCGATCCGGGTCCGCACCGTGTCGTAACGCACACCGGCTTCGACACTGTCGAGTTCTTCCGGGTCGATGCCGTCAATCACCTGACCAGGCTGCAGCCGGTAAAGCTCGGCCGTCTGGGGCGCGCGCACGCCGCGGGCGGCGCGGGCAAAGAGCTGAACCGGCTCGCTGACTTGCCAGGTGGCGCCAAGGCTCGGCGCGAAGGTGGAGAAATCATCGCTGCGATCGACGGGGCGTAGGTAACGGCCGACCGCGCCGTCAGGTGCGCGATTGTCATACTCATACGACGTCGTCTCGACGCGCGCGCCGCCTTCCAGCGTCAGCGTATCGGTGAGCGCGTGGCGCAGCTGACCGAAGGCGGCGAAGACCTGGGCGTCCACTTCGTAGTCATAATGCAGGCCCTGAACGAAGGGACCGACCGTGGCGCGGTCCTGAAACTCAAACAGCGTGCCTGTGGTGAAGTCCGCGTCGACGCCAAACACCGCCCGGGTCCGGTCCGTCCGCCAGGTCAGCGCCGACTGGAAGCCGAGGCTGTCATGCGCGGTGGTTTCCAGAGCCTCCGAGGGCAGGAAGTGGAGGCGGAACTCCATCGTGTTGCTGCGCCCATAAAACACCGTGTTGAGCGAGACTTGCTCGCTCAGCGGCCGGTCGAGATGCAAGCTCGCGCGCGCCGCCCTGACATTGCGGAAGGCTTCCGGGTCTGCATTGCGCCGCGACGCCTCTTCATCCCGATAGGCTTCAAAACCGCGCACGAAGGTGGCGGTCTCTTGGTCGATATCGACCAGCGAGCCGCGCAGAGACCACTGGGTTTGCCCCAGGCTTCCGTCCAGCCGACCCAACGTGGTGAATTGCAGCAAGCTGGCGTCGTCGCGCCAGCCGTCTTCCCGGCGCAGGGTGAAGCCGCCAAAGGCCGCGCCGAAATTGGTCTCGCCGCCTGCACGCGCACGCACCCGCCCGCGACCGAAAGAGCCGGCTTCCAGTTCAATCAGCGACCCAGCCGTCGCCGGCTCCGGCGTGATCACATTGATCAGCCCATGCAGCGCGTTTGAGCCGAACGCCGGACCGCCCGGCCCGCGGATCACCTCGATTTGCCCCGCCAGCCCGTCGGGCGCTTCCATTAAGCCGTTGATGTTCGCAAAGCCCGGCGCACGCAGCGCAATCCCATCTTGAAGGTAGAGAAAGCTCCCCGCCCCCGCGCCGCCGGTGAGAACCGCCGAGCGCACCGCCGTGAGGTGTTCGACGCCATTGCCCCGGTGCACGAAGACGCCCGGCAGCCGGTTGAGCGCTTCCGCCGCGTGATGGGCGCCCAAGCGTTGGATCTCCTCGCCGCCCAGAACAGCTACCGGCGTGCTGGTCGCGCTGCGATCTTCCGCCTGACGGGAAGCCGTGACGACAATCACATCGTCTGTCTGCGCAAGAGCAGGCGCGGTCACAGCAAGGGCCAAAAGGCTGGCGGCGAAGGGGCGCATGGGCGTCTCCAGGACTATGAAAAGGCGAATGTCGCCGTTTACCTAGCGCTAAATCCTTCAAACGGAAGCCTTCAGCTGCCGCTCCTGCGCCTTGACGCCGGGACGAACGCGCCTACCGTTCCCGCCAACAAAAATTGGGGAGCTGCTTCACATGCTGCGAATGATCGTCTCCGGGCTCGGCCTTATCGCCCTGACCTCGGCTGCTCAGTCTTATGAGCCCAAGTCCATCGAAACCCTGTTGGACCAGGGCGCGAGCTATGACGCCAGCATCCCCAAGCCCGAGGATATCACCGGCTTTCAGGTCGGTGAGATCATCTACACCCCGGACCTTCACACGCTTTACATCCGCGCGGTCGACGCCGTGTCCGACCGCGTCAGCGTCTCCCAGATCGGCGAGAGCCATTTCGGCCGGCCCATCCTGCGGGTGACGGTGACGTCAGAGGCCAATCAGGGCCGGCTTGAAGACATCCGGCAAGCTCAGCTGGCCTTGGCGCAAGCCGGCTCTGCGCCGGCCTCCGCCGATCACCCGGCGATCATTCAAATGACTTTCGGCGTCCATGGCTCCGAGCCGTCCAGCTATGACGCAGCGATGCTGCTGCTTTACCACCTCGCCGCCGGTGAAGGCGCGGAGCATGAAGCGCTGCTGGATGAAACCGTGATCCATCTGGTGGTGACGGTGAACCCGGATGGGACCAATCGGTTCGCCCAGTGGACAAATATGCACCACGCCCGCGCGCCTGTGGCCGATCCGCAGCACCGCGAGCATTTCTATGAATGGCCCTGGGGCCGCACGAACCATTACTGGTTCGACCTAAATCGCCAGTGGCTTCCGGTCACCCAGCCGGAATCACGCGCTGTCGTCGCCGCCACCCACGACTGGCTGCCCGGTCTGGCGATTGATTTTCATGAGATGGGCCGCAACTCCACGTATTTCTTTTCACCTGGCCCGACCGACGGATTGCATCCGCTGCTGAGCCAAAACGCGCTGGCGCTGAACCTGGAGATGAATGCCGAGCTCGCGGCCCAGCTTAATCGAGAGGGCGCGATTTACGTGACCGAAGAAGTCTTCGATGACTTTTATCTCGGCTACGGCTCCAGCTATCCCGGCCTTATCGGCTCAGTCCCTTACCTGTTCGAACAGAGCTCGGTGCGCGGGATCATGCAGGAGACCGAGTACGGCACGCTGGAATATGACGACAAAGTCGGCCAGCAGGCCCGGGTCGCCCTGGCGCTTCTCCGCGCCGGGCGTGAGCGCCGCGCCGATCTTCAGGCCCACCTGCGCAACTTCTTCAATGAAAGCCGCCAGCTGGCCGCGAACGACCCGGTCAGCGGCTATCTGATCAGCTCGAATGACCAGGGCCGTATGGCGGACTTCCTGGAGGTGCTGGACACGCACCGCATCGAAGTACGCGCGCTGAGCCAGGACGTGCGCGCGGATGGACGCACCTATCAGGCCGGCGAAGCCTTTTTCATCCCTGTCCGCCAGGATCAATACCGGATCGTCCAGGGCATGTTCGAAGCCGTGGTCATCGAGGACAAGTCGGAATTCTATGATGTCTCCGGTTGGACCCAGCCTTTGGCTTGGGATCTCGATTATTCCATCGTACGCGGACGGGGCGTCTCCCAAAACAGCCTGGGCGAGGTGGTGACCGAGTTTGATCACTCCGCCGCCGATCCTGACCGCACGCCTTATGTCTACGTGATGGAGTGGGACAGCTATTATGCGCCGCGTGCGCTCTACCGCCTGCTGGACGCCGGCGTGCGGGCCCGGGTGATCCCGGACGAAACCACCATCGAGACGACGCGCGGATCGGTTGATCCGGGCCGCGGCGCGATCATGGTCAGCGTGGCCGGCCAGGACGCCTCGGCCGACGACATCCACGCCATGATGGTCCGCGCAGCGCGTGAAGACAGCGTCACCGTGCACGCCGTCACCACCGGCATCACCAGCCGCGGCTCCGATATTGGCGGCTTCGCGCTCGACAATGTCGAACGCCCTGAAGTCTTGCTGGTGACCGGTCGTAGCACATCGATGAATGACACCGGCGAGTTGTGGCACTTGCTGGACCACCAGCAAGCTATGCCGGTCTCGATGATTGATGTGAGCGAGCTCTCTGGCGCTGATCTCAGCCGCTACACCCACATCATCCTGCCCAATGGCCGCTATGGCGATCTGGACGAAGACTTCGTCGCTGGCCTGAACCGTTGGGTGCGCGGGGGCGGTGTCCTGATCGGCATCCGCGGCGGGGCCCGCTGGGCGGTCTCAAACGAGCTCAGCACGGCTCAGTGGCTCGAGGATGACAGCGAAAACGGCGATACGCCGGACCCCCAGGCTTATGAAGATATCAATGCCTGGGACGCCGAGATCGGCATCTCCGGCGCCATCTTCGAGGCCGAGGTGGATGTCAGCCATCCCCTGCTCTATGGCCTGCGCGACAGCTCGCTGTCGGTTCACAAAATCGGCAATCAGGGCTTCGCCCGGGGCGACAATCCCTTCGCCCTGCCGGTGCGGTATGCCGACGATGATCCGATCCAGTCCGGCTATGCTTCGGTGGAAAACCGCGAGCGGCTTGAAGGCCAGGGCATGGTTCACGCCGAACGCGTCGGCCGCGGCTCGGTCATCGTGTTCGCCGATAATCCGGTGTTCCGCGCTTATTATCGCGGCTCGGCCCGCCTGGTGACCAACGCCATCTTCTTCGGCGATGATTTCCGCAATCCGGGCCGACGCGGCTCCGGGCCCTACTGAGGCGAACACGCAAGCGCTCTTCCCTGGCCTGACCCGGGAAGAGCGCAACGTTTCTGTCTGGATGTCAGACTTTGTGGCGGTCTTTGAGGACTTCGGCGACTTGAGACAGCCTGAGCCCGCGCGCCTTCAGCGTCACGGTCAGGTGATACATCAGGTCGGCGGCTTCACCGAGCAGCGCATCGTCGTCTTCGGCGGCGGCCGCAATCGCCGTCTCCACGGCTTCCTCACCGACTTTTTGCGCGCATTTTAGAACGCCGCGGGCGAGCATTTTGGCGGTATAGCTGTCCTTCGGCCCGTGCTTGGCGCGTTCGTCGACAATACGTTGCAGCTCGCCAAAAAACGCCAAATCAGGACCCGTCGTCTCACCAAAGCAGCTTTTCGTGCCGGTGTGGCAAGTCGGCCCCGTCGGACGGGCCTGGACCAGAAGCGTATCCTTGTCGCAGTCCAGATCCATGGACACCAGGTTCAACGTGTTGCCGCTGGTTTCGCCCTTGGTCCACAAACGCTCTTTGGAGCGTGACCAAAAGGTGACCTTTTTGGACTTGTTCGTCGCTTTGACCGCCTCGGCATTCATATAGCCCAGCATCAACACCTCGCCGGTGTCGGCATGCTGGATGATCGCCGGAACAAGGCCGCCGGATTTTTCAAAGTCGATGTCTTTGGCCTTGATCACGCACGCATCTCCACACCTTCACTAGCGAGCCAAGCTTTCAGCCCGCCGATTTCCAAGACCTGTTTATGGAACACGCTGGCGGCCAATGCACCATCCACATCCGCACCGGTAAACACATCGCGGAAATGCTCGCGTGCGCCGGCGCCGCCCGAAGCGATCAGCGGCACCGGGCAAAGCGCGCGCACGGCGGCGAGCTGTTCGACGTCATAGCCTTCCCGGACACCGTCTTGATCCATGCAGTTGAGGACGATCTCGCCCGCCCCACGGCGGGTGACCTCTTGAACCCAATCCAGCGTGCGCCGCTTTTCAGTGGACATTTTGGACGGATCGCCGGTGTTTTTGTGGCAGAGCCATTCCCCGTCCACGACGCGGCTATCAATCCCGACGACGACACACTGGCTGCCGAATTCCTTCGCCAGCGCATCCACCAAAGTCGGGTCCTCCAGAGCCGGTGTGTTCACCGAGATCTTGTCCGCGCCCGCGAACAGGCGGGCGCGCGCGTCATCGAGAGATCGGATGCCGCCGGCGACGCAGAACGGAATGTCGATCGCGCGCGCGACCCGCCCCACCCATTCCGGCTCCACCGTGCGCGCTTCAGGGCTTGCGGAGATGTCGTAAAACACCAGCTCGTCCGCGCCCTCGGCGCTGTAGCGTGAGGCTAACCCGACAATGTCGCCGACATCTTCGTGGTTCTTAAACTGCACGCCCTTCACAACACGGCCGTTGCGCACGTCGAGGCAGGGAATGATGCGGCGCGCTAACATGCCAAGGCCTCGGCCAGGTCGACTTTGCCTTCAAACAGCGCCCGCCCGATGATCACGCCGCCCAGACCGGCGGCCTTTAGCGCTTTAACATCCTCCAGGGACGACACGCCGCCGGACGCTTGCCACTTCATGTCGGGGCGGATGGTCGCGAGGTCCGCATAGAGGTTGAAATTCGGCCCTTCCAGCATGCCGTCCCGATCAACATCGGTGACCAAGGCATGCGCTAAGCCCGCCAAACGGTAATCCGCCAACAACTCGACGAGTGTGCGCGGCGCACGTTCGGTCCAGCCTTTCAGGGTGGGATAGGCGACGCCCTGCTCCAGCTTCACGTCAAAGGCCGCCGCCAAATGCTCGGCGCCATACTGGCCGATCCAGCCGATCACCGTTTGCGGATCGCTGACCGCCAGACTGCCGACCACAACGCGCGATGCGCCGGCCTCCAAAATGGCGTCGACATCGCGCGCGCTGCGTACGCCGCCGCCGGTCTGCACTTTCAGGCCGGTGGCGGTGATCGCCGCCACCAAGTCCTGCTGGCGCCGTTCGCCGTCGCGCGCGCCGGACAGATCGACCAGGTGCAGCCACTCCGCCCCGGCTTCACGCCACGCTTCCGCCGCCGCGACCGGGTCGCCGCCATAATCGGTCACGGCGTCAAAATCGCCCTTGGCCAGGCGCACCACGCGGCCGTCCAGCACATCAATCGCGGGATAAATGATCATGCCGCGGCCTCCACAAAATTCTTCAAGATGCGCGCGCCGACAGGGCCCGAGCGCTCCGGATGAAACTGGCACCCCGCCACATGGTCCTTGCGCGCCATGGCGGTGATCGGGACCCCGTAATCGGTCTGCGCCACGGTGTTCGGTCCCGGCACGACGTAAAACCCATGCACGAAGTAGACGCGATCGCCGTCATTCACGCCGGTAAGCAGAGGCTCGCCCTCGGCGAAGTTCGTCAGGCGGTTCCAGCCCATGTGGGGCCACGGCCCCGCCTTGCCCGGCTCAAGCCGGGTCACCCGGCCGGGAATGAGCCCGAGCAGCGCGCAATCGCTTTCTTCGGAAAACTCAAAGAGCAATTGCATGCCCAGACAGACGCCCAGCAGCGGACGCTGTTCGGTTTGGAGCGCGTCGGCCCACCCGTTGGCCTTCAAGGCCTCCATGGCCGGTCCGGCGGCGCCGACGCCAGGTAGGATCAGACGGTCGGCCTCCGCCGCCTCTTCGGGCGTTTTGGCGAGGAAGTGCAGCGCATCCAAGCGCTCGAGCGCATAGCGCACCGAGGCGATATTCGCCGTGGATGTGTCGATAATCGCGGTGGTCATTTTACAGAACGCCTTTGGTG
The DNA here is from genome assembly GCA_964484345.1 of uncultured Oceanicaulis sp. Taxonomy (GTDB): domain Bacteria; phylum Pseudomonadota; class Alphaproteobacteria; order Caulobacterales; family Maricaulaceae; genus Oceanicaulis. The sequence continues at coordinate 22,914 of CAZAGE010000026.1, read as the reverse complement.
GACGGCAGCGCGTCACCCTCAATGGTCTTGGCCATGCGCAACGCCCGGCCGAAGGACTTAAAGCAAGACTCCACCATGTGGTGGGCGTTCTCGCCATCGACCTTCACGTGGATCGCAGCCCGCAGGGATTCCGCCAGGGACCGAAAGGCGTGCGAACACATTTCGATCGGGAAATCACCAACCCGTTCGCCCGGGATCTCGCCGTCAAAACGCGCATAGGGCCGGCCGGACAAGTCGATCCAAACACTGGCGCGGGTCTCATCCATCGGCGTTTCAAAGCCGAAACGGGCGATGCCGCGCTTATCGCCCAAAGCTTCGCGCAGACCCTCACCCAGAGCGAGGCAAACGTCCTCAATCGTGTGGTGAGCGTCAACTTCCACATCGCCTTCACACACCACCGACAGGCCGACGCCGCCATGGCGGGCGATCTGGTCGAGCATGTGATCGAAAAAATGCACGCCGGTGGAAATCTCACCGCCCTGCCCGTCGAGATTCACGGTCAGCGCAATGTCGGTTTCCTTGGTGGTCCGGCGGATCGTCGCGGTGCGCGCCTGATCGTCGACGCCGAGCCAGTCGACAAGCGCGCGGGCCTTTGCCGCCGTGGCGACGGAAAGCTTGACCTGTCCGTCTTCATTCCGGCCATGCAGACCGAATTCAGCCGCAAGCTGGTCCACACCGCCAGGCTCAATCGTCAAAACGAGGCCTTCCGCATCGAGCTCGGCCTCGCTCACCGCAGGGATCGCCGCGAGCTGGCGCGCGGCCTTGGCCAAGAGATCATCCCGCTCGTCGCGATCCGCCCGCGCCTTCAGGCGGGCGGCGGGGCGCAAACCATCCAAGCCGGCCTCAATGAGGCTGGGCGGCGGTGGCGACATCTGCGCCGCGATCAAGCTGCGCGCGCCTTCGTCTTCGACGATGACGGCGCACAGCGGCGCGCGCGCCGGCCCGATCCGGATCAGCGTCGGCCCAGACGGATCAAGCTCATCCTCCAAGCCTAAAACGCCCTCAACGCTGCGGTCGAACCGGATGGGCGTGCCCGCGGCTGCGCAGGCGCGGCGGGCGTCATCCGGCGACGCCGCCAAGATCACCCGGGACGCGTCGACAGCCAGCAGCGCGCAAACCCGGTCAATGACCGTGTCGGCGGCGTTTTGGTCGGAGGCGCCGGTCAAGTCGAGACGTCCAAGGCTCATGACGATAATCCTTCTGCGCGCTTGCGGCGCTCCGCCATCGCCAAGCGGTGGGCGTCCAACCCTTCCAGCGTGGCCAGCGTTTCAACAACAGGCGCAATCGCTGCGGCACCGGCTTCATTAAGCTCCAGCACGGTGGTGGTCTTCTGGAACATCTCCACGGTCACCCCGCCATAGGCGCGCGCCGCGCCCGCGGTCGGCAAGGAGTGGTTCGGCCCTCCGGCATAATCGCCCGCCGCCTCCGGCGTCCACGGCCCCAGAAAGATGGAGCCGGCGTGGCGGACCTGATCGGCAAACGCGCGCGGGCTCTCGGTCTGGACGATGAGGTGTTCGCTGGCGTAGCCGTCGGCGGCGTCAATCGCTTCGGCTTCGGACTGGGCGATCACAGCGCGCGAGTTGGCGAGCGCGGCGCGGGCGGTCTCAGCGCGCGGCAATTGCTCGAGCCAAGCCTCGATCGCGGCCTCAACGCGTTCCACGAAATTTTCAGATCGCGCAACCAGCACAACCTGGGCCAAGGTGTCGTGTTCGGCCTGGCTGAGCAGGTCGATCGCCACCAGGCTGGGATCCGCAGCATCATCGGCGACCACCATGACCTCGCTGGGCCCGGCCGGCAGATCGGTCGCCGCCCCGCCTGGGGTTTGAGCCAAGATGGATTTCGCCGCCGCCACATAGGCGTTGCCGGGCCCGAAAATCTTGTCCGCTTTCGGCAAGCCGCCCCGGCCCAACCCAAGCGCCGCAACGCCGTGCGCCCCGCCGATCGCGTAGACTTCATCAAGACCGAGGAGTTTGGCGGCGCCGAGCACGGTGGGTTCAACCCCCTCGCCTTTGCGCGGCGGTGCAATGACGGCGATCCGCTCCACGCCCGCGATCTGCGCGGGAATGGCCAGCATCAACAAGGTCGAGACCAGCGGCGCCGTGCCAGCTGGTACATAAAGCCCCGCCACCTCGATCGGCGTCACCCGGCGTTGGGCCTTGGCCCCGGTCCAGGTCTCCACCTCAACGCTGCGATATCCTTGCTCAGCGTGAAAGCGACGAATGGCGTCGGCGGCGGCGAGGATGGCGTCACGCGCTTCCTTGGTAAGACCGCGCTCGGCGGCATCGAGCTCAGACTGGGAGACGCGGAAGCCCGCCTCCGGCGCCCAGGCGTCGAACCGCTCGGCATAGTCGCGCACGGCCGTTTCGCCTCGCTCGGCGACGTCCGCGATGATGCCTCGGGCGATGTCGTAGGCGTCAGAGCCGGAGGCCGGACGCTGGAACAGCGTAGCCCGCTCTTCCGCACCAAGCTCCGACCAGATCATTCGAGTCAGCATGTCAGGCCATCATCTTTTCAATGGGCATCACCAGGATGGAGCGGGCGCCGACCGCTTTGAGCTGCTCAAGCGTCGACCAGAACACCTCTTCGGTGCACACGGCGTGGACGGCGACAACATCCTCACGGCCGACCACCGGCGCGACCGTCGGCGCATCGTTGCCCGGCAGGATTTTGCGCACGTCGTCGATGCGGTCTGTGGGCGCGTTAAGCAGGATGTATTTCGTCTGGCGCGACGCAATCACCCCTTCAAAGCGCTGAACGAGCAGTCCGGCGGTTTCTTCAATCGCCTCAGGCAGGCCGTCTTTGCGGCGGATCAGGACGGCTTCGCTTTCAAACACGGTCTCGAACGCTCTCAGCCCGTTGGCTTCCAGCGTCGCGCCGGTGGAGACCAGATCGCAGATCGCATCGGCCACGCCGACACGCGGCGCGACTTCAACGCTACCGCCCATCTCAACCATTTCCGCGGTGACTCCGCGGTCTTTGAGGAATTTATCAGTCAGGCCGGGATAGCTGGTCGCGACCGTGCGGCCCTCAAGATCGGAGATTGTTTGAATATCCCCGTCGATCGCGGCGGCCAGCTTCAGCTTGCAGCGCGCAAAGCCCAGCTTCAGCGCGACTTCCAGATTGGCCAGACGCGGCGAGCGCTGCATCGCTTCATAAAGCTCGTTCTCGCCGACAATGCCGTAATCGCAGGCGCCGGTGGCCACGAAGCTGGGAATATCGTCGTCACGGATCAGCATGAGATCGAGCGGCAGGTTTTCCGCCCGGCGCAGCAGCTGATCGCGCCCATAGGCCAGTTTCACGCCGGCGCGCTTGAGCAGGTCGAAGCCGCCATCGGCGAGCCGGCCCTTTTTCTGGCTGGCGAGGGTCAGTCTTTGTGCGCTCAACGCTTACTCTCCATTCGGTCCAGCACCAGCCGGTAGCCTTTATGATCTTCCTGGCTCAAAAAGCGCGCGACCCGGGTCACCGTCGTGGTGCTCACCCCGGTCTCCGCGCTGATGTCGCGATAGGATTTCTCGCCCTCATCCAACAGGCGGGCCACGCGCCAGCGTTCGGCCAGCGCCTGCAACTCACCCGGCGTCGTCAAATCCCGCAAAAACCGGCGCATCTCATCGGCGCTCTGCAGCTGCAGCAGCGCGTCGCACAACGCGTCAATGTCGTCGGCGTTGATCGCGCCGGTGGGTATGGACGTTTTCAGGGTCATCGCTCGCTCCTTACTTGAAGGTCGTTATACTGTGTTAGCGTGATATAACAATGGCGCAAGTGCACAAAGGGAACCAAGCGCTGCGAAACCCCCAACGCCGCTGCAAACTGCAGCGTTAACTTATTCATTCGCCGATACGATTTCTGCATCCAATCGGATCAATCACAGCGCCGCCCGTTGACCGTGTTCAGGACGCACCCGATGTAGAGGCCACTCAAAACATCCGTCACCTGCGCCGGAAAGCCGGCGCTAGAGGAGGTCCAATGGCCAAACCCCGCCCGCACGCTCGTCCCAAACGTATCGACCTGTCTCAGCTGGGTCAGTCCGGCGATATCGCCGTCCTGGTCGCTAACGGCTTTGAGGCGCCAGACCTGACGGGAATTGCGGGAGAGGCGGAGCAGGCCGGGTATCGGACCCAGATCGTCAGCCCCGTTCGCTCTTTGGTCTCCGGCCGCTCGGAAACCGGCGAAGAAATGAATTTTGTCGTGGACCTGGCTCCGGGCGACAAATCGGCTGAGGCGTTCTCCGGCCTTCTTATTCCTGGCGGCGCGGCACATCTCGCACAGCTGGCTGAGAACCAGGACGCCCGGCTTCTGATCCAGGAATTTCTGAGCTCAGGCCGTTCCATTTGCGCCCTGGGCGACGCGGTCGCCACACTCGCCGCCGCCTCGGGCAAGACCAGCGTTGAAGGCGATGCGGCGCTCGCTTTGAACGGCGATGTCTTCGCGTCGAGCGGCGAGACCGCGCGCAGCGACGCCGGCGCCCTGTTCGTTCAGACGCTCAAGCCGGTCAAGAACGCCGCCTAAGCGCGAACCCAGGAAAAGCTAAAGCCTTCAAGCGCCCCGGCGACCGCCGGGGCGTTTTCGTTTGTGATGCCGGCGAGCTGAACCACAAGCCCCTTTTGTTTGTCGGTGTGCGCTAGAGCCGATACGCCGGCGACACCCGCAGCGTCGAGCGCGGTCTGCGTTGCGCATTCCGCCGCATGCTCGCGTAGCGTGGGTTTGAAGATTTTGCCGACGGCCGTCACCGGCATCTGGTCAAGGATCCGGACCGCTTTGGGAGCCGCAGGCCGTTCGGCCACGGTCTCGCGCGCATACGCCTCCAGCTCGGCTTCGCTGACCCTCGCGCCTTCGCGCAGCGTGACATAGGCGACCGGGACTTCGCCGGCATAGCTGTCGGGCTGGCCGACGGCGGCGGCGAGGTCGATGTCGGGGCGCTTGGACAACGCCTCCTCGATCAAGCCCGGATCGATATTGTGGCCGCCGCGGATGATCAAATCCTTGGCCCGGCCGGTCAGCCAGACATAGCCGTCCGCATCCATCCGCCCAAGATCGCCGGAATTCAGCCAGCCGCCGTCGAAAAACGCGTCCGCGTTGCGCTCGGCCTGCTTATAGCCAGGAATGACGGTGGGTCCCTTCAAGCAAACCACGCCGGCCTCGTCGACACCGGCATCGCGGACATAGTCCCCATTATCGTCAACGATCGCGATCTTCACTTCGTGATAGGGCATGCGCAGCCCGATCGAGCCCACCCGGCATTCCCCATCCCGGGGATTGCAGGTGGACACGCAGGTGCTCTCGGTCATGCCGTAGAGTTCAAGGATTTTGATCCCGGTGCGCGCTTCAAACGCGTCGATCACGCTGACCGGCATCGGGGCTGCGCCCACAACGCCGTAGCGCAGCGAAGACAGGTCCTGGTCTTCAACGGGATGGCTCAACAGGCTGGAGTAAATGGTGGGCACGCCGGAAAACACGGTGACCCGATAGCGCTCCACCAAGTCCCAGAACCCGGCCATCAAAGCTTTGTTGCGAAAGCCGTCCGGGCCGCCCAGCACCAGGGTCGATCCCGCCGTCAAAGGAGCCAGACCTGTCAGGATCGCCGCATTGGCATGGAAAAGCGGCAAACCGGTCAACACGACATCGTCAGGGCCCAGATCCAACGCATAGCGCAGCATCCAGGCCATCGCGGCCTGATTGGCGCGGGTTTGCTGAGCGAGCTTCGGCGCGCCCGTGGTGCCGCCGGTATGGAAACAAGCGGCGATCTGATCCGGGTCCGCGGATGGATTGAATGAGAGGTCATCCCCTGGAGCCTGCGCCATGGCCTCGGCGAGCGATCCGCCCTCACCGACCGTCAGCAACGGTAATCCGCCAAGCGCTTCGCTGGCCGCTTTCGCGGTTTCATAAAGCGGCGTGCCCGGTGCAGTGGTCACCAGACAGCCCGCCTCCGCCGCCTCCAGGATCTCGCAGACGACGTCGGCGCTCAGCAGCGGATTGACCGGCGCGGCGCCCGCGCCCGCCGCCGCGCCCCACAACACGAAATGGGTCTCGGCCAGATTGGGCAGCAGATAGCCGACCGGCTTGCCCGCCCCCGCGCACCACAGCGCATTGGCGGCGCGCACCATCTGCTCAAAGGCTTGGGCATAGGTCCACCGGCGCGCGGTTTCCGGTTTGGCGGGATCAGCGATGTCGATGATCGCCGTGCTCTCGGCGAAGCAATGCGCGGCGGCGCGCAGCACCCCGAAGACGTCGGGCGCCTCGAGACGGTCGGCCAAGCGCATGGCCTCGACCGCCTCGATATCCGCCAGGGTTGCGAGCTTCGGAAAACCGCCGCTCATCGGCTGCGCCCCCTATTTCTCCCAATCGCGATCAATGGTGCGCGAGGCGACCAGGAAGAGCAGGCCTGCGACCACATAAAGCGAGGCGCCGACCATGATGGAATAGCGCAGCGCTTCGTCGCCGAAGGTGGGGGTGAGCAAGGTCGACACTTCACCCAGCACATAAACACCCACGCCGATCCCCAAGAGATTATTAATCAAAAGGAAAATCGCGGAGGCCATGGCGCGCATATTCGCGGGCGCCAAATGCTGGAAGGCGGACAGCGTCGGTCCAAGCCAGGCCAATCCCAGCCCGGTCGGGATGATGAAGAGCAACATCGCGGTGGTCGGCGAATCCGCGAGCACCCCGGCGATGTAGAAGGGGAAGGTGATGAAGAACGCGATCGCCGGAACGATGGCGTACATGCGCTTTGACCCTTTGCCCATCAGGTCGCCGAGAATCCCGCCCAGCAGGATGCCGAGCGATCCGCCGATCAGCAGAACGATGCCGAACATCCAGCCGGACTGGATGATCGCTTCACCCAGGCTCAAATCAGCGAAGAAGCTGCGCCGGAAGAAGCTAGGCACCCAGAAGAAGACGCCATAGCCCATCATCGACGAACATGACGCACCCAGGGTCAGGAACCAGAAGCTCGGCTTGCGCGACAGCACGGCCAGCACCTGTCCGAAGCTGGGCTTTTCCGTTGCCGGCGCCACAGGTTCGCCACCGGCGGCTTGGGCTTCAGCGGCGACGCCATTCTCACCGGCGGCCGGCTTCGGCTTGGCTTTCACCGGATCAAGTCCGCCGCGCACCGGCTCACGCATGGTGAGTTTGAACAAGGGCGCGATCGCGATGCCCGCAAGGCCGACAATGATGAAGGCGGTCCGCCAATCCAGGTTTTCGCCTAAGGCGCCGCCGGCGATCTGCGCGCCCGCGATCACGCCGAAGGCTGAGCCGATGGGGATGCCCAGCGAATAAATCGCCAGGGCCCGCGCGCGACTCTCTGGCGGGAAATAGTCCGCAATCAGCGAATAGGACGGCGCCACGCCGCCCGCCTCGCCGACCCCGACCCCGACCCGGGCTAGGAAGAGCTGCCAGAAATTCTGCGCAAAACCGCACACAGCCGTGAAGCCCGACCATACGGTCAGCGAGATGGTGATGATCCAGGTCCGGTTGGTCCGGTCGGCGAGCCAGGCGATCGGCACGCCGAGCGTGGAGTAGAGCGCGGCGAACGCAATGCCGCCCAGCAGGCCAAGCTGTCGATCGGTGAGCTGAAGCTCTTCCTGGATCGGGATGGCCAGAATGGAGATGATCTGGCGATCAAGAAAGTTGAAGGCGTAGACCACGAACAACATGATCAGCACCCAAACTCGATAGCCGGTGCTTGGCGGTTTTACGCCGGCATCCGGCGCCGCATTGACCTCTGACATCTCCACCCCGTTTTTCTTTGTTTTTGTGCGCTTTAGCGCTTGGCGCCATGATGGCGCGAATTCAAAGCCGAGCGCAAAGAAAAAGCGCCGCCGATTGCACTTCACATCGGTGAAGACGATCAGCGGCGCTCTCTAGGCCCCCCAGCCTGCGAGGCTTAGTAGCGGTAAGACAGCGTCGCGGTGACCGTCCGCGGATCCCCGTAGAAGGCGGTGAGCGTGCCTTCCAGACCCAGCGTCGGCGTGAAGGTGCCGTTCGCGTTTTCGGTCACGAAGTCATAGCCCGCCACAATGTAGCGCTCGTCGGTCAGGTTGCGGCCATGCAGGGCGACCGACAAATCACCGGACTGGTTGGTCCAAACGGCGCTGGCGTTCCAGAGCGCGAAGCTATCCTGGTCAATCAGCGGGCTCGCCAGCTCGAACTGCTGGCTATCGCCCCGCAGCGAAACCGTCGAGGAGAGGTTCAAGTCGCCATTCCAGGCGCTTGTCTCGTAACCCACAGTGATCGAACCGGTATAGTCCGGCGTGTTCTGGATGGCTGCCTGATCGGAGATATCGTTGCCGAAGGCGTCGATAAACTCGTCATACTCCCCGTCCAGCAAGCCGATAGCCCAGGCAACCGTCAGGGCGTCGCCATCGACCAACAGGTCTTCACCGGCGACGGCGAAGCCTTCCCATTCCAGACCTGTCAGCGTTGCGGCGCCGGCATTGGTGGTCACGCCCGTGAAGGTGTCGGCCACGCCGTCATTATCGGTGTCGACACCGACAGACCCGGGCACCTGGACGTCGGAATAATCGGCGTAGAACAGGGCCACCGAGTGACGGAACCAGCCAAAGTCAGCCTTCCAGCCGAGCTCGAAGCTATCGACTTCTTCAGGATCAAACTGCATGAATTGGAAGATCTCGGAGTCCTCAATCGTGCCGTTGCCGTTGAAGTCCGGCGTCGCCGAGGTTTGGCCGCGCGGGTCGAACGACCCACCCTTAAAGCCTTGCGAGTAGGTGAAGTAGAGATTGTGGACGTCGTTCGGACGATAGGCGATGGAGAAGCGCGGCGAGAAGTCGTCAAACGTCGCCGTGCCATCAAAGTCAGACGTCACTGCGATAGGCGTCGCATTTCCGCCAAACAGGTCTGACGCCCCGTTGATGAAGGTCGTCCGCAACACCCGCGAATTACGCTCGTCTTCCGTGTAGCGCGCGCCCAGCGAAACCTCGATTTTGTCCGTCAGGTCATAGGTGAAATCACCAAAGATCGACCAGGTCTCCGTCGCCACGTCGCCAAACGTTTGAGCGTTCAGCCCAGGCAAGCCGATGATTGCGCCTGTGGTCGCCAGGATCACGTCAAAAGCGGTTTGCGAGTTGGCGTCCAGATAGTAGGCGCCGACCACACCGTTCAGGCGCTCGGATGAGTACTGGACCTGGAATTCCTGACTGAACTGATCGTTGGAGTAGAGCGCCGGAACGTCCAGGTCGGCTTCCGGAAGGGAATCAAAGTCGATCGGCGTGGAGGTTTCGTCTTCACGATAGGCCGTGATCGACTTCACCGTGAAGGCCTCGTTGACGTCCCATTGCAGAGTCATAGCGCCGCCATAGGCTTCAACACTTTGAACCGGGAAATCCAGACCAGCGCGGGTGTCGTATTCGTCGTTCAGCACCGGATAGGTGAAGGGCGGGAACTGATCGGGAATCAGGCGGTGGCCCTGGCGCGCATTGGAATCGTCCATCGTGTAATCGCCGGAGACGCGCAGCGAGACATTATCCGTGATATCCAGTTCGGCCGACAAACGGCCCGCCCAGACATCCTTGTTGTAGTTGTCCATGCCGGTCAGCAAATTGTCGCCGAACCCGCCGCGCGACAGCCGGGCTATCGCGCCGCCAAAGCGCAGATCTTCGCCCCCGGTGCTGCCGGATACAATGACGTCAAACTGGTTGTACGACCCGATATTGACCCGGCTGTTCACTTCAGGCTCGTCGGACAGGCCGCGCGTGACATATTTCACTGCGCCGCCAATGGTGTTGCGGCCATACAGCGTGCCTTGCGGTCCGCGCAGAACCTCGATCCGCTCCACATCATAAATGTCGAGCACCGCAGCTTGCGGGCGATTAAGGTAAACATCATCCAGGTAAAGGCCGACGCCGGACTCAAAGCCGGACACCGGATCCTGCTGACCCACGCCGCGGATGAAGGCGGTGAGCGTCGTGTTAGTGCCGCGCGAGACTTCAAGGGTGACGTTCGGGGTCACCTGGCCCACGAAGGTGATGTCCTGGGCGCCCAGCTGTTCAAGCTGGTCGCCAGAGAAGGCGGAGACGGAAACCGGCACGTCGGTCAGCGTTTCTTCGCGGCGGCGCGCGGTGACGGTGATCACGTCACGGCCCTGGCCTTCGTCCGCTTCGCTTTCTTGGGCGAAAGCCGACGGAGCGGCCATGGGAATCAAAGAGGCCGACGCGAGAAGCGCGGCCGTCGTTAGCACATTGCGGCGAATGGTCATGGGGCTATCCCCTCCCTGCGAATCCATTGACGCCCTCATTCCTTCGGGGCGCTGTTGGTCGGAATAATTTCAACGTTGAATGAAAAGTCAACGGGATTTAGACTTTTGCGAAACGATGAATGATCCTGGTGAGGCGCACGCGCCACACAAAAGGACATCGCCTCCCAAACATGGGAGGTGGGAGGACGCGATGGAAACCGCAGAGGCTAATCTGAGCCGCAAAGGCGAGCGCACGCGCCAGACCTTACTGGACGCCGCAGAAAAGCTGTTTGCTGAGAAGGGTTTCTATGGGGTCACCGTGCGTGCGATCGCGCGCGAAGCGGAAGCCGACCCGGCGCTTGTGGCCTATTATTTCGGCGGCAAGCGCGAGCTTTTTGACGCAGTCCTGCTGCGCCGGGCCGAGCGCTTGAACCAAATCCGGATTGACCGGCTTGAGCAGTGCGAGCGCGAGGCCGGCCCGGATGGCCCCAACGTCGAAGATATCATCGCCGCCTTCACCGAACCGCTTCTGGATCGCTCTGCGAATGGCGGGCCTGGCTGGAAGAGCTATTTCGCGCTGATCGGACAGGTCACCAACTCCCCGGAATGGGGCGCGGACATGATGGCGAAATACTTCGACCCCATCGTGCGCCGCTTTATGGAATCGCTCCGCCGCGCCCTGCCCGACGCCCCGGAGGAAGAGCTGTTCTGGAGCTATCACTTCCTCTCCGGCGCGCTTGTGCTGACCTTCGCGGAAACAGGGCGTATCGATTCGCTCTCCGACGGCGTGTGCAGATCCACGGATCTGGAGGCGGTTCATAAACGCTTGCCGCTCTTCGTCGCCGCCGGCTTCCGCCGCTTGTGCGCCGAACGCCCCAACCCGACTGACACACCCAATTCGAAAGCCGCCGAATGACCGCCTTCTCCGAGCATTTCTACACCGCGCCTGACGGCGTGAAGACCTACTATCGCCGCTATCCCTCGGCGAGCGCGGCGGAAAAACGCCCGGTTCTGTGCATGCATGGCCTGACACGGAACTCCAGGGACTTTGAAGACGTCGCGCCGCGCATTGCGGACCGCGGCCGCTCGGTGATCGCCGTTGATGTGCGCGGGCGCGGCCGATCCGACTATGATCGCGATCCCGCCAACTACACGCCGGCCACCTATGTCGAAGACATGCGCGGGCTTTTAGACTCGGTGGGATGGGGCGAAGTGGTCGCCCTTGGAACCTCGATGGGCGGGCTGATGACCATGATCATGGCCGCCGCTCATCCCGGTGTCGTCAAAGCCGCAGCCATCAATGATATCGGTCCGGTGATCGACCCCAAAGGGCTTGGCCGGATCCAAGGTTATGTCGGCGGCGGCGGCCCCTACGCCAGTTGGGAAGACGCAGCCGAAGCGGTGCGCAATATCAACGGCGTCGCCTTTCCGAACGAGACTGGGGACGCGTTCTGGATCGCATTCGCCAAGCGGATCTGCCGGGAAGATGAAGATGGCCGGATCAGCCTGGATTATGACCCGGAGATTTCAAAGCCGGTCCAAAGCGGCGATGTCGCCCCGCCCGACCTGTGGCCGTTCTTCGATGCGCTCGCGCCGGTTCCGCTGCTCTTGGTGCGCGGCGTTCTGACCGATCTTTTATCGATGGAGACCGTCGATGAGATGCAGCGCCGCAGCCCGACCATGAGCCTTGCACAAGTGCCAGACGTCGGCCACGCTCCGCTCCTGACTGAACCGGCAGCGCAAGCCGCCCTTGATGCGTTCTTTGATCAGGTAGACTAGGAAACCTCTCATGTTGCTGCGAATTCTTGGCGCGCTGATCCTAATCATCGTGGTCCTAATCGCGGTCGTCGCATTCCTGCTTCAACCCCCGAGCCTGGATGATGTCCGCGCTGAGTGGATGGGAGAGCATGACCGTTTGGTCGACGCCGCCGACATGCAGTGGCGGGTGCGGGAAACCGGGCCGGCTAACGCCGAGACGATCGTGCTCGTCCACGGCTTTTCCCACTCTTTGGAGAGCTTTGACGCGGTCGCGGACCAATTGGACGACGACTTTCGGGTGATCCGCTTTGACCTTCCCGGTCATGCGCTCACGGGCGCGCGCGCCGATGCGGCTTATTCAGTCGACGCCACGCTATCCCAGGTCTCCGAGCTGCTCGCCGAGATCGCGCCGGAGCAATTCGCCATTGGCGGCAATTCATTGGGCGGGCTCGTCGCTTGGCGCTATGCGGCCGCAAACCCCGAAAGCATCTCCCATCTCGTGCTGATTAGCCCCGGCGGCTACCCCAATCTGGGCGTCGGGGATGAACCCGCGCCGGTGCCGCCCGCCGTCCGCCTATTCTTGACCACCGCGCCAGAGGCTGGCGTCGCCGCCGCCACAGCCGCGCTTTATGCTGATCCGGCGCGCCTCAGCGAGGCGGACGTGAGCCGGATCGGCGCGCTGATGCGCATTGAAGGCGTCGGACAAGCCTTGGTGGAGCGGATTGAGCAATTCACCCTGCCCGACCCCAACCCGGACTTGAGAACGATCGAAGCGGAAACGCTGGTGATTTGGGGCGCGGCCGATCGCATGATCCCGCCTGCGCATGGCCCGCGTTTCGCGGCGGCGATCCCCAATGCCGATCTCTTGCTGGTTCCGGACGCCGGCCATATGGCCCAGGTGGAGCAACCCGCTCAGGTCAGCGATGCGATCCGGGATTTGCTGGCGGACTAACGCGTTGCGCCAGAAGTGCTGGCGAGCTTCGCCAAGGTGGCGCTCAAGAGCAGCCAAACCAGGCCGTTCTGTTCCAGCAGGTTACTCTCTGACAGGCTGATCCCGAACCAGGCGACGAGAAAGGGCAGCGCCCAATAGGTCTCGACTCCTGCAAACAGCCGGCTGAGAGCGCGAAACAGACCGGCGCCGATGACAAACAGGGCGAGGCCCACCCCAGGCAAGCCGATCGCCAAAGCGGTCTCGAACCACGCGTTATGAGCGGTCGGCACATCCCACGCCGTGGCCTGGCGGATCCAGTAGACGGGACCGTCATCCAGCGTCCAGAAGACGCCATAGCCATAACCGGTCCACGGCCGGGCGGCGACCGCCTCAAAAAGACCAACCCAGATGTCTGTTCGTCCCGTCAGGGTGGCGTCTCGACCCAGGGCTTCAAGGATCACTCCCGGGCCGACGAGGATAACGCCAAGCACCGATAACACCCCGCATATTCCACCGAAAATCGCAAGCGCCGCGAAGCCGAACCCTCGCCGGGTCAGCGCAATCGCCAGCGGACCGAGCGTACAAATCATCAACGCCAACAGCGCAGTGCGCGAGGTCGACAGCAACACCAAGGCGGCGGAGAGCAGGACCAGGCCAAACCAGATTCGCTGTTCGACCGCCCCGCGCGCGGCAAATCCCGCGCCGATGAAAGACAAGCTCGCCCAGGCCATCACGGCGCCGAGCGTATTCTTCTGCCACCACAAGCCTTTCCAGGCTCCGACATGAACTTCATCCATGATCCCGAAACTTGGAAACAGCGCGCCCGCGACGGCGCTGCCGATCGCCAGAATCGCGAACATCAAAGCAATCAGGCGGATCAGATCGGGCCAAGAATAGCGCGCCGCCAGCCAAAGGCCGAACGCTAAGGTCATCACCACAGCCAGACCCCGGCGCATCGTGGTGCCCGGGTCGATCGACCAGGCCGCCGAGATGAGCGTGAGGGCCGCCAACAGCACCAATGGCCAGCTGCGCATCAACACACGCATCACCGGCGCCGGATTCAGTCCGATCAATACAAGCGCCACGAGATAGACCGGCGGCCAGATCAGGCGCAGCGCCTCCCCACCATTGGGATCGGTTTCGTTGGTGAAGAGCGGCCCGATCAGCGCCTGCGAAAACAGCAGCAGCAACAACAGCGCTGCGCCCGTTTCAAGGGCGGGCCAGAACGCGAATCTCGGCGCAGCGCTGCGCCACCGGTCCGCGAGCGCGAAAGCCTCGCTCACCGATCCGGCCCCGCATTGGTGAGGACGGCGCCCAACACACGGCCTCCGGCCGCTTCAATGCGATCCGCCATCAGGTCGGCCGCCGCCCGGCTATCGCGCACGGCGTCCGCGACGAGAATGACACCGTCCATGTCGACCGCCAGGCTAGTCACGCCCGCCGAGCCATAAGGCGCATCGACGAGAACCAAGCCGCAACTGCCCCGGGCTTTGCGCCAATATTCCGCAGCCGGATGGAACACCACCCGACGCACCGCGCCTGACGGGCGTTCAAACCGGCTGACATAGATTGGCGCGTCTGCTTTCCTGCGCAGGGCCAAACGCCCTGCTCCGCCAGGCTCCGCGCGCCAGAATCGCAACCCGCCCAGCTCGCCCGCGAAGGCTTCGCCGCTGAGCTTGCTCGCGCTGGCGTGGCGATTGCCCGAGAAATCAAGATCGTAGAGCCAAACCGGACGCCCCGTTTGCTCTGAGGAAGCGCTGGCGAGGCCCTGCGCCACCGCAGCAGCGCCGGCATGAGCGGAAATTGGAACGAGCAAAACCGCCCGCGCACGCTCACCGCGTGGCGACAGACGACGAGCGAGCCCGTCCAGCTCCGCCTCAAATGCCATCTTTCTGGCGCACCTTTCCTTCTGCAACAGGAAGTTAGGCCGCGTTGGTTAACGAGCTGCTGACGCCGTTTGGCGGCCTACACGTGCGAGCACCGGAAGTTTGCGGCGCGACGCGCTTGGATCTGGCGGCGCCGCATGCGCACCCGCATCGGCCGGAGGGTGGGATGGCGCCGCGGGACGCTGGCGCGGGCGGCGGCTTGGCGCTGTCGGGCTCTGGCGCGGCGGCGTGGATACGAAATAACCCCGCAGCAAGGCAGCTAGAAGGCCCACCCCGCCGGCAAAGACCGCAATCGCCATCAAAGCCGGCATGCGCAAGGAGCTGGCCTCTGAGGGCGGGCTGGCGCGCTCCACCACCCGCACAGCGTCTGCGGCCCCGGGCGGCGCATTGCGGCGCGCGGAGGCGTCAGCCGCCTGGGCGGAGAGCCGTTGCGCCGCTTCCGAACGGGCCGTCACGGCGCGTGCGAGGCGGTCATGTTCCGGCGCCAGCCCCCGCAACCGATCGGCCTCGATCCGCGCTTCGTTGAGCTGGCGCTCCAGCGAGACGGCGAGCTGGGTTTGACTGGCGGCGAAGGCTTCCTGCTGAAGGCGCTCTGATTCGATTGCTTGCCAAACCGGGTTGACGCCCGTGCGGCGCTGGCCGCGCCCCTCCGCGCCGCCGGCGCGAATAAAGGCGTTCAACGCTTCAATCTCGCGCTCGATCGCGAGGACTGGCGGCGCGCTGGGTTGGTAGCGGGCGAGCAATTCCTGACGGCGAACCTCCAGCTCCAGGAGCTGGCCGCTGACACTGTTTTCAACATAAAGTTCAATATTTTCAGGGATATTACTCAAGCGTTGCTGTAGCGACTGGGCGAAGCTTCGCCCGGTCGCGGCTTCCGCCTCCGCGGACAAATAGCGGGCGCGAAGATCGGCGATACGAACGATGAGCGCGTCGCGCTCACTTTCAAAGTCGACCAGCCCGTTTTCATTCAAGAAAGCGCGCAAATCCGCTTCAGCCAGCGCCGCATCGGCCTCTGCGGCCTCCAAGCGTTCCTCGACGCCCTCCCCGGGCGCGCCGACCAAAAGCTCGACGCGATATTCCAGATAAGCATCGATCAGCGCATTCAGCGTGTTCGCGGCGACATCGGGATCCTCGGCCTCAAACGAGGCGACAAGGACGCTGGCGTTCGGCGTGCGTGAAACGCTGAAACCTTGGCGCAAAGCGCTGAGCTGTCCCGAGCTCGAGCTCCCCTTGCGCGCTAGAATCGCCCGGCGGCGCACCGCATCCGAATCAAGAATCTGGCTTTCAGATTCCATCACCTGATCGAGGGTGAAAGCCCCGCCCGATCCTGCCGCGCCTGGGGCGAGGTCATTCTCATCGAGAATCACCAGAAGCCGGGTTTCCGCCTCATAGGTCGGTATGAGCGCTGTCCACGCCAAAAAGGCCAAAGGAAAGAAAAGGATCACCGCCACAACCAGGGCGAGGAGCTTTTGCGTCCACACGAAAGCGACCAGATCAAACAAATCCAGCTCGCGCTGCGGGACGCTGCGCCCGGCGCGGTCGTATGGGGTAGACTCACTCATCACCGCCATACCGCCTGAACGCGCTTAATTTTTCCTTAGCCGAAGCCGGTTTGAGTAACCCTGCGACAAGATTGATGAGGTGCGCCATGACGGCGATCACACGACGGGCGGCCCTGGCAGCGCTCACCGGCGCATTCGCCGCCGGCTGCACCAGCGTCTCGGACGCCCCGGTTCCGGCCTTCGACACCACCCCCGGCGCCCCAGTGGGAAGCGAAACGGCGCGTTTCCAGCCGTGGACCGACAGCGCCCCGGCCTACCGGCTCTTTCCCGGCGACGTGGTTGACGTAACCGTCCATACCGCAACCGAGTTATCCGGCGAATACCCGGTCGGTCCCGATGGTCGAGTCAATTTGCCGCTGGCGGGAGGGGTCGCCGTTGCGGGGCAAACGGCGCCGGAAGCCGCAAACAGCTTCGCGACGCGCTATGCGTCCGTGCTGCGCGATCCGATCATTGAAGTGCGGGCTGCAAGCTTCGGCTCGCAGCGCATCATTGTCGGCGGCGAAGTCAATGAGCCGGGCCTGATCGACCTACCCTCCGCCCGCGTTGGCGTGCTGGAAGCGGTTCTGCTGGCCGGCGGGCCGACCATAAGGGCGCGCCGCGGGTCGGTCGCGGTGCTGCGCCGCGCAGACAATGGCGGCGTAATGTTGCGCGAGGTCGATCTTTCGAGGGCGCTAAGAGGGCGCACCGGGGCCGACAACTTACCCCTCACCCGTCACGATATCGTCTTCGTGCCGCGCTCGAGCATCGCTGAAGTCAATGACTTCATTGAGCTATATGTCCGCAACATCATTCCGCTCGATCAAGCCTTCGCCTTTGCGTTCGCCGATAGCATTTTCAACGACTAGCGGCGAACGCCTTAAAGGCGGGCCGTCTTGTAACGGACTCTATCTTAGTGGCGCGTGGACAGCCATTCGCGCGCTGCGGTCAGCGCGGAAGCGATTTGGTCGGTGTCCATCTCGCCCGCGACTTCACTGCGATAGTGTTTCGCTGGTTCAGAGCCCATCAGCGCGGCCAGGTTGAACCATTTATGCGCTTCAATGAAATCGACCACGCCGCACTGGCCAGTCGAATACAGAAGGCCCAGCTTGCACAGATCTTCACCGCTCGGGTCGGTGTTGATCGCTTCATGGGCCTGTGCGGTTTCCACGTCAGTAAAAGCCATTGTCGTCTTCCCTACCTTTGAGGCGGCGGGCCGGAGTTTTCTCCGTGTCCTCGCCGCGTCCCACCATGCACGCCATGCCTTTTCGGTTCCGGCTGCGTACGGGCAAAGAATGTCCAATGAGGGTAAGCGCCCGGTTAATCCGAATCAAAAACTGCTCCGATTAACCCTTTAAATCCGTTAGAGATTCCTACCGAGTGTTAACCGGCTCATCGCCGCATCGATACGCTCGAACATCCCGGGAGACCCGCCCCGCCTGCGCTTGCGGCCATGGTACAGGCTAAGGCCGAGCACGCCGAGCGCCGCTAAAAGAGCCGCCAAAGACAGTGCGGCGAAATGTTGCGCACGGCGCGGCCAAGCCCACACATCCCAACGCTCCACCTCTTGCGCCTCGCCGGCATCAAGAACGGCAAGCAGCTCAGGGCCTTTGAACGCATGAAGGGCGAGCAAGCGACCGTCAGCCGCTTGCGCCAAGCGGGCGAGTTCCTCGGCGTCCTCGATGTCTCTCACCGTGTCCGCCAGGCGCATGGCGCTCAGCGCCCCCACCTCACGCCTCAGCGCTGTGAACGCATCAAACAGCCGGTCACGTTCGCGCGTGTTGATGCGGGCGGCCCGCCCCGCCTCCTGGGCGACGCGCGCGGAGGCTGTGTCGAACCGGGCCGGCTGCGTCCAGGCTTCTCCGGCCTGAGCGAGGACCGGCATGGCGGAGGCCAGCACCGCCTCCCGCCCCAGCACAGGGTCTGGCCCAAAGCTGATCTCCTCCGCGAGTGACGCATCCAGCAGGCCCGCCGCCCAGGCCGCCTTTATAATCCGGGCGCCGCTCCGGCGTTCCGGCG
The DNA here is from genome assembly GCA_964484345.1 of uncultured Oceanicaulis sp. Classification (GTDB taxonomy): domain Bacteria; phylum Pseudomonadota; class Alphaproteobacteria; order Caulobacterales; family Maricaulaceae; genus Oceanicaulis. The sequence goes on along the minus strand of CAZAGE010000026.1, from coordinate 4,596 downwards.
CCGCGCCGGCGACCGCGAGGGACAAGCCCGCTAGGACCGGGTCTGCCTGCGGTTTTGGCAGAAATCCAATCCGGCATTGACCGGTCGGGCGGTTCATCAGCGCGCCGAGCGCGCAGCCGCGCACGACCAGACCGCGCAAATCACCATACAGTCTTGCCGTGCGCGGCGTGAGCCCCGGCAAGGCGTCGAGCGCCAGCGCGCGATCGCCAGGCGCGACGAACCACGCCTCTGCATCGCTCAGAGCCGGTCCGAATAAGGCGTCGGCCCGCTGCAATCGCACACGAAGGACCCGGGGCGCAAAGATCAACGTCTCAGGCTCAAGGCCTTGCGCGCGTCCGGCCTCCAGCCGGACCTCGACCGCCTCTCGGAGCCGCCGCTCGCGAATCCAGGCGGGCTGGGCGCGCAGCTCGGCTTCCACATGGCTCCGACGGCGGCCATCGGCCAGCAATTCCAGCGCCAGCGCTTCCCGCCCCCGCATCGCCATATAGGCCGACGCCACAGCGCGCGCCTGCGCGATGTCGGGCATGGTCCGGCGTTCGACTTGAAGCGAGGCCTCGAGCACATCAACCCAATAGGCATGCCTGTCGGCATCGGCGGGAACCGCCTCGAAAAGCGCGCGGTCGATCGCCAAGCTCAGGCTCGGGGGCGGCGCGGAAGGCCTGGGCAAGATTTGTGCGGCAAGGCCGGCGAAGACCACAGAAGCAGCGAGCAGGCTCAGAAAGAGGGCCGGACGAAACCCCGCGACCAATCCGCGCCAGACAAGATAGAGCGCGGCCCGTGGCCGGGGCGCAAGCCAAGGATTGCGCGCGCCATAGCGCACGCTGAACCGTTGCGGTTGTTCAGCCCAAGCTGTCATGCCGCCCCCTCACGACAATCCCCCTCATCAGAAAAGCATGAAGTTCGCCCGGTCAGAAGCCGTCAGGGCTCTGCGGGCGCACTCGGACGGACCTGCGTTGCTCGAACACCACGCCACGCCCTCGCCCCGCCGGCCTCACGCCTGCGCTCACGCTGATGACAAGGGCATGGCCGGCCCCCAATGGGGCGCTGGGTGAAAAAGGCCGTTGCGCCCCATTGCCCAGCCTGCGACCAAAGGCTCACGCGCAGCACGCTTCACGAGACTGCGAGCGAAGGCTAAACACCCATCATGACCGACACCCTCACCCCCATCCTCACCCCGGTTTCATTCGCCCAAGCCGCCACCGACCCGGACGGGTTTGCGCGCGCGCTGGGTCGCTCCTTTAAAGAGACCGGCTTCGCCATCGTCTGCGATCATCCCGTCGACCAGGGCGTGATCGACAAAGCGCTTGAAGACACCAAAGCCTTCTTCGCGCTGCCCGAAGCCGTGAAACAAGCCTATTTCGATCCCGACAAAGCTGGTCAGCGCGGCTATACGCCGTTCGGGACGGAAAACGCCAAAGGCATGACGGCGAAGGACCTCAAAGAGTTCTGGCATCTGGGCCGCGATCTGCCCGAGGGCCATGCCTATCGCGAAGTGATGCCGGACAATATCTCGGTCGCCGAGATTGAGAGCTTCGACGCCTCCACCAAGGCGCTTTATGAGGCGCTCGACGAGATGGGCGCGGTGCTGCTGCGCGCCATCGCCAAAGATCTGGGCCTGGACGAGCACTGGTTCGAAAAAACCGTCGACCAGGGCAATTCCATTCTGCGCCTGTTGCACTATCCGCCGATCGACGGCGAACCGAGCGGCGTGCGGGCGGGCGCCCATGAAGACATCAATGTGATCACGCTGTTGCTGGGCGCGGAAGAAGCCGGACTTCAAGCCAAGACGCGCGATGGTCAGTGGATGGATGTCCAGCCGCCCGAGGGCGCGCTGGTGATCAATGTCGGTGACATGCTGCAGCGCCTGACCAATAACGTCCTGCCCTCCACCACCCACCGGGTGATCAATCCGAGCAAAGAGCGGATGGCGTTTTCACGCTATTCCACACCCTTCTTCCTGCACTTTAATCCGGACTTCCTGATTGAAACGCTGCCGGGATGTGTGAGCGCGGACAATCCCGATCGCTATCCCGAGCCGCTGACAGCGCACGCCTATCTTGAAGAGCGCCTGCGGGAAATCGGGCTGATGTAGAGTACGCCGGCGCCGGTCCTAATCCGCCCGGTGCGGCATCTCTTTGATATAGATGTCGCGCTGCGGGAACGGGATTTCGACGCCGGCCTCGTGCAAGGCCTCCCAGACCGCGAGGTAGACATCGCTGCGCACGTTGGATTGGCCGTTTTCCGGATCCCTTATCCAGAAGCGCAGGTCGAAATTGACCGAGCTGTCGCCAAACTCCATCACATTGCAGACCGGCTTGTTGGTCGAGACCACGCGGTCCACCGTCATCGCCGCCTCCTCCGCCAGCTTTTGCACGGCCTTTAAGTCCCGCGTGGCGTAGCTGACGCCGAAGGGCGCGTGCAGGCGCACGACCTTGTCGGACTTGGACCAGTTGACCACCCCATTCATGATGAAATGGTCGTTGGGAATGAGCAGCTCTGTCCCGTCGCGGGTGCGCACGGAGACATAGCGCGACTGCATGCCCGTCACCCAGCCGAACGTGCCGTCAATCTCGATGGCGTCGCCCGGTTTGATCGACTTGTCCGCCAGCAAGGTGAAGCCCGCGGCGAAATTCGACACCGTCTGCTGCAGACCCAGCCCGATGCCGATGCCCACCGCGCCGGAGAAGATCGCCAGCGTCGCCAGGTTAAAGCCCGCCATCTGCAAGGCGATCAAAAGCGCCAGGACCGGCAACAATATGCCCAGCGTTTTGGAGATCAGCGCCTTGAAGGCCGGTGAGAGCTCTTCGGCTTTATCCAGCTGGCGGTCGATGGCTTTGGTCGCAAAGCTCGCCGCCCAGAACAGCGCGCCGAAATAGATCAGCGTGCGCACCACGTCCAATAAGGTCAGCTGGACCGGCTCGCCGTCCTCGGTTTCGCCCAGAGGAATGGCCAGCATCTGCAGCTGAGCGATGACATCGTCGAGCAAACCGAACACATCAAGCGCCGCGATCGGCCAGGCGATATAGAAGGCGACATTCGACCAGAATTTAGACCGGATGATCAGCGTCACCGCCCTAATCACCAGCCAGGCGGTGAGAAGCGACAGCGCCGCCTCCACAACCGCCGTGGGCCGTCCGCCGGTCGCCAGCCCAACCCTCGCCCCTGTGAGCAACAAGTAGAGCGCCAGCGGCGTCATCAACACCAAGAGCGCCCGGCATAAGCGGCCCACGAGCGGATTATCCAGCCACCTTTTGGTCGCCTCCAGCCCCATCTTGCGCAGCCGCGGTCCGACCAGCAGCGCGGGAATAAAGGCCGCCAGAATGACGCCGAGCTGGATCGCCACATCCACCGACAAGAGCTGCGTCTCGATCCAGGCGAGCACCTGCTGCAGGCGCTCCGTCAGTTCCTGAACGGGCACAATCTCATCAAGCGCGGTGTCGGGCTGGGTGGTCATGGGATGACGTTAGAGGCGGTTGGGGCTGGCTGGGAAGACAAAACTCGTCGCTGCAACCTCAGCCCTCTTCCCCAGCGAACGCTGGGGCCCATCATCGTCGAGCGCAGGCGCTTGGCCCGGTGGATCCCAGCTTTCGCTGGGAAAGAGACGCCTGGAGAACCGGCACGCCAAAACCCGCTCGACCTTTCAGCCAGCGCCTATCAGACGGCTTGCGCGGGCGGCCTTTCCGGCCGAACGCATGCAGGTTTAAAACGCCGGGCGGACCGCCCGCGCACGGTGCGTTTCAAGCGGGCCAATACCTTACGGTTTACAATAGCCTGGCGGGAATGGCTCGCTTCGCCCGCGCTCAACCCAAGGGCCATCGCGCAAGTTTGGGCTCACTTCGCCAGGATTTCGACCTCGCTGTCGCCGGGCCCCGCAGACCTCGCATCCAGGCAAGATTTCTCCCCTGAAGCCCGCAACCACCCAGACACCGCCCTTCCCCCAATCGTGACGCGTCGCGACCGCCGCCTGTGCGGGGAAGAGGTGGGGAAGTTTAAGGTGGGTTTGTGGGGGCGGGGATTACTTGGTTCAACCGCACCGCCTCTTCCCCAGCGAAAGCTGGGGCCCAAGATCATCGAGCGCTGGAGCTCTTGTCCGAATGGATCCCAGCTTTCGCTGGGAACGAGGGGGAGCGTGAAACTCCCCTCACAACGGAATATTGTCGTGCTTCTTCCAGGGGTTGGAGAGCTCCTTGCCGCGCAGGGTGCGCAGGGCGCGGATCAAGCGCCACCTTGTATTGTGGGGCATGATGACGTCGTCGAGATAGCCGCGGGAGGCCGCCACGAAGGGATTGGCGAAGCGGTCTTCGTATTCTTTGACGTGTTCGGCCATTTTCTCGTCATCGCCGAGATCCTTGCGGTGGATGATTTCCGCGGCGCCCTTGGCGCCCATCACCGCGATTTCAGCGGTCGGCCAGGCATAGTTGATGTCGCCGCGCAGATGCTTGGACGCCATCACGTCATAGGCGCCGCCATAGGCCTTGCGGGTGATGACGGTGAGCTTGGGCACGGTGGCTTCGGCATAGGCGAACAACAGCTTCGCGCCATGTTTGATCAGGCCGCCATATTCCTGCTTGGTGCCCGGCAAAAAGCCCGGCACGT
>CAZAGE010000025.1:0-47324 GCA_964484345.1 uncultured Oceanicaulis sp. | reverse complement strand
TGACGATGCCGTTGACGATCTCGCCCACGCGGTCCTTGTACTCTTCGTACTGGCGCGCGCGCTCGGCTTCACGGACCTTCTGGGTGATCACCTGCTTGGCGGTCTGGGAGGCGACGCGGCCGAACTCGATCGGCGGCAGCTCTTCCTCGTAATAGGTGCCGATCTCGGCCTCGGGGTCGGTCTTGCGCGCCTGCTCGAGGGTCAGCTGGTGGGTGTCGTTCTCCACCTCCTCCACCACGGTGATGCGGCTGGTCAGACGCATCTCGCCGGTTCTCGGATCGATATTGCAGTGGATGTCCAGCTCGGCGCCATAGCGCGAGCGGGCGGCTTTCTGGATCGCCTCTTCAATGGCTTCCAGAACGATCGATTCATCGATTAGCTTTTCCTGGGCGACCGCCTTGGCGATCTGCAGGATTTCCAGCTTATTCGCGCTGACCCCGATGGCCATGATTGCGCTCCTTCTTGTGTTTCCGCGCCTTGGTTACGCGTTTTCGTCCCCGCCTTGGTCACCGCGCGCCTTCAGGCTCGCTTCAACCAGAGCATCTGTCATCACCAGCTTGGCGTCGGCGATCCAATCAAATGGGATCAGGGCGGTGTCTTCTTCGCCCTGCAGATCAATCGCCACACTCTCGTCTTCGACCCCGGCCAAGATGCCGCGGAAGCGCTTGCGCCCTTCCACCAGCCGGTCAAGCTCCAACTTCGCCTCAAAGCCTTCCCAGCGCTCAAAATGGTGCAGCGCGGTCAAAGGCCGGTCGATCCCCGGCGAAGACACTTCCAGATTATACTCGCCCGAGATCGGATCTTCTTCCTCAAAAACCGCCGAGACGGCGCGAGACAGCTTGGCGCAGTCGGCGACATCCATGCCGCCATCGGTCGTGCGCTCAGCCATGATCTGAACGGTGGTCTTCTTGCCGCCCATCACCCGAATGCGCACCACCTCCAGCGCCATCGCGTCCGCGACGGGCTCTACGAGAGCGAGAATGCGCTCGTCCTGGGGCGTGCTGGTCTTCAAGGGCGTCTCCGGCATGGCGTGTCGAGGAATTAAAAAAAGCGGCCCGGTTGCCCGAGCCGCTCGATATCGTCATCCGACGGATCGAACTGTTGGCAGGGGATATACGCCTATGCCCATAAAAGCGCAAGGCGCCGGTGCTGAGCGTGACGGAATCGTCAGGTGACGGGGTTTGCCGCGCGCGCCTAAGCTGTCCGCCGACCTTCTGGGGGACACCTATGCTCACATCCATCTTCGCGAGCGCCCTTGCGCTTGCCGCCCATAATGCTCAGCCAGCGGACGCTGACGCCATTCTGGCATCGCTCGACGACAGTAGTGTCACGCGCCTTGCCGCGTGCGGTCTCGACGCTGAGGTGCTGGGCGGCCTCTTGAGCCTGTCTCAGCAGGACTTCGATCAAGATTTCGACGGCGGCTGGCGGCCCTATGGCGAACGCGAAGCCTGCTGGGTGGCCACCGGCGAGCTTATTGAGATCTATCGCGACCATGCGCCGGGCGCAGACCCGGACGGGCTTCGTATGCTGAACTGGCATGCCGGGCAGAACTATGCTTATGCCGGCGAGCAGGCGCGCGCCATCGCCCTGTTTGAGGTGGCCAAGCACAATGATGGCGGCCCCTGGGACCTTTATGCCGACGCGACCATCGCCTTCCTGCGCGGCGACCGGCGGGCATTGGAGGCGGCGCGGGACGCCCTTCTGGCCTTTGCACCCGATGAAGAGGAGCAGGCCGCGCGTCAGCGATGGCTGGAGGAAAACCCCAACATCCAGATGCCCGAGGGCTTCGTCACCGATCCGCCAAACCTGCCGGTGCTGGACCGTTTCCTGCGTTGCTGGGGCGCGGATTATCAGGCGGCGTATTCCGGGCGGTGCGGCTAGACCCGCTCAAAGTCGAAGAAGACCGGCGCGATGTCGCCGAGATTCTTCGACTGGTAGCGGGTCACGATGTGGTCGGCGGGATTGTCCCGCCAGTCCGCCGCCGCCTGCCCGGTCCAGTGCAAGCCTGGCGTCGCCAGCAGGATCGGAAAGGCGTGGTCGGCATAGGATTTCACATCCGTCGCCACCCGCAGGCGGCCGCCGGGTTTGAGCAGGCGGGCGAGCTCCGCCGCCGTGTCCGGCTGCACCAAGCGCCGCTTGGCGTGGCGGGATTTATGCCAGGGATCGGGGAAGAGCAGGTAAATCTGATCGAAGCTGGCGTCGGGCATGCGGATGATCTCGTCACGCGCATCGGCCCGCTTCACGCGCACATTGGTCAAACCCTGATCTTCAATCGAGGTCAGCGCTTTGGCGACACCGTTAAGGAAGGGCTCAATACCCAGAAATCCGGTCTTCGGCGCTCGGGCCGCCTGTCCGATCAGATGCTCCGCCCCGCCAAAGCCGATCTCCAAGACGTGACGGTCGGCGTTGGGCAGGAGGGCTTTCGGATCCGCCTCGCCTTCATCGGGCCAGCTGAGCTTCGGCAATAGCGTGTCGACCACCCGCTGCTGGCGGGCGGACAAGGTTTTGCCCTGAGAGCGGCCGAATAGGCGCTTGTTTTTGGGGTGATCACTCATGGCTGAATACCTGGGTCGCTTCCTTTGCGCGCCGCCATACGCAAGCGCGATCGGATCAACAAGGCCTACGCTGAAATCCCGCAGCGGCGGCGGCCGCCCAGGCGCTTGGCCTGAAACGAAAACGGGCCAGACCTGGCGGTCTGGCCCGATGCGTTCCGGTCTTGAGCGACGCGTTTAGGCAAGGCTCTTAAGATCATTCACCAGATCGGTCTTCTCCCAGGAGAAACCGCCATCGTCCGCCGGCGTACGGCCGAAATGGCCATAGGCGGCGGTGCGCTCATAAATCGGGCGGTTGAGGCCCAGATGCGTGCGAATGCCGCGCGGGGAGAGGTTCACCATCTCCGGCAGCTTGGCTTCCAGGACGGCCTCATCGATCTCGCCGGTGCCATGGGTGTCGACATAGACCGACAGCGGCTTCGCCACGCCGATGGCGTAGGAGAGCTGAATGGTGCACTTCTTGGCGAGCCCCGACGCGACGACATTCTTCGCCAGATAGCGGGAAATATACGCCGCTGACCGGTCCACCTTGGTCGGATCTTTGCCCGAAAACGCGCCGCCGCCATGGGGCGCGGCGCCGCCATAGGTGTCCACGATGATTTTCCGGCCGGTCAGACCTGCGTCCCCATCCGGGCCGCCAATCACGAAATTACCGGTCGGGTTGACGTAAAACTCGTCTTCCGGCGGGAACCAGCCATGGGGCAGCACGCCGGCGACGATCGGGCGGACCAGCTCGCGCACAGCGTCGAGCGCGACGCCCTCTTTGTGCTGCGTGGAGACCACGACGCTGGTCACTTCGACCGGGCGACCGTTTTCATAGCGCAGGGTGACTTGCGATTTAGCGTCGGGCTCAAATTCCGGGCGCTCGCCGGATTTGCGCAGGCGCGCCATCTCTTTGAGGATTTGATGAGAGTAGATGATCGGCGCGGGCATCAGCTCCGGCGTTTCATCACAGGCATAGCCGAACATGATGCCCTGGTCGCCCGCGCCTTCTTCGGTGAAGGAGCCCGAGCCTTCGTCCACACCTTGCGCGATGTCGGCGGACTGCTCGTGCAGATAATTGTGGAAGTGGGCGTTTTCCCAGTGGAAGCCGTCCTGCTCGTAGCCGATATCTTTCACGGCGTTGCGAGCGGCGTCTTCGATTTCGGCATTGTCGATCTCGCCAGCGCAGCGCACTTCGCCGGCCAGCACGATACGGTTCGTCGTCGTCAGCGTCTCGCACGCCACCCGGGCCACCGGGTCCTTGGACAGGAAAAGATCGACGACGGCGTCGGAAATGCGGTCGCAGACTTTGTCCGGATGGCCTTCAGAAACGCTTTCGCTGGTGAAGAGATAGGAGGTGCGGGCCAAAGAAGGAGCTCCATATAAAGGGCGCTTTATATGGTCGGCTTAAAGCCCATTCGCTCGGCTAAGGCAAGGCCCGTCGCTCAGACTTCACCGGAGGCTGCAGCTTCAGCTTCTTCGGCAGCCAGCGTGCGGACCAGTTCAAGGATGCGGCGGCGCACCTTGGCGTCGCCTATGCGGGCGAAGGCCTGAGCCAGCGCAACACCGTCAGCGGATTGGATGAAGTCGTCGACGATCGGCGTTTGGTCGCCTTCGGAAAAGCCCGGCGCCGTCATCGCATCGGAGACGCCGTCATAGAAGAAGGAGACTGGAACATCGAGCACGCGGGCCAGGATGAACAGGCGGCCGGCGCCGACACGGTTGGTGCCACGCTCGTATTTTTGGACCTGCTGAAAGGTGACGCCGAGTTCCTCGCCAAGCTTTTCCTGGCTCATGTTCAGAAGCTGACGACGCAAGCGGATGCGCGATCCGACATGGCGGTCGACCGCGTTCGGTCCACGAGGATTAGCTTGGCTGGTCATGGTTCTACACCTTCTATGCAAACACTCAGCGCCTCAAAGGCATGAATGACAAATTAAACCTTAGCGAGCTTCGGTGCGTTACAGAATTACACTCGCTTGCTTGCAAACACTGGCAAAATCCGGGCCAGCCCGATCAGAATCGCAAAGGCGATCAGCCACGGACCATCCCCATGCCGTCCGTAGAAAGGTTCGTCCAAGCTTGCAAGTAAAGCAAGATCAAGGACTTGGCTTTCATCAACGCTGGCAATGTGCACGACTCGACCGTAGGGGTCAATAAGGCCCGACATACCCGCTGTGGCTGAGCGGACCAAAGGAAGGCCGTCTTCTATACTGCGATAGGCCGCTTGATTAAGCAGCTGCGCCGGTCCCGCCGAGTGCCCGTACCAACTATCATTTGAAATATTCAGGAGCCAGGCGGGCCTATTATTCTCCCTTAACGTGTATCGTGGATAAATCACTTCATAGCAAATCAGAGGGGCGAATGAGGGTAGGTCGCCGAGTGTAAGGGTTTGTGCGCCGGGCCCCGGGTCAAAGCCAATGCCATATTGGGACAGGGTTTCTAGGCCGAAGGGCCGAGTCAGCGCCGCCAGCGTGTTGGCTTCTCCAAATGGCACAAGCTTGGCTTTATCATAGCGCGCCTCAACAACCAGAGCGTCAGCTGTGACGCGCAGAGCATGAAGGGCGTTATGGAAGGATTGCGGAACGCCGTCCGGCCCCCAGACGACATGCGGCGCACCCGCGACCAGGCGCGCGCCGGTCGGCAGCGCGTCATGAATGCGCTCTAATAACGCAGGTTCATTGAGCAGATAGGCCGGGACCGAGCCTTCCGGCCAGATCACCAGGTCGGCCTCGGTTAGTCCCGGTTGTATCGTCAGCGCCAGATACTCCTCCAGGATTTCAAACCGCGCCTCTGGGCGCAATTGGGTCTGGTCGCGATCAAGCTGGACGATCCGTAGCTGGACATCGACCGGTCTCACCTCCGCGTCAGCCAGCCGCGCTGCGCCCCAGACCCAAGCGGCTCCAAGCGCGAGGACGGCAAGCATCAGCGGATAGGCTCGGATCACAGCCGCGCCGCGCCCGAACAGGGCGGCCGGCGCCGCGAAGGCGTAAAGGGTCAAGGCGGACAAGCCCAGCGCACCGATCAAGCTGGCGATCTGACTGACCGGCGCGCCGGCTTCGAAGACATGGCCGGGTAGGTTCCAGGGAAAGCCGGACAGAACAACGGATCGCAGCGCTTCAACCGTCAGGAAGATGACCGCGAATGTCGCGATCCGGGCTGGGCCACGCACCTTCAGACGGGCATAGACCGCTCCCGCGAGCCCCCAAAACAAGGCCAGCCCCCCCGGCAGCAGGGTGAGCGGCGCCCAAATCAGCCAGGCATGGTCCTGCGCGCTGACCAGAAAGGCGTTGGCGACCCAAAATGTGCCGGCGAGGAACTGCCCGAAGCCGAACGCCCAAGCCCGGGCGAAGCCCGCTTTAAGCGGGGCTCCGGTCGCCCTGGCATCGTCCAAAGTCAGCACCAGGATGACCAGGCCGAGGATGAGGGCGGGCTGAAAATGGGATGGCGCGTGAGCGAGTGCGCTGATCGCCCCCAGTCCCGCCATCAGCAAGAGCAAGGGCCAGCCGCGCAAGGCGCGCAGGCGCGCGCGCCCACGCCGCGCAGCCCTGGCCAGGCGGTGTAGAGGCGCCGGCCCTGAGATCACGATCCGTCAGCGCCGCTCGCGGGGGAGGGGTCGTCGCGCTCGCTGGTGGCCGCGCTGGGCGTGGTGGTGCGCACCCGCACCCGCTTGATCCGCCGGGGGTCGGAATCCAGCACTTCAAATTCAAAGCCAGAGGGATGCCCGATCACTTCGCCGCGCTCGGGCACGCGGCCGGCGACGCGGAAGATCAAACCGCCTAGCGTGTCCACGTCGGCTTCTTCTTCATCGGTGGCGATGTCGCGCCCGATCACAGCTTCCAGGTCGGTGATCTCCGCCCGGGCGTCCGCTTCCCAGCAGCCCGGCTGCTTGGCGCGGATCATGGGCGTATCCGTTTCGTCGTGCTCGTCCTCAATGTCGCCGACGATCGGTTCAAGCAAGTCTTCCAGCGTCACGAGGCCGTCGGTGCCGCCGAACTCGTCGACCACCAGCGCCATATGTTGGCGGCGCGATTGCATCTTCAACAAAAGATCGATCGCGCGCATCGAGGCGGGCACGTAGAGCAGCGGGCGGCGGATGGCTTCCAGAATGCGCGCATCGCCCCAGTCGGCGTCGCCGGCATGCTCGGCATAGCGGGAAAGATGCCCGACCATATCTTTGATGTGCGCTACACCGACTGGGTCATCAAGGGTCTCGCGAAACACCGGCAAGCGGGAATGGCCAGCCTCGCTGAAGGCTCTGGCCAGCTCGTTAAGCGGGGTGTCGATCTCCACGGCGACGATATCGGCGCGGGGCACCATCACGTCATCGACGCGTTTGGACTGGTACTCACGCACATTGAGGATGAAGGCGCCGCCGACCTCCTCATGCAGATCTGAACCGGGGGTTTCATCATCCGATCCGGCTTGCGGGCCGGTGATGGCGCGTCTGATTTGCGATAGCAAACTTCGCGACGATGGGTCTTCGCTCATGGCTCCCTTTTGACGATATAGGGATCGGCGATCCCGACCGCTTCAAGGGCGGCGCGTTCCAGCGCCTCCATCTCAGCGGCCTCGTTCTCCTCGTTATGGTCCAGTCCATTCAAATGCAGAACGCCGTGCAGCACCAGATGCACCGCATGATCGATCAGCGCTTTGCCGTCCCGCTCAGCCTCCATGGCGCAGGTTTCAAACGCCAGCGCCACATCGCCGGGATAGCCTTCCGCCTCTGGTGCGGGAAAGGACAAGACATTGGTCGGCTTGTCCTTGCCGCGGAATCTCGCGTTGAGGGCATGCACGGTCTTGTCGTCGGTCAGCAGGACGACGACTTCGCCTCCGCGTGACGCGTCCAGCCGGGAAAGACCCGCCGCGACGGCGGCTTCGCAGCGCTCGGCGAGGCCGTCAAGCGCACTCCAGCGCTCATCCTCAATGACGATGTCCAGCAGCGGCGCGGTGTCGCTCATCTATCGCCGCCTTCGCGCCCGCCGCCCTCGCGCTTGGCGTCGTCGCGTTCATAAGCATCGACAATCCGCGCCACCAGGCCATGGCGAACGACATCGCCGCGCCCAAAGCGATGAACCGCGATGCGCGGCTCGTCGGACAGGATGGACAGGGCGTGGGGCAGGCCGGACGGCTCGCCGCGGCGCAAATCGGTTTGGGTGGGATCGCCTGTCACCGCCATGCGCGAGCCTTCGCCCAAGCGGGTGAGGACCATGCGCATTTGCGGCACGGTGGCGTTTTGAGCTTCATCGACGATGACAAAGGCGCGGTTTAGCGTGCGCCCGCGCATGAAGGCCAGCGGCGCGACTTCGATCCGGCCTTCTTCGCGCATCTTTTCCGAAACCCGCTGGCCCAGCGAGTCCCGCAACGCGTCCCAGATCGGCAGCAGATAAGGATCGATTTTTTCGGTTAGATCGCCGGGCAAAAAGCCCAAACGTTCGCCCGCCTCGACCGCCGGGCGGGTGATGATCAGGCGATCAACGGCTCCCAGCGCCAATTGCGAGGCGCCATAGGCGACCGCCAGTAAGGTTTTGCCGGTGCCGGCCGGGCCGACGCCGAAAATCATATCGTAGGACTTGTCGTCTTTGAGCGCGCGCACATAGCTCTTCTGCCCGTCCGTGCGGGCGGAAAAACTGGTGCCGCGCGGCACGCGGATGACGCTGTCGATGGCTTCGCCGGCGTCGTCCTCCGCCATCAAGCAGGCGGCGCGGGCGTCGGCGGGTTCGATCGGCAAGCCTTCGCTGGCTCGGCCGTAAAGCGCGTTGATGACGCGGCGGGCTTCGCGGCGCGCCTGTCCGTCAGCGGCGGTCACCACCACCTGGCCGCCGCCGGGCGCTTCGAGCTGGACGTCCAGCTCGGCTTCGATCAGCGCGAAATTCTCATGGCCGGCCCCGGCGACCAGGCGAATTAGTTCGCCATCGTCAAAATGGAGCGTCTCGGACGGCTCCCGGCGGGTGCGGCGCGGTTTAGCGGAACGGGTCACGCGGCGCGCGTCTCCTCCGGGACAAGCCGGCCCGCCAAAGCGTTCTTGCTGGCGCCGGTGATTTCGACCTCGACGATTTGACCGATCAGCTCGGCGGGGGCGTCGCAATGGACCGCCTGCAGATAGGGGCTGCGGCCATTCAGCTGGCCGGGATTGCGGCCTTCGCGCTCAAACAGCACTGGGAGGCGCTTGCCGACCATGGAGGCGTTGAAGGCTTCCTGCTGTTCGGCCAGCAAAGCCTGCAGACGCGCCAGGCGCTCGGTCTTCACGGCTTCGTCGACCTGGCCATGCATGGCCGCGCCCGGCGTGCCGGGACGGCGGGAGTATTTGAAGGAGAAGCAAGAGGCGTAATTGACCCGGCGGACCAGCTCCATGGTCGCCTCAAAGTCTTCCTCGCTCTCGCCTGGGAAGCCGACAATCATGTCGCCGGAAATCGCGATGTCGGGGCGCACTTCGCGCAGCTTGTCGATGATGGCGATGTAGTCCGCCGCCGTGTGCTTGCGGTTCATCGCTTTAAGGATGCCGTCCGAGCCCGCCTGAACCGGCAGGTGGAAATACGGCATCAGCTTGGGCTCGTCCGCGAAGGTTTGGATCAGCTCGTCATCCATGTCCTTGGGATGGGAGGTGGTGAAGCGAATGCGCTCAATTCCGCCGATCAGCGCCAGATGGCGCACCAGGCGGCCGAGGCCCCAGCTTCCATCTTCCTCATGCCCGGACGGCGCATCGCCGTGATAGGCGTTGACGTTCTGGCCCAAGAGCGTGACTTCGCGCACGCCTTTGGCGGCCAGGGCGCGCACCTCGGCGACCACCTGGTCGACCGGACGCGACCACTCCGCGCCCCGCGTATAGGGCACGACGCAGAAGGTGCAGAATTTATCGCAGCCTTCCTGGACGGTGACGAAGGCGGAAAAGCCGTCGATCTGACGCTCGGGCGCGGCGAGAACGTCAAACTTGTCTTCAACCTCGAACTCAGTGTCGAGCGCTTCGCCCGTGCCGCGATGCACTTCCGCGATCAGCTCGGGCAGCTTGTGATAGGTCTGCGGACCGACCACCAGATCCACGACCGGCGCGCGGCGCTTGATCTCGGCGCCTTCCGCCTGAGCGACGCAGCCGGCGACGGTGATCGTCATGGACGAGCCGTCAGCCTCTTTGGCTTCCTTCAACGGGCGTAGGCGGCCGAGCTCGGAATACACCTTCTCCGCGGCTTTCTCGCGAATGTGGCAGGTGTTCAAGATCACCAGATCGGAGCCGTCCGGCGTGTCCGACGGCTGATAGCCCAGCGGGCCCAGCAGATCGCGCATACGCTCGCTGTCGTACACATTCATCTGGCAGCCATAGGTCTTGATGAAGACACGCTTTTTGTCGCCGTCGCCGACAGGCGCAGCGTGGCTCACGCTCACAGCTTCGCTCTCTGGCGCACCCGCTGGCGCTGTCTGTTCAGAAGCCGCAGCTTTCGACGGCCGATGATTGATGAGTTCCATGAGCGCTATATGCGTCGATCAGCCTTAGCTGACAAGCATTCAGCGGAGTCGGGGATGGCCGGCGAAGGAAGGATGAGCCTTATTCCCCGTCCTTGATCTTCACACCGTAAAGCTCCAGCCGGTGGTCGACGAGCTTGTAGCCCAGGCGTTTGGCGATCTTTTCCTGCAGCTCTTCGATCTCTTCGTCGAAGAACTCGATCACTTCGCCGGAATTCATGTCGATCAGGTGATCGTGGTGATCATCCTGGGCCTCTTCATAGCGTGACCGGCCGTCCCGGAAATCGTGCCGCTCGATAATGCCGGCTTCTTCAAACAGGCGGACCGTGCGGTAGACCGTGGCCAGCGAGATGCGGCTGTCTTCCGCCGAGGCCCGGCGGTGCAGCTCTTCGGCGTCGGGATGATCGTCCGCCTGCGAGAGCACCCGGGCGATGATCCGGCGCTGCTCGGTCATGCGCAGGCCTTTTTCGACGCAGAGCTTTTCGATGCGGTCCGGCATGGGCGATCCCTTAGATGAGGCCAAACAGAGTTAATGTGATAGCCGCGCCTGCGGCGGCCTGTCCATACAAAGCGATGGGTTCAAAGGTTCCGCGCCAGGACCCGCGCGTCGCTGCCGTCCCGGTAATACGCCTTGCGGCGGCCGACCGCAGCGTAGCCTGCGGCCTTGTAGAGCGCCTGTCCGGCCGCGTTGGCTTCGGAAACCTCCAGGAAGATGCGCCGGGCGCCGGCCTCGCGCGCCGCGCCCTCGCAGGCGGTCAGCAGCTGGCGGCCCAGCCCGCCCCGGCGAACGGCCCGGGCGATGCCGATGGTGAGAATCTCACACTCCCCTGCGACGGTGCGAATAAGGGCGAGGCCCGCTGGTTCGCCTGAAGTCTCAAGCACAAGGCCGATGACGCCGGAGGATGCGAGCAATCGTTCAAAGTCTTCGGCGGGCCAAGGGGCGTTGAAGCTTTCGATGTGCAGCGCTGCGAAAAGCTCTGACGCCTCTGGTCCTAAACGGGCAATCCGAGTCAAATCGTCAGGGCCGGCTGCGGGATCTTGAGGAGGCGTGTCTTGGCCCATGGTGTCATCTTCGATTGCGACGGCGTTTTGGTGAATACAGAAGCGATCGTGACGGACATTGAGATCGCGGCTATGGCGAAGCTCGGTGTTCGATACGAGCCTGCGGATTTCATCGCTCGCTATGTCGGCACAAGCATGGCCGACTTTAAGAGCGGTTTGAACGCGGATCATCACCGCGTCCATGGCCGCGATCTGCCCGATGGCTTCTTCGATGCGCTAAAGGCGGAGGCCTATGGGGAACTCGCCGCACGCATTGAAGCCCTGCCGGGGGTATTCGATTTCGCGTCGAGCTTGGCCGCGCCGCGCGCGGTCGCGTCGTCTTCAGACCGGGACATGCTGGGGCTCAAGCTGCGGCGCACCGGCCTGGCCGAGCTGTTCGGCGCTCATGTCCACTCCGCGCAGGATGTCGAGACGGCCAAACCCGCCCCAGACCTCTATCTGCGCGCCGCCCGCCATCTTGGCGTCGATCCGGCGCAGAGCCTCGCCATTGAGGACAGCGCTTCCGGGGTCCGCGCCGCCGTCGCGGCGGGGATGACCTGCTGGGGCTTTGTCGGCGGCGGACACTGCCCGCCCGGCCATGGAGACCGCTTGCGGGCCGCCGGCGCTGCGGCGGTGTTCGATCATTTCGATGCGATCGCGGCGGCCTACGCCGACGGTTTGGCGTCCGGCGGGCGGGCGTAGAGCGGGGCTGGAGGCGGCGCGTCCGCGGGCGCCTCGGCGGTCAAGGCCAACAATTCAACAAGCGGTGGGCGTGGGTCGAAATGGCTTGGGTCGGCCCCCAGGGCCGCGGCCCCGGACCCGGTCAGGATGACATCGCCATAGGCGGCCAGGGTGGAGCGGGCATGGTCCACCGATCCGCGCTCCAGCGGCGTGACCGCGACGCCATGGGTGAAGACGGTCCAGGCCAACTCCTCGCGCTTGACGTCATGGACGGCCATCACTGTGTGAGCGCGCTCCGGGTCGACACGCCGGGCCAAGGCCGCCAACAGGCCGACGCCGACCGCTTGCGCGCCGGTGGACAGCGCCAGACCGCGGGCGAAAGCCACGCCCACGCGGGCGCCGGCGAAGCTGCCTGGGCCGGTGTTGACGCCGATACGATCCAGCGCCCCGGTTATCACGTCCGCCTTCGCCAAGATCTCTTCAACCATGGGCGCCAGCCGTTCGGCATGGCCGCGGCCAATCTCCTCGGCAGCCTCGAAACCTTTATCGCCACAGCGCACGGCGACGGCGCACCAGGGGCCGACAGTATCGATGACAAGGAGGGGGGCGGTCATGAGCGTCAGGCGTCAGGCCTAGTCGAGAAGTTTCGCGCCGTCTTCAAAGCTCAGCTTGGGCAGGCGCGGGAAGAGTTTCTCGGTCGTGCCATAGCCCAAATTGACCAGGAAGTTGGAGCGCCATGCGCCCATTTCCGGATCGTTTTTGAAGAAAGTTTCGTCCACGCCGTTCTTGTCGAAGCCGCTCATCGCGCCGCAGTCCAGGCCCAGCGCGCGGGCGGCGATCATCAGATAGGCCCCTTGCAGCGAACCATTGCGAAAGCCGTTTTCAAAGCGTGCGTCGTCGGACGCGAACCAGTCCTTAGCTTCCGGATTGTGCGGGAAGAGCTGCGGGACTTTTTCGTGGAAGTTCCAGTCCCAGGCGACGACCACGGTCACCGGCGCGGTCACGGTCTTTTCGATATTCGGCTCGATGAGATGCGGCACCAGCTTTTTCTGGCTTTCGCCCTTCAGGAAAAGGAAGCGGGCCGGGCTCTGATTGGCGCTGGTCGGGCCGTACTGCAGCAGTTCATAGAGCGCGCGCAGCGTGGTCTCGGAAACATCCTTGTCCTCCCAGGAATAGAAGGTTCGAGCGCCGCGAAACAGCTGGTCCAGCGCCTGGTCCGGCAGAATGGAATGACGATCTTCAAGCGCCAGCGGCGCGCCGGTGTCGGACATGGGAAGCTCCTGGAGAGAGTAGATGCGATGAAGCCAAGCTAGTGCGCAACAGCGCCCTCAGCCAGTAGGCAATATCGCTTAGAGCACCGCCTCGACGCCGCTCACCTCGGGCACATAGTGCTTCAGGAGGTTTTCGATCCCGTGCTTCAACGTCATCGTCGAAGACGGACAGCCCGAGCACGCTCCGCGCATGTGCAGATGCACGACGCCGGATTGGTCGTCATAGCTGTGAAACACGATATCGCCGCCGTCGCGCGCGACCGCCGGGCGGACCCGGGTGTCGATCACATCGATGATTTCTTTGACAATGCCCTGGGCTTCGCCGTCATAGGCGGCATGGCCGTCATCTCCGGCGTCTTCAAACAGCGGCGTGTCGGATTCAAGGGCGTCTGCGATCGCGCCCAGGACCGCTGGACGGATATGCGCCCATTCCACACCTTCCGCCTTGGTCACCGAGACAAAATCCGCGCCGGCGAAGACCCGGATCACGCCTTCGACAGCGAACAGTTCGCGGGCCAAGGGAGAGGTTTCCGCCTCTTCCGGCGTTGCGAATTCGCGCGGCGTGTCCGGCGCGATCTCGCGGCCTGGCAGGAATTTGAGGGTATCCGGGTTCGGGGTCGGTTCGGTTTGGATGAACATGGGGGTATCCGAGCTTCCAACTAGGTTATTAGGCGCTACAAGTGGCCCACGCGGGCGGTCTGCGCAAGTCCTTCAACGCCCTAATTAGGGGGGTATCAGCCCTAGGCCAGCGCCTTGATCGCCTCTTTGGACAAGCCGGCCGGGACCACGGTGACCGGGATTTGCCGGCCATGAAACAGTCCGCGGCCGCTGGCGAGCGCGCCGACCAACGGGCCGGGATTGTCCCCGGAGGCCGCCGCGCCGACCACCAGGATGGCGATCTCGGGATCAGCCTCCAGCAAGTCGCTGAGCGCTTTGACCAGTTCATCCTCTTTAAGATGCAGCTCAGGGCGCACTTCCATAACGCCTTCGACGTCTTCAGCCAGGCTTTCAAGCGCGGCTTCAGCCGCTTCCATGGCTTCGGCGCGCATGGCGTCGCCGACGCCCAGCCAATGCTCGAAACCGCCCTCCATCGCCGCCACGCCGAGGATGACGACGCCGCCTCCGGTCTTGCGCGCGCGGCGTGCGGCGAAGTAAGCCGCAGTTCGGCTTTCTTCCGTCCCGTCGGCGATCACCAGAAATTTGCGGGCGGTCGTCATGGGATAAAGCTGACCTGTTTCAGCCCGTTCGGGCAAGCGCTTTTGAAGAAGGCTCCGCCATGAGTGATGCGCCGCTGGCTGTGATGACCGACCGCCGCAACCCGTTCAGCCCGGTTCAGACGCTGCGGCTGTACGCGGATCGTCTCGAGGTCTGGGCGGGCGAAACGCTGGCGCGGCGCGTGGCTCTGGCAAAGATCGACCAGCTCCGCCTGGCGGTCGAAATGGCCGGTCAGCAAAGCCAGGTCGTGTGCCGGGTGACGGGGGCGGGCGGCGAAATCGTGTTCGGCAGCCGCCGCGCGCAAACGGGCGCCTTCGATGACAATGTCGCGGAATTTCAGGGCCTGCTGGTGGCGTTGCACACCGCTTTGCGTCCACGCTTTGATCAAGTGCGCTTCGTGGAAGGCCAGTCGCTTGGTTTCCGGGTGATCATGGCGCTGTTGGGTGCGGCGATGGCGGCGCTCGCCCTTTTCTTCATGGGCTGGTTCGCAATTGTGGAGGAAAGCGCCTTGCTGGCTGTGGCCGGCTTTCCCTTCCTGCTGATCGGCGGCTCAATCGCTTGGGTGTTCCGCCCCGCGCGGCCGCTGGATTATGACCCGGAAAATCTGATCGCGCGGTTTTCGGCCAAGGACGAGGGCGCGGCCTAGAGCTTCTTCTTCAAGGCCTCGACAAAGACCTGACCCATATCCGGACCCTGTTCAGGATAGAAATAGGGCTCGATCAGCTCCAGCTCCATCACCGCCAGCTTGCCGTCGAGGCCGCGCGCCATGTCGATGCGGGCGTAAAGCAGGTCCTGTTCCCCGGTGATGCGTTCGGCGGCGTGGAGAACGTCAAAAGCGGTCGCGCGCTCGTCATCAGACGGCGTCCAGGCCTCCTCGGTCGCGCCATAGATGGACTGGACACGGTAGTCACCCTTTTTCGGGCGCTTCACGAGACCGTGGGAGAGCTGACCGCCGAAAACCATCAGCGAGTATTCGCCTTCCTTCGGGATGCTGGGCAGGAAGGGCTGCAGCATGCAGGCGGCGGGTGGCAGTTGATCGGCGGCGGGCAGGGGCTCGCCCTTTTTGATCCGCGCTTGGCGCCAGGCTCCGGCGCCCACTTGCGGCTTCACGACGATTTCATCCGCGCCGAAGCTTTCAAAGGCTTCGGCGACCGCCTCGGCGCTGGCGGTGTCGCGCCACAGGGTCGGCACAGACGGCGCCCCCGCGTCATCCAGGGCGCGCAAATAGGTCTTTTCGATGTTCCAGCGCACGATGGCGGGGGAGTTGAGCACGGGCGCTTTGGCGTTCAGCGCGTCGAGCGTGTCGAGGAAGAGTGCGAGCTTCGGCGGATAATCCCACACCGTGCCGATCATGAAGGCGTCAAAGCTGTCGGTATCGAAGGGTTGATCCCAAATACAGCTGACCAGCTCAATGCCATTGGCTTCGCACGCCCGCGACAGCGCGCCGAATTCGAGATCGTATTCAAACCAGTCTTCCCGTGCGCCGTCGCGCCCCTTCATCATGTCGGCGGAGGTGAGGAAAGAAACGCGGCGGCCGGCGGTCATGGCGGAACTCCATCAGGTGTTGGCGGGCGAGATAGCGTGAAGCTTCGTGCTTGTGAACGGCGCCGCGCCGCGCTAAGCCGCGCCTGCTTTTCCCAATCACTGTGATCTGAGACCTTTGATGACCGAAATCCGCTTTGACGTGCTGGGCGTGGGCAACGCCATTGTCGACGTGCTCGCGCGCGTCGATGACGCCTTTGTCGAAACCCACGGCCTGGCCAAGGACGCCATGCTGCTCATCGATGAGGACCGCGCAGAGTCGCTCTATGCGGCCATGCCGCCGGGCCAGGAGATTTCGGGGGGGTCCGCCGCCAACACGCTGGCCGGCGTCGCCAGCCTGGGCGCGCGCGGCGCCTATATCGGCAAGGTCGCCAAGGATCAGCTGGGCGAAGTCTTCGCCCACGATCTTCGCGCCGCAGGGGTGGATTACGACACGGCGCCTTTGGAAAACGGTCCGGCGACGGCCCGCTGCCTGATCGCGGTTCCGCCGGACGCGCGCCGCGCCATGAACACCTTCCTGGGCGCCTCGGCCCTGCTCGTCGACGATGATATCGATCCCGAGCTGGTCAAAGCCTCCACCGTGACCTTCCTGGAAGGCTATCTGTTCGATCGCCCGGAAGCGAAGACCGCATTTGTCCGCGCCGCCGAAATCGCCCAGGCGAATGACCGTCGCGTGGCGCTGACCTTGTCGGACATTTTCTGCGTGGAGCGCCATCGCGACAGCTTCCGCCAGCTGGTGAAGAACCATATCGACGTCTTGTTCGCCAATGAGGCGGAGCTGAAGTCACTTTATGAGGTGGACGATTTCGACGCTGCGCTGGCGGCGGTTCGGGCGGAGACCCGAGTCGCGGCGGTCACGCGATCGGAGAAGGGTGCGGTCATCGTCTCCGGCGACACCGAAGTGCGCGTGCCGGCCGGCGATGTGGCGGAGGTCAGCGACACCACGGGTGCTGGCGACCTGTTCGCGGCTGGCTTCTTGTCCGCCTATGCCCGGGGCATGGACCTTGAAAGCTGCGGACGCCTCGGCGTCATCGCCGCGAGCGAGATCATCTCCCACCTCGGTGCGCGCCCGCAGACGGAATTGAAGACTTTGGCGGAAGCTGAAGGCCTGATTTTGCCGGCCGCCTAGGGCGGCGCGGGCTCCGTTCAAGCGCGTGTCATGCATAAATTCCGGACTTTAACGGGATTTTCAGTCTGTCGTCCCTAGGGTTGCCTCGAGTGCGGGCGCACGCCTTGTGCGCCGTGTGAGATTCCGGGGGCCCCATGGCGCCGATTAGACACGCTTTTTCGCGCGTCATGCGTTCGCTGGTGATGAAATTCACCGTCTTGTGCGGCATCATTTTGGTGGCGGCGACGGCGGTGTTGATGGGCATTGAGTTCCAGCTCAAGCGCACCGACAACAATGCGGCGGGTCTTCGCCACGCTGAATTGATCACCGAGCTCTTCGCTTCCAATTCCGCCCCGTATTTCAGGTCCGGCGAACCGGCCCGCCTGAACGGGATGCTAAGCGAGTTCGGTGCGCGCGAGGACGTTTCCTCCGTCTATGCCGCCGACGTCAATCGCCGGGTTCTCGCGACAACGGGCAGTGCGATGTATCAGGCGGGTGATCGCGCGGCGGATCATCTGATCCAGTCGGCGCTCGGGGCGGTGGACACCCGCATCGAAACCCTTGGTGACACAATTCGCGTCGCCGAGCCGGTCTTTGACGATGGCCGCTTGGTCGGGGCCGTCGTCAGCACGGTTCCGATTAGCGCTGTATCAGATCCCGCTGGTACGATCCTGGGGCGCCAAATTCTGATCGCGCTTGGTGCGCTGATCGTCTTCCTGCCGCTGGTCGCCTTCCTCATCAACAAAACGCTCGCACCGGTGCGCAAGCTCACAGAGGCGGCGCGCTTGGCCAGCTCGCGCAAGCTCGATCTTCGCATCGACGTGCAAACTGGTGACGAGCTGGAGGTGCTGGCGAACGCGTTTAACCGCATGTTCGCGCGTCTCGACGCCAGCGTGAAACGGGTCCATCGCCTCGCTTATGTGGACATGATCACGGAGCTGCCCAATCGCGAGCGCTTCAGAAAAGAGCTCGAGCAGGTCGCGCGCGATGCGGCGGAGAATGAGACCGAGGGGGCCCTGCTCTTCCTCGACCTCGACCGATTCAAGCGGGTCAATGACTCGCTTGGCATTGGCGAAGGCGACCGCCTCCTGGAGGCCGTGGGCCGTCGCTTGCGCGAAGCCGCTCGCGCGTGGGATCTGGCCAATGGCGACACCAGCGCCGGGCCCTCCATGGTGGCGCGTCTGGGCGGCGATGAATTCACCATTTTGATGCCGCGCCTGCGTGATGCGTCCGACGCCGCGCGGCTCTCGCGCCGGGTCATCGACGCGGTTCGCCGTCCGTTTGAAATCTCCGGCCACCAGGTCTTCCTGGGGCTGTCGGTCGGCGCGGCCGTGTTCCCGCGCGACGGTGCGGATCCGGAAACGCTGCTGCGCCATGCCGACCTCGCCATGGCGTCGGCCAAGCGCGCCGGCGGCAATGCCTGCGAGTTCTTCGAAAGCTCGATGAATCAGAGCGCTTTTGAGCGCCTGGTGCTGGAAAACGAGTTGCGTGAAGCGGTGCGCGAAGACCAGCTGGTGGTCTTTTATCAGCCCAAGGTTTGCATGGAGGGCGGTGCGCTGTCGGGGGCAGAGGCGCTGGTGCGCTGGCAGCATCCCACGGCGGGCCTCTTGTCGCCGGGCGCCTTCATCCAGGCGGCGGAAGAATGCGGCCTGATCGGAGAGATCGGCGATTGGGTCTTGCGCCGCGCCTGTAACGAGGCGGCGGGCCTGATGCTGAAAGGCCATTGCGTGCCGGTGGCGGTGAATGTCTCCGCCATGCAGTTTGAGAGCGATGATTTCGCCGAAACCGTGCTTGAAGCGCTGCAAGAGTCGGGTTTGCCGCCGGAAATGCTGGAGCTGGAGCTCACCGAATCCACCGCCATGCGCGATCCCGAGCGGGTGATCCGGCAAATCGAGCCGCTGCGCGAAATGGGCGTGACCTTCGCGATCGACGATTTCGGCACCGGCCATTCCAGCCTGTCCTATCTGACCCGAATGCCGTTCGATGTGTTCAAGATCGATCAGACCTTCGTGCGCGATATGAGCGAGGATGAGCATGCCCGCATCGTGGTTGAGACCATCCTGGCCATGGCCAAGGCGCTCAAGCTGAAGACGGTCGCGGAAGGCGTCGAAACCGCCGACCAATATGCGCAATTGCGCGGTCTGGGCGCCACTTTGGCCCAGGGCTATCTCTTTGGGCGGCCGATGCCGCTCGACGAGCTGGAGCGCTTCGCTGAACCGGAAGCGGGCGCCAGCGCAGGCTAAGTCCTGCTATCTCATCGAAGAAAAGCGTGTCGGCGGCGCCGCAGCATGGCCAGAATGCTGCAAAAATGCCACACGCAAATCCTTTCACGAATTTAATTGAACAAAGTCCTGCGCTTGTGGCACAAAAGTCCCTGCAGCGCTTGCGCTGCTCCTGAGCTTCATGCGCCGTCCCCCCGCGGCGGCTTGGGATCCCACTGCGTCGGAACGCCCCCAAGATCCGATGCATGGCGCGTGCTCTTACCCCGGAGCCCGCGTTGACAGAGCGGCGCCCGGCGACAACGCACCCCTCCTCGCCGGGCGCCATTTTGCTGCTGGCGGCCTCCATTGCAGTTTCCGGCGTGCGATCAGCGCCAAGGCGGGCTAAATGGAAGCCATGACCTTCTATCAAAATCCTGAGGCCTCAGGCGGCTTGAGCGGAACCGAAGACGAGATCGCGCGGCTGCTCGACGAAATCCCTTTGCTTTACAAAGCGAAGGCGTTTGCCGAGTCAGTGAATGACCCCGCCTTCTTCTCCCGCCTGGGCGAACCGCTGGATGAGCGCGAGCAAAAACTCGCCCGCGCCTATCTGGATGGCTTGGGCTTTCCCGACGCCGAACCGGCCTCGCTGGCGGACTGGTCGGACGCCGTTGCGGCGGCTGAAACCCTGGATCGCGATCCCATGGCCTGGGAGGCTGAGGAGATGCTGCGCACAGGGCTGGTGGACCAGGTGCTCGAGCGCTTGGACCAGCAGGCGCTTGAGGCGGCGCTCGCCCTGATCGCCTCGAAAATCGGTGACGCGGCGCGTGACGGCGCCGAGGCCAGCGCCGCGCTGGACGATGTCTATGATGAGGCAGTGATTAATGCCGCCGCCGGTGGTTTGGTGCAGGCCGCCAATGGCGCCGCGCTGGTCATCTTGGCGGAAGCCGAAGACGACGAGCCGACCCATCCCTTTCTGGCGCGTTGGCGGCTCTATGTGCGAGGGCGCTGGCCGGTCGGCGTGGCGGGCGCGACCTATAATATTCTCTAAGGACGAGCCATGAGCGCGCTCAACATCGCGACCTGGAACATCAATTCGATCCGCATGCGCCACCCCTTGGTGGCGAAATGGGCGAATGACGCCCACCCCGATGTGATTTGCCTTCAGGAAATCAAATGCCTGCCGGATCAGTTCCCGCGTACGGCGTTTGAGGAGATGGGCTACCCCCATATCCACATCGTCGGCCAGAAGGGCATGCATGGCGTCGCCATCGCTTCCAAATTGCCCATTGAAGAACTCGACCCTCACGCGATCTGCCCGCGCGGCGAAGCGCGCTTTCAACGGGTGAAGATTGACGGGGTGGAGATCCAGAATTTCTACATTCCCGCGGGCGGCGACGAGCCGGATCCGGAAACCAATCCGCGCTTCCAGCATAAGCTCGATTTCCTCGACACGCTGGAAGGCTACGCCGCCGACCGGGCCAAGGACGGAACGGACATCGTGCTGGTCGGTGATCTCAATATCGCCCCGCGCGAGCATGACGTCTGGTCCCACAAACAGCTCTTGAAAGTCGTCTCCCACACCCCGGTGGAGACTGAAGCGCTCGACCGTGTGCGCGACGCCGGCCAGTTCATCGATGTCGCCCGCGCCCTTATCGAAGAGCCTGAGAAGATTTTCACCTGGTGGAGCTATCGCAATCGGGATTGGAAAAAGTCCAATCGCGGCCGCCGCCTGGACCATATCTGGGTCAGCCCATCCCTGAAAGGCGCCGCTCTGACCGGCGGCCGCGACGCCTTCCGCGTCTGGGACTATACGCGCAGCTGGGAAAAGCCCTCGGATCACGCGCCGGTGACGTTGAAGCTGCGCGACTGAGTTCGTCGCACGGCGCGCCACCTTAAAGCGCTTTGCACTGAGCGGGGCGTTTCGGTCCAAACAGTCGGAAAATGACGACTAAATGAGTGAGTGCTCACTCACGTTCGGCTTCCTTCTACTTGCATTTATACAGCAGCCAGCGCCTGGAACCTGGCGATAACCGTTGCTGAAGCTTGACCGTTGCGTCAGCTACTCACCTGCTCCACCGCCGCCAGCATCCGCGCCAAATCCGCCTCCCCCGACAGCCGGTGATCGCCCGCCTTGGTGAGTGTCACCGTGACATCTTTGCTCTCCAGCGCATCCACTGTGCGCATGGCGTGGGTCCAGGGCACGTCCGGGTCGGCATAGCCTTGCAGGATGTGGACGGGGCAGGCGACCGGGACGGGCGCATCCAAGATCGACCACTGCCGCCCGTCTTCGATCAGGGTCTTGGTGATCGGATAGGGATCGCCATAGGCGCTGGGCGCATGCCAGACGCCCTCGGTCTCGATCGCTTCGCGGACATGCAGCGGGAATTGCTCCCACATCAGCGCTTCGGTGAAGTCGGCCGCTGGGGCCATAAGCACCAAAGCTTTGACCCGCTCCGGCCGCGCCATTGCGGCTAACAACGCCATCCAGCCGCCCATGGAGGAACCGACCAGCACTTGCGGGCCTTCGGTCAGCTGATCCAGCACGCACATGCTGTCTTCGCGCCAGCGGGTGATGGTGGCGTCTTCCCAGGCCCCGGTCGACTGGCCATGGCCGAAATAGTCAAAGCGCACAAAGGTGCGCTTGGCTTGCTTCGCCCAGGCGTCGAGCGCGGTCGCCTTCGTGCCGGTCATGTCGGAGCGAAAACCGCCCAGAAACACGACGCCCGGCCCTTCGCCATCCCGTTTCACAAAGGCGATCTCATGGCCGTCCCCGCGATCGAGGGCTTGGGCGGCGTCAGTCATGTCGGTCCTTTCACATTGGCGTCTGCGCGCTGGAGGGTTATGTGACGAACCGCAGGGGCGGCGGCAAGCCTGCATGTGACGAGGCGCAATGCGTTGAACATTCTTCAAGTCATTCCCGAGCTGGACGCAGGCGGCGCGGAGCGGACCACCATCGAGGTGGCCGAAGCGATCGTCGCGGCTGGCGGACGCGCTTTGGTGGCGAGCCGGGGCGGGCGTTTGGAGGATGAGCTCAAGGCCGTCGGCGGCGAATTGTTGCGCCTGGACGCGAAAACCAAGAATCCACTGACGATCTGGAGCAATGCCGGGCGATTGGCGCACGCGGTCAAAGCTGAGCAGATCGACCTCATCCATGCCCGCTCCCGGGCTCCAGCCTGGAGCGCCAAATGGGCGGCGAAGCGCACCGGCGTGCCTTTCGTGACGACCTATCATGGCACTTATTCGGCGCGCTCGGGCTTGAAGCGGCGCTATAACGCCGTGATGGCCGCGGGGGAACGGGTGATCGCAAATTCCCACTTCATCGCCGATCATGTCCGCGCCGAACATGGCGTGGGCGCGGATCGGCTACGGGTGATCCCGCGCGGCGTGGACTTGTCCACGTTTGACCCGGCCACGGTGGACGCGAACGCGGTCGGCGCGCTGCGCAAAGCGTGGGGCGCCGGGCCGGATGACGTGGTGATACTGCTGCCGGCCCGCCTGACGCGATGGAAGGGCCAGTCCTTCTTCATCGAGGCGCTGGGCGGGTTCGAGGACAGGGATCGCTGCCGTCTCGTCTGTCTGGGCGACGCCCAGGGCCGCGACGCCTATGTCGGCGAGTTGCGCCAAGCAGCGGAATCCCACGGCGTGCGCCTCTCGCTGCCCGGTCATGCCCGGGACATGCAGATCGCCTATGCGGCGGCGGACGTGGTGGTGTGCCCGTCTTTGGAGCCGGAAGCTTTCGGGCGCACAGCCGCGGAAGCTCAGGCGATGGGCGCAGCGGTGATCGCCAGCGCCCATGGCGGGGCGTGTGAAGTGGTCGCGCCCGGAAACACTGGTTGGCTCGCCACGCCGGGGGATCCTCAGGCCTGGCGCGCAGCGCTCGCGGAAGCCCTCGGCCAGAGCGCGCAGGCGCGCCAAGTCATGGCGACAGCCGCCCGCCAACACATCACAGAGCAGTTTTCGACTGCAGCGCTGCAATCGGCCACCTTGCGGGTCTATCGCGAGCTAATAGAGTAGCGCCATGACCGCGAGCGAACCCATCAAGGAACAAATCCTCATCCTGCATGACGGCGGGCTGGCGGACGTCGTGCGCATGCTCGCTGGCGCACGCGCCATTCGCGAGCACCATCGCAAGGCGCGGATCACGCTGTTGTGCGGGGAGGAGTTCGAGAAACTGCTCAAACACTGCCCCTATTTCGACGCGGTGGAGCCCGGTCTGGCTGTGACAGCCGGACGCAATTTCTTCGACCGATTGAAGGCCGCCCGCAACTCGCGCTTCGACATGATCTATGATCTCGGCGCCGGAGAAGCCGGAAAGAAGATTCGCCGCGCCGCGCGCTTTGCGAAGGGCGCCTGGATCAACGCTGCGCCGGGCAGCCTGGAAGACGGCCACCCGCTCGACCAGATGGCGGCGAAGCTGGCTGCGGCTGGGTTGAACGGTCCGCAAACGGTGCGCTTGGGCGAAGCTGAGCCGCCGAGTTTGGATTGGGTCGACTTCGTCGCCAAGCGCTCGCGCACCCTGGACCCCGCTTATTTCGGGCTTCACGGCCGTTTCGCGCTGTTCGCGCCCGCCGGCGATGACAGCCCGCCGGCTTTGCGCTGGCCGAAGGAGCGCTGGGCTTCGCTCGCACATTCGCTGATCGAACAAGGTGTCGAGCCGGTGGTGATCGGCGGCCCGACCACGCGCGAACTTGGCCGCTATGTTGCGCACATGGTGCCGGGCGCGCGCGATCTGACAGGCCGCGCGGACATGGTGCAGCTGGCGGGACTGGGCCGCCGCGCCAACTTTGCCTTCGGAGAAGACGTGCCGCTCTTGCATTTGCTGGTCGCGGCCGGCGCGCCTGCGGTGCAGTTCAACGCGGGTGAGCGCGCCCCGGTGGAGACCGCGCCGCGCGGCTTGGCCCCCACCGTCATGATGTATGCGCCGACGCTGGCGCAGATCAGCGCGCCCGAGGCGGTTCAGGCCATGCGCTGCGCCGGCGGCTTCGACGACGACGCCCGCGCGGCGTGATGCGCTTGATCTTCCAACAATGATCGCGATATTCGCTGTTTCCCCGCCGCAGGATGAGGTATCCTGTCGGCTTCTATTGTCCTGCAGTCACCATGGAGAAGACGCATAGCTCGACGTCCGCACGCCGCGCCGCCGCCCAAAAAGGAAGGCCCGCGAATTAATCGGGAGATCCGGACCGCCCGGGTCCTCCTCATCGATGAAGAGGGTGAAAAACAGGGCATAATGCCCGTTGAAGCCGCGCTAGAAGCTGCCGAAGAGGCTGGACTGGACCTTGTTGAAGTGTCCCCCAACGCCGATCCGCCGGTCTGTAAAATTATCGACTACGGCAAGCTGAAGTATCAGGAACAAAAGAAAAAAGCCGAAGCGCGCAAAAAGCAAAAAACCCAGGACGTCAAAGAAATCAAAATGCGTCCGAACATCGACGTGCACGATTATCAGGTGAAAACCAAAGCCATGACCCGCTTCTTCGAAGACGGCGACAAGGTGAAGGTGACCCTGCGCTTCCGCGGCCGCGAAATGGCGCACCAGAGCCGCGGCATGGACGTCATGCAGCGCGTAAAGGCCGACTTTGATGAAGTCGCCAAGGTGGAGCTCGAGCCTAAGCTCGAAGGCCGCCAGATGATCATGGTGATGGCCCCGCGTTAAGCGGACCTGCGCCATTTGAGACTGAATGAGCCCCGCTGCGCCGCCGCGCAGCGGGGTTTTTCGTGTGTCGCGCGTCCCGGTTCGCCGGCTACCCGTCAAGGCCTGCGGCATGGTGCCCCAGTTCCGCCTTACATCGCG
The DNA here is from genome assembly GCA_964484345.1 of uncultured Oceanicaulis sp. Taxonomy (GTDB): domain Bacteria; phylum Pseudomonadota; class Alphaproteobacteria; order Caulobacterales; family Maricaulaceae; genus Oceanicaulis. The sequence goes on along the minus strand of CAZAGE010000025.1, from coordinate 22,482 downwards.
GTAATGTTGGCGTTTAGCACCTAATGACCGTAGGGTTATTAAAGGCATTAACTCCTGTGAAGCTGGCGTCACGCGCTCTTGGGAGCCTGACATCAGGATCGAGATTTGGGGACGCAAATGAAGATGTTATCGGGTATCGCCGCCGGGCTCAGCGCCATTGCGGTTGTGAGCGCCACCTCCGCTCAGGACTTCACCGAACCGCCCTCGTTCGGATCGGTGACCCTTCAAGCCGGCTTTTCACCTGACCCGCACAGCCGCACCTTGACGGCGGGCGGTTCAATCCGGGCTGAAACCCGTTTTTCCAGCTGCCGCGGCTCGATCGCCTATGCGCCGGATTACTCCGTTTACTATACGGCTGGTTCCCTGCCGCTGATTTTCTCGGTCGATTCAGATCGTGACACCACGCTGGTGATCAACGGGCCGGATACGAACTGGTATTGCGACGATGACGGCGCGTCGACCGGTCTTAATCCCATGGTGCGCTTCAATAACCCGCGGTCGGGCCGGTATGACGTCTGGGTCGGCACCTATTCTGAGGGCGCGGGTGTTCCCGCGACGCTGTTTGTATCGGAACTGAGCGACTATACCCGCGAAAGCGCCGGATTAGGGGTTTATCGGCCGCGCGGCATCGACCCCAACCTGCCGGCTCGCTATGGCGATGTGTCGCTGCAGGCCGGCTTCCTGCCGGACCCGCATATGCGCAATGTCACGGCTGGCGGGTCTATCAGCGCTCAAGACAGTTTCAGCCAGTGCCGCGGCTATATCGCCGCTGCGCCCGATCATTCGGTCTATTACTCGGCGGGCTCGTCACCGCTCATCTTCACCGCGGATTCCGATCGGGACACGACGCTGGTGATCTACGGGCCGGATGGGCGCTGGTATTGCGATGACGACGGCGCGCAAAGCTCGTTCAACCCGATGGTGCGCTTCAACAATCCGATGTCGGGCCGCTACAGCGTCTGGGTCGGCACGTATTCCAGCGGCGCGGGCGCACCGGCGACGCTCTTCGTCTCCGAGATTGGCGAATTCACCCGCGAGAGCGCCGGTGCATCCGGCTTCAGCGGTCTCGATATCGGCCTGCCCCCGCGCTACGGCGCCACCACTTTGAATGGCGGTTTCTTGCCGGACCCCTATCAAATGACGGTGACGGCGGGCGGACCGGTTTCGGTGTCGAATGCGATCAGCAATGCGGTGGGCTATTGCAACGGCAACACCACCCGGGCGGCGACGCTGGAGCTGCGCTATAGCGGCTCAAGCGATCTGCATATCTATACGGCGGGATCCGGCGACACGACGCTGGCGATCAATGGCCCGGATGGGACTTGGTATTGCAATGATGACGCCGACGGCCTCAACGCCGGGATCAGCTTCCCGGCGGGGTCCTCCGGGGTCTATGACATCTATGTAGGCACGTTCTCGCAAGGGACCCAGCAAACCACGCTTCGCATTTCTGAGATTTCGCTGGGCTATGGATCCGGCGGTAAATAGAGCTCTGCCGGGATGACCCGGCGAGGCAGGCCAGTGCTTGGAGCCTCCAAGCTCTGGCGGGACTGACATAACCTTTGGGGAAGGAAGTACGTATGTTTCGTCAAATCGCCGCCGGTGCGCTTGTCGCCGGCCTCTTCACCGGCGTCGTCCTGGCGCAGGATTATAATCAACCGCCGACCTACGGCTCAGTGTCTCTCAACTCCGGTTTCACCCCGGATCCTTATACAGTGAACCTCCAGTCCGGCGGCTCCATCAACGCGGGAAGCCGGTTGGGCGGCAGCTGCCGCGGTTATGTCGCCAACGCGCCTGATTTCCGGATCAATTATAGCGCCGGATCGACCTTCCCGCTGATCCTGTCGGTGAGTTCCGGATCGGACACGACGCTGGTCGTGAACGGGCCGAGCGGCAATTGGTATTGCGATGATGATAGCGGCAATGGCGTTAACCCGTCGCTTCGCTTCACTAGTCCGCGGTCGGGCCAGTACGATGTCTGGGTCGGCACCTACGCCAGCTCCAGCCTGCAGCCGGCGACGCTCTATATTTCTGAAGTCAGCAGCCAGTAAGCTTCAGACCCCTGGCGCCGGCTCGCCTCGCGAGCCGGCGTTTGCTCTTTTTCCAGCATGGAGCCACGAATGCGGATCTTGCTCGCCGCCGGCCTCGTCGCCGCCACCGCCTCACCAGCGCTCGCCCAGTCATTTGAAGGTCCGCCCGCCTATGGTGAAGTGATCTGGTCGCCCGGCCAGGACCCCGCCAGCGTCGTGGTGCTCGCCGCCGGCGCGATGCCGGCCGATTGGCTGGATTCAGCCTGTGCAGGCTATATCAGTTCATCACCGAGCACGCGTCTGATCCTGCGAACGGGCGGCGACGTCTCGATCGCGGCCGGCGCCGATGAAGACCTGACACTCGCAGTGCGGGGGCCGGATGGATCCATCACCTGTAATGATGACGGGGCGGGGGGGGTCAACCCGGGCATCCAGATCAATGATGCTGCGGCCGGCGCCTATGACATCTGGGTCGGCAGCTATAATGCGGGTGTGGGTCATCCCACCACCGTCGTTCATATCGCCGACAGCTTCATCACCGACAATCCCTTCACCGTCACGCCTGACCCGACCCTGCGGGCCGATCAGACTGTTGGCCTGAGCGCCGGGTTTGAGGACGACCCGCGCCGCTTTGACGTTCGCGCCGGCGGTGAAGCCTCGCTGGACGCTTTGGGTGTGGGATGTTTCGGCTATTCTGGAGCGGCGGCCGATCTCGCACTCGACTATCGCGCCGGCGATTATGATCTCTACTTCTTCATGGAAGCCAATGCTGACGGCGTGATGGCCGTGCGCACGCCGTCCGGCGAGATGGTTTGCAATGACGATCAACTCGGACTGGATCCCGGCGTACAGATCGAAAATCCGCAAAGCGGCCGGTATCTCGTCTGGACCGGTTTGCTGGGTGATCGCCGCCGCATGGTGGACGGTGATCTGACGATCTCCGAGATCGGCTTTGCGGGCGCGGACAATCGGGTTGATGTCACGCTCGACGCCCTGTTCGGCGACCTGCGGCTCGATAGCGGCTTCGTGCCGGATCCAGTCGTGGTCAATGTCGAAGCCGGCGGACGTGTCGATGCCAATGTCGCCACCAATGAAGGCGTCACGGCGACGGGCTATTGCACCGGCTATATCTCCCGCGCGCCCAGCGTCGAGCTGACTTATGACGCCGGCGCGCTGCCGCTCTATCTCGCCGCGCGCGGGGATGACGACCTGACTTTGGTGGTCAACGGCCCGGACGGCGCCTGGCATTGCGATGACGATAGCGGGGGCGATTTAAACCCCGAGATCATGTTCGAGAGCCCGCAGTCCGGCGTCTACGACATCTATGTCGGCACTTTCAGTGAAGATGTGTTCGCCGTCAGCAACGCCGAGCTGTTCATCTCCGAGCTCGAAGGCGTCCCGGCCGGGCCGCAGGTCGACTACACTCTTCCGGCGCTGTTCGGCGAGGTGTCGCTGCGCGCCGGTTTCACCCCCGATCCCTATGTGGTTGAGCTTCAGGCCGGCGGTCCGCTGGACGCCAGTGATGCTGGAGCGGGCGGCGACATGGAGTATTGCCCCGGCAACATCACCCAAGCGCCGAGTGTCGAGCTGACTTGGGACGGCTCGGGCGGCCCGCTCTACATCTTCGCGGAGTCCGACCGGGACAATACGCTGGCGATCAATCTGCCGGACGGCAGCTGGGTTTGCGACGACGACAGCGGGGCGGGCGTCAACGCCGCAATCTCGCTGGAGAACGCTCCGTCGGGTGTCTACGACATTTATGTCGGAGTGTTTTCCGGAACCGATACCGCGCCGGCCCGGCTAAGCATTTCCGAGCTTGGCGCGCCGGACGATGATTGGGGCGACTGGGGGGAGTAATCCCTTCGCCGGCGCCATGTACTGGCGGGCGCAGCGAAAATGGCTGCGCCTGCTTGCGTTTTAGCGCGGGGGGTATATAAACCCCGCTCCCATAAAACGGCTCGACCCGGCCATATTCGACATGCCGGGCGAGTGAAGACGCGATAAGGCGGTTCGCCGCCTTCCTAATCAAGGAGAGCGAAATGTCGAAGCTGAAGACCAAGTCGGGCGCGAAAAAGCGCTTCAAGGTTACGGCCACGGGCAAGGTCCTCGCCGCGGGCGCAGGTAAGCGCCACGGGATGATCAAGCGCACGCCGAAGCAGATCCGTCAGAAGCGCGGCACGTCCGCTCTGGCTGAGCCGGATGCACGCATCGTCAAGCGCAGCTACCTGCCGTACAACCGCTAAGCGGTTGGCTTTTCAAAAGATTTAAGGAGAGCGACCCATGGCACGAGTGTCTACCGGACCCGCCCGTCACGCCCGTAAGAAAAAGATCATCGACGCCGCCAAAGGCTATTATGGCCGCCGGAAGAACACCTTCCGCGCCGCCAACCAGGCGGTCGAAAAAGCCGGCCAGTACGCCTATCGCGACCGCCGCGCCAAGAAGCGCGTCTTCCGCGCTCTGTGGATTCAGCGCATCAACGCCGCCGCCCGCCTCAACGAGCTGACCTATGCCAGCTTTATGAACGGCCTGAAGCAGGCCGGTATCGAGCTCGACCGCAAAGTCCTCGCCGACCTCGCCGTGCGCGAGCCGGAAGCCTTTGCCGAGCTGGCTGGCCAGGCGAAAGCTGCGCTCGGTTAAGGACAGCTGTCCTCACTGATCACACAGCGCCCGCCTGGTCCCGCCAGGCGGGCGTTTTTGTTTCTGGCTGATACAGGGTGTCTCCCCCTGCAAGCGGGGGAGGATACCTTTCTTCTCCCCGCCCCCTCGTCTAAACACCGTTGCGAACACCTCACATTTTCGGACTTGCCCCATGACCGACACCGCCACCCCTGACCTCGCCGAGATTGAGGCGCGCATCAGCGCAGAGATCGCCGCCGCCGCCGACCTGACCGGTCTCGACGCCGTGCGCGTCGCCGCGCTGGGCAAAAAGGGCGAAGTGAGCCTGCAGATGAAGACGCTGGGCAAGATGAGCCCGGACGAGCGCAAGGTGATGGGCCCGGCGCTGAACGGCCTGCGCGACCGGCTCAACACCGCGATTGAAACCCGCAAAGACACGCTGGAAGCGGACGCGCTCAACGCCGCGCTAGCCAGCGAAACCGTTGACATCACCCGCCCGGCCTCAGCCCAGCGCATCGGCAAGCTGCACCCGGTCAATCAGGTGATGGAGGAGCTCGCGGCGATCTTCGCGGATATGGGCTTCAAGGTCGCCGAAGGCCCGGATGTGGAAGACGATTTCCATAACTTCACCGCGCTGAACTTCCCACCGGATCACCCGGCGCGCGACACTCACGACACCTTCTTTATGGAGGCCGCCGAGGGCGAAACGCCGAAAGTGCTGCGCACGCATACGTCTCCGGTACAGATTCGCGCGATGATGAGCCAGGAGCCGCCATTGCGCATCATTGCGCCGGGCCGGGTTTATCGCTGTGACTGGGACCAGACCCACACGCCGATGTTCCACCAGGTCGAAGGTCTGGTGATCGACAAGGAGACCCATATGGGTCACCTCAAGGGCTGTCTGGAGCAGTTCGTGGCGGCTTTCTTCGAGACCGATGAAGTCGAAGCGCGGTTTCGCCCGCACCACTTCCCCTTCACCGAGCCGAGCGCGGAGATGGACGTGCGCTATGAGCGCGTCGGCGACGCCGTGAAGGTGGGATCGGGCGACAAATGGATGGAGATCCTGGGCTGCGGCATGGTCCACCCCAATGTGATCAAGGCCTGCGGGCTGGATCCGGAAGAGTATCAGGGCTTCGCTTTCGGCATGGGCGTCGACCGCCTCGCCATGCTGAAATACGGCATGAGCGATCTGCGGCCCTTCTTCGAGCCGGACAGCCGCTGGTCGGGCCATTACGGCTTCAGCCCGCTGCTGCAGGCGAATTTGGCGACAGGACTGAGCTAGGGTCTCTCATGCGCCTCTCCTCTGATCATCTCCAGGCTTTCGGCACGCTCGCCGCTGCGCTCGCAGCGCTGATTGCGCTATTCGTCGCCTTCGATCAGGGCCGGGTGATGCGCGCCCAGCAGCATGCTTCGGTCATGCCGATCCTCGATGCCGAAGTGCAGCTGAACGACAATGGAAGCACGGTCGAGCTAGCTGTGGTGCTCCGCAATGACGGTGTCGGACCGGCTTTCGTCGAAAGCCTGCGAATCCTGTCTGACGGCGTTCCGATGGAGACATGGGATCAGTTCAATACGGTCATCTTTCCAGAAGCCTTGCGCAGCGCGGACATCTTCAACGGCGCGACTGTGCGCGGCGCGCTCGGCGCTGGGCGCCAGCAGCCGGTGGTGTCTTTCACATGGAACCGCGACGACGCCAATGAGGCGGCCTTTCTCGACCTTCTCGAGCGGATCGTCTCCACCGGCTCCCACATCCAGATCGAGACCTGTTATTGCAGCGTCTTTGATCAGTGCTGGATCGCGGAGCCAGGCGACACAGCCCAAGCCGGAACGGTCCGATCTTGCCCGAACGCGGGTGACGACGTCTACGCGCAGCTGTCCGCCACCCGGCCGCTCGCCTCGCCTGGAGGGGAAGAATGAGCGAACCCTCCAAGCTCCGCCTGCGCTTCGAGACCGTTGGCTCCATCGTCGCGATCGTGGTGGGCGTGGCGGCGCTGTGGGTGAGCTGGGATCAGGGTCAGGTGATGCGTGATGAAATGCGCGCCAGCGTCTGGCCCGCGCTGCAGGTCGACGGTTTCACGGACACCGCTGGGGGCGACCTCAATGTCGGGCTTTCGCTGGAAAACGCCGGTGTCGGACCCGCGCTGATCGAACGGGTCACGCTGCGCCGCAACGGAGAGCTTGTCGCTGATCTGGACGCTTTAAGGGCGATGGTTGCAGAAGGTCTCGACGGCCAGACTGCGGAGGACCTCAACGTCTCCTTTCAGAGCGCGACGGGCCGGATCTTGGCCGCTGGCGCGCGTATCCGGCCGTTTGAGTTTCACTTCGAGAGCGCCGCCGATTTCCCGCTGGAAAACGAGTTCGCGCTAAGCGCAGGCTCGGGCCGCGTCACCACTGCCTGGTCGGTCGAAGTCTGCTACTGCTCCAGCCTCGGCGATTGCTGGGCCACCGGCACTGATATCAGCCCGCCGACTTCCGTAAACCGCTGCGACGCCGAACCGGCAAGCACCTTCTAGATTTAGAACCGAACCAAAGACCGATCCGATGAAATTCACCCAGTCCTGGCTTAACGACCATCTCGACACTGACCTTTCCCTCGACCAGCTGGACGAGGCGATGACCATGGCCGGTCTGGAGATCGAGGATATCGACAATCCGGCAAAGAAGCTGGCGGCGTTCACCGTGGCTCACGTCAAAGACGCTCAGCCCCACCCGGACGCGGATCGCTTGCGCGTGTGCACGGTCGACACCGTGGACGGCGAAAAGCAGATCGTCTGCGGCGCGCCTAACGCGCGCGCCGGCATGACGGCGATCTATGCGCCGTTGGGCGCTTTCATCCCGGGTCTGGATTTCACGCTGGACAAAAAGCCCCGCAAAATCCGTGGCGTGGAGAGCTATGGCATGCTCGCCTCGACCAAGGAGCTTGATGCGGGCGAAGACCATGACGGCATCGCGGACCTGAAAGGCGACTGGGCGGTCGGAACGCCGGCTTCTGACGCGCTGGGCCTCAACGACGCGGTCATCGATTTTGAAGTCACCCCCAACCGGCCCGACTGGCTGGGCGTTTACGGCATCGCGCGCGATCTCGCCGCTGCGGGTGTGGGCGCCCTGAAAACCGGTCCAGTCAAGCCGGTGACAGGCGAGGGCGCCTGCCCGGTCGCCATCGAGCTGGACTGGCCGGAGGCCTGCCCGGTTTTCGCCGGCCGGGTGATCCGCGGCGTCAAAAACGGCCCGTCTCCGGACTGGCTGCAGGCGCGCTTGGTGGCCATCGGCCTACGTCCGATCAACTTCCTGGTCGATGTGACCAATTACATTTCTTACGACCGGGCCCGCCCGCTGCATGTCTATGACCTCGCCAAAATCGGCCCGGTGATCCGCGCCCGCAAAGGCGCCGGCGCAGCGGACAGCTTTGAAGCGCTGGACGGCAAGGTCTATGAGCCGGCCGAAAACCATTGCGTCATCGCCGACGACGAGCGCTGCTTGGGGCTAGGCGGCGTGATGGGCGGAGAATATTCCGGCTGCACGGCGGAGACCGTCGACGTCTTCATCGAAAGCGCCTGGTTCGACCCGGGGATCACCCGCGTCACGGCGCGCGAGACCGGCATCGAGTCCGACGCCAAATACCGCTTCGAGCGGGGCGTGGACCCGGAAAGCGTGCGTGACGGCATCGAGCTCGCCACGGCGCTGATCCTGGAATACGCCGGCGGCGCGCCGACCGAGGTGACGGTCGCGGGCGAAGCGCCGGCGCGCAATGACGACATCACGCTGGACCCCAGCCGTGTCGAGCGCCTGCTGGGTCTCAAGCTCTCCGATGACCGGATCGAGGACATCTTGAATTCCCTCGGCTTTGACGTGTCGCGCGGCAATATCTGGACCGTCAGCGTGCCGAGCTGGCGGCGTGATGCGACGCAGGAGGCCGACCTGATTGAGGAAATCGCCCGGATCGCCGGCTATGATAATCTGCCGACGACCGCCTTCGGCCGTCCGGCTGGGGATCGGTTTGAAGCCCCAGCGACGGTGATGCAGAACCGGGTGCGCGCCGCGCGCCGGGCCGCAGCGCTGGCCGGCTATGACGAGGCGATCAGCTGGTCCTTCTGCCGCCACGATGAAGCCGCGCTGTTCGGGGGCGTCGGCGAAGGCTTGAAGCTGGCCAATCCGATCAGCTCGGAGCTGGACGTGATGCGGCCGAGCGCTCTTGTTCAGTTGCTCAAATCCGTCCAGCGCAGCGCCGATCGCGGCGTGGAGGACGCCCGCTATTTCGAAGCCGGGCCGATCTATCTTAATGATGCGCCGGATGGCCAGCGCACTGTGGTGGCGGGCGCGCGCCGGGTGATCGGGGGCCGCGACTGGCGCGGGGCTGAGGCGCCTGACGTGTTCGACATCAAGGCGGATCTTGAGGTCATCCTCGCCGCCGTCGGAGCGCCGGCCAATCTTCAAATCACCGCCGATGCGCGCGACTGGTGGCATCCGGGCCGCTCGGGCGTTCTGCGCCTGGGCAAGACCGTCGTCGCCGAGTTCGGCGAGATTCATCCGCGCGTTCTAAAGGCGCTGGATATCGACGGCCGCGTGTTGGCGTTTGAAGCCGTGCTCGACGCCGTGCCGACGCCGAAGAAGAAGACGCTGAAGGCGCGCGGGGCGCTGGACCTGCCGGAGCTCAACCCGGTCAAGCGCGACTTCGCCTTCCTGGCGCCCAGCGACCTTCCGGCGGCCAATCTCTTGAAGGCCGTGCGCGGCGCGGACAAACAGCTGATCACAGATGCGCGTCTGTTCGACGTCTATGCCGGACAGGGCGTGCCGGCGGGTCAGGTTTCGCTCGCCATCGAAGCGATCATCCAGCCGCGTGATAAAACCCTGACCGACAAAGAGATCGAGCAAATCTCCGCCAAGGTGGTGTCCGCGGCTGAAAAAGCCGGCGCGCAGCTGCGCGGCTAGGTGGGCGCATCGCGCGATCCGTTGCGCATGCTCAAAGCGCCTAAGGACGTCCAGCGCGCCTTCATCCTGGAGGCGACGCTGGCCGACCCCGTGTGCGCGGCGATCCTGGACCGGGCGAACGCGCTCGAACTGGGCAGCTGGCGGCTGTGCGCGGGCGCCGTCTATGAAAATGTCTGGAACGCCCTGACAGGCCGCGCGCCGGGTCATGGGATTCAGGATTACGACATCGCCTATTTCGACGTGGATCTCAGCTATGAGGCGGAGGATCGGGTGATCGCGCGCGCCGCCGCGCTGTTCGCGGATCTCGATGCGGAGATCGAGGTGCGCAATCAGGCGCGTGTGCATCTTTGGTTCAACGACAAATTCGGCGCTGACCGGCCCGCCTTCCGCTCTGTGGAGGATGGCATCGACGCCTATGCCGCCGACTCCCACAAGCTGGGGGTCGCCCGGTTTGGGGATGGAAGTCTCGACCTGTACGCCCCGGTGGGGTTCGCGCCCGTCATGAGCTTGACCGTCGCGCCGTGCGGCAACGCCAGCGATTTGCCGGGATTCGCGCGCAAGGCGCGGCGGTGGAAAGCGCTCTGGCCTGAGCTGACAGTGAAGATGCCGGCAGTCTAGGTCCCGCCTAGGACGGCTCCGGCCGGATGATGCCCGGGCCCAGATTGGCGATCACCTCGCGTGCTTCAAAGGCGTCGGGGCTGTCGGGCGCCCGCCCGCGTCCAAAGACGATCTCGGCCTGGGCCTCATAGCGGGTCACTTCGCGCACATTCACATCATTCCAGAACGGGTCCTGCCAGCCATACCAGCCGTAAACCGGGTGGTAATAGCGATACCCGAAGCCGTAGCGTGAAGAGTAGGGATCGCGCGTCGTTCCCACATAACGCCGGTCTGCTTCGGTATCGCGCCGGACAATGATGAAATGGTCATAGCCGCGTTCCAGCGTCAGCTCGGCGGCGCGATACAGCAGATAGGTCTCCACAGTGTCGCGCTCGGTCAGCGAGTTGCCTGAGAAGCGGACCAGATAGCGGTCGGACTCGATCGCGGTTTCTTCAAAGCCATAGGCGGCAGAGTCTGCGCGTTGATATGGCGTTGCGGTCGCGCACGCGCCCAGGCTGGCCACGGCGGCAAGACAAATGATCACTCGAAGCATGGTTCGACTCCCTTATGGCGGCGGGCCCCCATTTCATTATGGGTAAGGCGCCGCTGAAGGGGAAGCGGGCGTGTGACGGCTGCGCCACGGACATGATGACGCGCACCACGAATTCAGCCGAGGCTCTGATGCTGACCGGAACCGCTGCGGCGCTGGGCTCGAGCTAATTGAGCCGGAGCTCAACCTCGGCGCTCCGCCAGCTCATCGGACGCACCAGCCCGGCATGGGCCACGCGTACGGAATGGATCGCGGCTTCAATCTCGCACCGCCAATGGTCGAGGAATTTCATCAAGCGCGGATAATCCGGAGCTGCGTCATAGGTTTGCCAGAGAAAACTCTGCAGAAGCTGGGGATGGTCCGGCATGTAATACAGCACTTCTGCGGTGGTCAGACGCGCGCCCCTCAACGCCCGCACAAAGTCAGGATCGGCAGCCATTTTCCAGCTCCTCATCTTGCCCCTCAAGCGATCAAGCTTGACGAGGCGGTTGATAGAGGGCAATAGGCTGCGCGTTGATGTATGAATGATTTCTGTATGTTAGCAGCCACCTAGCCTGGCTGCCGCCAATCTGCGCCGCGGCGCGCTTCGTTGATCCGCCCGCGCAGCAGCAGCAATTCGATATCATCCGGTGCAATTTCGCGCGCGGCTGTCATATCGGCTTCGGCCCCGCCCAGTTCTCCGGATTGTAGCCGGGCTTCGGCCCGGACCCGCAAAGCTTCCAGGCGATCGTCCATCGAGTTTGCGGCGTTGAGCGCGGCGCTGGCTTCCTGTGCGGCAGCGTCAAGGTCGCCGGAGGCGAGTGCGGCCTGAGCCGCCCCGCGGTGCAGGCCGGAATCGCCCGGCGCGAAATCCAGACCGCGCGAAAAGGCGGCATAGGCCTGATCATAGGCTCGCGCGATCAGGAAGCCGTCGCCGGCCTGTCCGAACATGATTGCGCGGCTAAGATCTGTGGCGATGACGGCGCCTTCCGCTGCAGCCCTTAAGCGGCTCGCGCCATATTCAGCTTGATCCAGAGCGATCAGCGCCAGGGACACGCAATGCTCGGCCGGCCATCCGCCGCCCTGGTGGCGCCAGGTCAGCGCATCTTCATAAGCGGTCTCGGCATTGACCGAGATGGCGGACAAGCAGGCGGCGTGGCGGTCCGCCACTGCGTCAGCCACAACGACTTGCAATGCGGCGGCGGCGATGATCGCGATCATGGCGACGTCCTTTAGTTATTCCCCTACAAGAAGGGACCTTGGCCCCCCAAGCGCGGAGCGTCCATGCCTGACAGGCAGCATTTGTTAACGATTGGCTTTGGCTATAGCGCCGATGCCACGGCGCGCGCCGTCTCGGCGGCGGGATGGCGGGTGACCGGGACCACCCGAGATCCGGCCAGGGCGGCGCGTCTGGAGGCGAAAGGTTATGGCGCCGTGGTCGCTGATCCGGCCACTTCGGAGGGCGCTGCGCGCCTGCGCGAGGCCGTTGCGGAGGCGGACGCCATCCTGATCAGCGTACCGCCGGGGGAGCACGGCGATCCAATCTTGCCCGTATTGAAAGACAAAGACCTGTCCGCCAAGCGTCTGATTTATTTATCCACCACAGGTGTCTATGGCGATCGCCGCGGCGGCTGGGCGTTTGAGTGGGACCCTGTAACGCCAGGACAGCTTCGATCTGTCCGCCGCGCGCAGGCGGAAGCAGGCTGGTTGGCGAAGGGCGCCCTGTGCTTCCGCCTCGGCGGGATTTACGGACCAGGCAAGAGCGCGTTTGAGCGTCTGCGCGCGGGTGCCCCGGTCATCGACAAGCCCGGCCAGGTTTTTTCCCGCATCCATGTGGACGACATCGCCGGCGGTGTCCTGAAGGCGCTCGAGCGCCCGCAAGTGACCGGGCCGATCAACCTGGTCGACGACGCGCCCTCCAGCCAGGCCGATCTGATGCGCGCGGCCGCCAAGCTCGCCGGTCTGCCGCCGCCGGACATCCTACCTTGTGACGAGGCTCAGCTGAGTCCGATGGCGGCGAGTTTCTTTTCCGAATGCCGCCGCGTCTCCAACGCCCGCGCCAAAGCCATGCTGGGCTGGCGACCGATCTATCCGGATGCGGTGGCGGGATTGAAGGCGATGCTGGCAACTTAAGAAAAACCCCCGGATCTTACGATCCAGGGGCTCTTCGAGGCGAAGTGCGCCGCTCCTATTTCGGGGGCATGCGCGCGCCGGCGTCCAGGCGGACGCATTCGGCGTTGATATAGTCGTTGGACACCATGAAGTTTACGAGGTCGGCGTATTCCGCCGGGGTGCCGAAGCGCTGCGGGAATTGCAGGTTGGCGGCCAGATTGGTTTTTACTTCCGGCGGCATCTGCTCATAGATCGGAGTTTCGAAAAAGCCGGGCAGGATGGTGTTCACGCGCACGCCTTCGCGGGCGAGGTCGCGGGCCATCGGCAAGGTCATGCCGTAAATGCCGCCCTTGGAGGCGGAGTAGGCGACCTGGCCGATCTGGCCGTCCTGGGCGGCGACCGAGGCGGTGTGAATGATCACGCCGCGGCCTGAGGCGTCCGGCTCATTCTCCAGCATGCCGGCGGCGGCGATGGCGGCGCAATTAAAGCTGCCGATCAGATTGACGTTGACCACCAGCGCGAACTTGTCGAGCTGGTGCATGACGATATCGCCTTTCGAGCTGCGGCGGGCGGTTTTCTCCGCCCAGCCGATACCGGCGCAGTTGACCAAGATCCGCTCCTGGCCGTGGGCGGCGCGCGCCGCGTCAAAACCCGCCTGAACATTCGCCGCATCCGCGACATTCACCTTGGCGAAGACGCCGCCGATCTCGGCGGCGACAGAATTGCCGCGCTCTTCATTGAGGTCGAAAATCGTCACTTTCGCGCCCTCAGCCGCCAGGCGCCGCGCCGTGCCTTCGCCGAGCCCAGATGCGCCGCCTGTCACGACCGCTGCAATACCTTTGATGTCCATGAGTTGCTCTCCCCGAGACGATGATGCCTGCGCGCTGACCGCGCCTCGCCCCCGACATAGCGCGACCGGCGGGGAAAGAAAACGCGCCGCGCTGACGCGCAGCCTGTCCATGCGATCAATCGTGCACCGGCGCGCACTTTCGAAGCGGCGCGGCGAGTGCTAAGGGGCGCTGACGATCCTTTTGAAGTGGAGATCCGCCATGACCGCTCCTCGCCCCGTCTTTGTCCTGCACGGCGGCGCCGGCGTGCTGGCCGACCGCAGCTATGCTGAAGAAGAAGCCCATATGGCGCAGCTTGCGGAGACCGCGCGGACGTCGCTTAACGCCGGCGCGAGCGCGCTGGACGTGGTGTGCGCGGCCGTGCAGGCGTTGGAAACCTCCGGGCTTTATGTGGCAGGCAAAGGCGCGTCTCCCAACCAGGCCGGACGCTATGAGCTCGACGCCAGCTTGATGGACGGTCCCTCGCGGCGGGCCGGTGCGGTGGCGGCGCTGGAAGGCTTTGTGTCGCCCATCAATGCGGCGCGCGCGGTGATGGAGAAAACGCCCCATGTCCTGCTGGCCGGCGCCGGCGCAGCCCGCTTTGCTGCGGAGCAAGACCTCGAGCCGGTCAAAGACGCGCCCAGCTATTACACGCCGGCGGCGGCGCCTGACGACCGGGCGATACCCACCGGCACGGTCGGCGCGGTAGCCTTGGACAACCAGGGCCGACTCGCCGCCGCGACCTCGACCGGCGGGACGCTCAACAAGGTTTGGGGCCGCGTCGGCGACACGCCGATCATTGGCTCGGGCACCTGGGCGGATGAGCGAACGGCGGTCAGCTGCACGGGTCAAGGCGAATTCTTCATGCGGGCCAATGCGGCCGCCGATGTGTCGGCCCGCGTGCGCTATCAGGGCCAGTCCCTAAACGACGCGGTTAAAGGCGCGCTCGATGACGTCGCCCATCTGGGCGGCGAAGGCGGCATCATCGCGGTGGACGCCTCCGGCGCTGTCAGCGCCCAGTTCAATTCCCCTGGCATGAAGCGGGCGTTGGTTCATGGCGATGGCGAGATCGAGGTTTTGGTGAAACAGCGCTAGCCGCGTGCGACGTCTCTGCCTCGATGACATCGTCATGGACTGGACAAAGCTGATCCTTGCAGGCCTGCTCTTCCTGAGCGCGGCCGCTACCGCTCAAGCGCAAGGCCTGGGCGGGGTATTCGGGCCCACCGTTGATGCGGGCGACCAGGAGCTTGAGCTGCGTCTGGCGGTGACCCTTGATGGGGACGAGGCATGGGGCGGTGTTGGCCGCCTGCACTATCATCAGGCCTTGAACGACAGCATACGCCTGCGCGGCATTGTCCAAGTCGCGGATCCGCCGGGCGCCGATCTGCAATTTCGGCATCTCCAGCTGGAGATGCTCTGGCAAACCGTCGAACGCACGCCGCGCGGTTATGAATCCGGGATCCGCATAGATGTGCGCCTCACGCCGCAAGCGAGCAGCGCCAACCGGGTCGGGGTGAACTGGATCCATCAATGGCGGTTTGGACAGGGATGGCGCATCCGCGCCATCGCGCGAGCCAATACGCAGTTTGGGTCCGCCGCTCGCGATGGTTTGAATTTGGGCTTTCGATCAAGCCTGACCCGTCGCCTGGAGTCCGGATTGCGCGTCGGGCTCGAGAACTTTTCAAGACTAGGCAATTCCGACCGCGGCTTTGGCCAATTTGACGATCAGCGGCACTCGGCCGGCCCCATGATCCGCGGCCCGCTCAATGAGAATTGGGAATGGTATTCGGGACTGCAACTGGGTGTCTCCGAGAGCGCGAGCGACTATGCAGGTCAGTTCCGACTAACCCGGAATTTCTAACTCCAGACACTGATCCAGGGCGTCCCGTCACCGCTATTCTGGCTGCTCCATCGGGAGTTTTTGGGCAACTAGCGCGCTGATCTTTATAAGAAAACATAAGCACCGCCAGGAGTTCTGAATTCCCTCCCAGCACGCTGTGATCCTTATGACTAACGCGTTCTTCACCACGGACGGGCCATCACTGCGCCACGGGCACAAAGACCCGAAACGGAGTGGTGACTATGAAATTGTTTCAAATCTTGGGGGCGCTGGCTGCGCTGGCGCTGACGCCAGCTACGGCGCTGGGACAAAATGTCGGTGGCGTCTTTGGACCGACGGTCAACGCGGGCGGCAAAGCTCTGGAATGGCGTTTGGGTGTCGCCCCGAATGCGAATGACGATTGGCAGGCCGTCTCGCGCCTGCACTATCAGCAGTCGCTCAATGATACCTTCCGTCTGCGTGGCGTCGTGCAGTTCGCCGATCCGGCGGCGGGCGACGCGGAGTTCAAGTTCGCTCAGGTCGAGCTTTTGTGGCAGACGGTTGAGCGCACCGAAAGCGGCTATGAGCAAGGCATCACCTTCGCTGCGCGCGCGACCGAAAACGACGATGGGGCCGACAAAGTCTCGCTGACCTGGATCAATCAGTGGTCCCGCGAGAGCGGCACGCGCTTCCGCGCATTGCTACTGCTGAACACCGATGTGGGTTCAGGCGCCCGCGACGGCGTGAATGTCGGCTTCCGCTCAAGCGTGACCTGGCCGGTGGAGCAAGGCGTCCGCGTCGGCATCGAGCACTTCTCCGGCATGGGCAATACCGATGCTGGCTTCAAGAGCTTCGACGAGCAGCGTCACAGCGTCGGCCCGGTGATCACCGGGCGTTTCAATAGCGACTGGGGCTGGTATGCCGGCGTGCAATTGGGCGTGTCCGAGCGCGCCAACGATCACGACTGGCAGTTCCGGATCAACCGGCGTTTCTAAAACCAGGGCTGGCGATTAGGCTGCGTCGGCTTCGATCGAGCTGGCCAGAATGGACGCCAGGGCCGCACTATCCGGCGCAGCGCGCAAGCTGCGCCGGACATCTTCGCGCCGGAACAGGCGGGACACCTGAGCCAAGGCTTTAAGGTGTTCCGCCCCGGCCTCTTCCGGCGCCAGCAACATGAAGACCAGGTCCGCCGGGCGCTGATCGATCGCGTCGAAATCAACCGGTTGCTTGAGCCGAATGAAGACGCCGCACACCCGGTCCACCAAATCGGTGCGGGCATGCGGGATCGCCACGCCGTGACCCACGCCGGTCGATCCCAACCGTTCACGCTCAACGATCGCATCCAGCACCGGACGCGCCGGCACCGAAAGGGTGCGATGCGCCAGATCGGCGAGCGCATGGAGAGCTTGCTTGCGGCTGGTCGCAGTGACATCCGCCACGATACCGCCCTGCGGGATCAGGTTCGACAATGGCATACTTTAATTCGTTATCGACGCGCTTTTCAGCGCAGAATCACCTAGAGTGCGAGCATTGCACATCTTAAGCGGAAATCTTAGCCGACCGCCGCTTTCGCGTTCCCTTTAGCCTCTCGCGCCGGATCAATCCAGCCCACATGACCATCGGGCCGTCGATAAACGATATTAAGCGAGTCATTTGCCGCATTTTTGAACATCAAAAACGGTGCATCGGCGAGATCCATTTCCAAAACCGCCATAGAGACGGTCAAGGTTTTCAGCTCCGCCATTTGTTCGGCGATGATGACGGGTTCGACGCCGCCTTCCGCGCCGCCGTCATCGTCATCCTCGCCGACATCGGTCCGACCCTCAGACCGCAGGACCAGGACCGACAGGTCCGCCTTATTGTCAGCGTGATGATCTTTCAGCCGCCGCTTATAGCGGCGCAATCGCTTCTCGAGATGAACCGCCGCGTCTTCGGCCGCGCCATGGGCGTCGCCGCCCTCGCCGGAGGCTTGAAGGAAAGCGCCCGAAGGCAGGTGAAGCGATATGTCGACCTTAAATCCAAACCCCTCCTTGGAGGCGACGACGAAGGCTTCGGCCGGCCGGCTGAAATACTTCGCAGAAGCTTCTGTGATGCGCGTGTCGATGCGCTCGCGCAAAGCGTCTGAAACGTCGATACCTTTGGAGACGAACTGGATATGCATGGTAACTCCCTTGGCGTTGCATGCCGAAGTCGCACGGCGCGCATGGGAAGTTAGGCCCTGCCCGCGCCAGCCGCGCGGCCCGACGTCCACATCGGACATCGGATAATTACGGTATCGGGGCCGGCTATCCGCCGTCAATCGTGCAGCGCGGCAAGGGTTAAGACTTAGCCCATGCCCTTCATGATGCGGCGGCGCTGTACGGAGGAGGGGATGTTCATCGCTTCGCGGTATTTCGCCACGGTGCGCCGGGCGATATCAACGCCGTCGACGTGCAGGCGCTCGACGATCTTGTCGTCGCTCATCACATCTTCCAGCGATTCACCATCAATCATCGCCTTGATGCGATAGCGCACGGCTTCGGCGGAATAGGCTTCGCCGCCGTCGGACGATGCAATCGCTGAAGTGAAGAAGTATTTCAGCTCGAACAGGCCGCGCGGGGTCGAGACATATTTGTTCGACGTGACCCGGCTCACCGTCGACTCGTGCAAGCCGACCGCGTCCGCCACCGTTTTCAAATTCAGCGGGCGTAGCCAGGCCACGCCGCGGGCGAAGAAAGCATCCTGCTGGCGCACGATCTCGCTGGCGACTTTCAGGATGGTCCGCGCGCGCTGATCGAGGCTTTTCACCAGCCAGCTGGCGTTCTGCGCGCATTCGGTGATGAAGACTTTTTCTTCATCGGAACGCGCCGCTTTGCTGATCTGAGCGGCGTAGCGGTTATTCATCAAAACGCGGGGCAAGGTGTCGGTGTTAAGCTCGACCGCCCAGCTGCCATCAGGGCGTTCCTTGACAACGACATCCGGTTCAACGCTGCGCGCGCCGTCCGCGCCAAAGCCCAGGCCCGGTTTGGGCGTTAAGCGCTTAAGTTCGCCGATCATGTCGGCGAGGTCTTCGGCGTCGACCCCACAGGCCGCTTTCAGCCCGTCATAGTCATGCTTGGCGAGCATCGGGAGATTGTCGACCAGCGCCGCCATGGCCGGGTCCAGCCGGTCACGATCCTTCAGCTGCAGGGCCAGGCAATCCTGAAGCGAGCGCGCCATCACGCCCGCGGGTTCAAAACCCTGCACGCAGACCAGCATCGCCTCGACCTCAGAGCGGGTCACGCCCAGGCGCCCTGCGGTTTCGTCGAGATCGGCGCGGAAATAACCGTCATCATCGGCGAGATCAATCAGATGCGCCGCGATCATCCGGTCGGCGGGTTGAAGCGCCAGCTCGGCGAGCTGGTCGTGCAGATGTTCGCGCAAAGACTTGTCGCGGCTGGCGTTGGCCGCCGCGTCGAACTCTTCAGAATCGAAGGAAGATTTTCCGCCGGTTCCGGCGCGGGACCAATCCACGGACCCGCCGGCGTCCGCGCCCTGCATGTCGGCCTTGGAATCCGAGTACATCGTCTCGGCGTCGGCATCGATCGCGTCTTCGGCCTTGCCGGGCGCATCGAAGCTTAACTCGTCAGAGGCCGCGGCCGCCGTTGCTTCCGCCGGCTCAGCACGGTCCGCCTCGGCGGGTTCGGGCCGCTCGTCGCGTTCCAGAAGCGGGTTGCGCTCAAGTTCCTCTTCGACGAACTCGGTCAATTCCATATTGTTGAGCTGCAGCAGCTTAATTGCCTGCTGCAGCTGGGGCGTCATCACCAGCCCCTGGCCCTGGCGCGCCTCTAGTTTTTGACCCAGTCCCGCCATTTACGCCCCTAGTTGAACCGCTCGCCGAGATAGTAGCGGCGCACATTTTCATCGTTGCGAACCGCGTTCGGCTCGCCTTCAAACAGCACTTCGCCGTCGTGAATAATCGTCGCGCGGTCGCAGATCTCGAGCGTCTCGCGCACATTATGGTCGGTGATCAAAATACCGATGCCGCGCCCTTTGAGGAATTCGATCAGGTCGCGAATATCGCTGATGGCCAAGGGGTCGATCCCGGCGAAGGGTTCGTCCAGCAACATGAAGCTAGGCTGGGTGGCCAACGCGCGGGCGATTTCGGCGCGGCGGCGTTCGCCGCCCGACAGCGCCATGGCCGGGCTGTCTTTAAGGTGGTCAATGTGAAGCTCTTCGAGCAGGTCGTTGACTAGGGCTTCGCGGCGCTCCCGGTTGGGTTCGACGATCTCCGCGACCGCAGCGACATTGTCGTGCACGCTCAGGCCGCGGAAAATCGAGGCTTCCTGCGGCAAATACCCGATGCCCAGCCTGGCGCGCTGGTACATGGGAAGGCCGGTGATGTCCTCGCCGTCGAGCATGATGGTCCCGTGGTCCGCCTTGATCAGGCCGGTGATCATGTAAAAGCAGGTCGTCTTACCCGCCCCGTTTGGGCCCAGAAGTCCCGCCACTTCGCCTCGTTTCAGGCTGAGCGAGACATTCTTGACCACAGCGCGCCGACCATAGGATTTGGCGAGGCCTGTCACCTGAACGCCGTCACCCTCAAAAGCCGGCATGGGAGCCGATTCGCGAACTGCCATTTCGGCCATACTTAACTCCTGCACACCTAAAAATGTGTGAAGCGGGATGTGGGGTTAACCGTTCTGCTCGGGGAAGGGGCGCGGACCTGCCCCGGGAATGGTCGGTCTCGGGCAGTCCTGGGGCTCTGCGGTTTCACTGTCAGGCCTGTCGAAAAAGACCGAGCGCACGCGCCCGCCTTCACCCTCTCCGCCGGTCAGCCGCGCTGAACCGACCTGCAAATTCAACACAAGGCGCTGGCCTGTGGAGACATTGCAGCCCTGAGTGAGGACGACCTCGCCGGTTAGCGTGATCTGTTCCATCGACAAGTCATAAACGCCCCGGTCCCCGCGGGCGACTTCCGTCGCGGTGACATAATAGACTTCGCCAACAGCAACGATGCGGTCGATGTCTCTAAAGCGATCATCGGTGAAAAACACATCGATCCGATCCGCGCGCAACCGCGTGTCGCCGCGCGTGACATTGACGTCACCGGTGTAGGCGATGCGGGCTTCTTCTTCGATGGCGACAGAATCATCAGAACTGATGTCCAGCGGTCCTTCCCCAGGCACAAGCTGCGCCAGCGCTGGCGCGGAAAGCGCCGCGATCGCGCCCAGTGTCGCGAGCAATATGCGGATCATGGCTGGGTCTCCTCAGAGCTGTCCATATACAGGCGGGTGCGCACATCCCCGGAAAGTACGATGCGTCGTCCGTCATCGTATACCTCAAAACGGTCCGCACGCAGCGCCCCCCACGGCGCGGTGCCGGAGACCGGGGCATCGCCGGTGATTTCGCCCTCACGGAGGCGGATGCGCGCCGCTTCCGTGTCAAACGCATAACCGGACCGCGTCGTCAGGCGCACCCGCCCGCCCAAATCCAGGGTTTGGGCCCCGTCGTCGAACACGCCCGTGTCGGCCAGCACGCTGGAGGTGTCGTCGGACCCCACCAATAGATAGTCCAATGTCGGACGGACCAAGTCGGCGACGCCGGCTAACCCGCCTTCGCGGCGCACGGCGCTCTCTGCCGTGATGGTGAACGGCGCGCCGGCCTCATCTCGGCCGACAAAGCGCGGATTCACGATGCGCTGCGAGCCTACGGTCGGCTCAAAGCTGGGCTCGTCTCCGCCCGCCAGGCTCTGCTGAACGAGCTGGATTGCGGCGTTGATCATCACCGCGGCGATCAGAACCAGCAGCACGACCCGCAAACCCTGAACCACCCGGCTGCGCTGGCGCGCGGACGCCAGAGACTGGGACCGCCGGGCTCCCAGAGTGGTCGTGCGCATGACGGCGGCTGGGGGCATGACGAGAACCTGACGGCTTAGGAGTGGGCGAAGATATCGGTTTCCGGCCAGCCGGCCAGATCAAGGCGGGCCCGCGTCGGCAAGAAGTCGAAACACGCCTTCGCCATCTCCATCCGGCCCTCGCGCTCGAGCATCTGGCTCAAGCCGGCGCGGATGGCGTGAAGATAGAGGACATCCGAGGCCGCATAAGCCAGTTGCGCGTCTGATAAATCGCTCGCGGCCCAGTCGGAGCTTTGTTGCTGCTTGGACAATTCCACCCCGGCGATCTCGCGGGCGACATCCTTCAGGCCATGGCGGTCGGTATAGGTGCGCACCAGCTTGGACGCGATTTTGGTGCAGAAGATCGGCGACATGGTCACGCCCAGATCGCGCTCGATCACCGCCAGGTCGAACCGGGCGAAGTGCAGGATCTTCTCGACACTGTCATCCGCCAGGAGCCGTTTGAGATTCGGGCAGTCATAGCCGTTGCGATCGGGCTGCACGATGTGCGCATCGCCGTCACCGGCCGACAGTTGCACCAGGCAGAGCCCGTCCCTAACCAGCGAGAGACCTTGAGTTTCAGTGTCGACGGCGACAAGCCGCCCCAGATCGAGATCGGCGGGCAAGTCGCCGTGATGAAGATGAATGGCCATGAATTGCAGTTCGCCAATCTGCGCAAGGTAAACGAGAAAGGCCGCACCCTATCAGGCTTTACGTAGAAGTGGTCAATGCTCGACACAGTCCGCTTCGGTGAACGCACTGCAATTGGCGCTTTAACCCTGCGCCCGCTCGGGTCATAGCCCGCGCGAACCCAGCAAGAAAAGCGCTGATCACCATGGACCGCCCCTATTTTCCTGCGCCCCGCGTCGATATCGCGTTCGATGATCGGGCTGGCCTGGCCACGCTTCAGTTTGCCGGCGCCATTCGGGCGGACGATTTGCAGCGCGCTCATCGGGGCTTGCAGGATTTGTTGGGCGGCAAGACGCTGTCGGGCCTGGTGGTCGACTCGCGCCGTTCAACGCCCGACTACACGCCAGGCCAGCTGTTGGACGTGCTGGAATCCTGTCTCGAGCTGTCGTCTCCGCAACGCTGCGCCTTCGTCACCAGCGAAATTCGCGAGGAGACGCTTCGCCTGATCGAGACCGCCGGCGTACCGTTCGCGGTGCGGG
>CAZAGE010000024.1:0-47717 GCA_964484345.1 uncultured Oceanicaulis sp. | reverse complement strand
ACACCCAGGCGGCGTTCGAGCTTGCGCTCGACCAAGGCGCGGATGTGCTCGAGCCTGATCTTCAAGTCTCCCGCGACGGCGTGCTGATCGTGCGCCACGACGCCTATCTGTCGAGCTCCACCGACGTGGCCGACCGGCCCGAATTCGCCGACCGCCGCGCCGAGCGCTTTGGCCGCGAGGATTGGTGGGTCGCCGACTTCACCGCCGAGGAGCTGACCCGCCTCAACGCCCGCCAGGTCTTCGAGGATCGCTCCGACGCCTATGATGATCAGTTCCCGGTGATGACGTTCGACGCCTTCCTCGACTTTGTCGCAACGGCGGAGGCGGACTGCGCCTGCACCATCCCGGTGGAGCCGGAGGTCAAATTGCCCGCGCTCTACGCCGCCGAAGGCCTCGACCCTTTGCCCATCCTGATCGAAACGCTGGAAGCGCGCGGCCTTAACGCGGAGACCAGCCCGGTCGTCATCCAGTCTTTTGATCCCGACTTCCTCCAGCGCCTGCGCCCGGAAACGCCGCTGCCGCTGGCCATGCTGATCTC
This sequence comes from uncultured Oceanicaulis sp., assembly GCA_964484345.1. Lineage (GTDB taxonomy): Bacteria > Pseudomonadota > Alphaproteobacteria > Caulobacterales > Maricaulaceae > Oceanicaulis. The sequence goes on along the minus strand of CAZAGE010000024.1, from coordinate 47,179 downwards.
GTCTCCAGACGAAGCCGGCTATAACGCGGGCGGATTGAGCCTGGAGGAGATCGCCGAATTCGCCGACGGCGTCGGCGCCAACAAGGCGATGCTGCTTAACCCCGACGGCTCAAGCACCGGCTATCTGGAAGCCGCCCATGCGCTCGAACTCGACATTCATGTCTGGACCGTGCGCGATGACCGCGCGCCGCTGACCGGCGACACCGTGGAAGACGAGCTGCGCGCGCTCTATGCGCTGGGCGTCGACGCCGTCTTCACCGACCATCCCGGCACGGCCGTGCGGGTGCGTGATGTGATGGCCGGCGCCGAAGAGTGAACGCCGGGGCTTGCCCCCACCGTCTTGAACCGCGCACTCTAAACCCATGATGCGTCTTATTCCGGCATTCGTGGCCGCCTTGTGTTTGGCCCATTTCAATCCCGCCCCCAGCCTTGCTCAAGAGGACACAGTCAGCCTGCGCGAGGCGTCTCTGGCGTTGAGGGCCCAGGTGCGTGCCGCGGCGGGCATTGAGGACTGGGAAAGCGCGAAACGCGCCAACGCCGCCGCGCTGGCGCTGCAACCGGGCCATCCGGGCCTGTTGAACAATCAGCTGGTGCTTTCCCGCCTGTCCGGCGATCAGGCGGGGACGCTGGACGCGCTCGACGCCATCGCAAGGCACGGCCTGACCTTTGATCTGGATGACCTCGCGCAAGCCGACGATTTGCAGGCCCTCGACAGCGATCGGTTCGCCGCAATCGAAGCCGCCCTTCGCACCAACGCGTCGCCCGTCGGCGAAGCCCGTCTGGTCGCCGAACCGCCCTTGCGCGATGCGCTGATCGAGGCCCTCGCCGTCGATAACGAGACCGAGCGGCTTTATCTGGGCTCTGTCGCCGACCGCCGGATTTACCGGATGGAGCCCTTCGATCCGGAAGAGGCGGAAGTCTTCGCAGGCGAGGAGGCGCCGATCGGCTCGATCTTCGGCCTCGCCATCGACCGGCGAAACGGCATCCTCTATGCGGCTGAAGGCGCGGTGGACCTCACCCCGCGAGAGGATGGCGAAGCGATCGAAACCGCCCTGCTGGCCCTGGATCTGGAGACCGGTGAAATCATCGCCCGCCACACCATCGACGGTGCGGCCCGGATCGGCGACGTCGTGGTGCGCGACGGCATCGTCTACGCCAGTGATGCGGAGGCCGGGCGGATTTACCGTCTTGAGGGCCCCCGCGCCGAGATCGAGATCTATGCGCAAGACGCCCGCTTTGTGTCCCTGCAGGGCCTCGCCCCGGCGCGCGCGGCGCTTTTCGTCGCCGATTATACTTGGGGACTTTGGCGCATCGATCCGGTCAGCCGGACCGCCCAGCTGCTCGAAACGCCGCCCGGCGCCAGCCTGATCGGGCTGGACGGCCTGGTCGCCGACCGGACTGGCCGGCTCTTTGTGATCCGCAACGGGACGGCGCCCTACGGCCTGTTTGAGCTGGAGTTTGACCGCTCTGGCGCGCTCTCGGCGCTGACCCCGGTTCTGGTCAATGACGCCCGCCTGGGAGAGCCGACCACGGTGCGCATCGCCGACGACCGGGCCTTTTTGCTCAACGACGCCCAATGGGCGCTGTTTGAGCCCGGCGCCGACGCCACAGCCCGCACCGACCCGATGGTGCTGAGCGTGCCTTTGCCCTAAGGGCGGCAGGTCTGATCCGTTAACGGTCGTTTACCACATTTGAACGCTCTGACTGCGAGACTGCGGCCATGAGTGATGCAACCGCCCCCATGGACAACGTGATCGCCGCGCCCAGGCCCGGCCTGATCGCGCGCGCGCGCACCTTTCTGGTCGGCCTCGCCCTGACGGCGCTGGGCGGCTTCGTGCTGCTGTCCGTCGTCTCGCATAACCCGTTTGATCCCAGCCTGAACGCGGTCACCGGGGCCGCCGTGACCAATCTGGCCGGAGAGGCCGGGGCGATCACCGCAGACCTGGTGCTCCAGATCACCGGCTGGGCCGGACCCGCGGGCGCAGTCGCCCTGATCGCCTGGGGTTTGATCCTGATCCTGCGCGGCCCGCGCCGGCGCGGAACCTGGCTGGGGATCGGCCGCTTGATGGCGGGCCTGATCGGGTTGTCCGGCTTCGCGCTGGCGGTCTCGGCCCTGCCCATGCCGATCAACTGGCCCTTCGCCGTCGGCCTGGGCGGATTGCTCGGCGATGGTTTGCTGAGCGCCCTGTCCGGCCTGTTCGGCTCGGTGGGTGTGCCGCTGCCCGGCGCGATCGCGGCGGCGCTGGGGCTAAGCCTCGCCATTTTAGGCGTGTTCTTCTGTTTCGGGCTTCGCATCGCCGATCTGATTGCGGCGCGCGAGGCGGGCGAGGTCGCCTGGGCCACCGTGCGATACTGGATCGACCAGCTGGTCGGCGCGATCCCGCGGCCCACGCGCAAAGATGAGGCTCAAGAGATCGATACCCCAGCGCCGGACGGAACCGCCCGCACCGCACCGGCCTTCCTGCGCCGCGATGGCGACGTGCCCGCGCCGGCCGACCGCATTACGCCGCCCGCGCCGACACCCTCCGCCGCGCCAGCGCGCAAAGCCCCCTCCAGCGTCAAAGTCGCGCAAAAGCGCAGCGCCAAACCGTCCGGCCGGGAAGCGCGCGAAGCCCAGGGCGCGCTGCCCTTCGCTCAATCGGAAAGCTTTGATCTGCCGCGCCTGGATTTACTCAGCGCCCCGCCGCCGCGCACTGACGCGGTCGATCCGCAAGCCCTGCAACAAAACGCCGAGCTCTTAACCGGCGTGCTAGCCGATTTCGGCGTGAAGGGCGAAGTGGTTCAGGTCCGCCCCGGCCCGGTGGTGACGCTGTACGAGCTCGAGCCCGCGCCGGGCGTGAAAACCAGCCGGGTGATCAATCTGGCCGACGATATCGCCCGCTCCATGGCGGCGGTGGCTTGCCGCGTGGCGGTGGTGCCCGGCCGTAACGCCATCGGCATCGAATTGCCCAATCAGGACCGGGAGACCGTCTTCCTGCGCGCCTTGCTCGCGTCCAAACAATTCGAGGCGGCCAAAGCCGAGCTGCCCCTGGCGCTGGGCGAAACCATTGGCGGGGAGCCGTTCACCGCCGATCTCGCCAAGATGCCCCACCTGTTGATCGCGGGGACCACCGGCTCGGGCAAGTCGGTGGGGGTGAACGCCATGATCCTGTCCATGCTCTACCGGCTGCCGCCGGAGGAGTGCCGGCTGATCATGATCGATCCGAAAATGCTGGAATTGTCGGTCTATGACGGCATTCCGCATCTCTTAAGCCCAGTGGTCACCGACCCGAAAAAAGCGGTGGCGGCGCTGAAATGGACCGTGCGCGAGATGGAGTCGCGCTACCTTAAAATGTCCAAGGTGGGCGTGCGCAATATGAAGGGCTTTAACGAAAAAGCCCGCGCCGCGCGCGAGGCGGGCGACATGCTCGAGCGCACCGTCCAGACCGGCTTCGATAAAGAAACCGGCGAGCCGCTTTACGAAACCGAGACCATCCAGCCAGACGCGATGCCCTATATCGTCGTGGTGATCGACGAGATGGCCGATCTAATGATGGTCGCCGGCAAGGAGATCGAGGGCGCGATCCAGCGTCTCGCCCAGATGGCCCGCGCCGCCGGCATCCACCTGATCATGGCGACCCAGCGCCCCTCGGTGGACGTCATCACCGGCACGATCAAAGCCAACTTCCCCACCCGGATCAGCTATCAGGTCACTTCCAAGATCGACAGCCGGACGATCCTGGGCGAGCAAGGCGCCGAGCAGCTCTTGGGCATGGGCGACTTGCTGTTCATGGCCGGCGGTGGGCGCATAAGACGCCTGCACGGCCCGTTTGTTTCCGACCGGGAAGTCGAAGACGTCGCCGCCTTCCTGAAAGCCCAGGGCACGCCGGAATATCTCGACGCGGTCACCGAAGAGATCGAAGACGCCGACACCGGCGATCTGTTAAGCCCCGAAGGCGGCTCGGGCGATGACTTGTTCGACCAGGCCGTCGCGGTGGTCGCCCGCGACCGCAAAGCGTCGACCAGCTATATCCAGCGCCGCCTGCAGATCGGCTATAACCGCGCCGCGTCACTGATCGAACGCATGGAAGATGAAGGCATGATCGGCCCCTCCGACCACGCCGGCAAACGCGAAATCTTCCTGCCGGAGCACGGGGAATAGGGCCGAAAGCCTAGCGCCAAAGCCCGAAGAAGATTTCCTGCACGGTCTCCAGGCCCCACAGGCCGAAGGCCGCGCCGACCAGAAGAATCAGCAGGATTTTCCAGCGATGCCCGCGGGTGAAGCGCCAGATGCGCACCACGCCGCCCCACACCACCTCCCAGCCGAACAGGCGGATCGGCACGCCAAGCGCCGCCGCCGCCAGCAGCGACGCGCCCGCCAACCAGGCCAGATCTTCACTCATGCGCATCCCCCATGCGAAACGCCCCAACGAAGGCGCGGGAACACTATAGCACGGTGAGCACGGTTTCAGGCGGGCGTCCGATAGCGGCCTTGTCGCCATTGATCAGCACCGGGCGCTCGATCAGCTTGGGGGTTGTCGCCATGGCTTTGATCAGCGCGGCTTCGTCGCTGACGTCTTTGAGGCCTTGGTCTTTGTAGTCCGCTTCGCCCTTGCGCATCAGGTCGCGGGCGGAGCCAAGATCCAGCTTGGCGATCACGTCGCGCAACTCGGCCTCACCGGGCGGCACTTTGAGATAGTCGCGGACGGTGGGCTCAACACCCTTTTCGGTCAGCAAGGCGAGGGCTTCACGCGATTTGCGGCAGCGCGGATTGTGCCAGAATTCCATATCGGGTCCTTTTAGTCGTTTGAGGCGGCGAGCACGGCGCGCGCGGCGCTGACATGCATGGCTTCGATCATGCGACCGTCGAGCGCGATCGCGCCTTTACCGGCATTCTTCGGGTCTTCAAAAGCGGCGACCACGCGTACCGCCCAGTCGCGCTCGGCCTGCGAGGGGGCGAAAGCTGTGTTGGCCGGGGCGACCTGGCTGGGATGGATCAAGGTCTTGCCGTCAAACCCCAGCGTCCGGCCGGCCTGAGCTTCAGCCATGAAACCCTCAGCGTCGCGATAGGCGTTATACACCCCGTCGAGCACCTGCATTCCGCCCGCCCGCGCCGCCAGCACCAGCTGAGCGAGGTGCGGCGCCAGCGCGCCGCGCTGGCCCGGTCCCTCCGGCAGGCGCAGCTGATCGGCGAGATCATTCGTTCCCGCCACCAGCGCCGTCAGGCCCAGCGCCGCCGCCTCGTGCGCGAAACCCGCCAGCGCCAGCATGGCGCGCGGGGTTTCGATCATCGCCCACAGCGGGCCGGTCCAGCCGGTGGCCTTTAGCCGGTAGCGGATGTCGGAAACTTGCTCAGGCCGCTCGGTCTTGGCGATCAGGACGATATCGGGCTGGGCCTCCGCCGCCGCCTGAATATCCGGCTCCAGGTCGGGTGAACCGGGCTCAGCGACGCGCAGCACCGCCAGCGCGCCGCCGGCTTTAAACCCGGCGATGGCCGCCGGGGCGGCCGCGCGGGCGGCGGGTTTGGCGTTAGGCGCGACAGCGTCCTCCAGATCGAGCATCAGCGCGTCGGCGCCCAGTCCTGGGGCCTTTTCGATGGCGCGCGGCTTGTCGCCAGGGACGAAAAGCGCAGAGCGCAGAGGCCGTTGAATTTGCGGCGGTTGGATATCGTCAGACATGGGACAAACGCTTACATAAGCGCCATGAGCAAGACCAGCCCCGCCTCCGTCATCGCGATCACCTCCCATGTCGCCGGCGCCGCTGTCGGCGGTGTGGTGACCACAGCGGTGATGCAAGCTCGCGGCGTAAAGCTGGCGCTCGCTCCGACCGTTTTGATGGGCCGCCATCCCGGCAAGGGCGCGCCCGGCGGCGGACCGGTGAGCGCAGAACAGCTGGGCGGCGTGCTGGAAGGTTTGGCCGCCGATGGATGGGTCGCCCGCTCCCGCGCGATCTTCCTGGGATATTTCTCAACCCCGGACCAGGTCGCTGCGGCCGAGAGCTTCGTGCGCGAAGCGCGGACCGCCAATCCGGACCTGATCGTCCTGCTCGATCCAATCCTTGGCGACGGGCCCGGAACGCCCGATGACGCCCAGCTTTATGTCCGGCCCGAAACCGCAAAAGCGGTGCGCGATCAGCTGCTGCCGCTGGCGGATATCACCACGCCCAACTTGTTCGAGCTGGCCTGGCTGTCAGGACAAGCTCTTGAGGCGGACGCAGAGATCGTCGCGGCGGCGCGCACGCTGGGCCCGGAGGTCATCGTCACGTCGACGCCAGCGCCCACAAATCAGGTCGGCGTGATCATCGTCGATGCGCTGACCGCCGCGGGCTTCGCGACTCCGCGCCAGGACGGCGCGTTAAACGGCGCCGGCGATCTGTTCGCGGCTGAAACGCTGGCGGCCCTGTTGGCCGGTGAGACGACGCCGCACGCCGCAGCCGAAGCGGCCGCCCGCGTCGGCGCGGTGTTCGCCGCCAGCGACCCCGCAAGCGGCGAGCTCGCGGTGACTCAAGCCGTGCTGAGCCACCCGGTGAACCGGCCCCTCACGCGCCGGATCGGCGCGCAAGCGCCCGCTTTCGCCATGGGCGTCGATGGTTGCCCGGCGGGCTGGTGCGCGGTGATGGTGGATATGAACGGGCTCGAAGCGCCGCGCGCTGAGCTCTTTGCGACCTTCCAGGATGTGCTGAACGCCGGCGCCCAGGTGATCGCCGTGGACATGCCCATCGGGTTTGAAGACCAGCCCGGCGCTGATGGTATGCGCACCTGCGAGCGGCTGGCGCGGGAGATTTTGGGGCCGCGCCGGTCGAGCATCTTCCCCTCTCCGCTGCGCGCCGCGCTGGCGGCGGCGGATTACACGCAAGCGATGGCGCTGAACCGCGCCGCCGGGGGCAAGGGTCTGTCCAAGCAAGGCTGGCATCTCTTCCCCAAGCTGCGCGAGATCGATGCGCTCGCGACCCCGAACAGCGAAAGCTTCCTGTTTGAAACCCATCCCGAAACGAGCTTTGCAGTGATAGCAGGCGCTCCCGCGGCGCACTCCAAGAAAACGCCGGAGGGCCGCGCCGAACGCCTCGCGCTGTTGGAGCGCCATGGCCTGCCGCGCAACCTGTTCGAGCCGCACCCCTTCAAGCGCAAAGACGCGGTTCCGGACGATCTGATTGATGCGGGCCTTTGCGCATTGACCGCCCTGCGCATCGCGGCGGGCACGGCGAGAAGCCTACCGGACGACCCGCCGCGCGACGGCCGTGGGCTGCGCATGGCGATCTTTGCTTGAACCAGGCGGCGCACAGCGCTACCGAGCCGTCATGACGACACCAATCCATGGACAGGTCGCCCCAGGTTTTGAGCCCGTGCGCGACGCCTTCGCCCGCAATTTCGCCGAGACCGACGAGATCGGCGCCGCCTTCTGCCTGATCCGCGACGGCGAAACGCTGGTCGACCTTTATGGCGGCCACGCCGACCGCAAGCGGCAGCGGGAATGGGCGGCCGACACCATCGTCCCGGTCTTTTCCACCGGCAAAGCCATTACGGCGCTGGTCACCGCCTGGCTCGTCGATCAGGGGCGGCTCGATTATGACGCGCCGGTCGCCGACATCTGGCCGGAGTTTGCGCAGGCGGGCAAAGAGGCTGTCACGCTGGCCCAGGTGCTGTCGCACCAGGCCGGCCTGCCCGGATATCCAACCGAGATGGAAGCGTCGGACTGGTTCGATCGCGAGCTGATGGAGGCCCGCTTCGCCGCCATGAGCCCGATGTGGCCGCTGGGCGAAGGTACGGGCTATCACCCGATCAGCTTTGGCGTGCTGGCCGATGCGGTGGTGCGCCGGGCCGACGTGAAGGGCCGCACGGTGGGCGGCATCTTGCGCGATGAGATTTGCGGGCCGCGCGGCATCGATTTTCATATCGGCGTCTCCGACGCGGATCAGTCGCGCGCCGCCGAACATGTGCTGCCGCCCCGCCCGCCCTTCCTGGGCAAGATGAACCCCGCACGGGAAGCGGCCTTCCTGAAACCCTGGTCCTCCCCCGGCCGGCGCGGCGCCGCGGCCTGGCGCTCGGCCGAGCTGCCGGCGGCCAACGGCCATGGGAACGCCAACGCGATCGCGCGCCTGATGGCGCCCTTCGCCACCGGCGGCCGGCTCGATGATGAGCGTTTCATCTCCGCCGAAACCATCGCCTTAGCCCTGACCGAGCGGGCGATCGGGCCGGACAAGGTGCTGCCCTTCGATCTCAGCTATGCGGCGGGGGTGATGATCAATCGCGATAGCGGCGCCTATGGCCCGGAGCCCAAAACCGTCGGCCATTATGGCTTCGGCGGCAGCTGCGGCTTCGCCGATCCGGTGCGTGGCCTGTCGGGCAGCTATGTCATGAACCGGCAGATGGACGTGCTGGTCGGCGATGAACGGGCGACCGCCCTGATCAACGCCGCCTATGGGTGTTTGTAGGTTTTGAAACCCCGGCCAAGGCGAAGCCGCAGAGCCGGGGCCTTCATCCGCGTTAAGCGCGCAATCTCTAATAAGGTCCCGGATCGTCGCTTCGCTCGTCCGGGATTTCAAAGACCTACCCCCACCCCGCCAGCACGTCGCGCCACGCCTCCGGCAGCGGCGCCGGCCGGCGCGTCTCTCGGTCGACATAGACATGGGTGAAATGCCCTTCGGCGAGCGCGCTCTCCTCGCCCTCGCGAAAAATCGCGATCTCATAGCGCACGGAGCTGGTTCCGATCCGCGCGACCTTCACCCCGGCCTCCAGCCGATCAGGAAAGGCGGCGGGCGCGTGATAGCGGCAGCCCGTCTCCACCACCAAGCCGATGGTCTCGCCCTTCTCGATATCCAACAGCCCGGCCGCCGCCAGCCGCCGGTTCACCGCCGTGTCGAAATAGGCGTAATACGTCACATTATTGATGTGGCCGTAGACGTCATTGTCCGCCCAGCGGGTTTCGATGGGTTCAAACGTTGAGAAGTCGGCCCGGGTCGCGGGCTCCGGGCGGCTCACAGGATTTCCTCATACATGGCGACGATGCTGTCATAGGTCATCTCACGGGGATTATTGGGCAAGAGCCGATCGTTGGCCGCCACGTCCTGCGCCATCGCGGGCACGTCATTATGGCTGATTCCCAGCTGGGAGAGGCGGCGCTCGATGCCGACGGCGTCCGCGATGCAGTCCATCTCATCGATCAGACCGGTTGAGGAGGCCTTCAGGCCCAGATGCCCGGCGATCTCGCCATACAGCGTCTCCGCCTCCGGCGCGTTGTAGCGCAGCACGGGCGGCAGCACGACGGCGTTGGAAAGCCCGTGGGGCACGTGGAACATGCCGCCCAGCGGATAGGCCATGGCGTGCACGCCGGCGCACGGGCTGTTGGAGAAGGCCTGGCCCGCCAGCATGGCGCCCAGAAGCATCTCTCCCCTCGCTTGGACGTCGGAGCCATCCTCGCAGGTGCGCAGGATCGAGCCGTGCAGCTTTTTCAAAGCGGTCAGCGCCAGGGCGTCTGAGACCGGGTTCTTCGAGCGCCGATTGGTGTAGGCCTCGATCGCATGAACCATGGCGTCGATGCCGGTATAGGCGGTCGGATGCTTGGGCAGGCCCAGCGTCAGATCGGGGTCCAGGATCGCCATGTCCGCATACAGAGGATCGGAGGCGATGCCCTTCTTCGTCGTCGCGCCGGTGGTTAAAACCGCGACATTGGTCACTTCCGATCCGGTCCCGGCGGTCGTCGGCAGCAGAATGAGCGGGGGGCGCGCGGCGGTGACCTGCTGCACGCCGTACATCTTCGATAAAGGCTGTTCGCCCGAGAGCAGGACCGCGACGACCTTGGCCGTGTCCATCGGGCTGCCGCCGCCAAAGCCGATCACGGCCTCAGCCCCGAACTCCTGACCGGCCTTTACCGCGTCGAAAACGGTCGCTTCGGGCGGATCGGCGACGACCTCGTCATAGACGAGCACCGACAAACCGGCTTCTTCCAGACCAGCCAGCGCCGCATCCGCCAGTCCGGCGCCGCGCACGCCGGCGTCGGTGACGAACAGGACGCGCGTCGCGCCCTTCAGCGCCGGGGCGGCGGTTTGCGCCAGGCGGGCGCTGGATCCGGTTTCGAACAAAACTTTGGGAACGGTGGTGAAGGTGAAGGCGGCGGTCATCAAAATTCTCCCCGGATGCGTGCGGTTGAGCCGCAGCCCCGCCCCTTTATGGATCAGGGCGAAAGCGGCATGTTAGGGGCATCTATGGAGCAACTTCCAGCCCGCGCTCGCAGCGCGTCAGGAGCCCGCCATGCTTGATCAAGCCGCAAGCCGCATCCCGGATATGGGCGACGCTTACTACGACCCCCTCAAGCAGGAAGAAGGCCATGGTCTGACCGGCCCTGGCGGCGCGCTCTACCGCTATGCCATTCGGCCGGAGGGCTATCGCCTGGCGGATGAGGATTTCGAGCGCGAAGGCTGGACCTTGAAACGCCAGCCCAAATACACCGAGGCCGAGCATGCGCGCTGGCGGCTTCTATTTGAGAACCAGCGCAAGATGCTGCCCGGCCGCGCCTGCAAGGACTTCATGAAGGGCTTTGAAGCGCTCGAGCCGGTTTTAAAGGACGGCATCCCGGACTTTGACGAGATCAACAAGATCCTTGAACCCGCCACCGGCTGGACTGTCGTGCCGGTGCCCGAGCTGATCCCGGACAATGTCTTCTTCTGGCATCTGGAAAACCGCCGCTTCCCGGCCGGCGCCTTTATCCGCGGCGGCAAGCCGGAAACCCAAAAGGTGATCGAAGCCAATGAAGGCCGCGCGCCCGAGCATGTCGAGTACACCGCGGTGGAGGACGATCTCTTCTATCTGCAGGAGCCCGACATCTTCCACGATGTCTTCGGCCATGTGCCGATGCTGATGGACCCCTTCTTCGCCGATTACATCCAAGCCTATGGCGTCGGCGGCCGCCGCGCGATCGAGTATAACCGCTTGAAAAACTTCGGCGCGATCTACTGGTATACGGTGGAGTTCGGCCTGATCGAGGAAGACGGCGAGCTGCGCGTTTACGGCGCCGGCATTTTATCCAGCCCGGACGAAACCCTGTTCTCGCTCTACTCCGACAGCCCGCACCGCATCAAAATGGTGCCCGAGCGGGTGATGCGCACCGATTATGTGATCAGCGACTTCCAGGACACCTATTTCGTGGTGGATTCGATCCAGCAGCTGCACGAAAGCACGGCTGGGCGCGACTTCACGCCGATCTATGAAAAGCTGCCCAAGGGCTTCACCTACGCCACCACGGCCTGCCTGGACACCGATACCGTCGTGACCGAAGGCCGGCAGGTCTACAAATTCTGCGGCGGCAAAGGCAAACCGCGCGCCCAAGCGCATATGGAGAAGATCCGCGCGGAGTATGGGTGAGGGCGTGCGTCCTTCGAGACGGCCTGCGGCCTCCTCAGGATGAGAAAGGTTGGAGCTTTCTTTCACCCTCATCCTGAGGAGCGAATGAAATGAGCGTCTCGAAGGACCGTCAGGATCAGACGCCCAGAGGGCCTGAAGAATTATCGCCGCCTGGGTGTATATGCTGCGGTGTTCAGACGGGTCCTACTATGTCGGCTCTGCGCGCGGCGAAACGCTCGACAAGCGGATGGCGGAACACCAGTCAGGGGCGCTTGGCGGCTACACTTCGACGCGCCGGCCAGTGGAACTGGTATGGAGCGAGTGGTTTCAGTCCATCACCGACGCCATCGCCGTAGAGCGCCAAATCAAAGGCTGGAACCGAGCGAAGAAGCAAGCTCTCATCGCCGGGGACTATGACAAACTGCAGGAACTGGCCAAACGGCGCACGCGGTTTGCCGAAAAGCGAGCCGATGGACATGGCGTGCGTCCTTCGAGACGGCCTTCGGCCTCCTCAGGATGAGGAGCGTTGGAGCTTGATGTGACCCTCATCCTGAGGAGCGGGCGCAGGCCCGCGTCTCGAAGGACCCTCAGGATCAAGCGCTACACGCTCAACCGATCCCGCAGCTTCGCCAAAAAACCGTCGCACGCCTGAAGCTGGCTGATCGCCACGAATTCATCCGGCTGGTGGGCTTGGGCGATGGAGCCCGGGCCGCAGACCACGGTGGAGAAGCCCGCTTCCTGGAATTGCCCGCCTTCGGTGCCGTAGGCGACGACGCGCTGGGCGTTATCGCCGGTAAAGGCGCGCGCGAGCGTTTCCGCTTCGCCCATGTCTTCCGGGCGCAAAGGCGGCACGTCTGAGATCAGCTCGACGCTCACCTTGGCCTCCGGCGCCGTCTTGCGCATCTCCGCCTCCACTTCGGCGGCTCTTTCACGCAAGCGCGCGCCCAGACCCGGGCCGTCATCCCACGGCGCGGGGCGCATCAGGGTTTCAAACCAGGCGTCTTTGGCGAGGATATTCATCGCCGTACCGCCGCCCATCCGTCCGATGGTCAGCGTGCCATACGGCGGATCAAACGGGCTGTCGGCGGGGGCCGCCGCTTTAAGCGCGTCGGCTTCCTCGACCAGATGATGCATCAGCTTGGCGGCATGGGTCACCGCGCAGGCGCCGTCTTCGACCAGGCTGGAATGGGCTTCCTTGCCGGTCAGGGTGACCTTCACCGAGTAAAGGCCCTTATGGCCGGTGATGACCTGCATGTCGGTAGGCTCGCCCACGATCACGCAGGACGGGCGCGGCTGGCTTTGCGCCATGCGCGCGATCATCGCCGGCGCGCCCTGACAGCCGACCTCCTCGTCATAGGACAAGGCGAAATGGACCGGTCGCTTGAGATCGGCAGCGGCGAAGCCCGGCGCGGCGGCCAGCGCGCAGGCGAGGAAGCCCTTCATGTCGCAAGAGCCGCGACCGTAGAGCTTGCCGTCCTTCTCCGTCAGCACCCAAGGGTCGGTCGACCAGGCCTGGCCGTCGACGGGGACCACATCGGTATGCCCGGACAGAACCACGCCGCCATCGACCTTGGGGCCCAGCACGGCGTGGAGATTGGCCTTGGCGCCGTCGGCGCTGGCCGTGCGCTCACAGCGCGCGCCGAGGCTTTCCAGGAAAGCCTCGACATCGTCGATCAGCGCCAGATTGGAATTACGCGAGGTGGTGTCGAACGCCACCAGGCGCTCCAACCAGGTGCGGCTATCGCTCTCGCCCGTCTTAGCCATCCGAAGGCTCAACCGGCTCCAGCTCGCTCGGCGCCGGGGTGCGCATGGGCAGGTCCAGAAGTTCGACCTTGAAGCGCAGCACGGCGTTCGGACCGATATCGCCCCCAGCGCCCTGCTCGCCATAAGCGAGGTCAGCCGGAATGAAGAGCGACCAGGTCTCGCCGGTATTCATGTGGGCCAAAGCTTCCACCCAGCCGCGGATCAGGCGGTCGGACGGGAAGGCCGCCGGCTCACCGCGCGCGTAGGAACTATCAAACACCGTGCCGTCCGGCAGCGTGCCTTCATAATGGACCAGCACCGTCTCACCGCCCTCGGGGCTTTGACCCTCGGCGTTGGCGACGTCGACGCGGAAACGCAGTCCGGAATCGAGACGATAAACGCACGGCGCAGCGTCCGCGGCGGACAGGAAGGCGGCGCCGACGATTTCGTTTGTCGCGGCCGGGGTCAGCGCGTCGCGGATCTGCGGAACCGTGAATTCAGGACCATCCGGGTTGCCGCCTTCACACGCGCGGGCTTCCGCGATGATTGGGACGGCGACCGCAAAGGCGCTGGAGGCGAGCTCGGTCTCCGCCGCGCCGATGGCGGCGACGACCTGATCAAGCTCGGCGCGCAAGGGCGCAATGCGGTTTTCAAACCGGGCCTGCATGGCCGCCTGGATGGCGTCACCGCGCGCGATCAGCGCCTCGCGGCGATCGGACGGATCTTCGATGGTGAGAATGCTCTCCAGGCTTTCCGCCTCGACCGCCTCGCCGGCCATGACGTCCGCCTCCACAGCAGCGCCGGTCTCAGCGGGCGCTTCGGTTGCGGGTTCTTGCGAACAGGCGGCCAAGGCCAAGGCGGAAACGGAAGCAGCGAGCAGTAGGCGGGTCATGGACAAGATCCTGAGCACAAGAAAAAACGGGGCCCTCGGATGAGAGCCCCGCGACCTTAACAGGCAAGACTTGAACGTCGACCCCACTTGGCGCCCTCAGTCGCGCGGCGGCGCCTTGGAGAATTCCGCGTATTTATTCTTTCGCTCGCGCGCCTGCTTGGTCCCATCGATGATCAGCACCGCTTCGCCGCGCGGCGGTTCGCTCAGGCGCGCGCGCAAGGCGCTTAAAGGCTCGCGCCACACTCGCTCGAACGTCTTGGTCAGCTCCAGCGCCAGCGCGGCGTCCCGATCGCCAAGCACGGCGATGGCGTCGTCCAGCGTTTCGGCCAGGCGCTGCGGGCTTTCCATCACGATCAGGCTGGCCGGCAGGGCGGCGTAGGGCTCGAAAAAGGCTTTGCGTTTGCCGGCCTTGCGCGGCGGGAACCCCAAGAACACAAAGCGGTCGGTGGGCAGGCCGGAGATCGTTAGCGCCGCCAGCGCCGAGCTGGGCCCGGGCACCGCCGTCACCGGCAAACCTGCATCGATAACGGCCCTCACCACCCGGTAGCCCGGATCGGAGATGGCGGGCGTGCCCGCGTCTGACACCAGGGCTACGACCGCACCGTCCTCAATCAGCTTCACAATGCCGGCGGCGCTTTGCGCTTCATTATGGTCGTGGCAGGCGATCAGGCGCTTGGCGCTGACGCCCGCCTTGTCCAGCAGGGCGCGGGTGGTGCGGGTGTCTTCACAGGCCACCGCGTCGGCCTCCGCCAGGGTGTCGCGCGCCCGCTCCGACAAGTCGGCCAGATTGCCGATCGGCGTCGCCACCAGCACCAGGCGTGGGCCGGCCGTGCTCCGCTCAGCGCTGGAAAGGTCCGCGTCGCTCATTGGGTGACGGGTGGGGCCAGCGTGGTGACCTCGACTTCCACCTCAAGGCCCAGCGCGTCCTCGGGCGCGCCGGCATAGGAGCCGGACACCGGGGCGACATGGCTGGGCATGCGCCCGACCCCGGTGCGGATAAGGCGGCCGGAGGCGACATCGCCATTGGTGGGATCAAACTCAATCCAGCCCGCACCGGGCAGGAAGATCTGCACCCAGGCATGGGTCGCGCCGGCCCCGGTGACATCGCCGACCTCAAAGCTCCCGCCATCAAGCGTGGGATCGTAAAGATAGCCGGTGACGAACCGAGCGGCGAGCCCAAGATGGCGCGCCGCTTCGCACATCAACGCGGCGAAGTCGCGGCATGAGCCGGCCCCCGTCGCCAGAGTGTCGATCGGCGCCTGAACACCGGGTTCTTCCCGGCGCTGATAGCTGAACTCGGCTTTGATGGCGCGGGTCATGCCGGTCAGCAAGGCCCAGGTGTCCCCGCCGCTCTCCTCGACAAACCGCTGGGCGAACCCGGTCAGAACCCGGTCAGGATCAGGATAATAAGGGATGCGGCAGGGGGCCAGATCCGGAAGCTGATCGGCCGCATAGTTGAACGGGTAGCGCTGGGCGTAGTCCGCGACCGGAAACTCGACATCCTTGAAGCTGGTTCGGATTAGGTCGAACTCGCAAACAATCTCCAGGAGGTCAGATTTTTCCGTAAACTCAAACAGCGTGACGGAGTTGGAGAAGGCGTCGTGGATCCAGTGGATCATGGAGGCCGGCGAGGAGGACACATTCATGCTGAGCAGGCGCAAGTCTTGTGTCTCGTGCGGCCGGAACATGGCTTTGTGCTGGCCGAACGCGACTGGCGTCTTATAGCGGTACCGGGTGATGTGACGGACCCGGAAGAGATCGGTTCTGACCTGAGGCTGCTGGCCCATAAGCGTACTTTCGCACCACCCTGAAACGAGGTCAGCCTGCCTCGATTCGCGTCCAGGAGAGGAGGGCGGGCTCATGGTCAGCTAATCCGACGCGAAATATCGCTCCGCCAGGGCGTTGGCGAAGGCGATGAGCTGTAATTGGACATTATCAAGATAGCCGTGAAGCGCACGGCCAGGCTTTGCTTGTCCGGTCTCGGCCAGCAAGTCGACTAGCCTGTTGGACGCCGCCTCCAGCGCCTCATTCGGCGCAGCCCCATAATCTTCCTCAAGCTCAAGCAAGCGGGCGGCCGCCTCGTTCACAGACATGCGCACCGAGCGCGGACAATCCTCATCAAACAAAAGGAAGGCCGCCGCATCCGACGGGCCGGCGCTCAGCGGATAGCGCCGCCGAAACGCGTGATAGGAGGAGGCGGAGCGCAGCAGCGAATTCCACCAGGCGATATCGGGCGGGGCGACATCCAGGTCTCCATTTTCGCCCGGTTTGGAGATCTGGTGGTATTTCACATCAATGAGACGGGTTGTTTGATCGGCCCGTTCGATGTCGCTGCCCATACGATGGAACAACCAGGCCTCGTCGCGATACCAGGCCCCGTCGACGCCGCCTTGGTGGGCCTGACAGCCCAAGCGTATCTGCTCGCACAAGTCCGCCAGCTTGGGCAGCGTCACCTGACGCGCCGTCAAACCGGCGACTGATCCGTGGAGCATATTGATCTGCTTCCAGGTCTCTGTCGGCGTGATATGGCGCAGCGCCCGGGCGTTTTCCCGCGCCGCCCCCAAAGCGCTCACGATCGAGTTGGGGTTCTTCTTGTCGATGAAGTACCAGCGCGCGACATTGAGACCGCTGAGCGGCTTCCCGGTTTTTTCAAAGGCGGCGCCGTCCTCGAAGGTGTCCAGCACCCCGCGCCAGGCCGCTTTGTCATCATCGCTGGTCGCAAAGCCCTCGGCGACCGCCAGCAGGCGCGCAAGATTATCCGCCCGCTCGACATAGCGGCCCAGCCAGAAGGCGTGTTCGGCATAGCGCGCCAGCAGCTTAAGAGAGGACCCAGGTATCTTTCGACCCTCCGCCTTGGCTGGAATTAACGATGATCGAGCCTTTCTTCATGGCCACACGCGTCAAGCCGCCGGGCAACACCCAGGTGCCTTTGCCGGTTATCGCAAACGGCCGCAAATCGACATGCCGGGGCGCGACGCCCTCCTTGGTCAGGGTCGGCGACGTGGACAGACTGATCATCGGTTGGGCGATGTAGTTGGCCGGGTCCGCCTTGATCGCTTTGGCGATCTCCGCCAACTCCGCCTTGGTGGCTTTGGGCCCGACGACGATGCCGTAGCCGCCTGATTCTCCGACCGGTTTGACCACCAGCTCATCGAGATGATCGAGCACATAGGCGCACTCGTCCGGCCGGCGGCAGACATAGGTTTTCACATTCGAGAGCTTCGGCTCCTCGCTGAGATAATAGCGAATGATCTCGGGCATATAGGCGTAAACCGCCTTGTCGTCCGCGACCCCCGTGCCCGGTGCGTTGGCGATGGCGAGCTTGCCCGCCTTCATGGCGCGGAACAGGCCCGGCACGCCGAGAGCGGAGTCCTTTCGGAACGTCTCAGGGTCCAGAAAGGCGTCGTCGATGCGGCGGTAGATGACATGCACCGGCGCCGGCCCGCACACGGTCTTCATAAAGACCTCGTCATTCTCATCGACATAAAGATCGCGCCCTTCCACCAAGGGCACGCCCATCTCGCGGGCCAGAAAGACATGCTCGAAATAGGCCGAGTTAAACAGGCCCGGCGTTAGCAGCACGATCGAAGGGTCGTCGATGCCTGGAGGGGCGCAATCGGCGAGCTTCTCCCGCAACCGCACGCCATAGTCCGAGACCGGGCGAACCCGCGCATTCTCCATCAGATCGGGGAAGGACCGCATCATCAAATGCCGGTTCTCGATCACGTAGGACACGCCGGACGGCGTGCGGCAATTATCCTCCAGGATCAGGAAAGACCCATCGCTATCGCGGATCATGTCTGTGCCGCAGATATGGGTGTAGACGCCGCCCGGCGGATCCACGCCGACCATTTGCTCGAGATAATACTGATTGCCCAACACCAGGTCGGCCGGGACCACGCCATCCTTGAGGATGGTCCGGTCGTGATAGATATCGTGCAGGAAGGCGTTGAGCGCGGTGATCCGCTGCGTCACCCCGGCTTCCAGCCCTGCCCAGTCCGCCGCCGTGATCGGGCGCGGGATCACGTCGAACGGCAAGACCCGGTCGACTGACTCCTCGCCGAAATAGAGCGTGAAGGTGATGCCCAGATTATACATCTCCTCTTCCGCACGCGCCTTGCGGCGGTCGAGGCCAGCCCGGCTTTGCCGGGCCAAACGGCGCGTGAAGAGGCGGTGAATCTCAGCATCAGCGGACCGCCCGGACACTTCACAAAAGGTGTCCGGCAATGTGCAATCGTCAAATAAGCTCGGTCCCGCCATGCGCCCCCGCTGACTTCTTTGCTGCACCGCACCCTAGCACGAAGGCTGGGCGCGGCTTCAACCCGTCCGCGAAACAATCAGGACGCGGACGACGGCATGCGGACTTGCACCCGCGTGCGGCTGGTGCGCCCCGCCTCATCCACCACGGCGAGCCGGTAGAAGCCGGGTCCGCTTGGCGCGAACACCGGCGATCCGCCAGCGTCGCGCGCCAACGGCATGCCGTCGGCATACCATGTGAGCGCGCCCTCGCCGCGCGCCGACAAGACAAAGCCGCGGCCGGGGCGTTCGGCCCAAAGCTCGGCGTCCTCGGGCGGAAACAGGATGACCGGCGGCTCGCCAAAACGGGAAAAGCGCGCGAGCGACGCCGGCGTCGCTGCGCGCTCGCGCGCAGGTCGGCGCGGCGAAAAGTCAGGATCAGTGCGCGCGATGGCGTCCACCAGATCAAACAGCGCGGGCAAAGCCGCCGCCCGGCCGGTGACGCCGGCGCGCGGCGCAGCGTCAGGGCGTCCGGTCCAGACGATCACGGCATAGCCGCCGCTGACCCCCGCCGCCCAGGCGTCGCGGAAGCCATAACTGGTGCCGGTTTTATACGCGATGTCCGGCGCGGACTGGGACAGGTGGGACGGCATCCGTCCCGGCGGGGCCGGAGAGCCGTAAAGCACGTCGAGAATATCCTGCGCACTTTCCGCGCTGACCAGGCGGGCCGGCGCAACCTCGCTTGTCGCAGCCTCCGCTTCCAGCCAGGTCAGCGGCCGGGCGCGGCCCTCATCGCCCAGCGCGGCGTAAACCACGGCGAGATCGCGCGCCGACAGCCCCAGACCGCCCAGCGCCACCGCCAGGCCAGACGCGCCGTCCAGCGCGCCTGGGATCCGCGGCGTCGCGCCCGCGCGGTCGAGCACAGAGGCGAAGCGCGCCGCGCCCACTTCATCAAGCACCCGCACCGCCGGGACGTTAAGGGAGTGCTGGAGCGCGTCGGCGATGGTCACTTCGCCGCGGAAGGAGCGGTCGAAATTCTCCGGCCGGTAGTTGGCGAAGCGAGCGGGCAAGTCTTCGATCAACGTCTCAGGCGCGGCCAATCCGTCATCAAAGGCCAACGCATAAACCAGCGGCTTCAAGGTCGAGCCGGGCGAGCGGGGCGCAGCGGTCAAATCAATCCAGCCGCCGGGCCGGTCGCGTCCCGCCGAGCCCACCGCCGCGCGCACGGCGCGGGTTTCAATCTCGATGACCAAGGCGGAGGCCTGCACCCCTTCGCCGCCGGCCTCAGCCACGCGGCGCAGGATGCGTTCGGCCTCGTTTTGCAGCGGCAAGTCGAGAGTCGAGCGCGCGAAGGGCGCGTCGCCCGCCCGGCGTCGGACCGCCGCAGCGGCGTGCCAAGCCTCGGACGGAAAGGCGTTGCGGGATTGCGGCAGGGCCTCGCTGGCGGCGTCAGAGGCGCGCGCGACGCTGATCCAGCCCGCCTCGGCGAGCCTGTCCAGGATCGCCGCGCGGGCGTTCATGGCGAACTCTGGCCGCAGATCGGGCCGGCGCACTTCCGGGCTTTGCGGCAGGGCGATCAATAGCGCGATCTGGTCCGGCGTCAGCGCGTCGGGCTCGCGCCCAAACCACGCCCAACTCGCCGCGCGCACGCCCTGAAGATTGCCGCCATAGGGGGTAAGGGTCAGGTAGAGCTCAAGGATTTCATCTTTAGAGAGGCGGGCCTCCAGCTGCAGCGCCCGAAACGCTTCGATGATTTTCGAGCCGAGATGGCGCGGCCGGGGCTCCAGCAAGCGCGCGGTCTGCATGGTGATGGTCGAGGCGCCGGACACGATGCGCCCGCGCTGGATCGCCTGACCGGTCGCCCGCGCCACCGCCAAAGGATCGACGCCGCCATGCTCGTAAAAGCGCTGATCCTCAATGAGCAGCAGCGCCTCGATGAAGTCTGGATCAATCCGCTCGAGATCCGCCGCCAAACGCCAGCGCCCGTCTTCCACCGGAAAGGCGCGCAGGGGCCGCCCCTCGCGGTCTTCGGCCACGAAGGAGACCACACGGCCTATTTCGATCGGCGGCGGGAAGAGCTGGTCGAGGATGAGGAGGCCGAGGATAAGGGCCAGCGCGCCACCGCCGATGACAGCGGCCCAGCGTCGAGCAGAAAGGTGAGGACGAGCCTTCATACCTATGCCCCACCTCTCTTTCCCGACGAAAGTCGGGACCCAGAGTCGGCAAGCGCCAGCGCATGACGGCCCTGGGCCCCGGCCTGCGCCGGGGAAGCGAGAGACTTCTCACCTGAGTGGTGTCCTCCCCTGCTTGCGGGGGAGGTGTCAGCGGAGCTGACGGAGGGGGTGTGGCGACGCCGCAAGCCCCCCTCGCCCCTTCGGGCCACTCCCCCCGCGAGCGGGAGGAGACGCCCGTCGAAGTCGAAGACCATCATCACGGTGAGATCTGCACCCGGCCCGCCTCAGACCGGGCGAACACGGTGGGCGCATACATGTCTTCAGCCACCACGCCCGGCAGGGCGTAATCCCCAGGCGTCACCGCGCGGACGATATAGGCCATGCGATAGGTCTGATTTTGCCAGTTCGACGCGTTCAGCGCGGCCACGAAGCGGTCATCACGCGCCTCCGCCACCTGGGTGAAGGCGACATTACCGACAAAGCTATAAGGCCGATTTTCACCGGTCTCGGCATTGCTGAGCACGGCCTCGATCTCAAACCCGGCGGGCAGGAGGTCGGCGACCACATAGCTGGCCAGCGCCTGGCGCTGCGGGCTCAGGCTGAGCACCACGATCATCCGGTCGCCCTGGCGCACCGCACCCAGATCGGCCGGCAGGCCGTCCATCGCAAGGATGCGCTTATCCACCACGAGCTCGGCTTCAACGGCAGGCGGCGGGCTGGAGGGCGCGCCGCGGCTGAGCATGGACAGGAAGATCGGGCGCGGGCCGGTATTGGTGAAGCTTCCCGCTTCGCTCAGCGAAGCCGGGTCGAACATCACCGACGCCGGATCTGCCGCCGCGCCGTCATAGCTGACCGGCACCGCATCCGCGCCGCCGCTCAGCGCCGCCGCCGCCAGGATCAGCCAGGCTTTTTCCTGGGTGTGCAGTCGGCGCGGCTCGGGCACGTCGCGCGACAACGGCGCGACCAGGCCTTCAACGACTTCGTCGAGCCCGGCTTCAGACGCCAGCGCGAGCACGCCAGCGCGGTCGCGCAGCGGGGTCTGATACCAGTCGCCACGGTTTTGATAGCCCAGCGCCGCCACAGCGGCGTCAAAGGCGCTGATCGCCCGGGCGCGGTCGCCGATCGCAGCGAGCGCTGCGCCGATATGGGCCCGAGCGAGCGGGCTCTCGATCGCGTTCAAACGCTCGTCATGCATGTAGCGCAGGCGGGAGCGGTCCACCTCGCCGGCGCGGGCCAGCACGTAAAGCGCATAGGCCGCGCTGCGGTCCTGGATGCGCTGCATGGTGTCTTCGCTCCAGCGCGGGTCTGGGGAGCGATCGTCATAGCCCGAGGCGCGCCAGAGCTCGCCCTGACTGATCGGCTGCATGGCGGCCAGCGCCCGGGTAAGCGCGGCGTCCGGCACTGGATGGCCCGCCTCATGGGCGCGGTAGAGGAAGTCCACGGCATAGCCGCCAATCCAGGGCCGGGCATCCCGGTCGCCGATGCGCCACAGGCCGAAGGCGCCGTCCGCGCTCTGGCGCGACAGCAGAGTTTCGATGGCGGATTGAATTTCTCCATTGGCGCCCTCCGGCGTCTCCGCGTTCGCCAAGGCCGCCAGGTTTGCCGCATAGAGCAGCGGCATCACCCGGCTGACCAATTGCTCGGTGCAAGCATAGGGATAGCGATAGAGGGACTCAAAGAGCGGGGCCGCGTCGATCGGGCTGGCCGACGCGCTGACCCGCAAGCTGGCGCTGCCCGGCGCATAACCCGCCAGCAGAGCCGGATCGGGCGTATAGCTCTGGCCCGCGCGCAGCACGGTGCGCTGGAGCCGCGTTTCCGGCAGGAAGGGCGAACGCACCTGGATCGGATAATCGCTCGCCGCCGCAAAGCCGTCCGGCCCGCTGACGTCGAGCCGGAGATCGGCGACGCCTTCATCGCTGGCGGACAGCAGCACCAGGGCGTCTTCGCGTTCGCCGCGGGACAAGCCCAGCGACACCGCGCCACCATCCGCCGACACCGGGCCGGTTGTGGTGACGGCGATGGCGTACTCGCCCTCCGGGCCCTCGATATTGTCGAGCGTCGCGGTGGCTTGCGTACGATCGCCCGGCGCCAGGAAGCGCGGCAAGATCAGCTCGGCCGGCACCGCATCGCGCACCGTCAAGGGCCGCGCGCCGGAGCCCAAACCCGTCTCGGACCAGGCCACCGCCATCAGGCGCAACTCGCCATTGAAGTCCGGCAGGTCGAGCGTCACGGTCCCCCGGCCGCTGCGATCCAGCGCCACCGCGCCTGAGAACAGCGCCACCGTCCGGGTCGGCACGACGGAGAGCCCCGCCCCGCCGATCTGGTCGCCGCCCGAGCGCAGCGCCGCGGCCGCGCCCTGGTTGGGGTCCAGAACCCGGCCATAATCATCCAGCAGGTCAACGCCGAGCGCTTCCTTGCCCCAAAGGGCCGCAACCGGGTCCGGCGATTGATGGCCGGTGAGCAGCAGCACGCCTTCATCGACGGCCGCCAGGGTCAGGAAGATCTCCCCGCCCGGGCCGCCGTCCGCGGCGATCTCAATATCCAGGCTTTGATTAGGCTCGACCACGTCCGGTGCGGTGAGGGCCACTTCATAGGTGCGCGCATCAATGTCGACCGGCACATAGGCGACGCCGACCGCGCGGCGCGGCAGCGGTTGATCCACCGGATCGCGCGGCGTGTGCACGGTGACCATGACGTAAGCGCCCTGGCCCCACTCGTCCGTCACCGGAATCTCCACCGCCATGCCTTCGGCGGGCAGATCGATCTGCTCAACGCTCAAGACCCGGTCGGTGGCGACCACGACGTCGGCACGGCCGGCATAGGGGGCCTGAATGACAATTTCAGCCCACTCACCGACGCTCAGCGCGCCTTCCGGAGCCGACACCTGAACCTGGTCAGGCGCGGGATCGCCCGTGCTGGTGCGGCCGCCCCACCCGACCCAGAAGGCGCGCGAGGCGACGTCTTCGCCGTTGCGCGAGACGATCAGGCGATAGCTGCCCCAATCCAGCGCCGGAGTGGCGATCTGGCCCGGTTGACCGTTCTCCGCGCGCACGACGCCGTCAGTGATGGGCACGATGCGCTCGGAGCGCCGCCAGCGCCACTCGCCGCCGCCGGTGCGGTACCAGTCATACTCAAAGTCCCGGCGCACCAAGCGCCACTCGAACGCCGCGTCACGCGCTTCGCCCAGGGCGTCGACGCCGATGACCTCGAAGCTGGCCTCCTGATTGCGGCGCACCCGGCCCTCAAACGCCGCGCGCAAACCCGCGTAAACCGGACGCGGGCGGTAGGGGATGCGCACGTCGTCCGCAACGGCGCGGCCGCCGGGTTCTTGGACGCGCACCACGGCGCGCACGCGCAGCGGAACGCTGGCCTCAACGCCGCGGCGTCCCAGAGACACTGGAATCTGCGCCCGTCCCGCGCCGTCGGCGGTGGCCGGGGGCAGCGTCACGATTTCTTCGGCGAAGCGCTCATCGTGCAGGCCGAAGCGATAGCCGGCCCACTCCGGGAAGGGGCGCGGATCACGCTGCAGGCGCGCTTCGCCCTCCAGCGGCAATCCAGCGCCTGGCGCGCCATAGAGGAAGCGGACATCGGCGTCGATAAAGCGGGTTTCACCCAACCCCATCGGCGTGTCCGTGTCGGCCTCCAGCTCCAGGGCGACGCGTTGCGGGACGAAATCCTCCACCTGGAAGGTGACCGAGCCGACGGCACCAAGCCCATCCAGCTCCGCCGCGATCCGCCAGCCGCCCCGGGCGGCCGCGCGGGGCAGATCGAAGGCGTGCACCAGGCCGCCGGCGTCCGGTGCGTTGTCGAAGCGATGGCGCGCCTGTTCCAGCCCGTTGGGCTGGTAGACCACCAACGCGCCGGCGCGATCCTCAACGGCGTCGCCCGCCGGGCCGCGCAGCAGCGCGCTGGCCTGAACGGTCTCGCCCGGCCGGTAAATTCCGCGATCGAGATAGACATAGGCTTCCGCCACGCCCGGCGGGCGGCGGCCGGCGATCGGCTCATCGCTCAAATCCACCGGCGAGCGGTTCAGGTCCAGCACCGCGAAATCGCCTTGCGGGCCATAGCCGGTGATCAGGCGCGGCGCGTCGCCTTCGCTTCCCGCCATCAGCGGGGCGTCGAAGGTTACCCGGCCGTCACGCGCCGTGCGGCTGGTGGCCAAGACTTCATTAGCGCGGGAGATCAGCTGAACTTCGACATCAAAGGCGGGCTCCGCCGTATCCAGCGAGCGTACGACGACCTCCAGCCCGGTTTCGCCGCGATAGGCGGTGAAAGCGAGATCGGTGACGATCAGCCAGCGCGCGGCCCGGGCCGGCTCCTGACGGTCATTGCGGTCGCGCGCCGCGGCGTCGGCGATGGCGACATAGTAAGCGCCCGGCTCCAGCGTGCCGATCATATCGGCGACCGGAAGCACGGTGACCTCGCGCGCGTTGGGCTCGCCTTCGGTCCCGACCCGGCCTTCAAACACGGTGACGCCCAGCTCACCGGGCGTTTCTTCACCGCCGGACCAGTACCACTCGCCGCGCGCAGCGGTGAACCCTTCGCCGATCTGGCGGAAAACCAAAGCCCGATCGTTGACCCGGCGCACGGTGATCTCAACCTCGTCGACATTGACCGTCTCAATCGCGAGACCGTCCGCGTCGATGCGCGGCAGGATAATCCCATTACCCGAAAACCCCACATAGGCCGGGCGGTCGTCAAAGCTCAGCTCGGTCTCGACATCGCGCTCCAGCGTCCGGCCGTCGGCGGCGGGCAGACCCTCTCGCAGGGTCACCGAGCGAACCTGGCCGTAGGTCAAACCGCCCAAGCAAAGCTGCGAGCCGCTGACGGAAACGGAGACCGGCTCGTCGATGGCGACATAAGGGCTGTAATCAATCGCCGGATCGAGAGCCCCGGAAAACACCAGGCAGAGCTCTGGCGTCGCCGCCTCGGTGTCCACGGCGAAGCGGAGATATTCAAACGCCGTGCTGACCTCGGCCGCCGCGCGGGGCGCATCGGCGGGCCGCGCCTCCAGGGTCGCGCCCTCCGGCGCGGGCCCTTCGACGCTGTCCTGTTGCCCGCATGCTGAAAGGATCAGGACGGCGCACGCCGCTCCCGCCAAACTGGCCCAATTGCGCATGATCGCCGCTCCTGCCTGCCGTTAACGTCCCCAAGTCCACAAGAATGGCATGGATTTCGGCGAAGGAAAGGCGAGAGATTGGCGCAGGGGGAAGAAGTGAGCCGCCAGTCAGGTTACAGGTGTCTCCCCCCGCTTGCGGGGGGAGTGGCCCGAAGGGTCGAGGGGGGAGATTTGCAGCGCTGAAAGCCCCCTGCGCCCGTTTCACGGGAGCCTCCCCCGCAAGCAGGGGAGGACACCCGCATTTGCGCTAAGTCACCGCCTTTTTGGCGGTGAACTCCGGCGCATCCCATGCGCGAGTTTCGATGACCTCCGCCAGCGCCAGACCGGCGTCGAACACTTCCGTGTAGGCGTTATAGAGCGGGTTGAAGCCAAAGCGCATCAAGTCCGGGTCGCGGAAATCGCCGATAATGCCGCGCGCGATCAGCGCCTGAACAATGGCGTAGCCTTGCTCGTGGCGGATCACGACATGGCCGCCGCGGCGCTGTCCGGCGCCCGGGCAGGCGACTTCGAGACCCAGGGCTTGCGCCCGCTCGACAAAGAGATCACCGAGCTTGCCGGCCTTGGCCTCCACCAGCGCCAAATCCACACCATCATAGGCGCTGACCGCGCCATCCAGAGCAGAAAGCGCCAGGATGGACGGCGACGACGTGCGCCAGCGCGCGATGGTGGAATCAGGCTCATAGGCGTCTTCAAAGCCGAAGGGTCGCTTATGGCCGAGCCAGCCCGGGATCGGATGCTCCAGCTGACCGATCTCGTCGCGAATGCAGTAGAGGAAGGCCGGCGCGCCCGGCCCGCCGGACAAAAATTTATACCCGCATCCAACGGCGTATTTCGCACCCCAGGCCTTCAGCTTGAGATCCACAAGCCCGGTTGCGTGGCTCAAATCCCAGATGATCGACAGGCCGCGCTGCGCCGCTTCGCGCTCATAGCCCTCAAAATCGGCGATCTCCGCGGACTTGTAATGCACACCGCTTTTGATGAAGACGCTAACGCCCTCGGGCAGATCGGCAGGACGTGTGCCTGGCGGGACGCGGTGCATCTCAGCCCCGGTGAAGCGGGACAGACCCTCCATCACATGATTGTCGGTGGGAAATTCACCCGCTTCCGCCGCGATGCCCCCCGGCTTGCGATCCAGCAAGGCGCCCGCGAGCTTGAACAGATTGATGGTGACCGTGTCGACCGCGATCACCTCGTCTTCATCGACACCCACCAGCCGCGCGAGCTTGGCGCCCAGGGTGAGCGGCAAATCCATCCAGCCCGCATCGTTCCACGAGCGGATGAGGCCGACCGCCCATTCCTCTTCCGCGGCCTGCTTCAGGCGCGCGAGCGCGGCTTTGGGCGGCACGCCCAGCGAATTGCCGTCGAGATAAATCACGCCCTCGGGCAAGGCGAACAGATCGCGCTTGCCCGCCAGCGGATCGGCGGCGTCCAGCGCCAGGCAGTCGTCCCGGGTCAGCATCAGCTTAGAGCGGGCCGCGCGAGGTGATGCCGCCATCCACGACGAAGGCCTGGCCGGTCATATAGCTGGACGCGTCGGACGCCAGGAAGTGGATGGCCGAGGCCATGTCTTCGGGCTGGCCGACGCGCTTGATCGAGAAATTCCTGTTGATCATGTCGGGCAGGTTGGGGTCAGCCGTGAGCGCAGAAGCGAGCTTGGTCTCCGTCAGCCCCGGGCAGAGCGCGTTCACCCGCACGCCCAGATGGCCGCACTCCTGGGACAAGACCTGCGTCATCGAGATCACCGCCGCCTTGGAGATCGAATACGCGCCCTGGAAATAGCCGGGGCGGATGCCGTTGATCGAGGCGACGTTGACGATGGATCCGCCGCCTTGCTCCGCCATGAAGGTGTTGATCGCCAGATTGGACAGGAAGAAGGGGCCTTTGACATTGACCTCGAACGTCTTGTCCCAGGCGTCATCCGGGGTGTCCTTGGCTTCGCCGAAATAGGGGCTGGTAGCGCCATTATTGACCAGCACGTCCAGGCGGCCTTCCTTGGCTTTGATATCGTTGATGGCGTGTTCGCGATGCTCGGCCTCGCCCAGATGCAGCACCATGGCGCGGGCCTTGCCGCCGGCTTCGATAATCTCATTGGCCACGCGCTCGCAATCGGCGATTTTGCGGCTAGAGCAGATCACCATCGCGCCATTACGCGCCAAGCGCTTGGCCGCGGCTTCACCGATGCCCCGGCTGGCGCCGGCGATCAGCACGACTTTGCCCTCAAGCGATAAATCCTGTTCGGCCATGGATAATCCTCCCCGTCCTGGCGCGGTTGTTTGTGGGGAAACTAGCGGGGTGGTTCGGGGATGGCGAGAGGACAACGCGCTTCATCGCAGGTTCAGCTTGGGATTTGCACGCTGGGCCCATGATCGACGCCCTCGCCATCCTCGCACTCGCCAGCGATCCCGTCGAAGACTGCCGCTTCAACGGCGTACCGCTTTATGGCCAGGTGCAAGTGGTCGACAGCTTCCCCGACTTCAAAATCCAGGTGGTCGACAGCTTTCCCGACCTGAAGGTGAAACCGGTTGAACATTTCGCGGATAGCTGTGGGGAGTGGGAGTTCGTGGACAGCTTTCCGGATTTCACGGTGCAGTTCGTCGACAGCTTTCCTGATTTCAAAATCGAATTCGTCGAGCATTTCCCCGGCCAGCCTTAAGGCTGGCGGCTGAGCGCCTGGGGCGCTAGCGTCAAGCCATGTCGTTCTACGAAAACCATATCCTGCCCCATCTGATCGGCGTCGCCTGCGCCACGCCGCAAATCATGAAGCAGCGCTCGCTGCTGGTGCCGGCGGCGGAGGGCCGGGTTCTGGAGGTGGGTTTCGGCTCCGGGACCAATCTGGGTTTTTATGATCCGGCTAAGGTGGATCGCCTGTTTGCGCTGGAACCCAGCGAGGGCATGCGCCGCAAGGCGGCGAAGGCGGTGGACGCCTCGCCTCTGACCATCGACTGGCTGGATTTGCCCGGCGAGGAGATCCCGCTGGACACCGATAGCGTGGATACCGTGGTGCTCACCTATACCGCCTGCACCATTCCCGACGCTGCGGCGGCGCTCGCGCAGATGCGCCGTGTGCTGAAACCTGGCGGCAAGCTCCTCTTCTCCGAACACGGCGCGGCCCCCGACCCTGGCGTCGCCAAATGGCAAGGCCGGATCGAGCCGGTCTGGAAGGCGATGGCCGGGGGCTGTCACCTGACCCGCAAGCCCGATGAGATGATCACCCAGGCAGGTTTCAAGATCGACCGGATGACCGCGGATTATCTGCCCAAATCACCGAAGTTCGCCGCGTTCAATTATGCCGGCAGCGCCGGTTAACAGGACCGGCTCCAGCCGCAGCACACGGTCTCGCGCGGTATTTTCCGGTTCCGTCATAGGCTAAGAGCGATCATCATAGGCGAAAATAAAAGGACGCTCCCCGCCGTGCTGGACCATTTCAAGCGCTTCGCCGCCTATAATGCCTGGGCCAACGCCCGCTTGTATGACGCCGCCACCGCGCTGGATGATTTCGAGCGCAAGCGGGATGTGAAAGGCTATTTCACCAGTCTCCACGGCACGCTCAACCATCTATTGGGCGCCGACCGGATTTGGCTGCAGCGCCTGACCGGCGGCGGTGATGCGCCTTCGACGCTGGACGCGATCCTTTATGAGCAATTCCCTGACTTGCGCGAGGCGCGCGAGACGGAAGACAAGCGCCTGTCCGATTTCGTCGCCGCGCTGACCGAAGCCGATCTCGGCTCTGAGCTGAGCTATGAGAATACGCGGGGCGAAGCGAAGACGCTGCAGCGCCAGGTCATCCTGACCCATGTGTTCAATCACCAGAGCCATCATCGCGGCCAAGCCACGCAGATGATGCGGCAACTCGGCGTGGCGGAACCGCCAGCTCTGGACCTGCTTTATTTCGCGCTGCCGTCCGCCTAGAGGCGAGACTGCAGCGTCGCCAGCCAGCCCGTGACCCGCTTGGCGTTCACGCCGAGATCGGAATAGCCGACCTTGGACCGCGAAAAGACGCAGAGCGCGGCGCCGCCGTCGACGGCGACCGCTTCAACGGTTATGAAGTCGGGAAATTTGAACAGCGCGCTGCGCTGCACCAGCTCGATCTGAGCGTCCCCTTCCCGCACCAATTCGGTGCGCGGCGCCTCCAGAGCGACCGCCTTGAACGCGGCGAGCAGATCGGCGGGCTGAGCGCTCCAAACGGGGCTCTCCTGATCGACCGGCGCCTGCGCTTCAAACCCCTCCGGCAGGACCAGATAGGTGTTCGGCTTTGCACCGCGGTCCAGCGTCGCGAAATCGATCGGGAAAGGGCGGTCGGCCATCATGTAGTCCTCAGCTCGGCGGGCGCTCGCCCTGATTGATAGCTAGATTGCGTCGGGGTTACAGCCTAAACACAAGAAAAGCGTGAGATACAGGATTGTTCCATGACCGAATACGCCCTTGAGGTGGAGGGGCTGACAAAAAGCTTCGGCGGCAAGCCCGCCGTGCGCAATGTCTCCTTCAAGGCGGCCCGTGGAGAAATCACCGGCTTTCTCGGCCCCAATGGCGCGGGCAAGACCACGACGCTGCGCATGTCTTTGGGCGTGATCACTCCCGATGAAGGCCGCGCGGAATTGTTCGGCCAGGCCCCGGACGCCGCAGGCATGGATCGGGTCGGCTTTTTGCCGGAAGAACGCGGCGTTTACCGAAAGATGACGGCGGAGGGCGTGATCGTCTTTTTCGGCCGCTTAAAAGGCTTGTCCGCGAAGGAAGCGCGCCGGCGCGCCAAGGACTATCTGGAACGCTTCGGTCTGGGCGACGCGGCGCACAAGAAGGTCAAAGAGCTGTCCAAAGGGATGGCGCAGAAGGTCCAGATCATCTCCGCGATCGTCCACGAGCCTGAATTTATCATCTTGGATGAGCCTTTCTCCGGCCTTGACCCGGTCAATCAGGCGCTGCTGGAGCAAATGATCCGCGAGCAGGCTGAAGCGGGCCGTACGGTTTTATTCTCCACCCATGTGATGGAGCATGCCGAACGCCTGTGCGACCGCATCATCCTGATGGCCCGCGGCGAAAAGGTGTTCGACGGCACGGTGGACGCCGCCCTCGCCCAGGTCCCGCGTCAGGTCATCCTCGGCGCGCCGCCCGGAGAACCGATGGAAGAGGTCTTGTCCGGTTTCGGCGAGCTGGTCTGTGAGGGCGAGGATGATGACGGCGCCGAGATCAACTGGCGCTTGACCCTTAAAGCCGGGATCAACGCCCAGGAAGTGCTGCGCGCCTGCGTGGACGCCAGTTTGAAACTCACCCATTTCGAACCCCGCCGCCCGCATCTGCATGACGCCTTTGTCGCCCTGGTCGGCGAAGAGCGCGCGGCGGAGATGGAAGCCGGAGACGCCTGATATGCGAGCCATTTTCCTGATCGCCCGGCGCGAATACCTGTCCTATGTCGCGACCTGGGGCTTCTGGCTGTCGCTGCTTGCTGTGCCGATTTTCGCCACCATCGGGGCGTCTATTCCGTCCCTGATCGAGAATTCCCAGCCGATCAGGTATTTCGCGGTCATCGATGAAACCGGCCAAGGTCTGGAACAGGTGATCCGCGAGCGCCGCAACGCCGCGCGCCGGGAACAGGTGCGCAACCAGCTTGAAGCGATCGCCGGCTTCACTGGGGATGACGCCGCGGTGGAAGCGGCGCTTGCAGCCTTTGACACTGACCCCGACGGCCTGGAAGGGCTGAATGAGGCCATTGAGGCGATGGGCATTCCAGGCATGGAGGGCGCCATCGACCTGGAGCCGCGCCAATCCATCATGGTGAGCGCGCCCGGCGCCACGCTGGACGATTTGCGGCCCTATTTGACCGGCGACCAGACCATTGAGACGCCGGACGGCCCTCGGCCCCTATTCGCGGCCTTTGCTCTGCGGGCCTCAGAGACGGAGCCACTGGACGTCGTCTACCTGTCCACCAATGTGACCAGTCGGGAGTTGCGCAATGAGATTGTCCGAATTCTGCGCGGGCATATTCGCGATCAAGCCTTGCTGGACCGCGGCCTGGCGCCGGAGGAAATTGATCAACTGCTCGGCCTGTCGCCGAATGTCATCACCTTAAACGCCAGCCCCGACGCCGGCGCCGACGCGGAAGTGACCATGCAGGACCGCGCGCCGTTCGTCATCGCCATCATGCTGGGCTTCATTCTTTGGGTCGCGGTGTTTTCCGTCGCCAACATGCTGCTGACCAGCCTGATCGAAGAAAAGGGCGGGAAGATTATCGAGGTGCTGCTCTCCACCGCACGCTTCCATGAAATCCTGATCGGCAAGCTCGCCGGCGTCGCCGGGGTGTCGCTGACGCTCTTTGTGATCTGGGGTTTTGTCGGCAGCGTGCTCGCGGCGATCGGCGGCGCGGCTTTGGCCAGCATCAATCCGGAGATCGCCGGCTTTATTGCGGCGATCTTCGATCCCGTGCTGCTCGGCGCGGCGCTGATCTTCTTCATCGCCGGTTATTTGATGTATGGCGCGATTTTCCTAGCCATGGGCTCGCTCTGCGACACGCTGCAGGACGCGCAGACGCTTATGGGGCCGGTGATCTGGACGCTGATGCTGCCGCTGCTCTTCCTGTTCTTCTCCCTTGAAGCCAGCGACTCCACCGTCGTGCGCGTCGCCAGCTGGGTGCCGCTGTGGACGCCCTTTGTGATGATGGCCCGCCTGCCCGCCGAGCCGCCCTTGTGGGAGGTGCTCGGCGCAGGCACGTTGATGGTGGTCACCACCATCGTGGTGCTGTGGGCGGCTGCAGCCGTCTTCCGCCAGGGCGCACTGCGCCAGGCGGACGCGGATTCCGTGCGCCGCTTCTTCAAGTTCGGGCGCAAGAAAGCCTGATCGCGGCGGCTCGTCACATCGCCAAATCCGGCAGGGTCTGAGACGCTATTCCCGTTAAGCGGGAGTAGCGAGAATGACGCCTGCCGTAACACGACGCGTGCTTCGATGGGGCCACTTGGCCGCCTCGGGGATGATTGGCATTTATCTTTATTCGCCCTGGTCAACCGATCCGGTCTTCTCCGCCGTGGTGCTCTACGGGGTCTTCCCCGCCATGGCGTTGTCGAGTTTGTGGATGTGGAATCAGGGCCTGATCAATCGATGGCTGAAAGGAAAACGGACATGAGCGAGCAAGACTCTTTCGATCTCAAGGCCGCGCTCGATGAATTGGAGCGCCTGATCACCACCCGCGTCGTCGCTTCCGAGCCGATCACAGTGGGCGACCATGTCATCACGCCGCTGGTGTCGGTGGGCTTCGGTTTCGGCTCCGGACGCGGCGGCGGCCAGGACAAGAATGAGGGGACCGGCTCCGGCGCAGGGATCGGCTTTGGCGGCGGGGTGAAGCCCGTCGCGGTGATCATCGCCGGTCCCGACGGTGTGCGGGTGGAACCGCTGGTTAAAGAGTCCAAAGGGCTCGACCTGGAAGGCGTGGCGCGGGCGTTGAAGGGCGATAAGGAGACGACGTGACGACTTTGCTCGGGATCCTCGCCGTCCTTGCGGCGCTGATCCTGATCATCGTCATCACGCCGGTGCGCCTGACGCTGGCGGCCTCGGGCGGTCCGCTGCCGGATCGTGTGGAGCTCGCCCTCTGGGGCGTGCGCGTCTACCGCTGGCGACCCGGCGAAGGCAAAGCCGAGGCGCAAAAACCTTCGACGCCCAAGCCAAAGGCAAAGCGGGAGTCTGGGGCCGCCAGCCAACTCTCCTGGGACCGGCTTAGCCCGGTTCTGAAAATCCTCAGAGGCCCGGCGGGCCGCCGTCTCGCCGGTCGCATGGTGCGCACGATCCAGATCCGGCAAGGCTGGATGCATGTGCGCTTCGGCTTCGATGATCCCGCCCAAACCGGGCTGATCGCGGGCCCTGCCTATGCGCTCAACCCGCAGCTGGCGCGAATAAACCTGACGCTGGAGCCGGATTTCACCGAAGCGGTGTTTGGTCTTAACGGAGTGATCGCGCTGGAAACCTCGCTGGCGCGCCTGTCAGGGCCGCCGGTGCGCTTCCTGTTCGAACCCGGCGCGGCGCGCGCGCTTTGGAGTCTTGCGTTCGGTCCGGCCCAACCCAAGCCGGAGGCGCAAACACAAACGCCGCACTGACACAGGTCAGCGCGGCGTAATGTCGTCGCTTATTGGAAAGCGTTCAGGCGCGAGGCTTAACGGCGGCCGCCACCGCGCTTGGGAAGCAGGCCTTCACGCTGAGCGCGCTTGCGAGCCAGCTTACGGGCCCGGCGGATCGCCTCGGCCTTCTGGCGCGCTTTCTTCTCGGACGGCTTTTCGTAGTGATTACGGCGCTTCATCTCGCGGAAAGTGCCTTCCCGCTGCATTTTCTTTTTCAATGCCTTGAGCGCTTGCTCGACATTGTTATCGCGCACGACGATCTGAACGATGGCGTACTCTCCCTAGATCCTCAAACGGTGGCTTCCCACCGAAAAACAATGACTGGCGAGGACCAGACGGTGTCATCCATCGGTCTCGCGCCGGTTCGCTTCCAACACAGGCCGGGCGATATAGCGGAGCCAGACGGCGCTGTCTAGCGTGCATGCGCGGCGAAAACGCCGCGTGACGTATGCCCTTGCAGCCACTATTTACACTGTCATGACCGATATGGATACAAACGCCTCCACTCCCCGTGCCGATGCGGTGCGTAGGGCGGTGCTCGAAGCGGCACTCGATGAAGCCGCTTTTGAAGGCTGGAATGCCCGAACGCTGGCTCGCGCGACGGCAGCGGCGGGCTATAGCGAGGGCGAGCTGGAGCTCTACTGCCCGGACGGCGTGCTCGACCTGATCGAGTGGTGGTCGGTGAAGGCTGATGAGGGCGCCCGCGAAGTGATCCAAGCCAGCAACGCCAACCGCATCCGTGACAAGGTTTCCGGGGCTGTGATGGCGCGCCTCGATCAGCTAGAGGGTTATGAGGATGCAGCCTCGCGGGCTCGCGGCCGCCTGCTCCTGCCTGATGGCCTGGACCGTGGACGCAAGCTGATCTGGGCCACTTCGGACATGATCTGGCGCGCGATCGGCGATACATCGACCGACTATAATTTCTATACCAAGCGCACGATCCTGTCGGGTGTCTTCACGTCAACCTTCATGGTCTGGGTCGAAGATACCGACCCCGACAAAGCCAAGACCCGCGCCTTCCTGGATGACCGGATCGAAAACGTCATGCAGTTCGAAAAGGTAAAGGGCCAGGCGACCAAGTTTGCGATGGGCCTGCCGGATATCACCGGGCTGGCGTCAAAGCTGCGCTACGGGTTTTCGCGAAGATAGGTGATTGCCAAGGGCGTCTTGGGGTCTGACGCGTAGATGTCCTCCCCCGCTCGCGGGGGAGGTGCCCGGGAACCGGGCGGAGGGGGTATTGCGATCGCATAAGCCCCCCTCGTCCTCTTCGAGGACACTCCCCCCGTAAACGGGGGGAGACATCGTTTGATTTCAACAGAAAGTACCCTCAATTGCCTCATCCCAAACTTGATTTGGGAACCAGTGGTTCTGTCGGCGATGCTGGGTCCTGGCTGTCGTCAGGATGACGAAGGGCGGGGCGAAAAGGGATGGGCTTGTTCTGGCGAACTTTCAGCAAACTGCATCCAAACCCGCTCTTGCGCGCATCTAACCTTCTGACGAGACCCCTCTCGTCCATGACGCTGACAACGCGCCAGGGCCTCGCTTGCTCCCCAAGCTGTCACAGCGAGGCCCAAGGCGGCGTCAGGATTTCAGCCAGCGGCGCTTTAGCTGCATCAGCCCATCCCAGCGATCTGGAACCCCGCTTAGAAACCGCAAGGCTGCGTCTGCCGGCAACTCTTCCAGCGTCTGATTGAGCCAGCTTGCTGCTTGCTCAGGGCTGGCCTCCAGCTGCCGAGCTACTTCGGTAATGGCGACCCGCTGGCTGCGCGGCGGGCCAGGTGGCGCAATCAGTCGCCCGGTCTGAGTAAAGCCTTCAGCGGCTTTCACCGCCCACTCGGCCAGTTGAAGCGCGGCCAGCCCCGGGCCAAAGCGCAAACCGCCTGCACCAGCAGGCGCGTGCAGAATTGCCCCGGAGTTCGCCGGTATCGGCTGCATGCTTAGCGGTAGAACCGCGCGGCGCAGCGTCAGCGCGTCCGGATCCAGGTCCAGGCCCGTCAACCTGTCGATCAGGTGCTGCTTGACCGCGCCGCCATCCTCGCCGGGACGACACAGACCCATGCTTTCGACCTGTATCGTGCCATCGCGCAGGGCCAGCGACTGGCTCATGACAACATTGCCTGCAGCGACCTCGGCCCGTGACAGGGCGAAACCTGGCGGCAGTGCGCCTTCGGTAACCGAGGCAAACCAGCTGATTTGCGTCCACTGGCCTTCAGGCACGGCCCCCACCTGACCGGGACGGGTATCAACCACGCAGCGCGCCTGTATAGGGCCAAGCCCGGTCTGGACTGTCGCGCCCTGCGCGGTGTCGGTCAGACCGTCAATGCGCACGCCTTCTTCAATCGGGTTGTGCCCAGCGGCGGTAATCTGATCCAGGGCGGCGGTTTGCACATCGCCTGCATGGACGATGTCCAGCCGGGTCTTCTCCAGCGGGCGATCCCGCCCCAATAGCTGCACACGCTCCAGCCGGGAGGACACAAAGCGCTCCAACGCATGGCGTGGCTCAGCGGCAAAGGACCAGACGCGCGGGTTTGGCGTGATCTGACGGGGCTCCAGCACCACAAGGCGCAGACGCTGGCCACGTGCGCATAACGCGGAGGCCAGCATCAGCCCGGCTGTCCCGGCACCAATAATGGCCAGGTCCACTTCCAGATCCGATCTCAGGGTCAGGGATTGATCCATGCTCAAAGTGATCTTCGCTCCGCCCGGATCGGTCAAGATCGTCGCATGCGGCGTTTGTACGCCTTTTCATAAAGACCAAGCTGAATAATCATACATTTTATATGGATTATTGACTGATCGGATTCACTATGGATATGCCACTTAACAAGCGCACGCTCCAGAAAGCCGCCACGCGAGCCTCTGTGATCGCTGCTGCGGGGCGGGTATTTCGTGCACGTGGCTATGCCGCTGCGACCATTGCGGTGATTGCCGATGAGGCCAATGTGTCACCGGGGACGGTGCTGAATGCCGCGCCGACAAAAATCGCACTGCTGAACTCGGTTATGGAAGATGAGTTCGACGCTCTAGGGGTGGATACAGAAACCCTGCGAGCGGGTCTTTCGGGCGGTTATGACACCGCGCTGAACGCCTTGCTCGAGCTTCACCTGAACCGCCACTACGAAATCCAGCCCATGATTGGCCCGCTTCTGGCCGAGTGCTGGCTCTCCGAAGGCGGCGAGTTTGAGCGATTCTACGCCAACATGGACCGTGCCTGGGGTCCGATCCGGGCCCTCCTGGTCGAAGCGCGTGAGGCCGGGGCGCTGCGCGCCGACGTCAACGTGCACGCGCTGATCAGCTTCCTGCAGGACGCCTATCTGGGCGTATTGCGCCGCTGTGCTTCGGATGAGCTGGAGCTATTTGCGGCCAGCCAGCTGCTGCGCGAACGCATTGGCTTCGTCTTCATGCCGATTGCGGCCTGACCAAGCCTATTCCGCGCCCGGACGATAGGTCCGAATTGCTGCCGCTCTGATATCTTCAATGCGCATGGGCACTTCGCGTAGCTCCTCGGCGGCGAAGGCTTCCAGCTGATCGCCATAATGAGGTGAGGCTGGGTCCTGACTGGCCCCGAACTGATGCACGGCAAAGACTTGCGGATAGTCCGCGCCCGGCGCCCATTCAGCCAGCATGTGCAGGCCATCGCCCGACGCCATGGACAAGGTACCAGTCTCTTCGTCGATCAGGGAGTTCACTGCGCGTAGCGTGTCCGGTCCGCCCTCGAGCGCTGCTGAAGCTTCGCCACGATGCAGGAAGTTGACCTCTGACCACAGCGGATCGATTTGCCCGTGATGGGTGGTCAGCAGCTCTGCAATGGCACTTAGCGCGTCGGCGATATGCCCGTCGGATAAGGCATCAACATCCGTCGTCTGATTATAGAGCGACAGGGTCGTCATCACGCTCAATGCGGCAGCGCGGTTGGTCAGATCGGTGTGCCGGTCCCAGCCTTCTACAAGATCAGCCGCGACTTGAAGATCATTGCTCCAGTCCATGGCTGCGATACGGGCCTGAACCCGGCCCGCATAGCTCTCAGCGTCATAGGCGTCGTCGTACTTGACGCCAAGCAGTGCTTCGCGGTTCACCGTGTTCAGCGCCGCCATCAGGCGCGTTGCCCGCAGTCCGCGATTGGTCATGTGGGTTTCCACGCCATACCAGTCCGGCACCGACGCTTCGTCCGGATCTTCGGCGGTCAGCGTCACCTCAAACGGCGAGTGATTGGCGTCCAGCACATAGCCGGCTTGCGGATCGACCATGTGGGGCATGCGGTCCAAGGGCTCAAACTCAGTCCAGATCAGGTCGGATCGATCCCCGGGCAGGGTTCCGGTCCAGTCCACGCCAGCTTCTGGGTCACGTGACGGAATACGGGCCAGGTAGTAGCGTGCGATGCGGCCGTCTCGGTCGGCGACCACGCGATTCGTATTGCCCATGGCCTGCAATGACAAAGCGGCTTCAAACTCATCAAGAGTTTCCGCGCGCATCATGCGATAGGCCTGTTCCACAAAGCGAATATCGCCCAGGGTGGCATAACGGATGGCGTAGCTCCCGGCGTCCGTATGCAGAACCGGGCCGTGCTCACTCCAGTCGGCAGGCATTTTGACCTGCCAGGCAAAAGGCCCCCAGAGGTGGACCGTCATGCTGGCGGTCTGGCGGTCAAAGGCGCGAACCTCGCCATCCAGCACATACCCGCCATCGGCAAGCACCAGCTCATAGACATCGATCAGATCGGGATAATTCACCGTTGCCGCCTGAGCCAGGCCTGGGTTTACACCCAGATGGACGGCCGGAGCGCCGGGGAACATGCCACCGGCGATGTTCAAACCGTCCTCAGAGATCAGATGGGCCTCATACCAGGCGAGCGCGCCATCCACCGGCTGGTGGGAGTTCACGACGACGCGCGTATAGCCGTCATCGGACTTGGCAGGCGCAACGGCGAAGGCATTTGAGCCGAGTTCTGTCGCCGGTCCATGCTGGAGCATGACCTGCAGCTCCTGCCCGCGCGAGGGGTCTTGATCAGCCTCCGGTGCTGCAAGCTCGGCCAGTGTTTCCCCGAGCCCATAGAAGAGCGGAGAGAAGAAGCCTGACAGGGTCGCGACATCTCTGGCCGTGACAGGGAACAGGTCGGGTTCAGCCTCATCGCCATGGTGAGCAGCGTAGAAGTTCAGCCCGTCGGCATAGCCTTGTAAGACTGCGCGGACTTCAGGCGAGAGATCGGTTTCAAAGCGCGCATTCACATCCTCCCGGATGCGTAAAAGCTGGACGAGATAGGCCGTGCGCGCCTCGCTTTCGTCCTTGGCCAGCATTTCCGGGCCCAAAGAGGCTCGAAGTGACGCCTGGATGGTCTCGAAATCGTCTTCAGAGTGGGCCCAGGCGATGCCGAAGGCAGTGTCTGCATCGGTCTGTCCAATCACGCGTGGAATGCCCAGCGCATCGCGGGTGATCTCCACGTCATAACGCTCAGCGGCTACCAGGGCGGCATCCGCATCAAAGCTTCGCACATGCAGCGGAGCCAGACGTAATCCGGCGACAAACAAACCGGTTACAGCCACCGCCATCACACCAAGACCGGCACCAATCAGGAGATTACGTTTCATATCTGTCGCCCATGCGAGTGAGAAAGCTGCGCTCACACAAGCAAGCGCTGGCCACTTAGATCAAGCCCGAAGGCGTTTAGTTGCTGCGTGCCTCGCGATGGCGCTGGCAGGTCTGGCCCTCGCGCAGATAGCCTTCCATGCGGTCGGGACGGCGGGAGCACATGCGCTGCTGGACCCGAAGCTCAACATTGGTGGAGCATTGCACGTTGAAGTCTTCGATAAAGCGTAGAGCCATGTCGTAAACGCCATTGCGCGCACCAACCCGAAGCATGAAAGCTTCTGCGACCTCAGCCGACGCGGTTTCGGCGGGCATATTGGCTTCGATCCAGCGATCTTCAGCGTCGAGATGGCTGAGCATGCGCTCGGTCACTTCGTCGAGCACTGCGCAGGCTGCCGATTCAATCTCGGTATCGATCGAGCCTTCCTGCGCCTGTGCAGGCAGGGCAAAGGTGAGTGTAAGAACAGCTGCGGCGGAAAGACTTAAGGTCTTCATATCGACCCTCCTTCTATTTGGCGCTGTCTATTCGGCCGCGATGGCCTTGGGCTCAGTGTGCGGC
Source organism: uncultured Oceanicaulis sp. (assembly GCA_964484345.1). GTDB lineage: Bacteria > Pseudomonadota > Alphaproteobacteria > Caulobacterales > Maricaulaceae > Oceanicaulis. The sequence goes on along the minus strand of CAZAGE010000024.1, from coordinate 7,463 downwards.
GCCCAGCTGGTATGACGCAAGGCACGACCCAGTCGTACCCGACCTGCCGCATCGGTGAAGCGCTGTCCGTCCCAGACCAGACCGCCGCCAACCATGACCGCGCTCACCACACCATCGGAACGATTGACCATCTGTTCGTGCTCATAATCATCGCGCCAAATAAAGCGGGAATGCTGGTCAGAATCATAAGCGTCCAACGCCTTAGGATCGACGACTGTGATATCGGCGCGAGCGCCCTCAACAAGCCGGCCTGCATCAACGCCGATGAAGTCGGCGGGTTCGCTGGTCAGGCGCATAATCTGGCTGGCAACCCGCTCCAGGCTCTCGGCCTGGGCGATCTTCAGGCAGCGCAGATTGCCGTCATAAAAGGCCATATTGGTGATGTGCGCGCCGCTATCATTGAATCCGGGCATGATCTTGGGATGGTTCAACAGATCGCGGACAATCTCTGGATCGCGATTGGCCGAGATCGTCCAGAAGCGCAGATCCAGATCGTATTCCCGGAACAGATGCAGGATGAAGCCCGGCTCTTCAACGGCGTCTGCGGGCATGGCTTCAAAGGCTTTACGCTCATCACCTGAGCGGGCCAGAGAGGGGTCGTCGCGCCAGGCCTGATAGCGGCCCATGACCTGGGCAAAGCTTTCATCGACCCAAGCTTCCGGCACACCGGAATAGAAGACCATCTCGTCAAAATCACGGTCAAAGGCCAGGGTTTCCATTTTCAACATGCGCTTTAGACGCGCCGGACCGAAACCGGTTTTGCCGGTCATCCACATCTTGGAGAAACGCTTGATAAAGCCTGGATCGCGTAGCAGGGCCTGACGCCCTTCCTTGTCCTCAAGGTCGAGCTCGTTCAGCTCACGCAGGGCCGGAATTTCTTCAGCCAGCGGGTTGATAGGCCCGTCCCAGAACACCTTGAAGGGTGCGGCCAGCGCCTGCAGCCGGAATCGACCTTTAAGCAGAGGTGAGTTGAAGATCGAGGTCAGTGTTAGCGCCAGACGGCGGATGGATTTGTTTGCGGCCACGTCGAGTGCCGCCACCGCGGTCACCTTCAACGGCTTGCCGTAAAGCGTGCCGGAGGTGAGCAGGAAGTTGCGGATCACCGCCAGTGGGGAATCTTTCGGCGGGGTCGCCTGCCAGATGCGGTCATTGGCGCGCAGCACGCTGGTGAGCGCCTTCAGCTCTTTATACTGGCCGAACTGGGAGGGAATTTTCACCCGGCGGTTTGGATCTTCGCTGAGGAAGTGGAAGGGTAATGCGTCGGTGGAAAAGCCCACATAGCCTTCGTCGACCGCTTTCTGCAGGAGACGCTCCATCCGTTGCAGATCGTCAGCATTGGCTTCCCGGCTCACCGCGCCGTTCAGGCCCATCACCTCGGTGCGCAGCATGGAGTGGGGGATCATCGGGATCACGTTACAGCCCAGTGGAAGCTCATCGAGATGGGCGTAATAGCCCGCGGAGCTTTTCCAGGTGGCCTTATCGGCGACCTTGCGCAGCACCGGCTTTGGCATGTTCTCGACGCGCGCAAAGCAATCCACGAGCGGGTCTTCGCCATTGCGGCGCTGATTGCCATAAGCCAGCCCGAGCGAACAATTGGACATCAGCACCGTCGTGGTGCCGTGACGGACGGCTTCTTTCAGGGCCGGGTCGAATTCCACCTCCAGATCCAGATGGGTGTGGATGTCCAGCATACCGGGCATCACCCATTGACCTGTCGCGTCGATGATTTCTTCGGCATTGGCGGTATCAACAGACGTGCCGACCTCGACGATGTGCCCGTCCTTGACCGCGATGTCTTTGGTGCCGGGCGCATTGCCCAACCCGTCAAACACCAGTCCGCCAGTGATGACGTAATCATAGGCCTTAGCCATGGCCTGATCTCCTCCCCGTGGCGGCGTTTTCACCGCTCATGCCTGATCAATGTCAGGCGGTGGGGATACGGTTCTGGAAATCGAGGAAGGCGTCAAGGACTTCACCGGGGGCTTCCAGCTGCGGCCAATGGCCCACATGGTCGATCAGTACGGTGTCGGGATTGGGGATTAGCGCGCGATAATGGGCCACCATGTGGGCCCCAGAGACCGGGTCTAGCGCCCCGTCGATAACGCGCAGCGGGACGGGGCTGTCGATCAGAGCGCCCACCCAGCGGTCCCGGTTGGCGCGCCGTTCGGCGATATAGCGGATCAGCTTGTGGCCGATCGCTGGCATGCCGCCTTTTTCGGTGGCCAGCGTCCAGAAGCCATCCACCTCATCCTTGGAGGGTTTGGTGTCGGGCCCAAAAACCTCGTTCAGACCCGTCTCAAACCGCGCGCGCGTCATCATCGATGAGACAATTCCGCCAAGCGGTGAATGGAGCAGGCGCTGGGTGAATGTGGCGCGGTGCTGCTCAGGAAACAGCCCGCCATTGAGTAAACAGATCGACTGGATGTCGAGCCCCGCTGACCCATCCGAAGCGCGCGCGATATGCCGCGCCAGCATCTCCTGCGCGACAGTGTCGCCATAGTCGTGGGCCAGAATATGCGCCTGCGTTACGCCGATATCGGCCAGCCAGGCCTCGAACAGATCCGCTTGGTCCATGATGGAGTAGGCGTAGTCGCGCGGCTTGTCGGAAAAGCCGAAACCAATCATGTCCAGCGTCGCGACACGGTAGCGCTCGCACAGGGCGTCCCACTGATGGGCCCAGTCCCAGCTGGCAGTTGGAAAGCCATGGATCAACACCAGAAAGGGCGCATCCGAGCTCCAGTCGCCGCCGGTCCGCACGAAAATCTCATGGCCGCGATAGCGAAAGGCCGATCCGGCTGCGCGCCAGTCTTCGAGCGGGATGGGAAGCGTCATGGTCGTCCTTTATCGCGGCGAGGAGATTTTGGCGGAGGGTGGCGGGAGTTGGCATATCTCCGCAAGTCAAAAGCGAACGGGGCAACACTCGCGATGCGCGGGCCGTAAAACACCGCATCAACTCGCGAAGGAAGGACACAGTCCGCGCACAATAGCCCCTTTTGCCATCACCTATTCTTGGCGATCGCCAGGCTTGGTGCCATCGTGCCGTCAATGCACTTGCCTGGAGCCTAGCTTATGAAACGCATCCTTTTCGCCATCCTTGGCCTGTTCCTGCTGCTGGCCGTTCTGGGTGGGGCCGGCTTCGGCACCTTTATCTGGAAGTTCACACCGAAGATCCCGCAAGCTGATTATCCTGAACCCGCCAACCTGACCGAAGCGCGTTTGCAGGATCTGGATTATCTACGCCGCTATCCTGAGGCCGACAAAAGCTATTCCGAAGAACAGATTGTCGCTTTCAACGCCTTGATCGATGAACTGGAGGCGCGCGCCGCGACAATGACCGAGGCGGAGTTCGTCATGGAGGTGTCCGCTGCCGGTGCTATCCCTGAGAACGGCCACTCGGGCGTCAGCATCCGTCGGACCATGGACAAGCTGAACAGCCTGCCAGTGCGGTTTTACTGGTTCGGGGACGGGCTCCACATTGTGCGGGCCCACGCCGAGCAGGCTGATCTATTGGGCGCGCGCGTGGTCGGCTATGGCGGCCAGACACCCGAAGCGCTCTACCCGCTGATGGAGCGCTATTTCGGCGGTAACGACGCGTTCCTGCGTCAGAACTCGGCGACTTTCTTTGCCGCGCCTGCGTCTTTCCATGCCGCGGGGCTGATTGATGGCCCTGACCGCGTCACGCTTGATCTCGTTGGCGCGGACGGGGAGGCGTTCAGCGTAGAGCTGCCGGTAGAAGACGTCCCGACACCGTTTGCCGGCGCGCAACGCAACCCATTCTACCCTTTATATGAGGCGGAGGTTGAAAGCGGCCATGACTGGCGCGTTCTGGATCCAGCGATCACCGGAACCACATGGTTCGGTCGCCACCCCGAAACGCCGCTCTGGGCTGACCAGTTGGACAATGGCGGTGTGGTCTGGCGCATGCGCAATGTCTGGGGCGATGGCACCACCAATGCTGCCAGCTTTCTGGCTGAACAGGCCGCGATTTTACGCGAAGACCCGGCAAGTTTCCTGATCCTCGATCTACGGGCCAACGAGGGCGGAGACTATACCCAGGCCATGGATGTGGCCCGCAATATCACCGACCTGGTCGTGCCCGAGGGACGGGTCTACGTGCTGACCGATGGCGATACCTTCTCCGCGGGGATCGTGACGGCCTATTACGTTCTTCACGGTGGTGGCGATCAGGCGGTCTATGCCGGTGCGCCCATGGGCGATTTCATGCAGTTCTGGGCCGAAGGCGGGGGCAATGCCATGCGCTTGCCCAACTCCGACATCGCGCTGTTTGTCTCCACCGGATACCATGACTGGGAAAATGGCTGCTCTGACTGGTCACGATGTTTCTGGGTCAACATCGTTGCCGGCGTGGCCGTGGGCCCAATCAGCGTTGATTTGGAAGCTCCACTGCTGTTCTCCGATTACGCACGGGGTGTAGATACCGGCATTGAGGCGATCCTTGCGGCCGAGGCGAACCGGGCCGCGCAAATCGAGTGATGCGTATTGCCCGAGCGGTTGTCCGGGTCTCAGATTGGGATCGTGGACGCGATTTGAGACCGGTTGGGCCGATAGCGTCCTAGATTAAGGCCCGTCTCCCAAGACCGTGGGTTGGCGCAAAGGAATCAACGAGACGTATGGACGATCTGGTATTTGGCTGGCGCGTCGCCATCATGACGGTGATGAGCGTCCAGCTTGTTGCGCTGACCGCCTTCCTGCTGGCTCGCAATATCGAGCCCGTGGCCGACCGCTTGATGGCCGGTCTGTTGTTCGTGGTCGCCGGAATGCTGATCCAGCAGGCCATCGGATTCGCGGGCTTTTATGATGCTTTCCAGTGGCTTGACTATCTGCCGCTCAGCAATCCGCTTTTTTATGGGCCCTTGCTGGCGGGTTATGTCTATGCCCTGACCATCGGGCCGCTGGACCGGCGCTGGTGCCTCGCCTTTGCGCCGGGTCTGGTGGTGTTGGTCTATCGCGCAACCCTGTTCGTGATGCCGGTCGCGGCCAAAGATGCTTGGACCGATGCGGTTCATCGCCCCTTTGTCGCGCCCGTCCTTACCGTTCTGGAAGTGGCTCTGGCCATTGTTGGTATTGCGGTCGCCTGGAGGCTTTTAAGGCGCTATCGGCGCTGGTTGTCAGCCCATAGTTCGGTGAAGGTCGAGTTTGATCTGAAAGGTCTCGACCTGCTTTTGGTGACCTCTGTTGTCGTGGTGCTCGGTCCGGTCACAGTGGCCTTGATTGAGGCGGTCGTCGGACGGCTGAGTTATGCCCAGGCCTTTCCGTCCTTCATCCTCTTGGGGGCCAGCACGCTGGTGCTGGGCCTGATGGCGCTGCTGCAGCCTCGCAATCCCTTTCCAAAGGCGACAACGTCGGGACAGCCGGAGGACGCAGACACTGATGGTCAAGTTCAACCGACTGACGATGAACCGGACTGGTTGGCCATCGGAGCCGAGATTGAGCGCGATATTCGCGCCGGAGCCTGGTATCGCGAACCGCGCTTCTCTTTGGCTCAAGCTTCCGAACGCCTGCGTCTTTCAGAACGCATCGTGTCGTCGGCCATCAATGCCGGGCTCGACACCAGCTTTAATGGCCTGATCAATCGGCTCCGGGTGGAGGCAGTAAAGCAGGCCATGGCCGAAGACCATGGCGATGTCCTGCCCATTGCCTATGCCTGCGGGTTCAACTCCAAAGCCAGCTTCAACCGGGTCTTCCGTGACCACACCGGCATGACGCCGACGCAGTTTCGCAAAAGCTTGCGGAGCGTGACCTCAGCTTAAGCCGCGTGATCGCTGAACCGCTGGCGGATGAGCGTCAGCTTCGGGTCGATATAACGCCGACAAAAGGGCTTCTCAGGCCCTTTGGCATAATAGTTCTGGAACACCTCGTCGGACGGCTTGAAGTCGACCAGGGGCAGCACCTGGGTCACCAATTCATCCTGAAATTCCGGCCGCAGCGCACTGAGGGCATCCGACGCTAAATCGGTTTGTTCCGGCGTCCGCGTATAGACAGCGCTGCGATACTTGCCGCGCATTGTGTGATTGCTGGTGGATGAATGGGTGCGCACGTGCACGTCGATCAGCGTTGCCAGATCAATGAGGCTTGGATCAAAGCGAACCCGTACCGCCTCTGACCAGGTTTCAGCGGGTGGAGCAGAACGGATAAAACCCTGCTCCACGGTCTTCACACCACGCAGGGCCGCAAACACCGCAGTGGCAGCCGCCCCCAAATCCGACGCTTTGCATCTTCGCGTTCCCTTCAAAAGCAAAGGGCCACAGGTCAATCGACCCATGGCCCCTCAATTCAGCACCAATCCTGAAGTCAGGAGGTGGTTTCGCGCGCGGGCAGGACCCAGTCGGCGCGCGGGAAGTGGCAGGTATAGCCGTTCGGAATACGCTCCAGATAATCCTGATGCTCAGGCTCGGCTTCCCAGAAGGTCGCTGCCGGGGTGACCGGCGTGACCGCCTTGCCCGGCCACAGGCCAGAGGCGTTGACGTCTTCAATCGTCTCCAGCGCGACAACGCGTTGCTCCTCGCTGGTATAGAAAATCTCCGAGCGATAGCTGTCGCCGATGTCATTGCCCTGACGGTTTAGCGTCGTGGGATCATGGATCTGGAAGAAGTAAGCCAGGATATCGCGATAGGTCGTGGCTGACGGATCATACTCGATCTCGATCGCCTCGGCATGGCCGGGATGATTGCGATAGGTCGGGTTATCATTGCGCCCGCCGGTATAGCCCACGCGGGTATTCAGCACGCCGGGCTGGCGACGGATCAGGTCCTGCATACCCCAGAAACAGCCGCCGGCCAGGATCGCAATGTGGGTATCGGTACTCATGAATGCGTCTCTTTCGTCTCGTTAAACAGCGGCACAAACTCGCCATAGCCTTCAGCTTCCAGCTCCTCCAGCGGGATGAAGCGTAGCGAAGCTGAGTTAATGCAAAACCTGTTCCCAGTGATATTGCGCGGCCCGCCCGCATAGGCGCGCTCTGGCCCATCGGGAAACACATGGCCCAGATGACTGTCGCCATCGCGTGAGCGCACCTCGGTGCGCCGCATGCCATGGCTGGTGTCCATACGGTCCACCACATGATCATCGCTCACCGGCTGGGTAAAGCTCGGCCAGCCACAGCCGGAATCATATTTGTCATAGGACGCAAACAGCGGCTCGCCGGACACAATGTCCACATAGAGCCCGTCATCTTTGTTGTCGTAATGCTCACCGGTGAACGGGCGTTCGGTGCCGTCTTCCTGGGTCACCCGATACTGTTCCGGCGTCAGACGGGAGACAGCGTCATCGGTCTTGGCATAGCGTTTGGTCTCAGTCATGGACGTCTCCTTTTTCTTGTCCTCCGGGATGTCCATCCCGTCGGGTCCTCGCTTTCGATGAGCTAGCTCATCTTCGCTGCGGGCGGGTACCTGCCCCTGCGAAGGCAGGGGTTCGCCTTGCGACGCCTGCGGCGTCGGGGTGTC
>CAZAGE010000023.1:0-48682 GCA_964484345.1 uncultured Oceanicaulis sp. | reverse complement strand
TGCCGCCGCCGGGTTCGCGCGCCGGGACCATTTCGCCTTCCATGTCATAGAGCCAGGCTTTCCAGTGATGCCACCAGCTGCCGGGATGCTCCACAGCGCCCTCCAGCCACTCATCGCGGGTGGCGGGCAGTTCGGTGTTGATCCAGTGCTGGTATTTGTTGGCGTCGGGATGGTTCACCACGCCGGCGATATGGCCGGAGCCGGCCATCATATATTGCACCGGCCCGCCGAACTGCTGGGCGGAGCGGTAGACGCTGTCGGCCGGCGCGATGTGATCTTCTTTGCTGGCCTGCATGAAGATCGGGATTTTCACGTCGCCCAGCGAGAGCTTGTGACCGCCCAGCTCCAGCTTGCCTTCGGCGAGCCTGTTCTTGCGGTAGAAGGTGTCCAGATAATAAAGGTGCAGCGTCTTGGGCATTCGCGTCTGGTCGGCGTTCCAGTACAAAAGGTCGAAGGCCTGGGGCTGTTTGCCGAGCAGATAATTATTGATCACGAAGGACCAAATGAGGTCATTGCTGCGCAGCATGTTGAAGGTGTCGGCCATGGTCCGGCCGTCCAGCACGCCGCCCTGTACGTCCATCAGGCGCTCGATCTCCGCGAACCATTCTTCATCGATGAAGACCAAAAGCTCGCCCGCCAGCTTGAAGTCATGCTGGGCTGCGAAGAAGGTGGCGGACGCAATACGGTCATCGCCTTCCTTGGCCATCAGGGCGAGGGCGGTGCCCAGCATCGTGCCGCCGATGCAATAGCCCACCGTGTCGACCTTGGTTTCGCCGGTGCTTTCGCCCACCGCGTCGAGCGCCTTGCCGAGACCCTTGCGGATGTAATCCTCAAAGGTGGCGTCTTTCAGATCGGCGTCCGGATTGACCCAGCTGATCAGGAAGACGGTGATGCCCTGGTCCACCAGCCAGCGGATCATGGAGCTCTGCGGGCGCATGTCGAGAATGTAGAATTTATTGATCCAGGGCGGTGCGATCAGCAGGGGACGCTTGCGCACGTCCGGCGTGGTCGGCGCATACTGGATCAGCTCCATCACTTCATTGCGGAAGATCACTTCGCCCGGCGTGGCGGCGAGGTCCTTGCCGACTTCAAAGCCTTCCATATCGGTCTGCGACAGGGCGAGGCGGCCATCGCCTTTTTCCAGATCACTGACCAGATGCATGAGGCCGCGGGTGAGGTTTTCTCCCTTCGACTTCATGGTCGCTTCTAAAACGTCCGGATTGGTCAGGGCGAAATTTGTCGGCGCCAGGGCGTCGGTCATCTGACGGGTGACGAACTCCACCTTCCGGCGGGTCTTTTCGTCAATCCCTTTGGCGCCGGAAATCAGGCCCATCATGAAGCGCTGATTGAGCAGATAGCTCTGCTTCATGGCGTCAAACAGCGGGTTCTCGCTCCAGGCTTTCGAACGCCAGCGCTTATCGCCTTTTTCAGGTGCGATGGCCGGTTCCGACTGTTCTCCGGACACCAGCTTTTTGGTGGCGCCGGACCAAAGGTCCAGATAGCCGCGATAAAGGTCCGCTTGCGCTTGAAGAAGCAGCTCGGGGTCGGACAGGATTTGCTCCCAGGCCTGCAGCAATTCCGGCGCAGCATGAAGCGGATCGGCCTGCGGCATCAACGAGGTGTCACCCTCCAGCGAGCGGCGCATGACATCGCTCATCAGCTTCTGGCTTTTGAGCGCCGTCTGCATCACCGTGCGCGAGGTCTCCTCCAACCGCTCCAGATCTTCAGGATCAATCGGGTTCAGCTTGGACAGATCGAACTCATTGGGCGAAGGCGTTGAGTCGGCACGCTGTGCTGCAGGCTTTTCAGGCTGAGCTTTCGGCGTTTGCGTCTTTTTCGCCGCCGACTTCTTCGCCGCTGGCGCTTTCGCCGCGGTTTTTTTCGGCGCGGGCTTTTTTGCAGTCCGCGATTTGGCCGCAGCGGGTTTGGAGGCAGGCTTTGCGCGGCGAGGGCGAGAGGGCTTTTCGTCAGCCATGGGCTGAAACTCCTTGAGGGGCGTGACACCAGCGAAGCAAAGCGTATACAAAGCGATGACCGCGTCCACCGGTCAGGAGGTCGCTTTCATGTCCATCTTTCGTATAACCGCCGCCGTTGCTGTTTTCGGTTTCGCCATGGCTGGATGCGCGTATGGGCCTCAGGCTGCTGCGCCAAGCTGGACCGATGCTCAGCTGGCTGACGCGCCGCCCAGCGCTGCGCCCGCCTACATCCCCGAAGAAACGCTGGAGCCGTCCACCTTCGCGGAGGTTTACGCCCAAAAGGTCGCGCTCGTTGAGCGGCGCGACGCGGTGCAGGCTGCAGCGGCGCAGATCCCGGGAGCTCAAGGACGCTCAGAAGCTTTTGCGGCCGATGCGCGCGAACGCGCCGAGCCGCCAGAACCGCCAGAACCGCAATAAGCCTCGCAGACCTTGCGAAGCTGACCACCGCCTCATTTTGAAAGGGAATTGGGATGTCCAAGGGCCGCGCCCTCGAACTGCTCGCGAACCACGCCGTTGATGCGGCGGAAATGGCCGCGATCGCCGCCTTCAAGCTCGCTGGCCGCGGCGACAAAATCGCCGCCGACCAGGCCGCGGTCGACGCCATGCGCACCGGGCTGAACGCCATGGCCATGAAGGGCCGCATCGTGATCGGCGAGGGCGAGCGCGATGAAGCGCCGATGCTCTATATCGGCGAAGAAGTCGGCGCCGGCGAGGGGCCGGAGATCGACATCGCCCTTGATCCGCTGGAAGGCACCCAGTTGACCGCGGATGGGATGAATAATGCGCTGGCCGTCCTCGCGCTCGCGCCGCGCGGTGGGCTGCTGCATGCGCCTGACACTTATATGGATAAGATCGCGTGCGGCCCGGGCCTGCCGGCTGGCGTGATCGATCTGGACGCCAGCCCGGCGGACAATGTGCGTTCGATCGCCAACGCCAAAGGCGTTGACGCCGCCGACATCACTGTGTGCGTGCTCAAGCGGGAGCGTCATGAGGGGATAGTTGAGTCGATCCGCTCCACCGGCGCCCGTATTGAATTCATCGCTGACGGCGATGTCGCCGGCGTGATCGCCGCTGCGGACCCCGACGGCGACGTGGACTTCTATGTCGGCCAGGGCGGTGCGCCGGAGGGCGTTTTGGGCGCGGCGGCGCTGCGCTGCCTGGGCGGCCAGATGCAGACCCGGCTTCATTTCCGCAATGACGACGAGCGCGAGCGCGCGCGCCGCACCGGCATCACTGAGCTCGACCGGAAATACGATCTCACCGAAATGGCGTCGGAGGACTGCCTCTTCGTTGCTGCGGGGGTCACCGAAGGCAATCTCGTTAATGGCGTGCGCCATGGCGACGGCTTTGTGGAAACCCAGACTCTGCTGTTCTCCTCTGTGACGGGGCTGCGCCGGAAAATTTCGACGCGGCGCCCGCTGTAACGGTGAGCGGCGGCTCCGACCGGCTGTTCGGCGTTGAGCGCTCGTTTCGCGGGCGCGGCTGGGTTTTAAAGACGGCGGATGACGCTGTGGCGCGCGAGATATCGCGCCGCCATGGCGTGTCCGACGCGTTGGCGCGCCTCTTGGCGGCGCGTGGCCTGACAGGAGAGACCTCCGGAGGATTTCTGGCCCCGCGCCTACGCGACCACTTCCCCGACCCCTCCAGCTTCACCGGCATGGACGACGCCGCAAGCCTCATCTGGGACACGGTCGAGCGCGGCGCGAAGATCGCCTTGTTCGCCGACTATGACGTCGATGGCGCCACCTCGGCGGCGCAGCTCCATGCCTGGCTGTCCGCCGTGGGCGAGGCGCCGCTCATCTATGTCCCTGACCGGATTGAAGAGGGTTATGGCCCGAACGCGCCGGCCTTGGCGCAGCTCAAGGCGCAGGGCGCCGAGCTGGTGGTGACGCTTGATTGCGGGGCCGCCTCCGTGGCGCCGCTGGAAGCGGCGCGGGACATGGATTTGACCGTGGCGGTGGTCGACCATCACTTGATGGAGGGTGAAGCGCCGCCGGCGAAAGTCCTGGTCAATCCCAATCAGCCCGGCGACGGGTCCGGTTGCGGCCATATGGCGGCGGCGGGCGTGACCTTCGTGCTGCTCGCGGCCTTGAACCGGGAAGGGCGAAGACGCGGCGCGTTCAAGGACAGGGCCGAACCGGATCTGCTCGCGCTGGCGGATTTGGCGGCGCTTGGCACGATTTGCGATGTCGTGCCGCTGACCGGGGTGAACCGCGCGATCACCGCTCAAGGCCTCAAAGTGATGAGCCATTGGTCCCGGCCGGGCCTTAAGGCGCTGGCGGATGTCGCTGGCGTAGCGGGAGAGGCGTCGCCCTACCATGCGGGGTTTTTGATCGGGCCGCGGATCAATGCCGGCGGCCGGATCGGTAAGTCGGATTTGGGCGCACGCCTTCTTACGACCGCTGACCCGGATGAGGCGCGCCGGATTGCGGAAGAGCTCGACGCCCTCAACGCCGAACGCCGCGAGGTCGAGGCGGCTGTGCTCGACGCCGCGGTGCTGCAGATCGAGGCGGACGGTGTCGGTGAAGACGCCCCCCTTCTCATCGCGTCGGGCGATCATTGGCATCCCGGCGTCATCGGTATAGCGGCAGGCCGGATCAAGGAACGCTTCAATCGCCCCGCCATCGTCATCGGGATCGATCCGGAGACCGGGCTCGCGAAAGGCTCCGGCCGGTCGGTGACGGGCGTGGACCTGGGCTCTGCTGTCGCCGCCGCCCGCGAAGCGGGCTTGCTGATCGCCGGCGGAGGCCATGCCATGGCGTGCGGTCTGACGGTGGAGGCGGCGAAGATCGACGCCTTACGCGGCTACCTCACCGAAAGGCTCCAGGACAGCTGGCGGGCGGCCGATGCGGCCCGGGAATATGCCGTCGACGCGGTGGTTCATCCCGCCGCGGTGGATTTCGACTTCGCCAATCAGCTCGCCGCCGCAGCACCTTTCGGTCAGGGCAATCCGGAACCGCGCTTCGCCTTTTCCGATTTGCGGCGCACCTTTGCCCAGCGGGTGGGGTCGGACCATGTCCGCTTCACCTTCGAAGCGCGCAGCGGCGACCGGTTAAGCGGCATTGCGTTTCGCTGCGCCGACGAGCCGATGGGCCAGGCCTTGCTGGCGAGCGGTGAAGCGGTCTTCCACGCCGCCGGCAAGTTGAAAGCGGACGACGGCCGCTATGGCAAGAAAGCCGATTTCCATCTGGAAGATCTCGCCGAGGCCGGCGGCTAGGCGCTGGATCGGCGCAAACTGAATTCGGCGGTGAAACGGCCTGCAGATTTCGCATCGGACCGCTTGCATCCGATCAGCGGCTTGGATATACCACCGCTCCACACCGATGCGGTCCCTTCGTCTATCGGTTAGGACGCCAGGTTTTCAACCTGGAAAGAGGGGTTCGATTCCCCTAGGGACTGCCATCGGTGTTTTCCAGCGCATCCGTGTTGCGATTGCTGTCTGCACCGGCCACGCGTTTCCCATTGCTGAATACCCACAACTTCGAGCCGAGATAGTTGACGCCAAGACCGGCGATCGACCCGAATGCGACGCCGATTTGCGGGGCAAAGGTGTGCGCCAAGAGGGGCAAATAGTCAGACCATATGTGGCGAGGTTGACCGCGCCGCCGCCAGAATTGGCGAGGACGAAGCGCGCCCACTCCCGTGCCCAAGCTGGGTCTGATGAGTAGCAGGTAAAGCGCCGGTTGGCTTGCCAAGTGAACGTGACGGCAGTGGCGAAGGACAGGGCGCGCGGCCGCTGGCCCGGCGCTGAGCCAAAGCGCGGCGCTTAGCGCGGCGAGGTCTACAAGAAAGCCGGCGGCCCCGATCACGGCGAAGCGCAGGGCGGGAGCGTGCCGCATCCGTGCAAGCGCGGCGCGAAGCCTTATTTGTCAGCGAAAGCTGCGCTTCCTGGAATCGCCAGAAATCGCAAACGTTTGGTTTCGATCCGGGCTAGCCGGACGCTATCCAAAACCAGCCCGGTGACCAGGCTCAACAGCCCCATGATCATGATCGCCGCGCTCAAGAGCGCAGTGGGCAGCCGCGGCACAAGACCCGTTTGCCAATACTCGGCGACCACCGGAAGGCCCAGCGCCAAGGAAAGCAGGACGCTCGCAACACTGATCAAGCCGAACACCGTAAAGGGCCGCTCGTCGCGGCAGAAGCGCAATATGGTCCAGAGAATCCGAAACCCGTCTTGGAACGTGCTCAATTTGCTGACGGAGCCTTCAGGCCGCGCGTAGTACTCCGTTTCGACTTCCGAGACGATCATGTCCAGCTCGGCGGCGTGAATGGTCAGCTCGGTCTCGATCTCGAAGCCCCGTGAGGCGGTCGGGAAGGATTTCACAAACCGCCGCGAAAACACCCGATAGCCAGAGAGCATATCCGTCGCGCCCGTGTTGAACACGGCCGCCACCAACCCGGTCAGAAGGCGATTGCCGAACTTGTGTCCGGGCCGGTATGCGGCCTCGGCCTTTGTCCGGCGCACCCCCACGACCATGTCGGCCTGGTTGGCGATGAGAGCGTTGATCAAGGCCGGTGCGGCCGAGGCCTGATAGGTCGCATCTCCGTCCGCCATGATATAAATGTCGGCGTCGATGTCACAGAACATCCGGCGCACAACGGCGCCTTTGCCCTGAATAGGCTCTCGTCGAACGATTGCTCCGGCGGCCTCGGCGACCGCCTGTGTGTCGTCGGTGGAGTTATTGTCGTACACGTAGATTTTGGCTGTGGGCACGGCCGCCTGGAAATCGGCGACGGTCTTCCCGATAGCGCGGCCCTCATTATAGCACGGCAACAAGATGGCGATCCGTGCATCGGGCGGCAGGGTGGTCATTGGGGCATCCTTGTTGACAGGCGGATGGCGACTGGCGTGGTGCGCCGGTGGGTTTCAAAGGCGGCTGGCGTGGAGATGGGTTGAGCGAGGGCTGGAGCCGGCGTGAGGATGGGCGGCGCTAAGCTCGCCTGGCGCCGCAGACTCCCGGCCAGAGTGCAGGCGGCCATGATCAGGAAGAGCGGCGCACTGGGAGCCAGCAGCAAAATCCAATAGGTGACAAGGACCGCGGAGATCGTACTTGCGATCAGATTGATCAGCACAACTGCGGTCAACGGAGCGCCGAGCGCGAACGCCGCTTGGAGGATATCACTATACAGAAACGACCGATCGATCGGGGTATAAGCGCCGGTCGCGCTGTAGAGGTCTGTCTCGCTATCGCCAAAGAAGAATAATGCGCGATGATCGATGAAGAAAATCATCACCTTGAGCGTGAAGGCGAGAAGCGCAGTCATTAGTAATATCGTGATGATTCGGCTTGCCAGCATCGTTCTCGACCTTTCCGGTCGCGTCTAACCGGCTTTTCGAGAATGCACTAGGGGCGAATTTTTTTTCAAGGCTGGCATAACTTTCGATCGCCGCGCCGACGCGACAAATCCGTAGGCGGCGGAACCCGGTGTCAGCGGGCTGTCGTTTGAAGTCTCTTGGGTCAGATTAAACCAATCCACCAACGCACGGGGGCTTCGCCGCCGGTCTGCTCGTCAGTGAGCGGCCTGGAATGGCGGACTGATCGGCCCCTGCGGTGGGTTCAGAGCAGGGCGGTCTTGGCTTTCAGCGCTGCGCCGTTGCGAGTGCCGTGTCGATCGCCGCGATCAAATCTTCGCCGTCGACCGGCTTCATGAGCCGGATGGCGTCGGCGGGAAGGCCGTTGCCATGGGCGGCGGCTTCGCCAGGATAGCCCGACATGAACACGACCGGCAGGTCCGGGTCGGTTTCCCGCAGCGCGTGGGCCAGCGTCCCGCCTTGCAGCTTGCCGGGCATCACGACATCGGTGAGCAGAAGATCGAACGGGCCATGGCGCAGGAAGGTGGCGAGCGCTTCGTCGCCATTCTCCGCCGTTGTGACTTGATATCCGGTCCGTTTCAGACGGGTTGCGATGACCCGGCGGACATCGGGCTTGTCTTCGGCGACCAACAGGCGGACCCCTTTGGGATCAATTGCGCGTGGGGCGGCCTCCAATTCGGGCAACTGTTCCGGGCGCGTGTCGGAGGCGGGGAAGAAGAGCTTCACCGTGGTGCCCACACCGACTTCGCTATAGATGCGAAGGACGCCGCCCGATTGTTTTACGAAGCCCTGAACCATCGATAGGCCTAGCCCTGATCCGGTTCCAAGCGCCTTGGTGGTGAAAAAGGGTTCGACCACCTGGTTGATCTTGTCCGGTGCGATGCCGACCCCGGTATCGGTGACGGCCAGCATGACATAACGGCCCGGTTTCGCCTCTTCGATGCGGTCGGCGATGTAACGCTCGTCCAGGCGAACATTGGCGGTTTCAATGCTCAGGCGTCCGCCGCCGTCCATGGCGTCGCGCGCATTGATCACCAGATTCAAGATCGCGCTGTCGAGGGACGCCCGGTCGGCTGTGGCGGGCCATAATCCGCCCAGCAATGAAACCTCCAGATCAACCGTCTCGGAGATCACCCGCCGAACCAGGCGGTCCATTTCCCGAACCACATCATTAAGGTCGATCGCTTCAGGCTCCAGCGCCGCACGGCGCGCAAAGCTTAGCAGGCTGCGGGTCAAATCCCGGCCCCGGCGCGCCGCCTGCAGCGAATCCTCAATAAAGGATTCGCGTGTCTCCGCGTCGGGATCTTCGGCCAGAAGCTCCAGATTCCCCAGCACTACCGCGAGAAGATTGTTGAAGTCGTGAGCCACCCCGCCGGTCAGCTGGCCCATGGCGTCCAGCTTCTGGGACTGGTGGAGCTGTTCCTGGCTTGCGGTCAGGGCTTGCTGGGTGTTGACCTGGTCCGTGATGTCCAAAATCAGGCTGTTGAACATCACGTCGCCATTGTCCATGGCGGTGCAGCGGCCGCGCCCGTGGAGCCATTTGCGCTTTCCCGACGGCGTCGTAATCCGCCAGCGATAGGACCATGGCGATAGCTTCTGCGCTGACTCTGCGACGGAGGCTTGCATCCCCGGCAGGTCTGCTTCGTCAATCATGCCCCAAAGCTGGGCCGGGTCGCCTTGGATGGCGTCGGAATCAAGTTCCCATATGTCCAAGCAGCCCGGGCTCATATATTCGATTTCGTCACCGCCATCGGCCTTGATGACATAACGGAAGATCGCGCCTGGAATATTGGAGGCGAGGTCGCGGAAACGGCGCTCGGCGTCTTGAAGCAGGTTTTCCCGTTCAACGATGGGCGTGACGTTGCGCAGATAGGCGATCCAGGCGATCGGCGATCCGTCTGGACGGCGAAACGGATTCATCGTCCAGCGGTTCAAAAATTCGCGCCCATCGCGAGTGTAATTCGTCGTTTCGCCGACAAAGGGATGGCCCGCCAAAATGGCTTGCCGGACTTTGCTGAGAACGGTCGGATCAGATTTGGGGCCTTGCAAAATCTTCGGGGTTTGACCGATCGCCGCGCTGGCGGTCCAGCCGGTTAGACGTTCAAAGGCATGATTCACATAAAGGATCAGCGGGCCGCCATTCTCCCGGGTGTCATCGGTGATGATGACAGGCTCCGGGCTCAAATCGAGCGCTGTGGCGATCAGATCGGAGGGCAGATCAGGCGTCGTCATCAGTCAAACCGTCGGCGTAATCCCGGTCCGCCATGCTCAGTATGGCGGGTGGGAGAGGGCGTCTCGAAGTTCACTCAATGAGGCGGGCTTGGCGAGAATGCTGATGCCCGCGTTTGAGTTCCTTTCGCCAATCATGGAGGCGGCGGTGGCCACCGCCATGGCGCCGCCGGTCACGATAACGACGCGGCAATCGGGATATCGCTGAGTCAGGTCCGGCAGGGTTTCAATCCCGTCGCGCTCCGGCATCATCAAATCCAGGAAGGCGACATTGGGTGCAGAGGCGTCCGCGGGGCGGTCGAGAAAGGCTGCGCCGCTTTCATAGTCTTCGACGTGCCAGCCCAGCGGCTCCGCAACGCGGCGCACCAGGCGGCGAAAGCTCTCAT
The DNA here is from genome assembly GCA_964484345.1 of uncultured Oceanicaulis sp. Lineage (GTDB taxonomy): Bacteria > Pseudomonadota > Alphaproteobacteria > Caulobacterales > Maricaulaceae > Oceanicaulis. The sequence goes on along the minus strand of CAZAGE010000023.1, from coordinate 38,777 downwards.
CGTCATCGATCAGCGCCAAGCGCATCCGGACCTGCTGACTATTCCCTGAACCGGACACTAACTCTCCTACGCTGATTGCGTTCACCAATGCGAACTTTACCAATAATCAACGTCCGAGATAAAGCTCAATCGGGCGTAGAACTCTGTTTATGTCGATCTGACATCTCGACAAGAATTTCCATCGCGCGCCCAGCGTGTAACTCTGGCACGAACAGGTGATCATGAAAATATGCCGACACTGGATTTGTCGGGATTTCCGCCTTTGCGAGCGAATCAGCCACGTGCGCGATGAGTCCGACGGCGTCCAGGGCGGAGTGGATTTGCAGCGTGATCCGCCGGCAGGGGAAGGTGTAGTCCAGACCCTGGCCTTCGGCGGCCTCTCGGGTGGTGATCACCGTTAGCCCCTCCGCCTCTTGAAACAGCATGATGGGCGCCAACGCCTCGGGCGGTGACCCGTTAGGCAGGGTGGCGAAAACATAAGTCTGCGGGTCGAGCACAGGGTCCAGACTGGCGAGGAGGCGGGACAGATCGCGTTCTGGGCTCATCGTGGTGATTCTCGATCGTGCGCGTGAAGACGACCATCCCCGCGAGCGCGCAGGGCACAAGGGCGGCCCCATCGCAGGATCGCGCGGGGCCGCAGATCGACCAAAGCCAAGAAGCCTAGCCGTTAGCGCGCTCCAGCGCTTCGGTGATCAGCTCCCGGGCGCGCTCAGCGTTGTACCAGCCTTCAACTTTCACCCATTTGCGCGGTTCAAGGTCTTTATAGTGCTCGAAGAAATGCGTGATCCGCGCCAGCTGGGCCTCGTGCACGTCGGTATAATCCTTGATGCTGTCATAGAAGGGGGTCAGCTTGGGATGCGGGGCGGCGAGGATTTTCTCGTCCTGGCCGCTTTCATCTTCCATGACCAGCACGCCGACCGGGCGGGCGCGCACGACGCAGCCGGGCAGAAGCTCGGTCTGGCCCAGCACCATCACGTCGATGGGATCGCCATCGTCCGACAGGGTGTGCGGCATGAAGCCGTAATTGCACGGATAGCGCATCGGCGTGTGCAGGAAGCGGTCCACGAAGACCGTACCGGCGTCTTTATCCAATTCATACTTCACCGGCTGGCCGCCGACCGGCACTTCGATGATCACATTGATGTCTTCCGGCGGATTGGCCCCCGCTGGGATTTTGTCGACGCGCATCTGGAATTCCTTCTTGGCTCGGACGGTCGCGCGTAGGAACCGGGTTCACGGCTCAGGCGCAACCTGTTTTTGGCGCTCAGACTGAAGAAATGACAGTCAGCGATTGGTCGAAGTCGGCCCGCGCGATTGCGCCCCGACGGCGCCGGAGGTAGCGTGCGCGGCATGATGACCGATCGCTTCACCTCCCTAATCGTGTCGCTGCTTGCAGCGGTGAGTTTCACGGCGTGCGCCTCCGCGCAAATCGACCCGGCCTTTGACCCTACCGCGCCTGATGCGGTGGTGGAATATGGCGGGCCTGACCCGCTGGTGGTCGAAACCGCCAATGGGCCGGTCATGTTCACGGTGGAGCTGGCCGAAACGCCGGACGCGCGCATGCGGGGCATGATGCATCGCGACAGCATGGAGCCCGACACCGGCATGCTGTTCGATTTTGAAGTCGAGCAGGTTCAATCGATCTGGATGCGCAACACCCGCATCCCGCTGGACATCATTTTCATTCGAGCCGACGGCACGATCGCCAAGATCGTCGCTAACGCCGTGCCATATTCCTTGCGTCCAATGTTTTCCGACTATCCGGTGTTGTCTGTGCTGGAAATCGCCGGCGGTCGCAGCGCCGCGCTCGGCATCGAACCCGGCGACCTGGTGCGTCATGCTTGGTTCGGCACGGCTGAAGCGGCCGCGGAATCCGAAGCGCCGAGCGACGGGGGCGGTGAGGCTGACGGTGAAGCGGGCGCCGAGGAGCCGACAGAAGGCGGTTGATGCTCTTGCGTGTAGGGCCAAGCGGCCCTAAACGATCACCCGATCGGAGCGTAGCGCAGCCTGGTAGCGCATCTGGTTTGGGACCAGAGGGTCGCAAGTTCGAATCTTGCCGCTCCGACCATTTTCTTTTTTCCGATGTCGGACCAAGAGCAAGCGGCGAATGCTCGAAACCATCGGGTTATGCACGATGTGGGTCAGCAGGGCGGTTTAGCTCAAAGTCACAGGTCATCAGTCTTGTTTTGAGCGCACAAAACCGTCTATGGAAGCGTAGATGGAGACCGTTCAACCGGGTTAGCTCCCGGCGGTTTCGAGCCGTTGATACAGCACGCGTCGTCCGACGCCGGAGAAAAACATGTTTGCGCGTATCTTCCGTCCTTCAAAAACCGCGATGCAGTCCGGCAAGGCCAAGACCAAGCATTGGGTGCTGGAGTTCGAGCCCGCCATGGCCAAACGCCCTGATCCGCTGATGGGGTGGGCCAGCACGGGCGATACTCGCCGTCAGGTGAAGCTGAATTTCGACAGCAAAGATGAAGCGGTCGCCTACGCCAAGGCCCATGGCATCGCGTTTCAGGTGTTCGAGGCGCGTGAAACGCCGCGCAAGATCAAATCCTACGCCGACAATTTCTCCGCCACGCGCAAAGAACCCTGGTCTCACTAATCCCGGCATGGTCGGGTGAGCGCCAAGGCCCAGTAGCTCAACTGGATAGAGCACCGGACTTCTAATCCGACGGTTGCAGGTTCGAGTCCTGCCTGGGTCGCCATGCCTTTCCTGCGTCTTTTGGCATGGTTGATCGCGCGGGCCCCGTTTTCAGGCCGCTGCGCCTAAATACCCGACTTTTTCTACTTTTTTCAGCTGCTTCCGGACGTGGGCTCCGTTACCCTTGCCAACATGACAAAGAGCACTGCCGCGGGGCCTTCATCCGCGCTTAGCTCTTGGGGCAGACAGGGGAAGACGGCTGATGTCGGATGAGCGCACCAGCGCCTTGCATTCATTATCGATTGATCGCGACGAGGGCGGCTCCAGCGGCGGTCCGGGTTGGGTCGCCTTGATCATCGCCATGCTGATCGCGGCCGCCGTCGCGGCGGCGGCGGTCTGGTTCCTGCGCCCGCAGCCTGAGCCGATCATCATCACCGAGACGGTTGAAGCGCCGGCCGCCGCCAGTGGCGAGGCGGACGCATTGCGGCCTGCAGCGCGCGGGTCGGGTCTTGTCGCCTCCGGCTATGTGGTGGCGCGCCGCCAGGCGACCGTGTCGGCGGAGATCACCGGGCGCATCAGCGAGGTGTTGATCGAAGAAGGTGCGGTGGTCAGCCAGGGCGAAGTGCTCGCCCGCCTCGATGATGAGCGCGCACGGCTGGATCTAGATCTTCTCACCGCGCAAGCCAATGCGGCGACCGCCCGCGTCCGCTCCCTGATCGCCCAGCGCGACGAAGCGGACAACCAGCTCGCCCGCACCCAGCGCCTGATTGAAACCGGCTTCGCGTCCGAAGCCGCTTTGACCTCGATCCAATCCCAACGCGACAGCTTGAACGCCCAGCTGCGCGCCGCACGCGCCGATGCGGCGGCCGCGCAGGCGCGGGTGGCCAGCCAGGAAGACTTTATCGATCGCCACATTGTCCGCGCGCCGTTTGCGGGCGTGGTGATCGCCAAGAACGCCCAGGTCGGCGAAATTCTCTCGCCCGTATCGGCGGGCGGCGGCTTTACCCGGACCGGTGTCGCCACGCTGGTGGATATGGAAAGCCTCGAGCTGGAGGTCGACGTCAATGAAGGTCAGATCCAGCGTGTGACCGCGGGCCAATCGGTGGAGGCCGTCTTGGACGCCTATCCCGACTGGCGCATTCCGGCGCGCGTGGAGGCCATCATTCCGACCGCAGACCGGGCGCGCGCGACCATTCAGGTGCGCGTGGCGCTGATCGAGCGCGATGCACGCATTCTGCCGGATATGGCGGCGCGGGTGACTTTTCTGGAAGACGAATAAGGACGGCCCAGACGGGTCAGGCATGGAGACGGTTATGACGGATGCGCTTTACCAGCTGACGGATTTGTCCAAGCGCTATACGCGCGGCAAAGAGTCGATCACCATTTTCTCCGACCTGACCATGGAGATCGCTCCCGGCGACTTCATCTCCATCATGGGGCCGTCGGGGTCGGGCAAGACGACTCTTTTGAACCTGCTCGGCGGGATTGATCGGCCGTCGTCAGGCTCGGTGGTCTGCGACGGCGAGCGGATTGACAATATGAGCCAAGGCAAGCTGGCGAAATGGCGCGCGGCCAATGTCGGCTTCATCTTCCAATTTTATAATCTGATGCCGACGCTTTCGGCGGCGCAGAATGTCGAGTTGCCGCTGCTTTTGACCAAGCTGAAGCCTAAGGAGCGCAAGCGCCGGGTCGAAACCGCGCTTGAGATCGTCAAACTCTCCGACCGCGCTCGCCACTATCCGCGCCAGCTGTCCGGCGGTCAGCAGCAGCGCGTCGCCATCGCCCGCGCCATCGTCGCTGACCCGAAGGTGCTGCTGTGCGACGAACCCACGGGTGACCTCGATCGCAGCACGGCGGATGAAATCCTGGAAACCCTGCAGCTGCTCAATGAAGAGCTGGGCAAGACCATTGTGATGGTCACGCACGACCCAGCCGCGGCGAAATTCGCCGCCCGCGAGCTGCATTTGGATAAGGGCCGCTTCCTGGAGAAGGAGGGCGCGCTATGAATGACGGCACTCTCATCAGAAAAAGCCTGTTCCGGAAAAAGACCCGGGCCATCCTTCTCGTCCTGTCGATCATGACGGCCTTCTTGATCTTCGGCTTGCTGGGCTCGTTCGCCCGCGTCTTTACAGCCGGCGCGGACGCCGCCGCCGCCGACCGCCTCGTCACGGTCAACAAGATCAATTTCACCTTGTCGATGCCCTATGCCTATTACGGGCGCATCGGCGCCATCGAGGGTGTCGAAAGCATCGCGCACGCCAATTGGTTTGGGGGCTATTATCAGGAGCCGGTCAACTTCCTGCAGGCCTTCGCGGTCAATATCGACCAGTATTTCGTCGTCTATGACGAGCTCACGGTGGCGGAAGGCAGTCTGGAAGACACGCTGGCGCGCCGCGATTGCGTCGCGGTCGGGCGCACGCTTGCCGACCAGTATGACTTCACGCTGGGCCAGCGCTTTCCTTTAAGTTCGAACATCTGGCAGCGCACCGATGGCGGCTTCACCTGGGAGGTGGATGTCTGTTTGATCTTTGAGAGCGACAGCGCCTCAGCCCCGACCAACTTCCTCTTGCTGGACTATGAGTATTTCAACGAAAGCCGGTCCTTTGGACAGGACGAAATTGGTTGGATGATCCTTCGCACCGGCGATCCCGAGCGCAACGACGCGGTCTCCCAGGAAATCGATCTCCTCTTCGCCAACTCGCGCGCAGAAACCGAAACCACCACGGAAGCCGCCTTCAGCGCCGCCTTTCTGGAGCAATTCGGCAATATCGCCTTGATCCTGACGCTGTCGGTCAGCGCTGCTTTTGCGACCATTCTCATGATCGTGGGCACCACCATGGTGATGGCGGGCAATGAACGCCGCCGGGACGTGGCGGTGATGAAGACTCTGGGCTTTTCTTCGCCACGCATTTTCGGCCATGTGATTGGGGAAACGGTATTGTTGAGCCTGCTTGGCGGCCTGCTGGGTCTTGGCCTTGCGGCCTTGGCGATTTTTGGCGCGGGTGAGGCGCTGTCGGCCAGTTTTCCCGGCTTGGCCATGCCGACAGATATTTTCCTGTACGGGTTAGCGATCATGCTCGGCTTTGGCCTGGTTACCGGGCTGGCGCCGGCGCTGAGCGCGATGCGTCTCAACATCGTTGACGGCTTAGGCAAGGAGTAAAGTCATGTTGGCTCAAATCGGCGCCGTTACGATGATCAATCTGCGCTCCATCCCGCAGCGATGGGGCATGTCGCTGGCGACCGTATTCTCAATCGCGCTCGTGGTCGTGGTGCTGCTGGCCTTTCTGTCCATGGCGAACGGCTTTCGCGCGACGATCCAGGGCTCGGGCGCTGATGATATCGCCGTGATGCTGCGCAGCGGGTCGCAGGCGGAGCTCAATTCCGGGTTCGGCCGGGATACGGTCCGTTTGATTGAAACTGCGCCGGGCATTGCGCGCACGGAGGATGATCGGCCAATGCTCTCCGCGGAACTCTACGTCATCGCTGACGGACGCCGCCGCGGCAGCGGAACGGACGCGAATTTGCCGCTCCGCGGCGTTGGCGGGGAGGCGGCGCGGCTTCGCGACGGTTTCAGCCTTTTGGAAGGCCGGATGTTCGCTGAAGGCTCCAACGAACTCGTCGTCGGGGAGGGTGTGATCCGCGAGTATGAAGGCTTTGATCTCGGCCAGACCATTCGGCTCGGACAAAATGAATGGAGCGTCGTTGGGGTCTTCTCCACCGGCGGATCGGTCTTTGATTCAGAAATCTGGGCGGATGTCGGCGTCATCCAGAATCTCTACCAGCGCGGCAATGCTTTTCAGTCCATGCGCGTCCGGCTGACAAGTCCGGAGGCGATCGAAGAGCTGCGTGAGTTCATCGAGAACGAACCGCGCCTTGATCTCGATGTGAGCAATGAGCGGGAATACTTCTCCCAAAGCATGGGGGGCACCCAGGACCTGATCATGTTCGTCGGCTGGCCGCTGGCGATCATCATGGCGATTGGGGCCTTCGCGGGTGCCTGGAACGCCATGTACGCCTCGGTGGATTCCCGTCTGCGCGAGATCGCGACCTTGCGCGCAATCGGCTTTGGCGGCTTCCCAGCCTTTGTCGGCACCATGGTGGAATCCGTGGCTCTCGCGCTGATCGGCGGGATTATCGGTGCGGTTTTCACCTATCTGGTGTTCAACGGCATCAGCGCGTCGACGCTGGGCGGCGCCTCCTTCACCCAGGTGGTGTTCTCGTTTTCGGTGACCCCGGCCTCTGTGGTCTCCGGGATCATTCTGGCGCTGATCGTGGGTGTGCTGGGCGGCTTCGTGCCGGGCATTCGCGCGGCCCGTGCGCCGCTCCTGGCGGTGCACGGCTAGGCGAGGGCGGCCTCTAAGTCCGTCCACAAATCTTCAACGTCCTCCAGGCCGATGGAAAGGCGGATGAGGGCGCCGTCACCGGGCCAGGCCGTCGCCGTGCGGCGCAGCTGGCGGTCACAGGGCAAGACCAGGCTTTCATAACCGCCCCAGGAAAAGCCCAGCCCGAAGAGCTTGAGCTTTTCCGCGATCGCTTCGCCCTCGCGCGGCGAGACGCCGTCGAGCACGACGGAGAAGCATCCCGCCGCCCCGGAGAAGTCGCGGTTGAAGACGGCGTGATCAGGGTGGCTCGGCAAAGCCGGGTGCAGCACGCGGGCGATTTTAGGGTGGGCTTCGAGCCGTTCGGCCAACAGCAAACCATGCGCGCCTGAACGCTCCAGCCTCAAGGCCAGCGTGCGCAGCCCCCTAAGCGCCAGGAAGCCGTCATCGGGCGAGACATGCTGGCCGTATAAGCTTGCGCGGTCTTTGAGCTCGGCGGCCATATCGCCGCGCGCAACCACTGCGCCGGCGATGAAATCGGAATGTCCGCCGACATATTTCGTCAGCGACTGGGCGGCCAGGTCGACGCCGAGATCGAGTGGGTTCATCAAAACGCCCGCCGACCAGGTGTCGTCGATCGCGGTTCTCACACCGCGGGCGCGCGCAACCTTGCAAATCGCGGGCAGATCCTGAATTTCAAAGGTCAAGGAGCCCGGCGATTCCAGCAGGATGGCTTGCGTCTCATCCGTGATCAGCGCGTCGATCCCGGCGCCGATGCGCGGATCGTAATAGATCACCTTAATGCCAAGCCGGGGCAGTTCCTCATCACAGAAACGCCGCACCGGCGCATAAACGGTATCAGACACCAGCACTTCGCCGGGGCCTTTGATGGCCGTGCGGATCGCCAGGATCACCGCGGCCAGGCCGGAGGGGGCGAGGGCGCAATGGTCCGCCTGATAGATCCCGCACATCGCCTCGCGCAGCTCGCCATTGGGCGACAATCCCCCGCGACCGTAATGCCGGCGCGGCGGCGTCGGATTGTAGAGCTCCTGCGTGGTGGGCGCGAGCACGGTGGACGCGCGGTCCACGGGCGCATTGACGAGACCTTTCTCCCCATGGGGGCGGCCGGCTTGGATGAGGCGGGTATCGCGTTTCATGTCGACGCAGCATCCACAGTTGGCTACACCGGACAAGGCAGAAGCAAGCAATCGCTGTGAAATCGTGAGCGGATTACCGGTTTTCGACATCCTCGCCCCGCGCAAGCTGGCACGAACCGTGTCCGCGTTCGCGTTGGGGTTTGCTGCGTCGCAAAGCGATGTGGAGAGCGCGGGCTCCAAGCTGGGGGAAATCAGTGCGCGTGGATTTCTGACCTGCGGCGTCGACACCGGCCTTGCGGGTTTCGCCGAGCAGGACGAAGACGGCGATTGGAGCGGCTTTGAGGTCGATCTTTGCCATGCCTACGCCGCCGCCTTTCTGGGCGATGCCGGTCAGGTTGAATTTGTTCCGATGACCACCGCCGACCGCTTCGACGCGGTGATTGAGGGCCGGGTCGATATCATCCTGCGCAACACCAGCTGGACGTTTTCCCGCGACGCCGCGCTGCCGGTGAATTTCGCCGGCACTTATTATTTCGACGGGCAGGGTTTTCTGGTGCCGACCGATTTGGGCGTGACAAGCGCGCGGGAGCTTGATGGGGCCCGCATTTGCGTACAGCCGGAAACCACCACGGCGCTGAACCTGTCGGATTATGCAGACGCCTATGCGGTGCGGTTCGAGACGGTCTTTGTAGATACGCCGGCGGACGGGCTGAGCGCCTATCTGGACGGCGCTTGCGACGCCTTTACGAGCGACGTCTCCGCACTCGCCGGCTTGCGCGCCCCGCTTGAGGAGCGCGACGCTCACGCCATCCTGGCCGATGTCATCTCCAAGGAGCCGCTGGGCCCGGTGGTCGCCGCCGGCGATCCGGAATTTGCTGAGGCTGTGGAATGGGTGCTCTACGCCCTGATCGCTGCAGAAGAGTTCGGCGTCACATCAGCGACGGCGGCAAACGCGGCGGAAGCGGCGACAAGCCCTGAAGTCGGCCGCCTCTTAGGCGCGGAAGGCGCTCTGGGCGAGGCGTTGGGTTTGGATGCGACGTTCGCTGTGCGCGCCATTGAGGCGCGCGGCCATTACGGTGAGATTTTCGAACGCAATCTCGGCGAAGACAGCCCGCTGGGCCTCAGCCGCGGGCTGAACGCCCAGTGGACCCAGGGCGGGCTGATGTACGCCCCGCCTTTCCGCTAGGGCTTAGTCGAGCCAGGGCGGGGTCGGCAGGCTCTTCTCGCGCAAGAAATCTGGATTGTAGAGCTTGGACTGATAGCGCGAGCCGTGGTCGCACAGGATCGTCACGATGGTATGGCCCGGCCCCAGCTTGCGCGCCATGCGCACGGCGCCGGCGATATTGATCCCCGCCGAACCGCCCAGGCACAGGCCTTCCTCCTGAACAAGGTCATAGAGGATTTCCAACGCTTCTTCGTCAGGAATGCGGAAGGCTTCATCGATCTGGGCGTCTTCCAGATTGCCGGTGATCCGGCTCTGTCCGATGCCTTCGGTGATGGAATTGCCTTCCGCTTTCAATTCCCCGTGGGCGTAATAGCCATAAAGCGCCGCGCCGCCAGGGTCCGCGAGGCCGATTTGAACGCCCGGGTTTTTCGCTTTGAGCGCATCGGACACCCCGGCGATGGTGCCGCCGGACCCCACGGCGGCGACGAAGGCGTCCACCTTGCCATCGGTCTGGTCCCAAATTTCAGGCCCGGTGGTGGCGGCGTGGGCGCGTCGATTGGCGGTGTTGTCGAACTGGTTCGCCCAAATGGCGCCGTTGGGTTCAGAGGCGTTGAGCTCTTCGGCTAGCTTGCCGGAATAGCGCGCATAGTGGTTCGGGTTCTTATACGGCACCGCATCCACCATGATCAGCTCGGCGCCCATCAGGCGAATGGCGTCGGCCTTCTCTTTCGACTGGGTGCGCGGGAAGACGATGACGACTTTATAACCCAGCGCCCGGCCGACCATGGCGAGCCCGATGCCGGTATTGCCCGCCGTGCCCTCGACGATCGTGCCGCCTGGCTTCAAGGCGCCGGAGGCTTCCGCGTCCCGAATGATCCCAAGCGCCGCTCTGTCCTTCACCGAGCCGCCCGGGTTGAGGAATTCGGCCTTGCCCAGGATTTCGCACCCGGTCTCTTCAGAGAGCTTGTTGAGCCGTAAAAGCGGTGTGTCGCCAATCAGATCGATGACGCTGCGGGCGGGGGCGGGCATGGCGGGCTCCTGTCGTTGATGCTTCGAAAGCTAGGGACGCGAAGCGTGCGGCGCAATGGCGCACATAGGGGGTCGCGTCAATGTGATCCATTCAACAATGCCCTGCGTAAGAAGGGGCGATGAAACAGTTAAACGACCATATGCTTGATGACGGCTGGATGCTGGACGCCGCTTCCGGCGCCGCCCCGCGCGCTGTGCGCGTTCTGGCGGCCTGCCAGAGCGCAATCCGCGCCGATGTTCATTCTCGCTATAGCGCCGCCGAAACCGCTTTCGGCGCGCTTCTGGAAACCACGCCGACCGCGTCCCTGTCACCGGGTGCGCTTGAGGCGGTGCTTGATCAAATCGATCATGAACCCTCCGAGTCCCGTGTTGAACTGGGAGATCACGACCCGGTCTTGCCCGCGCCGCTAAAGCGCGAGGTCAATCGGTCTGTCCGCAAGCAGTGGACGCGCCGAATCGGCGGGCATAGCGAAATCGTTCTTGATAGCCTGTGCGAACCAGGCGTGAAGGCGCGCCTCTTGTCCATTCCCCCGGGCAAGGGCGCGCCGGAACACGGCCATGCCGGCGAAGAGATCACCCTCGTGCTGTCCGGCTCCTTCAACGACGGCCGGGCGAGCTATGGCCGGGGCGATACCTGCCATGCCGGACCGGAAATGGTGCATACGCCGCGCGTGGATAGCGAAGAGACCTGCATCTGTTTCGCCGTCGAATTTGGCGACTTGAAGCCGACCCATCCCGCGCTCGCGGCGATCAGCCGAGTTCTCGGCCCAATTATGTAGTAGACTGTTCTGGCGTGAGTTGAGCGCCCGTGTTGAACACGAAAAGGATGCGCCATGCTGCGTCTCATGATCGGCATTATCGCGGCTTCTGTTCTGGCCGGGGCCGCATCTGCGGACCCTGCGCCCATGCCGCGCGACGGTGAGCGGTTGGAGTTTGACGTCTTTCGTCAGGGCGACACCCGCTTTGGGGTCCACGAGATCGAGTTTCGCCGCGACGGAACCGACGTGTTGGCTGACGTGAGCATCCGCTTACGCGCCGGTTTGGGGCCAGTGACGGTGTTTCGCTACGAGCATGACTCCACCGAGCGGTGGCGCGATGGCTCGCTTCTGGGCCTGTCGGCGCGCACTTTCAAGGACGGCGAAGTCTTTGAAGTGGAGGCGCGCTATACCGGCGGCGCCATCGGCGTTGAAGGCCGCGACCCGGAGCTTAATGCGGTGACGTTGGAGCTGGATCCGAGCATCCTGACCTCGTCGCACTGGCATGGCTATCCGGTGGAGATGGCGCAAATGCTCAACACCGAGCACGGCACCACGATGGACACCGACGTCACCTATATGGGTCAGGTCGAAATTGAGGGCGATGGCGGCCGCATTCTGGTCGATCATTATCGCCTGGTCAGTTCGCTGGTCCTCGACCTCTACTATGATGAGGCCGGCCGCTGGGCCGGGTGCGAGTTTGAAGCCCGCGGCCAGCGGGTGCGCTATGTGCGCCGCGCCGATCCGGCGGCCACCTAATGACAACGCTTCGATTGGTGCTCGGCGATCAGTTGACCGCCGAGCTGGCGAGCCTGCGCGATTATCGCGACGGGGACCTGGTGCTGATGGCCGAGGTTTCCGAGGAAGCCAGCTACGTCAAACACCATAAGAAGAAGATCGCCTTTGTCTTTTCCGCCATGCGCCACTTCGCAATGGCGCTGCGGGAGAGGGGGCTGACCGTCGCCTATACCCGCATCGACGATCCGCAGAACGCCGGCTCGCTTGAAGGCGAAGTCGCGCGCGCTCTGAAGAGCGGCGGCTTTGAGCGCGTCGTCGTCGTTGAAGCGGGGGAGTGCCGCCTCCGTGAGACGATGCAGGGCTGGTCAGAGCGCCTGGGCGTCCCCGTCGATATCCGCCGTGATGATCGCTTCATCACCAACCAAGACCGGTTCGACGCTTGGGCCGAGGGCCACAAGCGCCTGACCATGGAGTATTTCTATCGGGATCTTCGGCGGGAAACCGGCTTGCTCATGGACGGTGACGAACCGGCCGGCGGTCAGTGGAATTTCGACCAGGACAACCGCAAGAAGCTGCCCAGCGACATCGTGATCCCAGATCGCGCGCGGATTAAGCCGGATGCGATTACGGCCGAGGTGCTTGAAACCGTCGAGGCGCGCTTCGGCGATCATTTCGGCGATCTGGAAGATTTTTGGTACGCCGTCACCGCGCAAGACGCGGACAAGCATCTCGACTGGTTCATCGCTGAAGCGCTGCCGCAATTTGGCGACTTTCAGGACGCCATGAAGTTGGGCGAGGCTTTTCTCTTCCACTCGGTGTTGTCGATCTATCTTAACGCCGGCCTGCTCGACCCGATGACGGTGTGCCGCCGGGCCGAGGCGGCTTGGAAAGACGGACAGGCGCCGCTCAACGCGGTGGAAGGCTTCATCCGGCAGATCCTGGGCTGGCGTGAATATGTCCGCGGGATCTATTTCCGCTTCATGCCGGAGTATCTGGAGCGCAATGCGCTCAACGCGACGCGGGACCTGCCGGAGTTTTATTGGACGGGTCAGACCAAGATGGCCTGTGTGCGCGACGCGGTGTTGACCACCCAGCGGCACGCCTACGCCCATCATATCCAGCGCCTGATGGTGACCGGCAATTTCGCGCTGCTTGCCGGCGTCGATCCCGCTCAGGTCAATGACTGGTATCTGCTAGTCTACGCCGATGCCTATGAGTGGGTGGAGGCGCCTAACACCCATGGCATGGCGCTGTTCGCCGACGGCGGGTTGATGGCTACCAAGCCCTATGCGGCGTCGGGCGCTTATATCAACAAGATGAGCGACAGCTGCAAATCCTGCAGCTACGCCGTGACCAAGAAGAACGGGCCGCAAGCCTGCCCGTTCAATTATTTGTACTGGAATTTCCTGATCGAGAATGAAGACAGCCTGCGCGGTAACCACCGCCTGGGCATGATTTACAAAACGCTCGATCGGATGGGGGAGGACAAGAAAACCGCGGTGCGCGACGACTCTCGGCGATTCTTCGCCGAGATCGGCATCGCTAGCCATAAGGAGATGGCGTCGTGACGACTCCCCGCGTTGCAAACCCTGAAGACGGCCTTGTGTGGATCACCGGAGCAAGCTCCGGCATTGGCGAAGCGCTCACCCGCCGCCTGGTCCAGCAAGGCTGGCGTGTGGCGATTTCCGCGCGCAGCGCCGAGAAGCTGAACGCGCTCGCCGCCGAAGCGCCCGGCAAGATCATTCCTGCGCCGGTCGACATCACCGACCCTGACGCCGTCGCGGCGGTCGTCGACACGCTTGAGGCGGATCATGGGCCGATCGCCCAGGCGATCCTCAACGCTGGGATCTACATTACGGTTGATGCGGCGGACCCCAAATTCGAAGATTACGCCAAGACGTTCGACGTTAATTTGAAAGGTACGGCGGCCTGCCTGACCGCGCTGACGCCTCGGATGAGCCAGCGGCGCTCCGGCCAGATCGCCATCGTGTCCTCCGCCACCGCCTTTGGCGGCATGCCGACCGCGTCGGCCTATGGCGCGACGAAGGCGGCGCTTGTGAATATGGCGGAATGCCTGCGCATCGAGCTGCATCGCCATGGCGTCTTGATCCAATGCATCACGCCTGGCTTTGTCGAGACGCCGGCCCAGGACGATAACGCCTTTCCCAAGCCCTTCATGGTCAGTCCTGAGACGGCGGCGGAGCGGATCGCGTCGGGCATGGAGACGACACGGTTTGAAATCACCTTCCCGCGCCGCTTCACCTGGATGCTCAAGGCGATCTATGCCTTGCCGCGGGCCTGGCATATCCCGCTGGTGCGGAAACAGACCGGCTGGGATAAACCGCTGGAGTGAGCGCGGCTCACTGCGGCTTCGCGACGGAATACGCAGACGGGATATCCCAGGCCTCCGCCAGGCGGCCATTGACCACGCGCCAGACGACGATGGCGTCCAAGGTCAAAGCCTCACCCTCGAAATTCAGCGTGTTTCGGGAATGGGTGACGACCAGCTCGTTTCCAAACGGGGTGATGGAGACGGGCTCGATCTTGAATGTGCCGTCCGACAAGGCCGCCAGTCGGCTGAAAAAGGTTTTCAGCCCTTCAACCCCGGCATGCTCGCCCTGGAGGGCGGGCAGGTGCGGGTTGAAATAGCGCCAGACGAAGTTCGCGGCGAAGAGGTCTGGATTGGCCGTAAGGTCGCTGGGGTCCAGCTGCATGATCAGCGCGGCGTTGGGGTGAATGTCCTCGGTCATCTCACCCTCCTGCCATGCGCCGGCGACCTGTCCTATCGGCGTCCGGCTAGCCGGGCTTGCTCAAGGCGAACTGCGCCACATCGATCCGGCCGGTGCGGAAGCCGCCCTCGCAATAGGCGAGATAGAAATCCCACATCCGCTTAAACCGCGTATCGAAGCCGAGCGGGCGAATGTCGTCCCAGGCGTCGTTGAAGCTGTGCAGCCAGCGGTTCAGGGTCTCGGCATAGTCGACGCCGAATGTCTCAGCGCCGTCATAGATCAAACCTGCCGCTTGAAACTCGTCTTCCAGCTTCTCAACGCTCGGCAAGACGCCGCCGGGGAAGATATAACGCTGGATGAAATCGGCGCGTTTTGAATAGGCGTCGAACAGATCGTCGCGGATGGTGATGATCTGAAGCCCCGCCTTGCCGCCGGGCTTGAGGACTTCTTCCACCTTGGAGAAGAAGCTCGGCCAGTATTCCTGGCCAACCGCTTCGAACATCTCGATCGACGCCACCGCGTCATAGCGGCCGGTTTCGTCGCGATAATCCTGCAGCTTAATCTCAACCTGGTCGGAGAGCTGGTGTTTGGCCATGCGCTCCATCGCGTATTCGCGCTGCGACGGCGACAGGGTCAGGCAGGTGACTTTCGCGCCCACCTCTTTGGCGGCGAACTCGGCGAAGCCGCCCCAGCCGCAACCGATCTCCAGCACATGGTCGCCGGCTTTCAAGTCGATCGCTCGGGCGATGCCGGCGTATTTTTCCCGCTGAGCGTCTTCCAGACCTTGATCCGGCGTGGTGAAGCGCGCGGAGGAATAGGTCATCGAGGGATCAAGCCACTGCTCGTAAAAATCATTTCCGAGATCATAGTGGGCTTCGATATTCCGCTTGGCGCCTTCTTTCGTATTGGCGCGCAGCTTGTGATAGGCCCAGTGTAAGAAGCGGGTGATCGGTCCGCCGGCCGTGATGCCTTCCATGCGGTCCAGATTGGCGGAGAAGACGGTCAGCACCGCCGGCAGGTCCGGCGTGGTCCAGTCTTCATCCATATAGCTTTCGGCAAAACCGACATCGCCGCCGGACACCACCTTGCGGACGATGCCGTAGTTCGCGAGCTCCATGCGCGCGTCCGGGCCCGGCTCAGCGCCTTCAAACCGCAAGGCGCGCCCGTCGGGGAGGCGAACGGTCAGGCTGCCGAATTTGAGCTTCAGCAGGCGATGCAAGGCGAAGCGAACCGAGCGCGGCACGTCTCGGAGACGATTGATGAGCGCGGCGTCCGCCGGGGCTCCAACGGGATCGACAAAATCGGTCATGAGGCGGCTCCGTCGCAACCTAGATGGTGAATTGTAATCGGGAATTTCGAAGCGACCAAGCTATTCCGGGTCAAATCCGGACAGGCGGGCGAGGCTGGAGTGCTCGGGCGGCTGGGGCCGTGAGTGGTATTTCGCGCCTTTAATCCAGAGCTTTAACGCTTCGAGATGGATGGCGGAGATGGTCTTCAGCGTCGAGAAGGGCTGGCTTGCGAAGAGCTTGACCAGCGCGCCGCTGGTTAAATCCGCCCGGTTCATGGCCATGGTGGCCATGAAGTCGGATCCGTCCGCGCGCTCCTTGAAAATGGAGAGTTTGAAGCGCTCGCCCGGCGCGCGCAGCGTGAATTCATAGCGGCCGCCGACGTCAAAGAAGGGGGAGACGTGGAAGACCTTGTCCGCCGTCTGATGTTCCGCTGGCGCGCCGGTGCAGGGCGCGACATAGGCGTGGGCGTCTCCAAAAGTGTTGTGGACTTGATAGATGACGCCTTGCAGCGCGTTCGTCTCGCGATCTTCGGCGAAGTAGATCGACAGCGGATTGAAGACATAGCCCAGCACGCGCGGCGCGCAGAGCAGGCGAACGCGGGCGTCGCCGATGGCGATGCCGGCCTGTTCAAACTGGGTCCGGGCCCAATCGATCAACGACGACCCGTCGCGGGCGCCGTGATCGCGGTCGAAAAAGCTATAGAGATTGAAGCGATCGACCGAGAATAGGCGGCTCATCCTCGCCGCTTCGCCCAGGCGTTCAAGGTCGACCATCAAGCTTGCGATCCGGTAGTTGAACCGGTGCGTGAAGGGGGCGCGGCGCTCATGCACCGTGCGTCCGATATAAAGGTCGGCAGGGGCCGTCATAATTATTCCGCCGCAGATACCACAGCCGCATCGCGCGGCGCATCGCTCCGATCGCCCCAGGGGCCGCCGGTGATGTCGCCGTCGGCGAAGGTCCAGGGGATTTCTCCGCCCAGCCGCAGGGCGGCGCGAAGGCCGGCCCGCAAGCCGTCTTCATGGAAGCCATAGCCCAGCCAGGCGCCCGCGAACCAGGTGTGCTGCACGCCCTGAATGCGGTTGAAGATGCGCTGCGCCGCCATGCCAGGGGCGGTGAATTGCGGGTGATCATACTCAAAGCGGCCAAAGGTCAGCGCCGGGTCGGGCTGACGCACCGGGTTCAGCGTCACGAAGAGCGGCTTGTCGCTCGGGATATCCTGCAGGCGGTTCATGTCATAGCTGACCGCCGCGCCGTCCCAGCCCGCTTCACGCAAATAGGTCCAGGCGGCGCGCGCGCGTTCGCGCTTCGGCACCAGACTTTCATCCCGGTGCAGCACCGCTTCGTTCTGGGAATAGGGAATGGCGCCGAGCATGTCGCGCTCGTCCGCGCTGGCGTCTTCTAAGAGCTTCAGCGCCTGATCGGAATGACAGGCGAGGATGACTTCATCAAAGCTGTGGGATTGACCCTGAGTGTCGGTGACGATCACGCCTTCTCCGACCCGGCGCACCCGGGCGGCGCCGTCGGCGTAGCTGATCCCGGCTTCATCCAGATCGGCTTTGATCTTGGTGACATAGCTGCGGCTGCCGCCCTTCACCGTGCCCCATTTCGGGCGCTTTGCGTGCATCAGCCGGTGATTATTGAAGAAGCGGATAAAAGCCTCGGCGGGGTAATCCACCATATCGCTTTCAGTCGACGACCAGATGGCCGCCCCCATCGGCAGCAGATAATGGCTTTTAAACCGCTCGCCCATGCCGATCTTATCGAGATACTGACCCAGCGTCAGACCCATCAGGGCTCCAGCCTCAAGATCAGCCTGGGCCTTGTCATTAAAGCGCAGAATATCGCGCAGCATGCCCAGGAAACCCGGCCGTAAAAGGTTTTTCGGATCGGCGAGGACGCCGGACAGACCGTTGGAGGACCACTCCAATTGCTTGTCGAGCGAGAAGCCGAAGCTCATGTCCGACCGGAAGGTCGCAACGTCCAAATGTTCGAACAGGGCGGTCAGATTGGGATAATTGCGCGTGTTGAAGACGATGAAGCCGGTGTCGACGTCGATGGGGGTCCCGTCATAGTCGATGGTCACGGTGTTGGCGTGTCCGCCCAGCCGGTCGCGCTTTTCAAACAGGGTGACGTCATGGACGTTGCGCAGCGCCCAGGCGGCGCCCAGGCCGGAGACGCCGGCGCCGATCACGGCGATGCGGGAACGGCGGGTGAGGATCGGCTCAATAGGGCTCATGCGGCGTCCTTGATCTTCTCAAATGCGGCCAAGGCGCGCTTGCGCGCCTCGGCATGGTCAACAATCGGCTTGGGATAATCTTTGCCCAGGGTCACACCGGCCTGGGCCAGGGTGGCGCGATCTGCCGTCCATGGTGCATGGATGACGCGCCGAGGCAATTTCGCAAGCTCCGGGACATATTTACGCACATAGTCGCCATTCGGATCGAATTTTTCTCCCTGGCTGACCGGGTTGAAGATCCGAAAATACGGCGCGGCGTCGGCGCCGGAGCCCGCCACCCACTGCCATCCCGCGGCGTTGCTGGCCAGATCAGCGTCCACCAGCGTATCCCAGAACCAGTCCTCGCCGCGCCGCCAGTGGATGAAAAGGTCTTTGATCAAAAAGCTCGCCGCAATCATCCGCACGCGGTTATGCATCCAGCCGGTCTGGTAAAGCTCGCGCATCCCCGCATCCACGATGGGATAACCGGTCAAACCCTTGGTCCAGGCGTTAAATTCGGCGTCGGTCCCGGTCCAGTCGAAATGATCAAAGCGCGGCTGGAAATTGTCTTCCGGGAAGTGGGGGAAGTGGTAGAGCAGGTTATAGCTGAACTCCCGCCAGGCGATCTCGCTGAGATAGCTGTCGGCGTCTTCTCCGGCGGCCAGCGGGCTCGTCTTGACCGCATTCCAGACCTGGCGCGGAGACAGCTCGCCAAAATGCAGGTGCGGCGACAGGCGGGAGGTGCCGGGGGCGGCAGGTTTGTCCCGCGCTGTGTCATAACCGTTAAGGCCGTTGGCGACGAAGGCTTTCAGCTTGGCGTGCGCGGCCGCTTCGCCCGGCTGCCAGGCGGCGCGCAATCCGCCGGCCCAATCCGGCTTGCTCGGCAGCAAGGCCCAGTCCGCCAACCGGTCGGTGGCCGGAGAGGGCGCGAAGATGAGGCTATCCGGCGCACGCGCGGGTTCGGCCGGAACATGATTGGCTTTGATCGACTTCCAGAAGGGCGTGAAAACCTTATAGGGATTGCCTTGCTTGGTGGCGACCTGCCAGGGCTCGACGATCAACGCGCCATTCGATGACCGCGCCTCAATGCCGGCCTCGGACAAGCTGGACTTAATCTGGGTATCGCGCGCGATCGCCCAGGGCTCATAAGCCCGGTTCCAGTAGACGGCCGCCGCGCCGATCTCTTCGGCGAGGGCCGGGATGAGGTCATCCGCCTTGCCGCGGCGAAGCACGAGCGCGCCGCCTTTGGCTCCCAGGCTTTTAGCAAGAGACGCCAGCGAGTGATGCAGCCACCAGCGGCTGGCGCCGCCCCGCTTCCAATCGCCAGCATTTTGGTCGTCCAGAACGAAAACCGCGACCAGCGGCCGGTCGGACGCCGCTGCGGCGAGCAGGGCCGGGTTGTCGGAGAGGCGCAAATCATTGCGGAACCAGAAAAGGGCGGGCTTTGATGCGTCGGACATAAATGGAGATAGACTTTTGGCTGCGGGCTTGCAGGTGACGGGCTCGGCATGATCGCGTATGACGCGGGTCAAAGCGCGTTCGGGCGCGAAAGCCCCCACAGCGCGTGCCGTGAAATAGTCGCTTGCCGGAGTTCGCCAAGCCCATGTCCGCTAATTCTGTGGTTTCCATCCCGCGTCCCAACGCCGATCCGATTGAGATCGGTAATGATCGCCCCTTCGCGCTGATCGCCGGTCCGTGCCAGCTGGAAAGCCGGGAGCACGGTTTGGAAGTCTCCTCGGCGCTGAAGGAGATCTCCGAGCGCACCGGCGTTCCGCTGATCTACAAAACCAGCTTTGATAAAGCCAACCGCACCAGCCTGTCCGGCAAGCGCGGCCTTGGCCTTGAGGCGTCATTGCCGGTGTTTGCGGAGATTCGCGAAACGACGGGGCTGCCGATCCTCACCGACATTCACACCGCCGAGCAGTGCGCCATCGCGGCCCAGGCCGTCGACATCCTGCAAATCCCCGCCTTCTTGTGCCGCCAGACCGACCTGTTGATCGCGGCTGCGGAAACCGGCAAGGCGATCAATGTGAAGAAGGGCCAGTTCCTGGCCCCGTGGGACATGAAGAATGTCGTCGGCAAGCTGACGGATGCCGGCAATCCCAACGTGCTGGTGACCGAGCGCGGCGTCAGCTTCGGTTACAACACGCTGGTGGTGGATTTTCGCTCGATCCCGCAGATGAAAGAGGCCACGGGCGATGCGCCGGTGGTGATCGACGCCACCCACTCCGTCCAGCAGCCGGGCGGGCAGGGAAGCTCCTCGGGCGGTCAGCGCGAGTTTGCGCCGCATATGGCGCGCGCGGCGGTGTCGCTGGGCGTCGGCGCCGTGTTCATGGAAACCCACCCCGATCCGGACCATGCGCCATCGGATGGCCCGAACATGATCCCGCTCAACAAGTTCGAAGAGATCGTTCGCGATCTTAAAGCCTTTGATGAGCTGGCGAAGGCCCGGCCGGTTACGGCGCTTTAAGGGCTTTAAGGGGACACGCCATGTTGCGGGACCGCGCTGCGGAGCTGCTCTCCGCCCTGACCGGCCAACGCGCCCTGGTGCTGGGTGATCTGATCTACGACACCTTCGTTTACGGCGAGGTCCATCGGGTCTCGCGCGAAGCGCCGGTGCCGATCCTGTCGGAGATGCGGCGCGACGCCATGCTGGGCGGCGCCGGCAATCTCGCCCGTAATCTGGTCGGTCTGGGCGCCGCCGTGCGTCTTATCTCCGTGGTCGGCGACGACGCGGAGGGTGACGCCGCCCAGGCCTTGGCTGAAGAGGCCTGCGGACAGGGCGCCGCCTTGGTGCGCACATCCGGGCGGCCGACCCCGTCGAAAATCCGCTATGTCTCCAACAGCCAGCAGATGTTCTGCGTCGATCGCGATCCGCCCGGGCCGATTGGCGAAGCGGCGGAAGCTGCGCTGCTTGAGGCGGTGAGAGCGCATATCGCCAAGGCGGACATCCTTATCCTGTCCGATTATGGCCGGGGCCTTCTGACGCCGACGCTGATCAGCGGCGCGATCAAGCTGGCGCGAAAGGCCGGTGTTCCGGTGAGCGTGGATCCGCGCGGCGCGGATTTCACCCGCTATGACGGCGCCACCGTGATCAAGCCGAATGCCGGCGAGCTCGCCAGCGAGACCGGCCTGCCGGTGTCCTCGGATGCGGAAGCTGAAGCGGCGCTAAAGGCCTTTAAGGCCAAGCTGAACCGGACCGACGCGCTTCTGGTCACACGGGGCGGCGACGGCATGAGCCTGCTGGATGTTGACGGCGGCGTCATCCACCAGCGCTGCAAGCCTCGGTCGGTCTTTGACGTGTCGGGCGCGGGGGATACCGCGCTTGCGGCCCTGTCGCTGGCCCTCGCAGCCAAAATCGCCTTGCCGGACGCCATGGCGCTGGCCGATTTGGCGGCTGGCGTGGCGGTTTCGAAGGCCGGCACGGCCGTTGTGACGCCCGCCGACATTTACGCGGATATGCGCGGGGATGACGCCCCGCCGACCTGGCGGATCATCACGCGCGAGCAAAGTGCGGACATCGCCGAAGACTGGCGCAGCCGGGGTCTGCGCGTGGGGTTCACCAATGGATGTTTTGACCTGCTGCACCCGGGCCATCTGTCTGTTCTGCGCCATGCAGCCTCGGTCTGCGACCGGCTGGTCGTGGGGCTGAACACCGACGCCTCGGTCAAACGGCTAAAGGGTGAGACCCGCCCGATCAACGATCAGGCCACGCGCGCGCTGATGCTCGCCTCGCTGCATATGGTCGACCGGGTGGTGTTGTTCGGCGAGGAAACGCCCGAGGACTTGATCCGGGCCTTGCGGCCGGATGTCATGATCAAAGGCGCAGATTACGCGGGTAAACCGCTCGCCGGCGCGGATTTCATCAAGTCTATCGGCGGTGAAGTGGTCCTGGCGCCATTGGTGGACGGGCTTTCCACCACTAATCTGATCAAGAAGATGGCCGGCGAAGCCTAGCCGTCGATCGGGACAAGCGGCGCGGTCTCCACCTCCACGGGTTCATCCAGCGTCGGCGCCCAGCGGGCCTCCTCAGCGCGGATCTCGGCCAGGGTCTCTGTGCGGACCGCTACATTGTGGGCGAGATCCATATAGAAAAGATTGAAGTCAGGTGCGCGGCGGTCTTCGCCGAGCCGTCCCGCCCGGCGCAAGGCATTGGCGCGCGGCTGTTCGGTCATCAACACCCCGTTTTGGCATTGGGCGCCGGTCTGGTTCGCCATCGCAGAAGGCGTCTCGTCCAGCTCCAGGTCTTCGGCGGCCGCTCCGCCTCTATGCAGCCTGTCCGGCGCGTAGTCCTCGCCCGTCTCCCAGGTCAGCGGATTGGTGCACAACAAGGCGCGCTCGGACACGAAGCGCAGGTCGCCAGCGGCGGTCCAGGACATGGACCGCTCGGTCAGCGCGACGATGCGCTGGCGCTCTTCCGGGCGCGCCGCGGTATAGGCCACGACACAGCGGATATCCGCCTCGCTTGCGCACGGCGCCAGGTTGGCGAGGCCTGTCTCGAACAGATCGAGCGGGACCGGCGCTTCCAAGAGATAGGCTGCCATAAGCCGCGCGCGCAAAGCGTCGTCTTGGGCGAAGCGTGTCAGCAGAAGCCCGAGTCCGTGCAAGGCGCCTTGATCCACGCCGACGAGGATGATGGACCGGTCAGGATCGACGCGGGCGACAAAAGCGTCGAACGCCGCCTCCACATCGCTGTACGCCAACAGCCGCGCGGACACGGAATCCTCACGGTTATTCATAAAGCTGTAGAGCGAGGCCTGCCGGTAGTGCGGGGCGTAGAGCTGACTGCCCGGCGTCAGGAAGGGTGCGGCCCAGTTGGGCAGCACGATACGCGCGATTTCTTCAGCTTCCTGCGGCCGGTCGAAGGGCGCATTCCAGTGCGCGCCGCCGTCATAGGTCGTCGGGTGCAGGAAAAACACCGCGGGCCCTGACGCCTCCGCGCCCTCTGGCGGCAAGGCGGCCCAGGCCTCCTCCTGGGCATAGTTAGGCGCAGCGGGCCGCTGATAGGTCTGAAACGGGATGCCCGGATCAAGGAAGGTTTGAAAAATCTGATCCCGCAGGATCACGCTCGCCGCCGCCGCCAGCACCAGAGATCCGCTCCCTGCAATCAGCAAGACTGTGGTGAACCAGCTGCGAGGTTTGGCGGCGGAAGCGGTATCGGTCATGGTTTTAAATCTACGTCCTCGCAGCCGCAGCAACAAGCCGGGAGCGCGGGCAGATGCGCCTTGATTTCGCCCTCTGAGCGGCGCACCAATTGAAAAACCCGGTTCGCTGCGCAGGGCAGGCGGCCGGAATTACAAGGAGCGTGCGAAACGTGCTGCGCTGGCTTCGCAATCGATTTCTGACTGGCCTTGTGGTCGCCGCGCCCATCGGCATCACCGTCTGGCTGATCTACACCTTCGTGGCTTTTGTGGATCGGGTGATCAAGCCGCTGATTCCCGATCGCTATAATCCGGAAACCTATCTGCCCATCGGCATCCCCGGCATGGGCGTGCTGATCGCGGTTTTGGGTTTGACGCTGCTGGGCGCTCTGGCGGCGAACTTTTTCGGGCGCACGCTGATTGATATCGGCGAGCGGATCGTCAACGGCGTGCCGCTGATCCGCAATATCTATTCCGCGCTTAAGCAAATCATCGAGACGGTGTTCCAGGGCCAGCAAAACTCCTTCAAGGAGGTCGTGCTGGTCGAATACCCCATGGAAGGCAGCTATGCTGTCGCCTTCGTGGCGTCGGAAGGCCGGGGCGTGATCAAGCGGACGGTGGGCCAGGGCGAGCCGGTGATCGGGGTGTTCATCCCCACAACGCCGAACCCGACCTCGGGCTTCTTGCTGTTCATCCCCCGCTCAAAGGCTGTCGCGCTGGATCTCACGGTGGAGGAAGCCGCCAAGCTGATCATCTCCTTCGGCATGGTGACGCCCGACCGCCTGCCGGACGGCGCCATCCCCGCCGATGCGCCGATCAAGGCGGGCGCAGGCGTGATGCCGGATGATCCGCAGCCGGAGGAGGGTCCGGACGGTGAGAAGAAGGATTGATGCCATTCATCCCTCCTCACAAGGGGGAGGGATCGTTCATCCACTACGCATCAAGCGCACGCCTTCATCCCGCTCGAACAGATAGAGCAGGGTGCGCAGCGCCTCGCCGCGAGGCCCGTCGAACGGGTCCTCCTTGGCGACTTCCAGCTGGGCGGCGTCGCTGGCGATCTCCAGCAGGTCGGCGTGGGCGGAGAGATCCGCAATACGGTAATCGGGCAGACCGGATTGGCGCAGGCCCAGCGGATCGCCGGAGCCGCGCAGCTTCCAGTCTTCCTCCGCGATGACGAAGCCGTCATCGGTGCGGCGCATGACGTCGAGGCGCGCCCGCGCCGTCTCGCCCAGCTTGCCATGGTAGAGTAAGAGGCAGCTCGACGGCTTGGCGCCGCGCCCCACGCGTCCGCGCAGCTGGTGCAGCTGAGCCAAACCAAAGCGCTCGGCATGTTCGATCACCATGATGGTGGCGTCCGGCGCATCGACGCCCACCTCGATCACCGTGGTGGCGACCAGCAAGTCGATCTCGCCCGCGCGGAAGGCTTCGGCGACGGCCTGCTTGTCCTTGGCGGGCATGCGGCCATGGACCAGGCCGACCCGGCATTTGAGCATCTCGGACAGCATGTGATGGCGCGCCTCGGCGGCGGCGAGGTCGGAGACATCGCTCTCCTCCACCAGCGGGCAGACCCAGTAGGCCCGCTCGCCCTTGGCGATGGCGCGGCCCAGGCCCTCGACCACTTCGGCCAAACGCTCGCCGCTGACCACGCGCGTCGTCGGCGGAATGCGCCCGGCGGGCTTTTCGTCGAGACGCGAAACATCAAGATCGCCGAACGCCGCCAGCGTCAGCGTGCGCGGGATCGGCGTCGCGCTCATCGCCAACACGTCGGGCGCCAAGCCTTTCAAGGTCAGCTTGCGCCGGTCGGAGACGCCGAAGCGGTGCTGCTCGTCGATCACGGCCAGGCCCAGATCGTGAAATTCGACGCTTTCCTGGAACAGGGCATGGGTGCCGCAAATCACCTGGGCCGAGCCGTCGGCGATGGCCGCTTCGATCGCTTTGCGGGCTTTGCCCTTGTCGCGCCCGGTCAGCGCCGTGACGCTGACGCCGGCGGGCTCCAACAAGCCTTTGAGCACGTTGGCGTGCTGGCGCGCGACGATCTCGGTGGGGGCCATCAGGGCGGTTTGAACGCCCGCTTCAGCGGCATGGGCCGCGGCCAGCGCGGCGACGAAGGTTTTGCCCGAGCCGACATCGCCATGGACCAGCCGCATCATGCGCTGCGCGCTGTCCATATCCGCCTTGGCGGCCTCGAACGCCTTGATCTGCGCGCCGGTGGGCGCAAAGGGGGCGTTGTCGAGGAGCGCCTTCACGGTGCGGCCATCGCCGGTGAGCGGGCGGCCCTTGCGGGCTTTGCGGTCGCGGCGGGCGAGCTTGAGGGCCAGCTGATGCGCGAACAATTCGTCAAAGGCCAGGCGCCGGCGCGGCAGGGCGGCGGGTTCCAGCTCCAGACCGGACTGTGGCGCGTGCAGCTGCTCCAGACTCTCCCGCCAGCCGCTCCAGCTCTCGCGCGCTTTCAGCGCCTCGTCGATCCATTCGGGCAGGTTCGGGGCGAGGGTGAGGGCGGCCTTGGCCGTGCGGCGCATGACGCCGGCGGTCAGGCCCGCGGTGAGCGGATAGACCGGCTGCAGCAACTCCTCGTCGGAAATCTCGTCCGGCGCCGCGATCAGGTCGGGATGGACGATCTGCACTTCAGAGCCGAACCGCTCCGCCTTGCCCGACACCACCCTTCGCGTTCCCTCCGGCAGCATACGGCGCAGATAATCGGCTTTGGCGTTAAAGAAGGTGAGGTGCAAGAAGCCCGTCTCGTCGCGCAGGCGCACCTTATAGGGCTGCTTCATCGTCGGGCGCGGAATGTGTTTCTCCACCTCCGCCTCGATGGTGACCAGCCCGCCAATATCGCCTGCGTCAGAGATCGCAAGGCGCCGCGTGCGGTCCACCAGGCCCGTCGGCGCGGTGAGCAGCACATCCTTCACCCGAGCCCCGCCCACCACCTTCTCCACCAGCACCGCCAGACGCGGACCGACGCCTTTCAGCGTGGTGAGGTCGGCGAAGAGGGGGAAGAGAATCTGGGGGCGCATGGGGCGAAGAGTTTTGCGCTGTAACCGCTGGAGGGAAAGGGGTCTGATCACCCTTCACCCACACCCCACCCCGGGCTATATGCTCCGCCATGAGCGATGATCCGTTTTCCGACCCGAACCGTCCGATCAATCCGGCTGACCGTTTAAAGCGGCTGACCTTCCGCGCCTGGCGGCGGGGGTTTAAGGAGGCGGACCTGATCATGGGCCGTTTCGCCGAAGCGCGGCTCAATGCGTTGTCGGAGGCGGAGATTGACGAGTTCGAGCGCCTGCTCGATGCGCCGGACACGGAGGTCTATGGCTGGATCGTCGGCACGATCGCCACGCCGCCCAATTTCGACGGTCCGGTGCTCGATCAGCTCAAAGCGTTCAAGTTTGAGGATTTGGCGGCGGCGGGGGATGGGCCGAGTTCTTAAATTGGTCCTCCAGCCTGTCCAGGCCGTCGGTTCCTCGCTTAACGCGAGCAGGCTCGCTCTCGCTGCGGGCGGCTATTCGCCTTGCGAGCCCGTTGGGCTCGGGACGTCAGTCCTGATGCGCGTCTGCTCAGTCGGGCGCGACGAGGGCCCCCTCAGCCTTCATTGACCGCTCGAGACCGTCGCTAAGCTTGTGCGTTGTTCCATTCACTTCTCTTCCCCAGCGAAAGCTGGGGCCCATGTCTGTAAACGCCAGCGATCGAGGGTTCTTGGGTCCCAAATCAAGTTTGAGAAAGAGGAGCGGGGCGGGGGCGTCTTACCTCCACCGCTCCAGGCTCACCCCCACGCTCTCCGCATCCTCCAGCGCTGTGAGCTTGTCGATATGCAGGCTCATGCGGGTGATGCGCGGATCGGCGAAGGCGGCGTCGAGCACCGCCTGGGCGAGGTCTTCCAAGAGCTCGTGATGGCGCGCATGGGCGATCTGGCGGACCAGCTCGGCCAACGCCGCATAATTCACCGCATCGGCCAGCGCGCCGTCGGGGCGCAGGGCGGTGTCGTCGACTTCGGCGTCCAGGGTGACGCTTAAAGGCTGGGTGCGGCCATATTCATGCTCATAAACCCCGACTTCGGCCTCCAGTTTCAAGCCGGTGACGCGCACGCGCAGGCGTTCGCCGGAAAAGGCGGCTTGCGGCTGGCCTATTGCAGGAACGGCGTCGAGTTTCATGGGCGGGCCTCTATATCTCAGCGAGACGGGATATAAGCCCGTTTGAGCTTTGTGGAAACGGGCGCGCTTGCGCCAAACACAGGATTGCCCGCCATGATTCAGTCCCCGCCCCAGGCCGCCCTTGTCACCGGAGCCGCCAAACGGGTCGGCCGCGCCTTCATTGAGGCGATGGCGCAAGACGGCCACCCTTGTGTGGTGCATTACAACAGCTCGTCAGGCGCGGCGGAGGCTTTGGCGGACGCGCTGCGCGCAGGCGGGGTTAAGGCGGTCGCCCTGGGCGCGGACCTCTCAAATCCGGAAGAGGCGGAGAGTCTGGTCGAGCGGGCGCGCGCAGAGATCGGGCCGATCGGCGTCTTGGTGAATTCGGCCTCGATCTTTGAAGACGACCGGCCGGAAACGGTGACGGCGGAGGTGTTTAACAAGCACATGACCGCCAACCTGCTGGCGCCGGCGCTGTTGTCGAAGGCGTTCGCCGCGCAGGCCGAGCCCGGCGCGCTGATCGTCAACATCCTTGATTACAAGCTGTTCCACATCAACGCGGACTTCTTTTCCTACACGCTGTCCAAAGCCGGCCTGAAGGCGATGACGGAGATGCTCGCCAGAGAGCTGGCGCCGAAGGTCCGGGTCAACGGCATCGCGCCGGGCCTGACCTTGCCGAGCCCGTACCACTCAGACGAAGAGTTTGAGCGGCTGCATCACGACAACCCGCTGCAGCATGGACCCACACCCGAGGATTTGGTGCGCGCGCTGCGGTATTTTCGCGATAGCGGGCCGGTCTCCGGCCAAACCATAGCCGTCGACGGCGGCCAGCATTTCGACCGGCGTTTGACGCGGGACGTGTTCGGGGCGTTGTAGTTGGGTTGGTGTCTCCCCCCCCCCGGTTCGCGGGGGGAGTGTCCCGAAGGGACGAGGGGGGCATTGCGGCGTCGCAGCCTCCTCCGCCCGGTTCCCGGGCGCCTCCCCCGCAAGCAGGGGAGGACATCGGGTCTAACCCCGCCGCAGCACGGCCTTCTCACCGCAACTGGGCCGGCGGATCTCCACCGCCACCAGGCCGGGCAGGACCGGGTCGAGGCGTTCAAACATCCAGGCGGCGATGGCTTCCAGTGAGGGGTGCTCCAGACCTTCGACATCGTTCAAGAGCCGATGGTCGAGCTGGTCGCGCAGCTTGTTGATCTCGGTTTCGATCTCCCAGAAATCGCGCACCATGCCGCTTTCGCTGGCGGGGGCGCCCTTCAAGGTCACCGTGCCGGCGAAGGAATGGCCGTGCAGGCGCGAAAACGGATGGTCTTCGTCCTTGTGGCCGAAATGGTGGGCCGCGTCGAAGGTGAAGTCCTTCGAGATTTCCAGGCTGAGCTGTGTCATTGCGCTGTTTCAAACTGAGTGAAGGCGCGCCATATACAGCCCGGAACACAAAAAGAGAATATCACAGCGCCGGCAGTCTACAGGTGGGAGAAGCGCGATGAGCCAGAATGAACAAGAGCCCCAAGGCGAAAAGCGCGAGATCACCCCGGGCCTGGTCGCGCGCTGGCTGCTGCCCTTCGTGCTCTCGGTCGGCGTCCTGGCGCTGACCTTTGCGATGAACTGGCAGCCCTGGTTCGGCTATGCGGCGTTGATCGCCGGCGCGCTGGGCTCGCTGATGTATGCCGGCCGCAGCCTGGGGATCGGCGAGGGCTGACGGGGCGCTCATGTTTAAAGCTTCCAGGCGCGGCGCGTGATGAGGCCGTAATTACGGCTTGGGTGCAGGCTCTGGACGGGGATTAGGCTTTGAGGTCCGTTTCACCCTTGAATGTGTTCCTAAATCCATCATGTTACCGGTGACCGAATTGGTGTTATGAAAATCACCAAAAATTGGGGGCTCCTTATGATCGACTTTCGTCTTTTAGCCGCGGCTGCAGCTGGCGTCACATCGCTCAGCGTCGCTGGCTGCGCAACAGCCGGTGGTGACATGCAGGTGGCGGATGCGGACGCTGGTGGCGCTGCGACCGACATCATCTGCCGCCGCGTGCATGAGGTCGGCAGCCGGCTGTCGTCCCGCCAGTGCATGACCCGTGCAGAGTGGGATGCGCAAGCTGAGCAAGCCCGTGAGGCCATGGAGCGCAACAACGAGCGCGGCGTGGGCAGCGCCGGCGGTCCCGTGATGGGGCCGGGGCGCTAAGGCGCACCGCTCGGCTGCTGAAAACGCAGCCCGTCCCCTTTGGGGCGGGCTGTTTTCGTTCTGGCTAGCGCGGATTCAATGCCACCAGCGACCAGACATGGCCGAACGGATCGCGGACCTTGCCGTGCCGGCCGAAAAACTCGTCCGTGACGTCGCGGATCGGTTCGCAACCCGCCTCGACGGCGCGTTTGAACCAGGCGTCGGCGTCGTCGACATTCAAATTCACTGTTGTGGTCGTGCGATTGCCAAGGGTTGGCGGGGCGACATTTCCGGTCATGGCTTCGTGTTCGGGAAACTCGTCGGCGAGATACACCACGCCGCCATTAATGCGCAGCGCGGCATGGCCGAGCTTGCCCTCGAACTCATAGCGTTCGGCTTCCGCAGCGCCAAAGGCGCGGCGGTAGAACTCGATCGCGTCTAAGCCGCCTCGCACGCTTAAATACGGGGCTACGGGAGTGGGGTTGATCGGCGTCATGAGTTCACTCCTAGTGTTACGAGGCGGGCGCTCCCATACTAATTCGCAATCAACGCCGATGACCATCAGATGAGACTTTGATGAGCCTGTTTGATAGCGCCGGATTGGACGAGGCCGCCCCGCGGCCATTGGCCGATCGTTTGCGGCCTCAAAGCCTCGAGGATGTGGTCGGGCAAGATCACCTTCTGGGCGAGGAAGGCCCGATCGGGCGCATGCTCGCCCAAGGCCGGCTGGCGTCCTTGATCCTGTGGGGCCCGCCAGGGGTCGGCAAAACCACCATCGCGCGGCTGCTGGCCGATGCCGCGGGCCTGGAGTTCGACGCCATTTCCGCCGTCTTTTCCGGCGTCGCCGACTTGAAGAAAGCGTTTGAGCGCGCCCGCGCGCGGCGGGCGGCCGGGCAGGGCACGTTGCTCTTCGTTGATGAAATCCACCGCTTCAACCGCGCCCAACAGGATGGTTTCCTGCCGGTGGCGGAAGAGGGGGTGATCACCCTGGTCGGTGCGACGACCGAAAACCCCAGCTTCGAACTGAACGCCGCTTTGCTCTCGCGCTGCCAGGTCATGGTGCTCAAACGCCTGGACGCCGACGCGATGGAAAGCCTGCTGAGCCGGGCGGAGGCCCTTGAGGGTGAAGCCCTCCCGCTCACATCCGACGCCCGCGAGGGCCTGATCGCGATGGCGGACGGGGATGGCCGATACCTGCTGAACCTGGCCGAAGAAGTCTTCGCGCTGTCGCCGGGCCAGCCCCTTGCTCTGGCGGACTTGGCGGACGTGCTGCAACGCCGTGCGCCGGTCTACGACAAGGATCGCGAGGAGCACTACAACCTCATTTCCGCACTGCATAAGGCGGTCCGGGGCTCCGACCCCGATGCGGCGCTGTATTGGCTGGCGCGCATGCTGAACGCGGGAGAGGACCCGCTTTATCTCGCCCGCCGCGTTGTGCGCATGGCGAACGAAGATATCGGCCTTGCCGATCCCGGCGCCGTTCACGCAGCCCTCGCCGCCAAGGACGTCTATGACTTTCTGGGCAGTCCGGAAGGCGAGCTGGCGCTGGCTCAGGCGGTGATCCATCTCGCCTGCGCGCCGAAATCCAATGCGGTCTACATGGCCTGGAAGGGCGCATTGCGGTCGGCGAAGGAGACCGGCTCGCTGATGCCGCCCAAACATATCCTCAACGCGCCGACAAAGCTGATGAAGTCAGAAGGCTATGGCAAGGGCTATGAATACGACCACGACGTGGAAGGCGGCGTCTCCGGTCAGGACTATTTCCCCGATGAAATGAACGAGCGGCCGGTCTTCTATCAGCCCAAAGGCGAGGGGCGCGAGGCGGCGCTCTTGGAACGGCTTGAGCGGTTTCGGGCAGTGCGGGCGCACAGCCGTTCCGATTAGGCGTCAAGGCGCCTCTGCGATATGGGCCAGCACATCCATCTCGACCTCCACCTCGTCGCCGATCAGCGCGGCCGCGATGGTGTGTCCATAATCAGACCGGAGAATACTGCCGGAAATCGTGAAACCGGCGGCTTCCCGCCCATTCTGCGACGGGTCCTGGCCGATCCGGTTTAACGTCACCTCGAAGACTTCCTCGCGGGTGACGCCCCACAGCGTGAAGTCGCCGGTGACCTGCGCGCTGTTTTCTCCGGTAAGACTCACCTCAGTGGAGGTGAAATTGATCGTCGGATGACCCTCGACATTTAGCCAGGCCGGGCCGCGCACATGCGCGTCGCGCTCGGCCAGACCGGTCCACACGGCCCCGGTGTCGACAGAAGCCTCCACCCGGCTGGCGGCCGGATCCTCGGCGTCCAGCATGATCACGCCCTCGCTCGCCGGGAACACGCCCACCGTGTCGGCGAAGCCGAAGCGCTCGACCGCGAAACGGATATGCGTGTGGCCGCTATCGATCTCATAGGCGACCGGACTGGCGAGCGTTGGCGTCGTCCCGGCGGCGATCAGTGCGGCCGCGGTCAAAATCCTGACGGAATGCATGATAAAAGCCTCCCAAAAAGTGTGGGCATAGACTGCCCCGTCGATCAGACGCCGCGGATGAAATCATGGACAGCCAGCTCACGATCGCGTGAGCGCACAGCCCTTGCCCCGGTCCGGCAACCCGCCTAACCCTGCGCCATCATGCAAGCCGTTCTTCTCATCGCCGCCGGCGGCGCGCTCGGCGCCGTCTCCCGCCACATGGTCAATCAGGCTGGATTGCGTCTGATCGGGCCGGAATGGCCATGGGGTACGGTGGCCGTGAATGTCGTGGGATCGCTGTTGATCGGCCTGCTGGTCGGCTGGCTGGCGCTCGCGGGACGGCCTGACGCCACGGAGATCCGCTATGCGTTCGGGATCGGCTTTCTGGGCGCCTTCACCACCATGAGCGCCTATGCGCTCGACGTCGTCTTATTTCTTGAGAAGAAGGCCTTTGGCGCAGCGATGCTTTACGGCCTGGGTACGGTTACGGCTTCGGTCATCGCCGTGTTGATCGGGCTGGCCATCGCGCGCCGGCTGGTGGCGTCATGAGCGGTGTTCAAACCCTAACCGTGACCGAAGACGAAGCCGATATCCGGCTCGATCGCTGGTTCAAGCGCCGCTTTCCCCATGTGCCCCATGGCATGGTCGAAAAGCTGCTGCGCAAAGGTCAGATCCGCGTCGATGGCGGCCGGGCCAAGGGTAATCAACGCCTGGAGGCCGGCCAGAGCGTGCGCGTTCCGCCCTTGCCTGATCCCGGCGCGGTGAAGGAAAGCCCGCCGATCTCCCGAGAGGACGCGGCTTTCGTGCGCAGCCTGGTCATTTATGAGGACAAGGAGATCATCGCCTTTAACAAGCCGCCGGGTTTGGCGGTGCAAGGCGGATCGAAAATCTCGCGCCATATGGACCGTTTGCTGGAAGCCTTCGGCAAGGGCGATCAAAAACCGCGCCTGGTCCACCGTCTGGACAAGGACACGTCCGGCGTCCTGGTGGTCGCCAAGACGGCTCAAGCCGCCAAGCGTTTATCGCGCCTGTTTCAGACCCGCGATGTGGTGAAGACCTATTGGGCGATCGTGCTGGGCCTTTTGGCCCCCAAGGCCGGCGAGGTGAAGGGCTTTTTGAGGAAGTCTGCGGGCGAGGGCGATCGCGAGACGATGGTCCCCGCCGACCACGGCGAACCCGGCGCGCAGCACGCGCTGACGCGCTATGCGGTCGCGGACAATGCCGGTGCGCGCGCCAGCTGGGTCGTCCTCAGGCCGGAGACCGGGCGCACCCACCAGCTGCGCGTGCATATGATGGCCACGGGCCACGCCATTTTGGGCGACGGCAAATATGTTTGCGACATTCCGGCGCCCGAAGGACTGTCGCGCAAGTTGCATCTGCATGCGCGCAAGATTGAAATCCCGCGCTCCGGTAAGCCGGCCTTGGTCTTGGAAGCGGACCTGCCCGAGCATATGTCCAACAGCTTTAGCGCACTTGGTTTTAACGCCAATGACAATTTGATGCTGGTGGAGGAGGCCCTGACATGAGCGGACTAAAGCTCGCCGTTTTCGACGTGGACGGCACGCTGGTGGATTCCCGCCAGGTCATCACCGAAGCCATGAACCGCGCATTCAAGCGCGCCGGGCTCGGCGAGATCGGCTATGACCGCACGCGCACCATTGTCGGGCTGGAATTGACCGAAGCGGTGCTGCGCCTGGCGCCGGTGGACTATCCCGCCGAACGCATTCCGCAGCTGGCGAGCTTCTACAAGCAGGCCTTTGTCGAGATGCGCAGCGAAGACGGCTTCAGCGAGCCGCTTTACGCCGGCGCCCGGGACACCGTCGAGCGCCTGGCGGACACCGGCTGGCTGCTGGGCGTCGCGACCGGCAAAGCGCGGCGCGGGCTCGACATCGTGTTTGAGCATCACGGCCTGCACAAATTCTTCCAGACCCTGCAAACCGTCGATGGCGGACCGGGCAAGCCGCACCCGCGCATGGTGCTCGACGCCATGAATGAGACCGGGGTTGAGGCCGAAGACACGGTGATGATCGGAGACACCAGCTTTGA
This sequence comes from uncultured Oceanicaulis sp., assembly GCA_964484345.1. Taxonomy (GTDB): domain Bacteria; phylum Pseudomonadota; class Alphaproteobacteria; order Caulobacterales; family Maricaulaceae; genus Oceanicaulis. The sequence goes on along the minus strand of CAZAGE010000023.1, from coordinate 4,871 downwards.
CATGGCGATGGGCCGCGCGGCGGGCGTGACCGCGCTTGGCGTCAGTTGGGGCTTTCACACCGTCGACGAAATCAACGAGGGCGGCGCCCACGCCATCCACCATGATTTTGCGGCGCTGGATCGGGCGCTCGATGCGTTTCAGCCCGATGCTGCGGGAGATGCGGCATGAGCATGTCGAAGGCTAAAGCCGAAAACCGCGAATTGCCGCGGCGCTTCTATGAGCAGGCGGATGCGGCGCCCGGCGAGGGCGGCTGGCGCATCCATCTTGATGGCCGTGCGGTCAAAACCCCGGCGAAAAAGACTCTAATGCTGCCCAGCGAGGCGCTGGCCCGCCTGGTCGCGCAGGAATGGGCGGCTCAAGAGGAGCGGATTGATCCCTTCACCATGCCGCTGACCCGGCTGGCGCATGTCGCCCTCGATCGCATGCCGGACGCGCGGGCCGCCGCCGCCGCGGAGGTGGCGAAATACGCCTCGACCGATGCGCTCTGCTACCGGGCCGATGACGCGGAGCTCGCGGAACGCCAGGCGGCGGCGTGGGACCCTTATCTGGACTGGGCGAAGACGGCGCTCGATGCGCCGCTTGTCGCCACGCAATCCCTCTCGCCCGTCGCCCAAGCGGCGGCGTCTTTGAAGGCCTTGGAGACACGGGCGTTGGCGCTCGACGATCTGCGGTTAACGGGATTGGTCTCGGCGACGCCCATCCTGACCAGCGCAGTGTTAGCCTTCGCGTTGCTTGAGGAAGAATCGGACGGGGAAACCGTGTGGACCGCGTCTCGCCTTGAGGAAGCCTTCCAAGCCGAGCGATGGGGCGAAGACTCTGAAGCCCTCGAGGCGGCCGCCAATCGCAAGCGGGACCTGTTGGCCTGCGAAACCCTGTTCCGCACCCTCGACGTGTCTGGCGCCTGATAAACCCGCTTAAGGCGCTTCCCCTACCAGTTGTTAACCATCGCAGCCTTTCACTGAACGTGTTCCGGCTGGGGTGACTCGTGGTGCTCGACGACGTTGCAGATCTATCGACGACTCCGCTGGGCGCCTCTTGGCTCACCGCGGCGATCGAAGACTCCTCGGTCTCAATCACCATCGCCGATATGACCGCGCCTGATGCGCCGTTGGTGTTTGCAAATCCGGCTTTTCTGAAAACGACAGGCTATCGCCGCGATGAGATGATCGGGCGCAATTGCCGCTTCCTGCAGGGCGCCGAGACCGACCCTGCTGCGGTGGAGGCGATGCGCAATGCGATCGCCGCAGGCCAATATCTTGAAATCGAAGTTCTGAACTATCGCAAGTGTGGGGAGACGTTTTGGAACAATCTCCACCTCTCGCCGGTGTTCGATCCCGACGGCCGGCTTCAGGCCTATATCGGCGTCCAGCATGACGTGACCGACCAGCGCGCCGCGCGCGAAGCGGAGGCGCACCGCCAGCGGATCGAAGCGCTTGGGCGCATGGCGGGGGGCTTGGCCCATGAACTCAATAATCTGCTCCAACCTCTGATCTCCCTGCCGGAGCTTGTGGTGGACGCCCTGCCTGAGGACGCGGCGGCGGCGCGCGAAGATCTTGCGGTGATGCTGGAAAGCGCCCGCGACGCCCGGGCGCTGGTGTCTGACATGTTGGCCTACACGCGGGTCGAACAGGGGCCGGACACGGTTCTTGATGCGCAAAGCGCGGTGCGCGGCGCGCTGCCCCTGATTGAGCGCACTCTGCATGGCCGGGTCACCACCCAGCTTGAAATCGAGGCGCCTCCGGGCCTGAAAATCTTAAACTGGACTCAGAGCAACTTGCAGCAAGTTCTTGTTAACTTGTGCTTAAATGCAGCTCAAGCGATGCAGTGGCGCGGGGTCGTCACGATCCATCTTGGAGCCGGTTCGAACGGCGGCGCGCAGATCTCGGTCAGCGATCAGGGCTGCGGCATGGATGAAACGGTGAAGGCGCGGCTGTTTGAGCCTTTCTTCACCACCAAGCCGATCGGCGAGGGGGCCGGTCTCGGGCTGCATATCGTCCACGATCTTGTCCGCCATGCCGGCGGCGAGATTGAGATTCAAAGCGCTTTAGGCGCGGGTACGACATTTATTCTTCATTTTCCTCCAACTGCGTCAGGTACTTAAGGAGATGGGTATGGCACGAGTATTAGTGATCGATGATGTCGCTGGGGTCCGGCGATCGATTGCCGGCGTCTTAAGCCGAAACGGGCATGACGTTGAACTTGCGGAAAATGGTGAGCGCGGGGTCGAGATGGCCCGGCGCTCCCGGCCGGATCTCGTCCTTGTCGACATGCTGATGCCTGAAAAAGACGGCGTCGAAACCCTCGAACAAATACGCACCGAAGGTCTTGCCCAGGCGAGCATCGCCATGTCCGGCGGCGGCTCGCTTGTCGACAGTGAAGACGCCTTGGCTGCGGGCCGCCAACACGCGGACGCCGCTATGACCAAGCCTTTTGAGAATGCAGACCTTCTCGCCCTCGTTGACCGTTTGACTGGAGATTCTCCATGACCAGCGTCCTTGCGCACTGGCCGATCGCCCGCCGTGTTGTCTTTGGGTTGTCCCTTCTGGGGCTTTGTTTGCTCACCGCCTCCGGTGCGGGATGGTGGGCGATGAACTCGGTGTCCGCCGCGTTCCAGGACTATTCAAAAGCCGCTGCAGAGGTTGAATCGGCGGATTTGTTGCGGGTGCGCACTGCGGAATTTGTCGGCGGCGCCAAGGAGTATGCGGCGCGCAATAGCGAGGCCCGCTATCTGGAGACGCTCGCGCTTTATGACCACGTGATCGAAGCGCGCACTGCAGCGCGTGACGTTGCGCCGGATCCGGCGTTTCGCGCTGCGGTCGATGAGACGGGCCGAGCGCTGGACGCCCTGCGCGACAGCTTTGAAGCGATGGCGATCGCCCGCGTTGAGCGTAATCGCATCGTCTCCGACGAGCTGAGAGCGCCCGGCACGCGCGCCCGGGCGGACTTGTCCGAAGCGCGCGACGGCGTTGACGCTGAAACGCGCAGCCGGCTGGGGGAGGCGTCCATCCACCTGCTTTTGGCGCGCGATTATATGAACCGCTTCCTCGATGATTTTACGCCGCGCGAATACACCCGCTCCACTGAAGAGATCGCGCTGGCCCGATCGACCTTCGCCGGGGTGGCCGGCGCGCCGGCGGGCATTGACGCGGACCTGGCCCAGTTTGAAGCCGGCCTGAGCGCGTTGAACGCGGCCCTGGCGGTCGAACGCGCCGAGGTGACCACCTTTTTTGATGAGCGCCTGCCTGAAGCCGAGGCGGGTATCTTGACCATGATTGACATCGCCCACGCAGCCGAAGCGCAGGCGGAATCGGACCTGGCGGCCACCAAGGCGGCGGCGTTTTGGCTGATCGGTCTGACTTTGCTGGTGGCGGGCGTCTTGGGTGTCGCCGTGTCTTTCGCGCTGTCCCGGTCGATCGTTGCACCGGTGCGCGCTTTGACCAGCGCCATGAGCCGCCTGGCGGATGGGGATTTGACCATGGATGCGCCGGGCGCGCATCGCCGCGACGAGCTGGGCGATATGGCCCGGGCTCTCGCGGTGCTTAAAACCAATTCGGAAGAGCGTGTGCGCCTAGAGGACGAGCGGATCGCCAGCGCCCAGGCTCAACGCCATCACCAGGACGCGGTCGACCAGCAAGTGGCGATGTTCGGCAAATCCATCGAAGGGGTGATGGGCCGCTTCAACGCCTCGTCCACCCAGATGGGGCTTTTGGCCGGGACCATGGATGAAGCGTCCACCGACACGCATGCCAAAGCGCAATCGCTCTCTGAATCCATGTCGCGGGCGGAAACCGCCATCCAGACCATCGCGTCCGCCACCCAGGAAATGACCAGCTCCGTCGCTGAGATCGGCGAGCAGGCGGGCCGCGCCGCTCAGATGAGCAAGGATGTGCGCGTCAGTGCGGAAGGTGCGGGCAGGGACGTCGACCAGCTCGCGGTCGCCGTTGCGGAAATCTCAAAGGTGATTGAGCTGATCAATGAGATCGCCGAGCAGACCAATCTGCTCGCCCTCAACGCCACGATTGAAAGCGCCCGCGCCGGAGAGGCCGGCAAGGGCTTTGCGGTCGTCGCCAGCGAGGTGAAGGCGCTGGCGGAGCAAACCAGCAAGGCCACCGAAGAAATCGCCCGTTCGATCGCGGGTGTAGACACGCTGTCGTCCGCGGCCCGAAGCGCCATGGAGGGCATTCAACGCGCCATCGCGGATCTTGATGAGGTTGCGGAAACGGTCGCCTCGGCCGCCGAAGAGCAGCGTGCGGCGACCGAGGAAATCGCCCGGTCCGCATCCTCTTTGTCGGAAGAGACGTCCACCATCGGCGACGACGTCACCGGGGTCAGCGAAGCCGGCGGCGCCGCCAAAGAGGCCTCCGGCGAAGTCAACACGGTCGCCGTCACGATTGGCGAAGAGGCAGACGTCTTGTCGGAGGAGGTTCGAAGCTTCCTCGACGGCATCGGGGATAGCCAGGTGCGCTCGGTGATCGTGCCGCGCGAGGTGAAGATGCCCGCCAGCGTCACCACGAAGACAGGTGTTGCGACCGAAGTGGTCGTTGTGCGCATGTCGCCGGCCTATCTTGAGCTTGACCGCGGCGTCAACGCCGCCGCGGGCGAGCGTGTGACAGTCTCGCTGCCCGACGGCGAAGTGCTTGAGGCGCGCTTGGCCGACACTACGGATCGGCGCACCCGCCTGCAATTATCCATGGAGCGCTCCAAGCTGGACGCCATGGAGCGCTATATGGCCAAGACCGGCGACCGCTACCGCCGCGCCCCGGGCGCGCCGATGGCTGCGGCCGAGACAGAGGCCGCCTAATCGGGGCGAAGCTGAGGGGCGCGGTTTGCGCGCCCCGACAGACCGGTGCTAAAGCGGGTCCCAATCTGG